>DATEJH010000094.1:0-35661 GCA_035278205.1 Novosphingobium sp. | reverse complement strand
CGCCAGCCGTTCGCAACGAAGAAGCGCCAGCCTGTCGTCTCAGGCACCACACGCCGGCCGCACCGCCTGCCCGTGTCTCTCCCTTCCCGGCGTTATCCCGCATTCGCCAGCGGGGGTCCTGCCGTGTCCCAATTTCTCGCCGGCCAATTGACCGCCGGCACGCCGCGGCCCCTACGGACCCGGCGCCAGCCTGTAGTCGGGAAGAGCGTCCAGCGCCTGCTTGAGCGCCTCGCCCCACCTCATGGACACGGCCTGAAAATATGGGTCGTCGCATTCGATGCGGCGCTCGTGCAGCGGCTCAAGCCGATCGCGTTCAATCAGCAGAAGGTCGAGCGGCATGCCGACCGACAGGTTGGCCTTGAGCGACGAGTCGAACGAGACGGTGAGCAGCTTCACGGCATTCTCGAAAGTCATCTTCGGGTCGTAGGCGCGGATCAGGATCGGGCGGCCGTACTTGGTTTCACCGATCTGGAAAAACGGCGTGTCGAAGCTCGCCTCGATGAAATTGCCTTCGGGGTAGATCAGGAACAGGCACGGCTCCATCCCCTTGAACTGCCCCGCCACGATCATCGAAGCACTGAACGTGCCCGCCGCCGAGTGGCCGTTGCCGCATTCCTGACGGGCGATAATGCCCTGAAGCAGTTCGCCGACGATCGTCGCGACCTGGACCATGGTATCTGCCTGCAGCAGCCGGTTTTGCCGCTCGGCCGGGGCCTTGTCGCGTTCCTCGAGCTGGCTGATCACGGATTGGGTGGTTGCCAGGTTGCCCGCGGCCATCAGGGCGATGATCCGCTCGCCCGGCTCTTCCCAGTGGAACATCTTGCGAAACGTCGAGATATTGTCGACGCCGGAGTTGGTCCGCGTGTCGCTCATGAGAACGAGGCCGCGCTCCAGCATCATGCCTACGCAATAGGTCATCGAATTCCAGATCCCTGCAAGTCCTGCAGATCTTCGTTCAGGCGGCCAGCGGCCTTGCCGGCCGCATCGCATCTGCTGCTGTCGTTGCCCGCCAGGCGAAGACTGCTCCTGTTCCCCCTAGCATCTTCCGGTCAACGCACAAAATCCGACATTCAGACCCGCCCCCTTCCGGCATGACGAGTCGCGCCGGGCTTCAAAGCAGTCCCCGCCTCTCCAGGTCTCTACGCAGAGTGTCGGCGTCGCTGAAGTGATGGACCTGCCAGCCCAGTTCGCGCGCCGCTCCGACGTTCGCGGCATTGTCGTCGATGAACAGCATCGCCCCGGGCGGATGGCCGAACCTGCGCGCCGCAAGTTGGAAGATGCGGGCGTCGGGCTTGACGAGCCTCTCATCCCCGGACACGACGATGTCGCCAAACAGGTCGAACAGCGGCTCACCCGCGCGGAATTCTCGCCAGAAGGAGCTGGCAAAGTTGGTGATCGCAAAGAGCGGGATACCGCGCCGGGCCAGTTCCCGCACGATCTCGTGAGAGCCGGGAACATTGCCGGGCACGGTTTCGATGAAACGCGTGGCGTAGGCGTCTATCAGATGGTCGTGCCCGGGAAACAGCGCCTTGCGCTCGGCGATCATCTCGTCAAGGTCGCGTCCGGCGTCGTGCTCGAAGTGCCACTCCTCGGTGACGACATTCGAGCAGAACCAGTCGAGATACTCGTGATCGTCGATCAGCTTGGCGAACAGCGCGCGCAGGTCCCACTGGACGAGCACGCGGCCCACGTCGAAAACGACAGCGTCGATGCGTTCCATGTTGCAGATGGCGGACATGACAAGACCCCCGCGATGGCGGGGGCCTTCCTGTCTTCGCGCGAAGGCCGTCCGCCGTTGATCCCCGCCGCTGGCGGGGACGGGCGAAACGAATCAGCCCTGGCGAGCCTTGAAGCGGCGGTTGGTCTTGTTGATGACGTAAGTGCGGCCGCGGCGGCGGATCACGCGGTTGTCCCGGTGACGATCCTTGAGCGACTTCAGGCTGTTGCGAATCTTCATGGCTTGTCTCGTCTGCGTATGCCAGCGGTTACCGACCGCCGAAAATTGAAGTCGGGCCGTTAGTGGGCAGCGTCTTCAAAGTCAAGCGCCGGAGGCATTGTTTCCTCGCCGCGCTCCACCCCGCTTGCATCGGTGCGATAGTCGGCGCAAACCCGGCTCCACCAGATTGAAGAGGATGAAATGCGCCGTTCCCTGCGATCCCTTGCGGGTGCCGCCTCGTTGGCCGCCGCAGCCGCCCTGTCCGGCTGCGTGGCCCCCGTCGGCCCCGTCGAAGTCACGCGTTTTCACGCACCGGGAGCGGTCCCGCTTGCCCGGGGCACGATCAGCGTCGAGCCGGCGCCGGGCCAGGAAGACGGCATCGAGTTCCGCGCCTACGCCGGCGCCGTCATGCGCGAACTGCAGCGGGTCGGCTATGTCGACGCGGCGGGCGGCGCCGGCCCCGGCCGGCAGGTGGCGACGCTTTCGATCGAGCGGCAGGCCTATCGGCCGGGGCGCGAGGGCGGCCCGGTCTCCGTCGGCGTCGGCGGCAGCACCGGCAGCTACGGGTCGGGGGTGGGCGTCGGCATCGGCATCAATCTCTCCGGCCCTCCGCCGGAGCAGGCGGAAACGCGAATGCACGTGATGATCCGCGACCGCGCTTCCGGTCAAACGATATGGGAAGGCCGCGCCCGGTTCGCGGTGCGAGCCGACTCCCCTCTCGCGCAGACCCCGCTGGGAGCGGCAAAAATGGCAGAGGCCCTGTTCAAGGACTTTCCGGGGCAGTCCGGCGAAACTATTCTCGTGAAATGAGTGACATCCAGATCCACGCCGCATTCGATTCCGGAAATATCGAAGTCCTCTCCATCGACAGTACCGAAGCCCGCCTTGCCATCCGGCGCGATCGCGATTCCGATTTCTTCCAGTGGTTTCACTTCCGCGTCGCCGGCGCGGCGGGGCGCGAACTGACGCTCCGCATTACCGGGCTCGGCAGTTCGGCCTATCCCTTTGGCTGGCCAGGCTACAACGCAGCCGTTTCCGACGACCGCGTCCACTGGCGCCGTGCCCCGAGCCAGTGGGACGAAAGCCGTGAGAGCGGCACGCTGACGATCACGCACCAGCCCTCGGGCGACCTGGCCTGGTTCGCCTATTTCGCGCCTTATTCGATGGAGCGGCACCACGATCTCGTCGCGCGCGCGGCCGCGGCGGAAGGTGTCGACTACCGCTGCCTCGGCACCACACTGGACGGTCAGCCGATCGATTGCCTCCAGGCGGGCACGGGGCCGAAACGGGTCTGGCTCTATGCGCGCCAGCATCCCGGTGAAACCATGGCCGAATGGTGGATGGAAGGCGCGCTGGAGCTGCTGACGGACCCTGCCAGTTCGGTCGCGCGCGAGCTGCGCAGGCGGTGCCGGTTCCATGTCGTACCCAACGCCAATCCCGACGGCTCGCGCCGCGGCCATCTGCGCACCAACGCCATCGGCGTGAATCTCAACCGCGAGTGGGACAAGCCCACGGCCGAACGTTCGCCCGAGGTGCTCGCGCTGCTCGGCGCCATGGGCGAAAGCGGCGTCGATTTCGCGATGGACGTCCATGGGGACGAGGCGATCCCGGCGGTGTTCCTCGCCGGTTTCGAGGGTATTCCTTCGCTTCGCCAGGAACAGCTCGACGGCTATAACCGCTATGCCGCCCTGCTTGAACGGCGAACGCCCGATTTCCAGACGAAGCTGGGCTATCCCGTGTCGCAGCCGGGCAAGGCCAACCTCTCGATGTCCACCAACCAGCTTGCCGAGCGGTTCGGCTGTGTCTCGATGACGCTGGAAATGCCGTTCAAGGACCACCGCCCCGCCGCCGAGCCGCGTCAGGAATGGAGCCCGGAACGCTCGATGCAACTGGGCCGCGACTGCCTGGGAGCCTTGCTGGAATGGCTGGTGGAGGGGGAGGAGACGGCCTCGGGTTGACCAGTTCTCTATTTTCTTCGTCATGCGAGCAGCGCAGCGACGAAGCAATCCGGAACGACCGCCTTGGCGCCCTCGATCGCTTCGTCCTGACAGCCTCGCCGGGACGAAAGCCACACCCGCCTACCCCAAGTTCGCGGGCCCGAACGCATGGGGCAGCAGTTCCGACAGGCGCAATTCCAGCACCCCTTCCCCGCCGTCGCACCAGACCACCGGATCGGTGCCGCCCAGTTGTGCAAGCTCGTTGAGGATCTGGCGGCAGCGTCCGCAGGGGGTGATCGCCGCGCCCTTCCCCGCTTTCCCCGGTTCGCCGCCGGCCACCGCCACGGCCTCGATGCTGACCCGCATTCCGCTCGAAAGTATCTTCGCCGCCGCTACCGTTTCAGCGCAGAGCGAGAGGCCGTAGCTGGCGTTCTCTACGTTGGCGCCGGTCACCACCGAGCCGTCGGCCATCAGCAGCGCCGCGCCGACGTGGAAGTTCGAGTAGGGCGCGTAAGCCGCAGCCGCAGCTTTCCGGGCTGCGGCGATCAGGGCATCTCGCTTGCCCCCGCTCATGGCTGCACCACTATCCAGCGAAGGTCCTCCTGCCCGATCTCGTTGGCCAGCGACGAGTTCGCCGTCCACAACGTCCAGGGCCGGCCGGCATAGTCGGGCAGAAAGCGGTCGCGCACCAGCCAGAGATTGCGATCGAGCTTGCCGGCAATATCGTAACGCGATTCGAACTGCCTGGTGACCTTCAGGATCACCGGCTTGCCGGTATGCATCTCCACCTGGTTGAGGAACGTCATCAGCTCGCTTTCCACCTTTGCGTCGGATACCCGCACCGGGCAATTGTCCGCCAGCATGTCGAGCTCGACCGCCGGGGGGAGCAGGTCCGGATCGCGCGCGACGGTGGTGACGAAGTTCGCCGCCTGCTTCTCCGCAGGCTGGCACGGATCATAGCGATGAACCGCCCCCACCTGCATGCCCGCCGCACGCGCCGCCTCGAAATTCATCACGAACCGCGGGTCCCGCGCAAAGGCGCTGGCACTGGCGTCGATATAGGCGAAGTCGGCGCCGATAGCCTTGATCGACTGCCAGTTCAGCGGCCCGTCGTCCGCGCCGATCTCGACACCCTGGGCAGGGTAGCTGGCGCGGTCGGGAAGCCAGTGGCGCAAGTGCCACCAGCCCCAGGCGCCGCCGATCATCGCGACGAGCAGCAGCGCGCCAAGAATGCGCAGGATCGTGCCCATGCCGCGCCCCCGCGCCCCGCCGGCGCTTCTCTTCCTTGCCATGACGTCCCCCTCAACCGCGAATATGCAGGACGCAGATCAGAGTGAAAAGACGGCGCGCGGTGGGAAAGTCGGTCTCGATCTTGCCGTCGAGCCTTTCGACGAGCAGTTCGGCCGCTTCGTTGTGAATGCCGCGCCGCGCCATGTCGATGGTTTCGATCTCCCGCGGCGTCGCCTTGCGAATCGCCTGGTAATAACTTTCGCAGACGGCAAAATATTCGCGGATGGGACGGCGGAACCGGCCCAGCCCCAGCACCATCGTTTCGAGATGCGCGCCGGCCTCGTCGGCGATTTCGAGCAGAAGCCGCCCGTCGCGCACCGAAATACGCAGCTGGTATGGACCTTGATGGCCGGCGGCGAAAGCCCGGATCGGCCTGAAGACGTTGTCCTCGATCAGGTCGAAGATAGCTATCCGGCGTTCCTGCTCGATATCCGCGTTGCGCCACAGGATGGTCGCCTCGTCCAGTTCGATATGCGTGATGCGCGGGTCCGCCATGATGCAATGGCCCTTTACGCGTTTGCAGCACGGGCGAGCAAGCCCGAGCGCACCCATCCACAAGCTGTGGATTAAAAAGCGATCATTCATCGCTTGCTGGCGGTCGCCGGGAAGAGCATTGTCCGCCGCCTCATGCCTCAGGATCAGCTTCTCCGCAGCGTCACCGAAACCGCCAATTCCGCCGAGGGGCGGAGTCTGCCTTCGAATGTCGAGGCGGAAGCCGCGTTCCTGGGCGCGGTGCTGATCGACAACCGCGTGATCGAGGAACTGCAGACGCAGCTCGGCCCCCAGCACTTCTTCGAGCCGGTCCACGCCCGCATCTATGAGCGGATTCTCGGTCTGCTCGACCGCAAGGCCGTGGTCACCCCCGTGACGCTTCGACCCTATTTCGAGGCGGATGAGCAGCTCAAGGTGCTGGGCGGTGTCTCCTACCTCGCGCGGCTCACGGCTGACGGCCAGGGCCTGCTCGCCCCGCGCGAACTCGCGGAGCAGATCTACGATCTGGCTCTGCTGCGCGAGTTGATCTCGGTCGGACGCGGCCTTGTCGAAGGCGCGATGGACACTTCCGAATCGGTCGAGCCGATGGAACAGGTCGAGCGGGCCGAGGCGGCGCTCTACAAGGTCGCCGAAGGGGCGGCTACGGCCAATGAAGCGCAGAGCTTCGGGGTTGCCACCCGCACCGCGATCCAGGCGATCGAGAAGGCGTTCAATTCGGGCGGCCACATCTCCGGCAAGACCACCGGCCTCACCTCGGTAAACGAGAAGATCGGCGGCCTGCACGATTCCGACCTCATCATCCTTGCCGGGCGCCCGGGCATGGGCAAGACCTCGCTTGCGACCAACATCGCCTTCAACGCGGCCGACCGCCTGCAGCGCGACCTTGCCGACGGCATCGCCCCGGAAAAGTCGGTGGGCGCCGCGACAGCCTTCTTCAGCCTCGAAATGAGCGCCGACCAGCTTGCAACGCGTATCCTTGCCGAGCAGTCGGGCATCAGTTCCGAAGCCTTGCGCATGGGCAAGATCAGCCGCGAGGATTTCCAGCAGCTTTCCTTCGCCAGCCAGCGCCTTGCCGAACTGCCGCTCTACATCGACGACACTCCCGGGCTCTCGATCGCCGCGCTGCGCACCCGCGCCCGCCGCCTCAAGCGCCGTTTCGACATCGGCCTGATCGTCATCGACTATCTCCAGCTCCTGCAGGGTTCCGGCCGCGCCAACGACAACCGGGTCAACGAGATTTCGGAAATCTCGCGCGGTCTCAAGACCCTGGCCAAGGAACTTCACGTTCCCGTGATCGCTCTTTCCCAGCTCAGCCGCGCGGTCGAACAGCGCGACGACAAGCGGCCGATGCTGTCGGACCTGCGCGAGTCGGGCTCGATCGAGCAGGACGCCGACATGGTCTGGTTCGTCTATCGCGAGGACTACTACGTGAAGGCGACCGAACCGAAGTTCCCCAGCGACACGGACGCTCCGGACGTGCGCGAGAAGTGGGATCTCTGGCGTCAGAAAATGGAAGAGGTCACCGGCCTGTCCGAACTGATCATCGCCAAACAGCGCCACGGCGCCACGGGCAAGGTGCGCCTGCGCTTCGAGGCGCGGATCACCAAGTTCTCCGACCTCGCGCCCGACGACATGCGCGCCGCTTATGATAGTGACTGAACACAAGGTCCTTCTGATTGCCGGCGGCAGCGGATCGATCGGCAGCGCGGTCGCACGGCTCGCTCTCGACCAGGGTTGGAAAGTCGCTGTCCAGGGCCGCAGCGAGGACAAGGTTCACGCGCTTGTCGCCGGCCTCTCCGACGCAGGAGTGATCGACGGTTTCATAGCGGACGTCTGGGAAGACGACGCCGCCGAAACGCTGATCGCCGAAGTCGCCGAACACTTCGGCCGGATCGACGCGGTCGTCGACTGCACCGCAACCGGAGCCTTGGGAACCACGGGTCTGTTTCCGGACACTGCGCCGGAGGCTTTCACGGACTTTCTCGGCGCCACACTCGGCTGGTTCGAGCGTTTGGCCCACGCAGCGTACGGCTTCCTGGCACAGGAAGGCGGAACGCTGATCGCCTTCGTTTCGGACGCCGGAATCTTTGCCGGCGGCCGTCAGGCCCTGACCGGCGCCGCGCGCGCCGGCACTATCGGCTTCGTACGCAATCTCGCTGTCGAGGCTGCCCGCGACGGTATCCGCGTCCATGCCGTCGCGCCCAGCATCGTCGAAGGCAGCGACAGCGCCCGCCGTATGGGTTCCGAGCGCATGGCCAGCGCCGCGCTGCGCGCCGGCCTCGGATTGCCGAGGGCTCAGGACATCGCGCCGCTTGTGCTCTTCCTGTGCAGCGACGACGCAAGCAAGATCACCGGTCAGGTGATCAGCGTGAACGGCGGCCTGAACGCCTGAGAAGGCTCGGCGTTTCAGGCCGTCAGGTAGCCGTTACATTCTCGGGCGCATGCTTCGTCATCAGCTTATAGGCGCGCGAGTACCACTTGCTGTTGGGATAGTTGGCCTCCAGTACCGCGGCGGCCTTCTGCGCTTCCTCGGGAGTGCCCAGCGACAGATAACCCTCGACGAGGCGGTAAAGCGCCTCGGGCGCATGGCTGGTGGTCTGGAAATTGTCCACCACGTTGCGGAAGCGCAGCGTCGCCGCCAGCCACTTGCCGCTGCGCTCGTAGAAACGGCCGATCGTCATTTCCTTGCCGGCGAGGTGATCGTTGACGAGGTCCAGCTTGAGCTTCGCATCGGCGGCGTAAGGCGTCGCGGGATAACGACGGATAATGTCCGTCAGCGCTTGCCTGGCCTGCTCCGTCGTCTTCTGATCGCGCGTCACGTCGCTGATCTGCTCGTAATAGCAGATGGCGACGAGGTAATAGGCGTAAGGCGCGTCCTTGTTGCCGGGATGGATCGACAGGAAGCGTTGCGCAGACTGGATCGCCTTGTTGTAGTCACGCGCGGCGTAGTAGCTGAAAGCGCTCATCAATTGCGCTCGGCGCGCCCAGGGCGAATAGGGGTGCTGGCGTTCGACCTCGTCAAACAGCGCGGCGGCCTGCTTCGTCCGCCCCTGATCCAGGCGTTCCTTGGCCGCGGCGTAAAGCGTATCCACGTCGCGCGCGACATACGCCGTGTCCTTGTTTTTGCCCCCTCGTCCGGCACATCCGGCGGTGAGGACAATCGCGCCGGTGGCGGCGGCAAGCAGGGCGGTCTTCAGACGCGAGCGTTCGAGCATGGCGGGGTCTATAGCCAGCGCTTGGCTGAACGCCAAGTGAAGTTAAGCAGGTTTGCCCAACGGTTCCCCAACGACCTTGCGGTCGCCCCCGGGCTTGTCCACGGAGGCGACCGGTCCGGAGCCGCTTGCCGCCAAGGCGAAACGTGACAAATCGGCACTGCCTGCACTAGTGAGGGGCATGGCAGGCAGCAGCGATCTCTATTCCCCGTTCCTTTCCGACGCTCTCGTGATCCTTGGTGCGGCAGGCATCGTCATCCCGGTGTTCTCGCGCTACCGGATCACACCAGTCATAGGCTTCATTCTCGTAGGTCTGCTCGTCGGCCCCTTCGGCCTCGGACGGCACGTCTTCGACCACCCGTGGCTGTCCTATGTCACCATCACCGATCCGGAGGGGCTGGAAGTCTTCGCCGAATTCGGCATCATCATGCTGCTGTTTTCGATCGGACTGGAACTGTCCTTCGCGCGCCTGTGGGAAATGCGGAGGATGGTCTTCGGACTGGGCTCGCTGGAACTGATCGTGATCGGCGGCGCCCTGACTTTCATCCTCGCCGCGCTTGGCCAGAGCTTTTCCGGGGCCCTTGCGCTGGGCCTGGCGCTTGCCCTGTCCTCGACCGCACTGGTGCTCAAGATCACTAGTACAGCCACGCCGGTCGGCCGCGCCGCCCTCGCGATGCTGCTGTTCGAGGATATCGCGCTCGTCCCGATCATCTTCCTGCTCGGCGCGCTTGCGCCGCACGCCGCCGCGGACGGGATGGGAAATCTTCTCAACACTCTGCTCTGGGGCACGGCAATGGTCATCGCCCTGCTGGTGCTGGGCCGGTACCTGCTGCCGCCCCTGTTCGCGCAGGCTGCCCGGACCAAGAGCCCGGAACTGTTCCTCGCCGCCAGCCTCCTCGTCGTCATCCTCGCCGCCCTCGCGACGGCAGCGGTGGGGCTGTCTCCCATCGTCGGTGCGCTGGTGGCCGGCCTGCTCATCGCGGAGACGGAATATCATTCCGAGGTCGAGCAGATCACCGAGCCTTTCCAGGGGCTTGCACTGGGCGTCTTCCTCATCACCATAGGCATGCGTATCGACTTGTGGGTGGTCTGGGAAAACCTGGGCTCGATCATCGTCGCCACGGTCGGCGTCATCGTGCTGAAGGCCGTCGTGACGGGGCTTCTGCTGCGCATGATGGGCGCGCGCCGGGGCACGTCGGCCGAGACCGGGATCCTCATGTCGAGCCCGTCCGAAACGACTCTGATCGTGCTCGCCGCGGCGACCTCGGCGCAGCTGATCCAGCCCGGAACGGCGATGTTCTGGCAGATCGTCACCGCCGTCGGGCTGACATTCACGCCCCTGCTCTCGCTCTTCGGCCGGACGATGGCGAACCGTGTTGAGGGCGCCGAAGCGCCGCATCAGCCGCCCGAACATACCAACGAACCGCATACGATCATCGTCGGCTTCGGCCGCGTCGGACGGCTCGTCGCAGACATGCTCGCCACGCACGGCAAGCCCTATCTGGCAATTGACAGCGACGCCGATCTGGTGAGCGACGGCCGGCGCCTCGGCTACAAGGTCACATACGGAAATGCCGGCCGGGGGGATGCCCTCCTGCGGCTCGGCGCAGAGGAAGCCGCGGCGCTCATCATCACCATGGACGAGCCCGTCACCGCCCAGCGCATAGTCCGCAAGCTGCGAGTACAGTTCCCGAACCTGCCGATCATGGCGCGCGCACGCGATGCCGACCACGCAGCGCAGCTCTACCGAGCCGGCGCCACTTACGCCGTACCGGAAACGCTCGAAAGCTCGCTGCAGCTCTCCGAAGCAACACTGGTCGAAACGGGCGTCGCAATGGGCCCGGTCCTCGCGTCGATCCACGAGAAGCGGGACGAGTTCCGCGAGCGGATCATGCAGCAGGGCGGCTTGAGCGAAAAGCCGGCGCTGCGGTCGGGCACGCTCCAGAGCCGGACCGGGTCCTGACGCCGGCCGGCGCGGAAATTACCCCTCAGCCCGCCAGTAGCGCCTTCACCGCGGCGACGGCTTCCGTGCCCTTTGCACCGTCTGGGCCGCCGCCCTGGGCCATGTCGGGCCGGCCGCCGCCGCCCTTGCCGCCGAGCGTCTCGACGCCCTTTCGGACGAGATCGACGGCGCTGACCTTGCCCGTCAGGTCGTCGGTCACCGCGACTGCGATCGACGCCTTGCCGTCGTTCACCGCGACAATTGCGGCAACACCCGAGCCGAGGCGCTGCTTGGCCTGGTCGAGCAGGCCGCGCAGTTCCCTGGGGTCGAGACCGTCCAGGACCTGGCCAGAGAACCTGACGCCGTTCACCTCCTCATCGGCCGGGCCGTTGGCCGCGGCGCCGCCACCGCCAAGTGCGAGAGCCTTCTTCGCCTCCGCCAGCTCGCGCTCCAGCTTCCGGCGCTCATCCAGCAGCGCGGCGACGCGGGCCTCGACTTCTTCGGGGGTGGTGCGCAGCAGGCCGGCAGCCCCTTTCAGCGCCTCTTCGCGGGCCACCAGCCAGCGGCGCGCGCCTTCGCCGGTCAGGGCTTCTATCCGGCGTACCCCGGAGGACACGGCGCTTTCGGAAACGATGCGGAACACGCCGATGTCGCCGGTGGCGCTGACGTGCGTGCCGCCGCAGAGTTCGACGGAGTAAGTCTGGCCCCCCGCGGCGCGGCCCATCGAGAGCACGCGCACTTCGTCGCCGTACTTCTCGCCGAACAGTGCCATGGCGCCAGCGGCAATCGCGTCCTGCGGCGACATCAGGTGTGTGGCGACGGCCTCGTTAGCGCGGATTTCGGCATTCACTTCGGCCTCGATGGCGGCAACGTCCTCGGCCGAAAGCGTTTTCGGATGCGAAAAGTCGAAGCGCAGGCGATCCGCTGCGACCATCGAGCCCTTCTGCGTCACATGATCGCCCAGGCGATTGCGCAAGGCTGCATGAAGCAGGTGCGTGGCCGAGTGGTTGGCGCGGATCGCATCGCGCCGCTCTGCATCGACCGCGAGATTGACCGTGTCGCCGACCTTTATCGTCCCCGCCTTGACCTTGGCGATCATCGTGTGCAGGCGGCCAAGCGGCTTGGCCGTGTCCTCGACAGCGATCTTCAACCCGCCAGAGCCGGTGATCGTGCCGGCATCGCCGACCTGGCCGCCCGATTCTCCGTAGAAGGGCGTCTGGTTGGTGAGAACGATGACGTCCTGCCCGGCAGACGCGCTGTCCACCTCCTTACCTTCCCTGACCAGCGCGACCACCCGGCCCTCTCCCGAAGTCGAGGTATAGCCGGTGAACTCGGTGGCGCCTTCGCGTTCGGCGATGTCGAACCAGACTTCGCTGTCGGCTGCCTGCCCCGAACCTTTCCATGCGGCGCGAGCGGCAGCCTTCTGCTGCGCCATGGCGGTGTCGAACCCGCCTTTGTCGACCGTGATGCCGCGCGAACGCAGGGCGTCTTCGGTGAGGTCATAGGGGAAACCGTAGGTGTCGTAGAGCTTGAAAGCGGTCTCGCCCGGAAGCTCGCCGCCCCCGCCCATACCGGAGGTCGCCTCGTCGAGCAGCTTGAGGCCGTTTGCCAGCGTCTGGCGAAACTTGGTTTCCTCGCGCTCCAGCACTTCCTCGATCAGGGACTGGGCCCGGCCGAGTTCGGGATAGGCCTGGCCCATCTCGGCGACCAGCGCGGAAACGAGGCGGTGCATCAGCGGGTCCTTCGCGCCCAGCAGGTGGGCGTGGCGCATGGCGCGGCGCATGATGCGGCGCAGGACGTAGCCGCGGCCCTCGTTCGATGGGAGCACGCCGTCTGCCAGCAGGAAGCTGGTCGAGCGCAGGTGGTCGGCAATGACGCGGTGGCTGGCCTGTTGATCGCCCCCCGCGGCGACGCCGGTGAGGCTTTCTGAGGCGGCGATCAAGGCCTTGAAAGTGTCGATGTCGTAGTTGTCATGCACGCCCTGCATGACCGCCGAGATACGCTCCAAACCCATGCCGGTGTCGATCGAGGGCCTGGGCAGGTTGCCGACGATCTCGCCGCCCGCCTGCTCGAACTGCATGAAGACGAGATTCCATATCTCGATGAAACGGTCGCCGTCTTCCTCGGCCGACCCCGGAGGCCCGCCCCAGATATGCTCGCCGTGGTCATAGAAGATCTCCGAACATGGACCGCACGGGCCATCGTCGCCCATGGCCCAGAAGTTGTCCTTCGTGGGAATGCGGATGATCCTGCTTTCCGGAAGGCCGGCGACCTTCTTCCACAGGTCGAAGGCCTCGTCGTCGGTGTGATAGACGGTGACCAGCAGCTTCTCGACCGGAAGGGCCCACTCCTTCGTCAGCAAGGTCCAGGCGTGGGTGATCGCCTGTTCCTTGAAGTAGTCGCCGAAGGAGAAATTCCCCAGCATCTCGAAGAAGGTATGGTGACGCGCGGTATAGCCGACGTTGTCGAGGTCATTATGCTTGCCACCGGCGCGGACGCACTTCTGCGACGAGGTCGCGCGCGGCATCGCGCGGGTCTCCAGCCCGGTGAACACGTTCTTGAACGGCACCATGCCGGCGTTCACGAACATCAGCGTCGGGTCGTTGTAGGGAACGAGCGGCGCGGACGGGACGGCCTCGTGCCCGTTGCGGGCGAAATAGTCGAGGAAGGACCGGCGGATTTCGTTGGTCGTCTGCATTCTCGCGCCGATAAGGCACCCGCGCCCGGGCGGCAAGCGGGAAGGCGCGGCCGGAGTGTTTGGGAATTGCGATAAGCGGTGGCTGCCGGGATCCGGAGAATTCGCGAACTTCACCCGTGTAAAGCATGGATGGTCAAGGAAATCCACTGGTTATCAATGGCTTGCCAGGGACGAAACTTCACATCGCAAGTGCCTTGCGTTTCGTCGGGAATGAACGGTTCAAAGAGCAGGCGATCGCGGTCAGGAACGTGAGGGGCAAGGAAGCGCCCCCCCAGCTTTCGCTGGGGGAAGAGCTTATGATCCGATCGCGCAGGATCCGGCGCGACCGGCGCTTATTCGACGTCGTCATCCGCCGAAGGGCCGGCCATCATTTCCTCGGCCAGGCCTTCGGTGCGGGCGCGGATGGCTTTTTCGAGGCGATCGCAGACATCGGGGTTTTCCCTGAGGTAGGTCTTGGCGTTCTCCCGCCCCTGGCCGATACGGATCGAATCGTAGCTGAACCAGGCGCCGGATTTCTCCACGAGCCCGGCCTTGACGCCGAGGTCGAGGATCTCACCGATCTTCGACACGCCTTCGCCGTACATGATGTCGAATTCAACCTGCTTGAATGGCGGGGCAACCTTGTTCTTGACGACTTTCACGCGCGTGGTGTTGCCGACGATTTCGTCGCGATCCTTGATCTGCCCTGTGCGGCGGATGTCGAGGCGGACCGAGGCGTAGAACTTGAGCGCGTTGCCGCCCGTCGTCGTCTCCGGGTTGCCGTACATGACGCCGATCTTCATGCGCACCTGGTTGATGAAGATGACGAGGCAGCGCGAGCGGCTGATGGAGCCGGTGAGCTTGCGTAGCGCCTGGCTCATCAGGCGAGCCTGCAGACCCACGTGGCTGTCACCCATTTCGCCCTCGATCTCCGCACGGGGGACGAGCGCGGCAACCGAGTCCACCACCAGCACGTCGATCGCGTTCGAGCGCACCAGGGTATCGGTGATCTCCAGCGCCTGCTCTCCGGTGTCGGGCTGCGAGACGATCAGTTCGTCGATGTCGACACCCAGCTTCTTGGCATAGACCGGGTCGAGCGCATGCTCGGCATCGACGAAAGCCGCCGTGCCTCCCGCCTTCTGCGCTTCGGCGATGGCGTGGAGCGCCAGCGTCGTCTTGCCCGAGCTTTCCGGCCCGTAGATTTCCACGATACGGCCGCGCGGCAGGCCGCCGATGCCGAGCGCGATGTCGAGGCCGAGCGAACCGGTGGAGATCGCCTCGATCTGCATCGCCTCGCGGCTGCCGAGCTTCATCGCAGAGCCCTTGCCGAACGCGCGGTCAATCTGCGCGAGCGCCGCCTCGAGCGCCTTCTGACGGTCCATCGAATCCTTTTCCTTGCCTTCCTGGATCAGCTTGAGCTGAGCAGCCATTTTCACTTCCCCTTTGCTACCGGTCTGACCGGAAAGGTCAACGTCACGGGAATCTGTGTATCGCGTTTGTTCTCCCTGAACAAGAGGAGAACATGGAAGGTTTTCCCAATTTTAATACCAGCTCGACAGCCCGGCGCCCGACGCGCCGGATTGCCGCACCGCCTTCGGCGGCTCGCAATGATGACATGAAAGGCTGATCCGGCGTTCGCAGTCATTCCGGACCGACAGAATTGCCGCCGATCCCTACTTCACCGTGCGCGCCAGAACTTCGCCCACTTTCTCCGAAAGCTCCTGCACCGAGAACGGCTTGGGCATGAACCAGGCGTTGGCAAGGCCGATTTCCTTGCGCAGCTGCTCCTCGGCATAGCCGGACATGAACAGCACCGGCAGACCGGGCGCTATCCTGCGGATCTCACGCGCCATGGCCGGGCCGTCGAGCGTGGGCATGACGACGTCGGAAACGACGAGGTCGAACTCTCCCCCCTCCTCCACCAGGGCCAGTCCCTCTTCACCGTCGCGGGCACTGGTCACCTCATAGCCCTGGCGCGTCAGCGAACGTTCCGCGACCACGCGCACCGGGTCCTCGTCTTCCACGAGCAGGATGCGCCCGCCGCCCGCCCACTGGCTCGGCGCGGGCTCCTCCTTGGCAGGGGACGGCGCCGGAGTGGCGCCGGGCAGCACGTGGTAGACCGGCAGGTAGACGATGAAGCGCGTGCCTTTGCCCACTTCGCTTTCGGCGAAGATGAAACCGCCGGACTGCTTGACGATGCCATAAACGGTCGAGAGGCCAAGGCCGGTGCCCTTGCCCTGCTCCTTGGTGGTGAAGAAGGGTTCGAAGATCTTGCCCAGATGTTCGGGCGGAATGCCGCCGCCGGTATCCTCCACGATCAGCGCGGTGTATTCACCGGCCGGAATGATCTCGGTGCGCATGGCGCGCACATCGGTGTTGGTGATACGGCGCGTCGCCAGCGTCAAGGTGCCGGCCCCGTCCCCACGCGTCTGCATGGCATCGCGGGCGTTTACCGCAAGATTGACGATGACCTGCTCAAGCTGGGTCGGGTCGGCGCGCACGGGGCCAAGGTCGCGGTCATGCGAGACTACGAGCTGGATCTTCTCGCCGATCAGGCGGCGCAGCATCTGCGAGACGTCGGCCACCACGTCGGGAAGCTGCAGCACTTCCGGGCGCAGCGTCTGCTGGCGCGAGAAAGCGAGGAGCTGGCGGGTGAGCGAGGCGGCGCGGTTCGAGTTGGCGCGGATCTGCTGGATGTCGTCATAGTCCGAATCGCCCGGCGTATGGCGCATCAGCATGAGGTCGCAGGTACCCAGGATCGCGGTGAGGACATTGTTGAAGTCGTGCGCGACGCCGCCCGCAAGCTGGCCCACCGCCTGCATCTTGGTGGCCTGGGCCACCTGGCGCTTGAGGCGGGCTTCCTCGGACGTGTCGGTAAGTCCCAGCAGTACGGCCGCCTCACCCAGCCCGCGCACTCCGGCGAGGCTGAGGGACACCGGATCGTCCGGCTGCGCCGCGAGGCGTACGGCAATGTCGCCGGCCGCGGCCGGACCCTGCGCGAAGCGGCGGATCGCCTCCGACAGGGCGCGCTTGTCCTCGCGGACGACAAGGTCGGTAGGGTAGGTCGGCGGCTCCTGTCCTTCCCGTCCGGCAGCGCGCATGAAGGCGGGATTGGCGAAAAGCAGATGCCCGTCGCGGTCCGCCATCGCGAGACCGAGCGGAAGCTGGCTCAGCAACGCCTCCAGATGCGGCGAGGCGCTGCCGCCGCTTGCCCTTGCGCCGATCCCCCGCCCTGCCTCCACGACCAGCATCAGCGAAGGCGTGGTGTGGGGGTCAGGCTCGCCCGGAAGATCCGGATCGGCGACCGGCACGTGATAAAGCACCAGCGGCACGCTGCGGCCGCCGTCCCGGGCCCAGCCGATGCGCTCGCCTTCGTCCTGGCTGAGCAGGGACACGAAGTCCTGCCCCGTCATGTCGGCCAGTTCGTCGCCGGCCGCGCCCCGGGCGAAGCCGCTGCTGGCGGCGCGGATCATGCCGTCCGGATCGACCAGCGCAGCGGCGATGCCGGCGCGCGCAAGCCCTTTGCCGAGCTTGCCGTCAAGCTGGGTCACAAGGTCGGAAACGACATCGACCGCGTCGATCGGGGCGATACGCCAGACAAGGAAATCGTCGCCGCGGCCGGAGCGCCGCACTTCGATCCGCCAGCGGCTCAAGGCGGCGTCGCCCTCGCCGCTCACTTCGGCCGTGGCAAGGCCGTCGCGCCAGGCCGCGCGGGTCGCATCGGCAAGACGCTCCAGCGAAGGCTCATCCAACGGGAGGCGGGGAGGCGCATGGCCGACGCCGAACCAGACCTCGTAGCTGGCATTGGCGCAAGTCAGGCGTCCGGCGCGGTCAGTGACGGCGATGGCCATGTCCGGCCGGTCGATGGCGGCGACGGTGACCGACCAGTCGGGCTGAGCGAACTCGGCCTCGATTTCTTGCGGGCGGCGGCGCGAGACCATGACGGCGAGCCCCGCCAGAACGGCGAGCGAGCCGACGAAAACCGAAGTGAGAACCGCGTCCTGAGTCGCCAGCCCGACAAGAAGCACGCTGAAGGCCGTGGCGAGACCGACGACCAGCAGGTCCGTCTGGCGGGATTCGCGCAGGCCCTCGTCAAGCAGCGTCACGCGGCAGCCTCGCCGGTCACCGCACCGTTCATGCGCCGTTGCTCCCTCTCAGGCCCCTCGCACGGTGCTTGCGGCCGATCCAGAACCGCCAGAACCACGAGGCCAGGAAATAGCTCACGAACGTCGCGATCAGCGACTCGATCAACAGCCCGATGACGATTGCCGGCGCGGTATCGGTCACCATCCAGGCCGACCACTGCCGCACCCCCGCCCCCGACCTGACCATGGCTTCGACTGTCTGCACGTCGGCGTGATAGCCGAAGCTGTTGCCGATGGACACCGCCAGCGGCAGGATGACGAGGATGGTCGTCAGCGGATTGCTGATGAAGGTCGTGCCCGCCGCCAGCGGGATATTGCCGCGAAACGGCACGCACATGAGCGCGGCGCCCACGATCTGGATGCCCGGGATCAGCGCGAAGATGCCGATGAACATGCCCACCGCGATGCCGCGCGGAACCGAACGGCGGGTGAAGCGGAAGAGCTCGGGCCGGCGGGCGAACGGCGCCGTCAGGCGATTCGCCTCGAGCTGGGCGTGCGTCGGCATCTGGCTGTGGAACCAGGCGGCAAGACGGGAAAGGGTCGTGCTCATCGATGTTCCCGCAGTATCCTGCCTTGCTCGCGCTTCCAGTCGCGTTCCTTGATCGTCTGGCGCTTGTCGGCCGCGTTCTTGCCCTTGGCCAGCGCCAGCTCGACCTTGGCGCGGCCGCGGCTGTTGAAATAGACAGAGAGCGGCACCAGCGTCATGCCCTTGCGCTCCACCGCGCCCTGCAGCCGTGCGATTTCCCGCTCGTGCAGCAGCAGCTTGCGCGGCCTCTTGGGCTCATGATTGAAGCGGTTGCCGTGGCTGAACTCGGGCACGTTCGAGTTCACCAGCCAGCATTCGCCGTTCTTGATCTCGGCATAGGATTCGCCGATCGAGCCCTCGCCGAAGCGCAGCGATTTCACCTCCGTGCCGGTAAGCGCGATGCCGGTCTCGAAGGTTTCGTCGATGTGATAGTCGAAGCGTGCCTTGCGATTCTCGGCGACGGTCTTCTTCTTGTCGAAAGTCTGGTGTTGCGGGCGTGCCATGTCGGAGCGCCATGTAAGGATTCGCAAGGGAAAAGGAAACGCCCCAAACGGACGACCCGCAGCGCAGGCAGGGCGATTCCCCGGATGCCGCCTGCTTACCCGCGTCTGCGCGGCGGAGAGGGGGAACAGCCGCGGCCGGCGCTTACAAAAATTTAAGCCGAAATAGCCAGCCTTGGCGCTTGCGTTTGCAGGCGCGGCCGCAATACGCTTTTCATGGACCGGGGGGATCAAGCAGCTTGAACAGCATCTTTCTCACCGCGAGGGCGTCCGCCTTCGCCCTTGCCATTCTGCCCGCCGCCGCTGCCGCCGCGCCGTCGTCCGCTCCGCCGATCGAGGCATACGGCGATCTGCCCTCGGTGGAGAACATTGCCATTTCGCCGAGCGGCGAAAGCATTGCCACCGTGGCGCGAATCAAAGGCGAACGGCGGCTCCTGATCGCCAATGGCTCGGGTCAGCTGCGCGCCGACGCGTCCGTGGGCGACGCCAAGCTGCGCGGACTGGACTGGGCTGGCGAAGACATCGTGCTGGTCACCAACAGCGCGACCAGTTCGCTCGGCCCGATGTTCACCGCATCCAAATATGAGTTTACCGGAACCATCATCGTGCCGTTGAACGGCGAGAAGTCCCAGCTCGTCTTCAGCAAATCCAAGGGAGTCGCCCACACCACAAGAGGCCGCTATGGCCTGCGCAACATCAACGGCGCGTGGAAAGGCTATTTCGGCGGCATCGCGCTCGACACCGGCATCGGGGGCGAGGCGCTGTGGCGGCACGGGCGGACCACGCTTTATGGAGTGGACCTGCCGCAGAACTCCCCGCACGTCGTTGCCCCGGCGCCGCCCGAAAATCATCACCGCGACTGGTTGGTTGACGCCGAGGGCCGGCTCGCAGTCATGCTCGACCTGGACGAGAGCAGCGGCACCTGGAAAATCACGAACGCGCGGCGGACCGAACTCGCGCGCGGCGTCGATCCCACCGGCGACGTCAGCCTGCTGTGCTTCGGCAAGGACGGCGCCAGTGTCCTTTACAGTCTGGAGGGCGATGACGGAAATACCCGCTGGTTCGAAGTCCCGCTCGCCGGCGGCGAACCTGCCGAAGTCCTGCATGATACCCGCGTCGAACGGCTCTACATCGATGAGCGCAACGATCGGCTGCTGGGCTACATGCCTGGGGGAGAGAACGCCGAGCCCGTCTTCTTCGACACTGCGCAGCAGACAGCCGCCAGGCAGATCCACAGGGCATTCCGGAAGTGGCATGCCAAACTCGTCGATTTCACGCCCGGCCTGTCCAAGGCCATAGTGCACACCAGCGGCAGCAACGACAGCGGCACCTGGTACCGCGTCGACGTCGCCAACCTCAAGGCCGATCCGATCGGGTATGACCGCCCGGCCATCCCGCCCGAGGCGGTGGGGCCGATCTCGACCGTCGAATACAAGGCTGCCGACGGCCTGGAGATGGACGGCATCCTGACGCTGCCGCCGGGACGCGAGGCGAAGAACCTGCCGGTCGTCCTCCTCCCGCACGGCGGGCCGTCCGCCCATGACGAACCGGGATTCGACTGGTGGGCGCAGGCATTTGCGTCCCGCGGCTATGCGGTGTTCCAGCCGAACTTCCGCGGCTCGACCAATCGAGACGACGCTTTCCGGCGGGCCGGCTACGGCCAATGGGGGCGCAAGATGCAGACCGACATATCGGACGGCCTGGCCGAACTGGCCCGGCGCGGCATAGTCGATCCGAAACGCGCCTGCATCGTCGGTGGCAGCTACGGCGGCTATGCGGCGCTTGCAGGGGTGACGATGCAGCAGGGGCTCTACCGCTGCGCCGTGTCGGTCGCGGGCGTGGCGGACGTCGAGCTGATGTACACCACCGACGTGTACGAGAGCGGCAATTCGACGATGACCTGGAAATCGCTGCGCGAGGTGCTCGGCGACCCCAAGACCTACGACGCGATTTCGCCTCGCCGATTCGCCGCAAAGGCAGACGCGCCGGTCCTGCTGATCCACGGCAAGGACGACACCGTGGTTCCTGTCAAGCAAAGCCAGGTCATGGCCGACGCCTTGAAGAATGCCGGCAAGCCTTACGAGATGGTCGTCCTGAAGAGCGAGGACCACTGGCTGTCGCGCGGCGAGACCCGCAAGGAAATGCTAAGCGCGGCGTTGAGCTTCCTGCAGAAGTACAACCCGGCGGATTAGGTCTGGTTCAAAGCAGCCCGGCGTGGACCAGTGCCTCGTCGACGGCAACGCGCGCCTTTTCGTTGCAGGGCACCAGCGGCAGGCGCAGTTCGTTTTCGATCCAGTCATGGACCTGCGCCAGCGCGTACTTGCACGGGCCCGGCGAGCTGTCCTCGAACATGGCGTAGTGCAGCGGATAAAGCTTGTCGTTGAGCTCTCGCGCCTTCTCGAAGTCGTTGGCCGCGCAGGCAGCCTGGAAATCGGCGCAGAGCCTCGGCGCGACGTTTGCCGTCACGGAAATGCAGCCGACGCCGCCTGCCGCGTTGAACGGCAGCGCAAGCTCGTCATCGCCGGAAAGCTGGCAGAACTGCTTGCCGATGCCCATGCGGTGGTCGGTCACCCGGCCGAGATCGCCGCTGGCATCCTTGATGCCGATGAACGTGTCCGGATAGCGCCGCGCCAGTTCGCACACTGTCTCCGGCATCAGATCGGTGACGGTGCGACCGGGCACATTGTAGAGCACAATCGGCAGGTCTGCGTTTTCGGCAAGGTAGCTGAAGTGGGCGAGCAACCCTTCCTGGCTCGGCTTGTTGTAATAGGGCGCGACCACGAGCGCGGCCGCGGCGCCGCACTTCCTGGAAAAATTCATGTGGAGAACCGCGTTCATAGTATCGTTGCTGCCGCAGCCGGCAATCACGGGCACGCGGCCCGCCGCCTGCTCCACGCAGACCTCGATCACGCGGTGGTGCTCGGCGTTGGAGAGCGTCGAATTTTCGCCTGTCGTGCCGCAGGGGACCAGCGCCGCGGACCCGGATTCGATCTGCCAGTCCACCAGCCGGCGGAAAGCCTGCTCGTCGAACGCCCCGTCGCGAAACGGTGTGACAAGCGCAGGAATGGACCCCGAAAACATGGACTTTACCCCAACTGGCGTTCAATGGTCGGCCCGTGACGGAACTTTCCGGCTTCGGAGATTCCCTCAGCGGACCACAGTGTTCAGCGCCTGATAAGGAGCCTTTTCCAAAAATGTCCAGCATGCAGCGAATATCTCCCCTGATCTTGATGGTGTCGGCCGCATTTCTCAGCACGCCGGCCATGGGCCAGAGCGGGGGCGATGACGGCCGCGAGTGGGACCAGGCGCGGGCGCGGCTGATGCAGAGCCACGATATGGCGGTGCACCAGTCGATCGACCGCTGGAAGCAGCTCGTTGCCAGTGATCGCCTCTCCTTTTCGACTTATGCCGGGTTCCTGCTCGTCTATCCCGGCTACCCGCAAGAAGAGAAGATTCGCCGTTTCGCGGAACAGGCCGCGCTGCTCGAATCGCCTGACGCGAGATCGCTCGTTGCCTTCTTCGACCGCTTTGCGCCGCTGACGAGCGAAGCGGCCGGCCGCTATGCCGTCGCACTCTCGGCCCTGCAGCGTCCGGAGGCCCGGGAAAAGGGGATCGCCGCCTGGCGCAGGGGACGGCTGGACGTCAGGGACGAGACCACCCTCCTCTCGCTCTATCGCAACGTGCTGACCCAGGCCGATCACGATGCACGGATGAACGAGCTGCTGTGGCAGGGTGCGACGGATCAGGCACAGCGGCAGATCTCGTTCGTTTCCGCCGCCAACCGCGCCGCCTTCATGGAACGTCTGTCGATGCTCCAGGGGTCGCCGCCGGGCAGCCTGGGACTGGCCCTTCCCGCCGGTATCGAACGTGATCCGGGATACATCTACAATCGTGCGGTGCAGGCCCGCTCTTCGGGCAACCTGCCGGCCGCGATCAACCTGCTGGCCAACCACCCGCCCCTGTTCACTCCGGTTCCCGAACCGGAACGATGGGTGCGCGAACTGCTCAATACGGCGCGTGGAGCGGGGGCGGACAGCGCCGTCAAGATCGCGGAATCGCTCGACCAGGCCTTCGCGCCGGGTACCGACATCAGCCAGCTCTCTTTCCGCCTGCGCGACGACTACACCACGCTCGTCTGGCTCGGCGGCACCAAGGCGCTGTGGGATCTTGGCAATGCGCGCCGTGCCGCCCCCCTGTTCTACCGCTACGGCGCGGCGGCGCAGACCCCCGGCACGCGGTCCAAGGGCTTCTACTGGGCCGGCCGCGCGCTCGCCAAGGCAGGCGATTCGGCCGGAGCGGCCCGCTACTTCGAGATGGCAGCCGCCTACCCCCACTATTTCTATGGTCAGCTTGCGCTCGAGCGGCTGGGCCGTCCTCTCCCCGATCTCAACACGATGCCGCAGGTCGTGCCGACAATGGCGGAGCGTCAGGCCTTCAGGGCGCGCCCGATAACGGCAGCCGTGCGCGACGTCGCCCGCGATGCGGACTGGCCGACGGCCGTCCAGTTCTTTCGCAAGATTTCCGATTCCGCAAAGACCGAGGCCGAACACGTCCTCGTCGCCGACCTGGCGAAAGAGATCGGGCGACGCGATCTCGCCGTGATACTGGGCCAGAGCGCCCACGCGGACGGGTTCGGCGACTTCGGGACGATCGCTTTCCCCCTGATTCCCAATCCGCCGGGCACCGACTGGGCCATGGTCCATGCCCTCACCCGGCAGGAGAGCCAGTTCGCGCAGACGGCGGTGAGCTACGCCGGCGCGCGCGGGCTGATGCAGCTCATGCCCGCCACCGCCCGCGAGCAGGCGGGCAAGATGGGCCTCAGCTACAACCCCGACGCGCTCACGACCGACCCACGGTACAATATCCAGCTCGGCGACGCCTACTTCGGGCGGATGATGGACTATTTCGGCGGTTCCACCCCGCTCGCGGTCGGGGCCTACAACGCTGGCGCGGGCAATGTGAACAAGTGGCTGCGCGCCAACGGCGATCCGCGCACCGGCTCGGTCGACTGGATCGACTGGCTCGAACGCATTCCCATCTATGAAACCAAGAACTACATCCAGCGCGTGCTGGAGAACGCCGTCGTCTATCAGGCGATGTACCCGAACAAGTCGCCGTACAAGGGCAACACGCCGCTCAGCCATCTGATCGGCAAGCGCACGCCGGGCTGAACGCGATGAAACCTGCCGGACCGCCCATCACGCCCGCGGGCATGGCCGCCCTGAGCGCACGCTACCATCATCTGCTCGCGACCGAACGGCCGCAGATCGTCGAGATCGTCTCCTGGGCCGCGGGCAATGGCGACCGCTCCGAGAATGGCGACTATCTCTACGGCCGCAAGCGCATGCGCGAGATCGACCGTGAACTCGCCCATCTCGCCCGCCGCATGAAGAGCCTGCGCGTCGTCGATCCGGCAGCGCAGACGGAGCGCGGCAAGGTCTTCTTCGGTGCCACGGTCGAACTCGCCGACGAGGACGACAGCCGCATGACCGTCACCATTGTCGGCGACGACGAGCAGGATGCTTCCGCCGGCCGCATCGGCTGGGGCGCCCCTCTTGCCCGGGCATTGCGCGGCGCGGCTGCGGGAGACCTGCGGACCGTGCGGCTCCCTTCGGGCGAGAAGGAATGGGAAGTGATCGCCATCGAGTATCCTCGCGCTTGATGGCTGGGACGGCAACCGGAGGGCTTCTTCGCCACGCCTTCACCGCGCGCACGCTCTTCGTCTTTGCGAGCCCGAAGGGTGAAGCAGCCCACGGCGCCGCAAATCGCCGCTGGATCGACGAAGAAAAAGTTATGTTCAGGCCAAGGCAGACAGGTAAAGTCGGCCCGGAAATGCCGCGCGCTTTCGTCCGGTGTGTCCTCTTTCTCACAGCCCTGCTTGCGGTCGTTGCCGCAGGCCCGGCAGCCGCGCGCGAAAGCCTCGGCCTCTACGGCACCTGGGGAGCGTTTCGCGATCCGGTCGTGCCGCGCTGCTATGCCATTGCCATGGCGGAGCGGAACAACCTGTGGCGCGACTACCAGCCCTTTGTCGCGGTCGGTACATGGCCGCGCAGGAGTGCGCGCAACCAGCTCCATTTCCGGCTTTCGCGCAAGCTTGGGCAAAGTGCGCGGATCACACTCAGTATCGGCGGCCGGTACTTCCCCCTCACCGGCGGCGGAGGCGATGCCTGGCCTCGGGATGAGCGGGATAATGCCGCGATCATCGCCGCCATGCGCTCGGCACCGAGCATGACGGTGACCGCTCAGGGCGCCAATGGCGGGCGCTTTTTCAATCGTTGGCCGCTGGGCGGCGCGGCCTCCGCGATGGACGCGGCGCTCATCGGCTGCGCGCGCCTGCGCTGATCCGCGGAAAGGGCGGAAGCGCAACGCTCCCGCCCTTCGTTGTTCCGGCTATCGGTTCAGAAACGGACGCCGACGCCGGCCACGACCTGATGCCGGTCGAGATCGAGGTCGAACCGCTGCCCGTCCGGAAGGTCGCCGGTGTAGTCCAGTTCGCCCTTCTGATAGTTCGAGTAGCGATATTCGAGCTTGGCGAAGACATTGTTGCTGACAGCCTGCTCGACGCCCGCGCCGATCCGCCAGCCGTCGGCGTCGATGTCATCGTTCAGCTCGACAGTGCCGTCGCCGTTGCGCACGTCGAACTTGGCGTTGGTATAACCGCCCTTGGCATAGACCATGGTCCTGGGGCTGAAGGCGTAGCCGACGCGCGCGCCAAGGTAGAGGTCGCGGTTGGTCTTGACGTTGCCGATGCCGAAACCTTCGAAGTCGCCGTTGTCGAACTCGGTCTTGGCGGTCGACCAGGTCACTTCGGCTTCAGGTCCGACGACCACGTTGCCCATCTTGAAGTCATAGCCGGCGCCCACGCCGAAGAGGGCGCCGTCGATCGACTGGTCGTTGTCGATGGTGGAATCGTTGTCGACGCTGCTGCCGGCCTTCGTCACGTCATAACCGGCGAGACCTTCCACGTGGAAGCCTTTGAAAGGCTCCGCCGGGCCGACGTTCTGCGCCATGGCCGGAACCGCAGCGACGGCACTGCCGGCGGCGAGGCTTACAAGGATCTTCTTCATGCATAACTCCAATCTTCTTCACCGGCGGGGCATGCCCGCCTGGACAGGTCAATGTTTGGAGCCACGACAGAGTTTCATTAACGTAACACAACGAAAACCTGAGGTTTTTTGGCAACAATCAGGCGATGGAACGGTAAATGGGAGCGTCAGGCGGGGGGAACCAGACCGCCGGTGCGACGTTCGCGCGAGCTGGCGGCCACCAGCCGCGAGAAGCGTGCGCCCTTTCGAAAGCACGCGGGTTGCATTATATGGCCGCCAATCATGCCAGATACGAACCTCATGCCGATCCCGGGGCATATCGACCCGGTGCCCGTTCCGCGCCCGGATCTCGTCGACGGAGTGACTCCGCGCGAAGATGGCCGGATCGACCTGATCGGCCTGCCTAAGAAGCGCATCGCCGATCTTTTCGAGACGGCAGGGCTGGACGCCAAAGGGGCCAAGCTGCGCGCCAAGCAGGTGTTCCACTGGCTCTATCACCGCGGCGTTACTGATTTCGAGGCGATGACCGACATCGCCAAGACCATGCGCCCGTGGCTCGCCGAGCGCTTCGTCATTGCTCGCCCCGAAGTGGTAGAGGCCCAGCATTCCAGCGACGGCACCCGTAAGTGGCTGCTGCGCACCGCCGACGGGCACGACTTCGAAATGGTCTTCATCCCGGACGCGGACCGGGGAACCTTGTGCGTTTCCTCGCAAGTGGGCTGCACGCTGAACTGTCGTTTCTGCCATACCGGGACCATGCGCCTGGTGCGCAACCTGACCACCGGGGAGATCGTCGGCCAGGTCATGCTCGCACGCGATGCGCTCGGCGAGTGGCCGAAGGGCGGCGGCACGATGGCGGGCCTCGACGATGACGAGGACGAAGGCTCCTACTCGGCGGACGGGCGCCTGCTGACCAATATCGTGATGATGGGCATGGGCGAACCGCTCTACAACTTCGACAATGTTCGCGATGCCCTCCGCCTCGTCATGGACGGTGACGGCCTTGCCCTGTCCAAGCGGCGCATCACGTTATCCACCTCGGGCGTGGTACCGAAGATGGCGCAATGCGGCGCAGAGATCGGGGTCAATCTGGCGGTCTCCCTCCATGCGGTGACCAAACAGGTCCGCGACGAGATCGTGCCGATCAACAAGAAGTACGGCATCGAGGAACTGCTGCAGGCCTGCGCGGATTACCCCGGCGCCAGCAATGCCCGGCGCATCACTTTCGAATACGTGATGCTCAGGGACAAGAACGACAGCGACGAGGACGCGCGCGAACTGGTGCGCCTCATCAAGCAGTACAAGCTTCCCGCCAAGGTCAACCTGATACCTTTCAACCCCTGGCCGGGGGCGCCTTACGAGTGCTCGACGCCCGAACGGATTCGCGCCTTCTCGAACATCGTCTTCGAGGCCGGGATCTCTGCCCCCGTCCGCACCCCGCGCGGACGCGACATCGATGCCGCCTGCGGCCAGCTAAAGACCGCCGCCGAAAAGAAGAGCCGGGCGGAACTGGAGCGGCTCTATGCGCAGAAGGAAAAGGCACTGGGATAATATCCCTGTCCAGGTTCGCCTCTGGCGTGGCCTTGTCTTCAGCCGGCACCACTGAGCCCCCCGCCAGGAGACGCGACGATGAACGACGATTTTTCAGCCTGGATCGACAAGCAGGAAGTGGCGCACGACAGACTGGATGCCACGCGATCTAACGCCTTGCGCGCCGCTCTGGCGCAGGACGCATCCTTGCGCGAAGGCGACGAGATGCCGGTGCTGCATCATTGGCTGCATTTCTGGAATGTCGTGCCGCCCGGCGGCCTCGGCGCAGACGGCCACGCCGCCAGGGGCAAATTCCTGCCGCCGGTGCCCCTGCCGCACCGCATGTGGGCGGGCGGGCGGTTCGAATTCATCGCGCCGCTGAAGCTGGGCGAGGCGGTGACGCGCACTTCGACGATCATCTCGGTCACTCCCAAAACGGGCAAGAGCGGCGAGCTCGTGTTCGTTACCGTGAAGCACGAAATTTCGGGTGAAAACGGCCTCGCCATGGTGGAGGAGCAGGACCTGGTCTATCGCGGCGGCTCGACGAACACGATATCTGCCCCCGGGCCGGATGGCCCGGTGCCCGCGGCGGCGTGGCGCGAAACTGTGGAGGCGGACAGCGTGTTGCTGTTCCGCTACTCGGCGCTGACGATGAACAGCCATCGCATTCACTATGACCGGTCCTATACGATGAACCAGGAAGGCTACCCTGCCCTCGTCGTCCACGGACCGCTGCAGGCGACGCTGCTGGCCGACCTTGCGGTGCGGAAAGGCGGAGCCTTGCGCGCATTCAGTTTCCGCGGTCATGCCCCTGCCTTCGACATTGCCCCGTTGCATGTCTGCGGCGAGCCGGGGCCCGACAATGCCGAACTCTGGACCGAGCAGGACGGAGCAATGAGAATGGTTGCCACCGCCGCCTGGGGGCCAGATGTGAGCTAGGCAAGCCCCGCAGCGGTGGCTATGCGGTCGGGCATGACGACTTTCTGGCAAACAGATGCGACACATGACCCAGCCCTGACGAGCTGGGTCGAAAGCGCGAACGGTCATCCCTATTTCGCGATTCAGAACCTGCCCTTCGGTGTATTCTCGCCGGCAGGGCAGCCGCCCCGGATCGGGGTGGCGATCGGCGACATGATTCTCGACCTACGGGCCTGTGGCGAAGCCGGCCTGCTGCCGAAAGGCGTGCGGCAGGCGGCTGGCAGGGATTGCCTCAACGAGCTCATGGCACTGCCCGCGAGCGATCGGCGGGCGCTGCGCCTCCGACTGAGCAGGCTTCTCTCCGACGCGGCCGAACGGCCCGCGGTACAAGCCTTTCTTCACGCCGCGGGCGATTGCACGCTGCACCTGCCCGCCCGTATCGGCGACTACACCGATTTCTATGTCGGCATCCATCACGCGAACAATGTCGGCCGGCAGTTCCGGCCGGACAATCCGCTGCTGCCCAACTACAAGTACGTGCCGATCGGCTATCACGGGCGCGCCTCCTCGGTCCGCCCGTCCGGCGTGCCGCTGGTGCGGCCCAGCGGGCAGCGCAAACCGCCCGAAGCCGATGTCCCTCTGTTCGGCCCGAGCGTCCGGCTGGACTACGAACTGGAACTCGGCGTCTGGATCGGGCGCGGCAACGAACTGGGCGCGCCGATTCCGATTGCCGAAGCGGCCGAGCATATTTCCGGGTTCTGCCTGCTCAATGACTGGTCCGCGCGTGATTTCCAGGCCTGGGAATACCAGCCGCTCGGCCCGTTCCTGGCCAAGAACTTCCACACGACGATCTCTCCGTGGGTGGTGACGCCGGAGGCCATGGCTCCCTACCGCATCGCGCAGCCATCGCGGCCGGGCGGCGATCCGGCGCCGCTGCCTTATCTCAGCGACGGCGATGACCGCAGCCACGGCGCGCTGGCGCTTACGCTTGAGGTCTGCCTGACCAGCACCCGGATGCGCGATCAGGGCATGGCGCCGTTTCGCCTCAGCACGGGGCCGGCGAGCAACATGTACTGGACCGTGCAGCAGATCGTCACCCATCATGCCTCTAACGGCTGCAACCTGCAGGCCGGCGACCTGCTTGGCACCGGCACGATCTCGGCACCTGCCAGAGAGGGTTACGGCAGCCTGCTGGAGATCACCGGCGGCGGCAAGGATGCGATCACCCTGCCGACGGGCGAGACCCGGACTTTCCTCGAGGATGGCGACGAGGTGAGCCTTCGCGCGACCGCCCACGCCGAAGGCCGCGTCAGCATCGGCTTCGGCGAGTGCCGGGCGGTTATCCTGCCGGCGCGCTGAGCTGGCGCCTCGCTCACCCGGCGAGCATCTGGACACCGCGCGTTCTCCACACGAACGGAAATGATTCTGCGCGGCTGGTTCCAGGTGCCTTCACCGGACATGTACGCTGCTCAAGCCTCCGCGCACTTCCGCCAAGGTGGCGCTAAGGCATCCGCACCGAAGCCGAGGCAACGCCCGGTGCTTCCCGGTCGCCTCGATGGCCCAGCCGGGATATGGCAAGGAAAGTACCGGCAGCAGCCGCGAAGATCAGGATCAACCCCACCCGTTGCCACGGCTGCTCGCCGGCGAGAGCCCCCACCAGCCCCGGCCTGCGCCCATTGTCACGGCTCAAGACCAGGGACGTGCCGGGCTCCATGCCCCTGGCGAGAACCGAAACCCGAATCGTCTCATTCAGCGCGATGCCGCAGCGGCCGGCGGCAGCCCACCGGATCCGGCCCGTCAGCAGCTCATCACCGATTTGAAGTTCGATTCTCGTCCCGCGTCTTGGCGGTGTCGCGACGATCGCCATCACGCCGCGGGACGAGGCATTGGCCAGGAAAGCCTCGCACTCGCGATCACGCAGGCGCAGCCGCGCCGTCACCGCGATAGCGGTCCGGGCTTCGCCCCGCTGCTTGTGAAAGCCCATGCATACCCCCATGCTGCGAACGTCGCCATATGGGGGAACATTGATTAGCAGCGCGTTAACCTGGGTCCCCCCCGGAGGACGCGGCCTTTTTCCTCAGGCGCCAGGCATGAAGCAGCGGCTCGGTATAGCCGTTGGGCTGTTCCACGCCCTTGAACACCAGATCGCAGGCTGCACGGAAGGCGAAACTGGTCTCCCAGTTGCCTGCCATCGGCCCATAAAGCGGATCACCCGCGTTCTGCGCATCGACCTTGGCGGCCATGCGCTTTAGCGAATCCGTGACCTGCTGCTTGGTACAGACGCCATGCAGCAGCCAGTTGGCCATGTGCTGGCTGGAAATGCGCAGCGTCGCACGGTCCTCCATCAGCCCCACATCGTTGATGTCCGGCACCTTGGAGCAGCCGACCCCCTGATTGATCCAGCGCACGACGTAGCCGAGCAGCCCCTGGGCGTTATTGTCCAGTTCTTCGCGGACTTCCTCTTCCGACCAGTTCACCCGGTCGGCCAGCGGCACTTGCAGCAGCAGGTCCAGAGCGGGGACTTCCACGCCGTGCATCTCGCGGCGCAGGCCAAAAACGTCCACTTCGTGATAGTGCATCGCGTGAAGCGTCGCAGCCGTCGGCGAAGGGACCCAGGCGGTGTTGGCGCCCGTCTTGGGATGACCGATCTTCTGCTCCATCATGTCCCGCATCTTGTCGGGCGCTGCCCACATGCCTTTGCCGATCTGGGCGATGCCCGAAAGGCCATGCCTGAGGCCGATGGCGACGTTGCGTTTCTCGTAAGCGGCGATCCAGGTGCTGCCCTTGATGTCGTTCTTGCGGATCATCGGACCCGCGCGCATGGAGGTATGTATCTCGTCGCCGGTACGGTCGAGGAAGCCGGTGTTGATGAAGACGATGCGGTCCTTCACCGCGCGGATGCAGGCGGCGAGATTGGCCGAAGTACGGCGCTCCTCGTCCATGACGCCGACCTTGATCGTGTGCCGCGGCAGGCGAAGCAGGTCCTCCACCGCGTCGAACAGGTCATTGGTGAAGGCGCATTCCTCCGGCCCGTGCATCTTCGGCTTGACGATGTAGATGCTGCCTTCGCGGCTGTTGCCGTACTTCGCCAGCCCCTTCACGTCCTGCGTCGATATGGCACTGGTGATGACGGCGTCCATGATGCCTTCCGGGATCTCGCTGCCATCGCTCAGGAGGATCGCCGGGTTGGTCATGAGATGGCCGACGTTGCGCACGAAAAGCAGGCTGCGGCCCGGTAGCTCCAGCGCTTCGCCGGTGAGCGTCGTCACCGCCTTGTTCTCCGCCAGTTCGCGGGTCATCTTCCTGCCGCCCTTCTCGAAGGTGTCGGTCAGGTCCCCCCGGATGACGCCGAGCCAGTTCGCGTAGGCGAGCACCTTGTCGGCCGCGTCCACCGCCGCGACCGAATCCTCCAGGTCGACGATCGTGGTGAGCGCAGCCTCAAGCCTGATGTCGGCGATGCCCGCCCTGTCCGTCGCCCCGACCGGGCTCGAGGGATCGACCACGATCTCAACATGAAGGCCGTTCGACTTGAAAAGGAACCCGTCGCGCGTGCCTCCGACATACTGGTCGAGATCGGCAAGCGGCATTTCGACGCTTTCCACGTCGGCCCAGCTTCCTGATGCAAGCGGCAGCACCTTGTCGAGGAACTGGCGCCCCGCCGCGATTACCGCCGCGCCGCGCTCGGGATCGTATCCCGGGCCCTTGGCCGGCGGCGCATCCAGCGCATCGGTCCCGTAGAGGGCGTCATAGAGGCTGCCCCAGCGCGCATTGACGGCGTTGAGCAGGAAACGGGCATTGAGCACGGGCACAACCAGCTGCGGCCCGGCCATGGCGGCGATCTCGTGATCGACGCCTTTGGTGCCGATGGCGAATGCCGCGGGTTCCGGCACCAGGTAGCCGATCTCGGTCAGGAAAGCCTGGTACTCACCCTGGTCGATCGGCTTGCCCGCGCGGGCCACATGCCAGGCGTCGATCCGGGCCTGAAGCTCGTCGCGCTTTTGCAGCAGCGCCTTGTTGCGCGGCGCCAAGGCCGCCAGCAGCTGCGCAAAGCCGCTCCAGAAGCCGGCAGCGTCCTGCCCGATGGGCGGCAGGACCTCTCCTTCCACGAATTCCGCCAATCCGGCGTCGACCTGGAGACCCGCACGTTCAACCCTGCCCGTCATCTTTCCTCGCACATCTGACGCGCGCACGCGAATCCGCGCGCAAACGCTTGCATTGAATACCTAGACTGTCCTGGGGAAGGATGGCGAGGCCTATGAACCACGGCGGGGTAAATGGCAACATCCGAACCGGCGCTTTCTTTGCGGGCACGGCTTGTCACCGCTGCTTACACCTTGCGTCGGACTAGCTTACATTCAAGCTTGTGTTAGGTATGGGAATCGGCAGGAAAGCTGGTCTGGCACAAATGTTGCTGAGAGGTTAACGGCAAACGAGGACAGTGATGCTGAGCAAAGTCGCCCGCCTTTTCGTGATCAAGACTCGCTGGGAGGCGTATATGATCATCTACGCCCTGGCGCTCGGGGCGGTCGAACGCGGCAGCGTCTATCTCACCCGCTTCCCCGGCTTTGGCGGCAAGCTTCTGTTCCTGGCCTGCACGGGCGCCGTGTTCATGGCCGGGGCCAAAATCCTCGACTGCCTCAAGTACGAAAAGGCGGCACGTGAACGGCAGGAGGCCGTGCCGGCAGCAACGACCGCTATCAATGGCGAGGCGAAGCGCAACGCTGCCTGACTTCGCGGCTCAAAAGCTCGCGCCGTCGACTTTCTCTATCTTCAACGCCTCGAGGTCGGCCTCCGGCACGCAGCGCAGGTTGATGGCCGCCATCTCCTGCCCGCCCGGCCCGGACACCGAAGGCCTGGCAACCACAGGTTGCGCAGAACTGATGCGCGATCTTGTGCGTGTTGAAGCGGTATTCGGAAAGATTGTTGTCACCGCTTTCGACGCGAAAAGCCTCTCGGGGCACGAATGTGAGCAGGAAGCCCTTGCGGCGACAGTGCGAACAATTGCACGAGTTCGCCGCTTGTGGCATGTCGCCATCCACCGAAAAGGTCACGGCACCGCAGTGGCAGCTTCCCGAATAGCTCATCGCAAACGTTCCTCCCGATGCACATGAAGTGGGGCGTTTCTGTTGCCAGGTACGCCCCGAACCCCTGGAATCCGCTTCTGTTGACCGGTGGGTCCAACCGCGCTCCAGCTTTGTAACTTCAGGGCGTTAGCCCCTAGAATTACGCGGCGAGAGCAAGTGCTTCGTTGTCGTTGGCACTTGTGAGTTTTGAGCCTTTAACGGGTTACTCAGCCCGGACGAAAACACCGCTTTTCAACACACGTCGATCCTAGTTCGGCCCCGTCATCAGCCCCGTGCCCCTGGGCGCGGAGATGGTGGTGGAGCCGCCGGGTACCGCCCCCGGGTCCGCTGTGCCTATTATACGGCGCAGTTTATCGTCATAGCCGGCCAAAGCCGGCAGGACCCCATATAGGGGATCGATCGTGAATGTGAAGTGAGTGGAACTTTTTCCCGGACTTTCCGGCGGCTGGCTATTTCGGCGCTCTCCGCAGTTCGGCGAGAATCTGTTTCAGGATGTCGAGCTGCGGATCGGCCGGAACCTCCGGATTTTCCGCCGTGTCGGTCCGCTTCTTCTCGCGCTCGACAGCATCGATCATGCGGTTGACCGACCGCACCAACAGGAACAGAACTGCCGCGATGATCAGGAAATTGATCATCTGAGTGATCAGTTCACCATAGCCGATCATGGCGACGCCGGCCGCTTTCAGGGCAGTATAGTCGGTCAGGCTGCCTTTGTAATCGGCGGGAATTGCACCAAGGCGGATGAAGTACTTCGAAAAATCCAGGTCGCCGAACAGCCAGCCGATCACCGGCATGATCACGTTTTCCGTGAGCGAAGTGACAATCTTGCCGAAAGCCGCGCCGATCATCACACCCACGGCAAGGTCCAGCACGTTGCCACGTGCGATGAATTTCCTGAATTCCTCGAAAACGGTCACGGTAGTCTCCTTCCTGTGCCGGCAAGTGTTCGCGCGCCTGATTGGCATAGCAATCGAGCCGTAACAAATATTTGTTCACCTGAGGCAGAGGTACAACTGCTTGATCGCGCGCCGCCGAGCGCTATCTATTTCGCGAGTGGTGGACGGCTGCCCCATGCAGCCCGAGAAGGAGGATCACCCGATGACCCTGTCGAGCGCTGTCCGCAAGGGACGCAACCTGTTCGTCGCGCTGGCGGCGCTGTCGCTGGCCGCCTGCGGGTTCAACTCGGTACCGTCCAAGCAGGAAATGGCGAAAGCCAGGTGGGCGGACGTTCAGGCCGCTTTCCAGGAGCGCGCCAATCTCGTGCCGAACCTTGCCGCCGTCGCCAAGGGTGCGGCGACGCAGGAAAAGGAAATCCTGACCGGCGTGGTCGAAGCGCGTGCCAAGGCCACCTCGATCCAGGTCAATGCCGACGATCTCGACGATCCGGCGAAGATGCAACAGTTCCAGCAGGCCCAGGCGAACCTCGGCGCCAATCTCGGCCGCCTGCTCGCCAGCTTCGAGGCTTATCCCGAGCTCAAGTCGATCACCAACTACCAGATGCTGCAGAGCCAGCTCGAGGGTCAGGAAAACCGCATCCGCATCTCCGTGCGCGACTACAACGCGGCCGTACAGGACTATAATACCGAAGTGCGCACGTTCCCGACCATGATCGGCGCCAAGCTGCGCGGCGCGGACCCGCTGGTTCCCTACCAGGCCGTCACGCCGGGTTCGGAAGTGGCCCCAAGCCTAGAAGGCAAGCTTTGAGCCGGTGACACGCTTCCGGTCCGCAGTTGCCGTCTTGTTGCTGGTCATCGTCCTGCTCACCCCGCGAGCAGGGCTGGCCCAGGAATTTCCGAAGCTCACCGGCCGTGTCGTCGACGCGGCCCATGTGATCCCCGATGCGGAAGAAGCGCGGCTGAGCCAGAAGCTCGCCGCGCTAGAGCAGCAGTCGCGGCGCCAACTCGTCGTGGTGACGCTTGCCGACCTGCAGGGGTACGACATCGCCGACTACGGCTATCAGCTCGGCAGGGCGTGGGGCATCGGCCACAAGGGCGACGACAACGGCGCCCTGCTGATCGTCGCGCCAAAAGAGCGCAAGTTGCGCATCGAAGTAGGCTATGGCCTGGAGCCTGTGCTTACCGACGGGATGAGCTTCCTCATCATCAACAACGACATCGTCCCCCGCTTCAAGCAGGGCGACCTGGCCGGCGGGATCGAATCCGGGGCTGACGCGATCATCAGGCAGCTCACCCTGCCGCCCGAGGAGGCGCAGAAGATCGCCGCCCAGGCCGACCAGCAGCGCGAGCAGGGCGGCGGCATTCCCTTCGGCACCATCGTGTTCATCCTCATCATCGCCTTCTTCGTCGTCATGCCCATGATCAACGAAGCGCGCGGCGGCGGGCGGCGGCGGCGCTACGGCGGCGGGCCGTTCATCTGGATTCCCGGCGGCTTCGGCGGGGGTGGGGGCTGGGGCGGCAGCGGCAGCG
>DATEJH010000093.1:0-3298 GCA_035278205.1 Novosphingobium sp. | reverse complement strand
TCCAATTTTCGCCCAGGCAGACGCTGGCCGGAGGGTGCTCGCTCAATCCGGAGGTTGTAACCAGCCAGCTCACTGCCTCTGTAGCGCGGCAATCTGGATTGGAAGAGAGCGACAATCAGGATGAGAATCTGACGTCGCGGCATTAGCATCATTGTCGCGGTGTGATTGACTTGCAAGGGGGATTGAGGTTCTGGATTGTCGCGGAGCGACAATCAGGCATTGGCCGAGATTGTCGCGTGGATTGGCGGCCGGCCGCGGCCTCGCTTGCGTTCGAGCGCGGCGCGCCGGCGGTAGCTCTCGACGTTCATCTCGAAGATAGTGGCGTGATGAACCAGGCGGTCGACGACAGCCACGGTCATCGCCTGGTCGGGGAATATCTTGCCCCATTCGCCGAACGGCTGATTAGCTGTGATGAGGAGGGATCGCCGTTCATAGCGGGCGCTGATCAGCTCGAAGAGCACACTGGTTTCGGCCTGGTCTTTGGTGACGTAAGCGAGGTCATCGAGGATCAGCAGGTGATATTTGTCGAGCTTGGCAATAGCGGCTTCGAGCGCGAGGTCGCGGCGGGCAATTTGCAGCCGCTGGACGAGATCGGTGGTGCGGGTGAACAGAACGCGCCAGCCGTTCTCGACAAGGGCGAAGCCCAGTGCCGCCGCGAGATGGCTCTTGCCCCCACCCGGCGGCCCGAACAACAGTAGATTGGCGCCGTTGTTCAACCATGCATCGCCAGCGGCCAGTGCCATGACCTGCGCCTTGCTGACCACCGGAACCGCCTCGAAGTCAAAGGTATCTAGGGTCTTGCCGGGCGGTAGCCGGGCTTCGGCGAGATGGCGTTCGAGCCGGCGGCGGCTGCGCTCAGCAATCTCGTGTTCGGCCAGTGCTACCAGGAAACGTCCGGCCGGCCAGCCTTCCTGGTCGGCCTGGGCGGCAAGCGAGGCCCAGACCTGTTTGATGGCGGGCAGCCGTAACTCGGCGAGAAGCAGCCCGATACGGGCAGCATCGCCGGGGTCAGTGTTTCTCATGCCGCACCAACCCGCGCGACCGTGCTGAGCTCGTCGTAGAGATGGAGCGGCGCCGCCGCGACGGTGATGTCGGGGATGGCGGCCGGATGCGACGCGAAACGCCGACTGAGGGTGTCGAGATCGGGCAGTTTTGCGGCATCGAGTTCGGCGTTGATGGTCTCGGCGAGCTCGGCCTCGCAGGCCCGATCATGAGCCAGCGCCAACAACCCGACCATCGTGCGGCAGGCCTGCTTCTCGCCGCTGGCGGCCAGCAACGCTTCAAAGGCGCGTTGATAAGCGCGGCGCGGGAAGAGCTGCTCACGATAGACCAAGTTGAGCAAGGCCATGGGCTTGCGGCGCAAGGCATGGATAACGTGCCGGTAATCGACCACGTGGCCGTGCTTGCCATTGGGATGCGGCCGGCCACGGCGCAGCGTCATCAGCAACGTCGCGCCGAGAAAGCATTCAAGCCGATCGTCATAAAGGCGCACGCGCAGGCGATGGCCGATCAAGCGCGAGGGTACAGAATAGAAGACTTTCTTGAGGATGAACCCGCTGGTCGCAGTGACGGTGACGATTGTCTCCTCGTAATCCGTCGTCCGGCGCGCCGGCAACGATTGTAAGGCCGGGCGCTCCAGCTCGAGCCGCTTACGGTTGCGAGCATTGCGGCGCCCGACGATCTCGTCGACGAAGCGGCGATAAGCATCGAGAGTGTCGAAGTCACGTGAACCGCGCAACAGCAGCGCGTCCTCGAGGGCCCGCTTCAGGTGGCCGTGCGGGCTTTCGATCGATCCATTCTCGTGCGCCAGACCCCGATTGTTGCGGGTCGGCTCCATGCGGTAATGCGTGCACAGCGCCTCGTAGCGGCGCGTCTGATCCTGCCGCGTGTCGTCGTCAAGATTGCAGAAGGCAGCTGACAGGCTGTCGCTGCGGTGCTGCAACGGGGCTCGGCCGAGCGCCCACAGCGCGTTCTGCAAACCCTCTGCCAGTGCCACAAAGCTCTCGCCGCCGAGCACGACATGCGCATGCTCCCAGCCCGAGAAGGCCAGCCGGAAGTGATAGAGCCGGTGCTCGAGCGGCACACCGGCGATGCTGATGCCGTGATCGGCCATATCGGTGAAGTCGGACAACCCCAGCCGGCCCGGCGGATGCTCCTGCCGGAAGATGACGTCTTGCTCGGCCCCGTTGAGCGCCCGCCAGCTGCGGATGCGCCGCTCCAGAGTACGGCGGATCCCGCCACCGATCTCGGGGTGACGGCGCCGGATCTCATCGAAAATGGCCACTGGCCGCAGGCCCGGCGCGCTCTTCAGCAAAGGCACCACCTCGCTGTCCCAAACCGCAGCCAGCGGATCCGGCCTTCGGCGGACGCGCGGCGCTTTCTTCTGCGAGGGGAGCCGTGGATCTTGTTCGATGCGATAGGCGGTGGCGGCACTGAACCCGGCCTTGGCCGCGGCAATCGTTGGCGTCTCGGCTTGGCGAAAACTCATGTACAGCCTCATCTGGCAATCAGTGATATGGCGGCCGGGCAAGCTGCGGTTCCTCATCGGCATGAAGAACCCGCTTCCTATCCGGCCGGCTGTGACCGCCAGAAAACACGGCCCCGAGCGGGGCCACGCCTGTCGCCAGATTCGCGACCGCAGTCGGGCTACGCCCTCTCTCCGTCACGCATCCGGCGACACTTTCTCATCCTGATTGACGCGCTTTTCTCACCGTGTTTGCCGCGCAGCAATCCGGCCATTTGGCTTGTCCAGTCGATCAGCGGGGCCAAGGCGCCGAGCTGCGCGCTATAGTGCGTCTGGCGTCCTTCGTGGCGGTCGCGCACCAGCCCGGCCCGCTTTAGGACCGCAAGATGCTTTGAGACGGCCGGTTGCGAGACCCCGGCCCGAGCTGTCAGAGCCCCGACCGTCTGCTCTCCTTCGCGGCACAATCGCTCGAAGAGAGCCCGTCGCGTCGGATCGGCGACCGTTCTGAAGAGCACATCGTGAGCGTTCGGCATTTGGGATCGATAACCTGCTGGCTATTGATTGACGTATAACCACTGAGATATGTGTGGGTCAAGCGGGAACGTGGAGCGGCACAATGATCCTCGTCACAGGAGCCACCGGCCATGTGGGGCGCGCCGTCGTCTGCAGCTTGGCGTCACTCGGCCACGACGTGGCCGCAATGGTCCGGGACGTCCAAGCCGCAAGCAGGCGCCTGCCGTCTGGAATGGCCCTGCGCGTTGCGGACTACGAGGATGCCTCTGCTTTGAAGAGGGTGCTCGCGGGTACGCTATGCAACTTTGTAAATACGGCCTA
>DATEJH010000092.1:0-35635 GCA_035278205.1 Novosphingobium sp. | reverse complement strand
CGCTTGCGATGGGCCGTGCCGGTCCGTGCTGCTGCCAACCCGGCCACTCGCACATCCCAGCAGCCCTCCCGCGCCCCGGTAATGGGCGTCCCAACGCCGGCCCGATTTCCTTCGCGTGCCTTTGCGTTCCTTCCCCGGCGTTAGCCCGCATTCGCCAGCGGGGGTCTTGTCGTGTCTGGATTGCGCAGAGCGGCCTGAGATGTCGAAATTGGCGCGCCCGGAACGATTCGAACGTCCGACCCTCAGATTCGTAGTCTGATGCTCTATCCAGCTGAGCTACGGGCGCGCGAGAGCCCAATTCCGGATTCCGCGAGACGGTGTGTCCCCGATCAGGAAGATGGCGCGCCCGGAACGATTCGAACGTCCGACCCTCAGATTCGTAGTCTGATGCTCTATCCAGCTGAGCTACGGGCGCGTTGGAGGTGCGCCAATAGAAAGGGATTCGGTTCGGGTCAACGCCTATATCGCCCTGCCGGCCAGGAAACTGCATAAGGCGTCGGCCAGCGGATAGTCCAGCGGGGGCATGGACAGGCGGCGGATGGCCTCCGGCGAATGCCATGCGATCGCCTCATGCTCGCGGGGCTGCGGCACACCGTCCCATGTCGTGCAGGCGTAAAGAAGAATGACAAGCGGCCTCGCGGTACTGCCCGCCCCTTCGGTCATGCCGCTGGCAAAGCCTACCGGTATCAGCGAGGCCGGCTCGATCAGCACCGCCAGTTCCTCGTGCAGTTCACGTGCTGCGGCCGTTTCAGGGCTTTCACCGGCTTCAATCTTGCCCCCGGGAAATTCCCATAGCCCGCCGTGAACGGCCGACAAATTCCTCTGCTGCATAAGAATACGGCCGTCCCTCCCGACAAGAGCGACGGCGGCGACGAGCATCGGTGTAAAGGAATTTTCCAGATTCATGCGGCCCTTTAAGAGTGAATTAAGATCAACGTGCGATTGCCCAGCTACCAGTACTCCAGGGGGAAGTCATGGCGGGCAAGTATGTCCTGAACCAGTTGCTGCGGGACGAGACCGGGGCCAGCGCGGTGGAATACGGACTGATCCTGGCCATGATCGTTCTCGCCATGATGGCTGCCCTCAATTCCGTCGCAACTTCCACAATCGACATGTGGAACGATGTGACGGCCAAGACGTCTGCGGCTGTCAACGGCAACTAGCGTGATCCCCTTAAGCCTTTCTCAACTAATCGCCGATATTCCGTGAGATTGTCCGGGGGGCTGATGGGGTTTCAGACCGGACCGGGTAGAAGACTGCATCACAGGAGACAAACCATGAAGTTTCTCACGAAGCTGCGCCGTAACGAAGAAGGCGCCACCGCCATCGAATATGGCCTGATCGCCGCCCTCATCGCCGTCGCCGCCATCACTGCAATGACGAGCCTCGGCACGCAGCTCAGCACCACCTTCAACAAGGTGAACACCGAGATGGCCAAGGGCAACACGACGCCAGCCACGTAACGAAAAATCGAGGGGCGGCAGGGTAGCCCAGCCGCCCCATTTTTTTCAGCTCAATACGTAACAATCTTCACCTTCTGCCCCGGCGTCAGCGTTGAATTCGCCTGCAGGCCGTTGAGCACCAGGAACCGCTCCAGCTTCGCATCGCCATAAGCCATCCGCTGCGCCAGCGACTGCACGGTGTCGCCTGATTTTACAGATACCACGTCGAGCAGCCGCGGCTTCACACTGCCTGCTTCACCTGTCGAAATCCGGCGAAGGCTCTGAAACATCGGATTGAATATGCCGGCCCCGCCAGCTTGGCTGATGGTGACGAAGTGGTAGGCCTGCCCATTCCCGAAGTCGTAGGCGAACACCACGAGATCCGCCGTCCCGTTCGACGCCTGCACCCGCGCAACGCCGTAGGCGGCCGGGATGCCGTTCACCGTGGTCCGCTCCAGGCTGGAAGGCGTAATCTTTGCCTGCCCCGAGCTGGTCAGGCTTGAAAACACGCTCTGGATGTACGCGTCGAGGCTTCCATTCAGCGCGCCGCCGGAAAACTGCGCCTGCCCCGATTGTCCGTTGATCGAAACGGCCTGCGTCCCATTGACCATGTAGAAGCCGTTGGGCGCCTGGAATGCGAAACGCAGCACGGGATGCGTGAACTTGCTGCCTTCTATCACCCCCTGCTTCGGATCGTCGCCATAGACGAGGCCATCGATATTGGTGAGGAACGTGTCGCGGTTCGTGGTTCCCGTCGCGCCTGTCCCTGCCCTAGCCATCGCGCCGCGGACGCGGGAAGCCGGGTCAGGGTGGGTAGAGGCCCACTCCGGCACCTGATTAGCCGTCCCGCGCAGCTGCGCCTCCAGGGCATTCTGCCTTGCAAGGCTCTCCAGCACGGTCGCCATGGCGCGGGGATCGTAACCGGCCTTCCTGAGATACGTGATGCCGAGGTTGTCGGCCTCCAGCTCCTGCGAGCGCGAATATTTGAGCGTGAGGAGCTGCGAGCCCTGCGAGAACAGCTCCTGACCGAGCTTGCCGAATGAAGTGTTGCCGAGGAGGACGCCGGACAGGATCGAACCCAGCACGCCGATGATCTGGTTTCGCTGCGCGGTCTGCTGGCGCTTGGCCGCATGGCGCGCGGCGACGTGGCCGACTTCGTGGCCGAGCACGCCGGCCAACTCGGCTTCGTTGTTCATCAGCGCGGTAAGCTGGCGAGTAACGTAGATGTAGCCGCCCGGAATCGCGAAGGCATTGTTCACGGGCGAGTTCAGCAAAGTCACCGTGAAATCACCCCGCGCGTTGCTGAGGCCGGATTGCACCGCGATCGTCTTGCCCACCGTCGCGACATAGGCCGCCTGCGGCCCGGACACCCCGCCGCCGAACTCCTGAAGCAGTTGGGGGTGCGCCTTTGCGCCCTCCGCCTTGTCCGCCGCACTGATTGACGTGGGCACGGCCGGAGTCCTGGCGGAGGCGAGATCGCTCTGGGAGGCCGGCATGCAACCCACCAGCGCGAGCACCGATGCGCTGATCACATTGGCGGCCAGAACGGCGGTTCTTGTGCGTCGTGGTGCCATGGGCATGTGTTTTCCCTCCTGCGTATGATCTTCCCTTTGGGAAAACGAGTCGTGCACCGCGTTGTTCCGCCGTCACCCTTTGCGAGCGGAGGCGAGCGGATGGCGCGCGTTGACGAGTTCCACAAGCCGTGCACTCTCGACATGGGTGTATATCTGCGTGGTGGCGATATCGGCGTGGCCTAGCAGGGTCTGCAGCACCCGCAGGTCCGCTCCGCCTTCCAGCAGGTGCGTCGCGAATGCGTGGCGCAGGACATGAGGGGAGACGCGGGTCGGATCGATCCCCGCACGTAGAGCCAGCTCGCGCAGCAACTGGAACAGGCGCACCCGGGTCAGGTGCCCGCTGGCGCCGCTTGACGGGAAAAGGAATTTCGACTGGCCGCGCCGCACCGCCAGCCAGCGGGAGAGCGCCGCGCGGGCACGGGTGCTGACTGGCACCATGCGCTGCTGCCCCCCCTTGCCCGTCACATGCAGGAAAGGCGCATCGCGCGGCACGGCGGCCAGCGGAAGGGAGACAAGCTCGCTTGCCCGCAAGCCCGAGCCGTAGAGCAATTCCAGAAGCGTCAGCAGGCGCACCGCGTCGGCGCGATCTGCCGCGGCCTCTTCTTCCGCCAGCGTCAGGAAGCGTTCGAGTTCCTCGTGCGAAAGCAGGCGCGGCAGCGGCCGCCGGGTTCGCGGCCTCGGCAGAGAACCGGAGGGATCGTCCCCGCGCAACCCCTCATCCACGAGAAAGCCGTAGAACTGGCGCAGCGCCGAGCATTTGCGGGCAAGGCTTGAAGCCGCAAGATCGTTCCACGCCTCGCCCAGCGAAGCCAAAGCAACGGCGTCTGCCGTGCCGAGATCGCCCAGCGCCTCCTCGGCAGAGGCCAGATCACGCCGGTAGGCCGCAAGAGTATTCGCCGCCGCTCCCCGCTCCGCCGCTAGCATCGCAAGGAAACGCTCGGCGAGGTCTTCTCCCGCCATATGCCGCTCAGCGCCCTGTCCCGCTCATACGAACCCGGATCACGCGCGGCTCACCGCCTCGGCGGCGATCATGCGTGCCTCCGCTTCCAGGCCGGCGCGGCGCAGCGCCCCGACGATGTGGAAGAGGTAGCGCGGAGTCATGCGCTCCCAACTCGAGCCCTGCATGCCGAAGCCAGCGAGCAGAAGGACGCTCGCCTTGTCGCCGCGGCCGGCGGCACTGTCGATTGCGTCGGTCCAGCGCGTCGAACCGCCCATCCCGAGGGAGAGGTCGCTGGAGTAGCGCGACGCGTCGCCCTGACTGATCCGGCCGAGGCCCGCCAGGCCGGCCACAAGAAAGCCCGCCTTGCGCTTGCCTGGGCTCTCGTCCTCGTCGACGTAGCGATCCAGATCGCCCGTGTTGACCGATCTGCTTCCTTGCGGGGAGGCAAGGGCGAGCAGGCCCCAGGCCGGGCTCCCGCCCTCGACGACTGACGACCAGCGCATGGCATTGGCATCGAAGCCCGCTGCCAGCATGGAGGATATCAGCGCGGCCGCATTGTCGGCAAAGTCCTGCGAGGCCGGCACGCGGGCGGCGGCGGCGGCGGTGAGTACCCGCCGGGCGTAGCCGGCCTGCGGGTCGACAGCGCCGTTCCACAGCGATTCCATGGCGGCGAAGCGGTCCGCGGGGCTTTCCAGAGTGTAGGCGTCGCGCAGCGATTCCGCCCGGTCCTGCCACTCTCCCGCGATGTCTGCATCAGCGTAGATCTGCGAATAGAGATCCACCATGGCGGCATGGGAGAGTATGCCGGCCGCGCATGCCTCGTCGGCGGCGGCGGCCCTGCGCTGGAGACTGACCATCGGTGCCAGCGCAGAGGTATAGTCATACTGGACGCCGGCGTTATTCATCAGCTTCGCAGGCGGCTCGAGCCCGACGCCGATGGCAAGACCGTAACGCCAGGGCGTCATGTCCTCGACCTGATCCCACTCGATCGTGACCGCCCGGCGCGTCTTTCCGGCAGCGCCGGCGTACTTCTGCGCGAGAAGCAGGTCCACATTGGCCATCGTGCCGCGTCTGCGGTCGCGCTCGAGGGTAGACAGAGCCGCACTGCTGTTGCCTCGGAAGGACTGGCAGATCGCCTTGGCAACGTCCCACCGCGGATCGTCGCGCAGGCTGCCCTGGCTCGCCAGAACCGGGCACAGGCCGGTGAAATCGGCCGCGCGCGCGTATGTGTTCATGGCAAGGTCGCCAAGCTCGGGCGTGTAGTTGTCTATGTCGATGTCCTGAAGCACGGCGCGCGCCGCATCGACCTCGCCCATGCGCAGGAGCAGCCCGATGCGCAGCGCGGCGAATTGCTGGGGCTCCATGCCCGGGGGCGGCTGCAGGCGGGAGATAAGCGCCCGACGCAGGAAGATGTGCCCCCAGCGCGAAACCACAGCGCCGCGATTGGACGATAAAGCCACTTCCAAAAGGCCGGGATTCTGTCTCGCCAGCGAGTCGGCGGGCAGTCCGCCCTCGGTATTGTCGATAAGGCCGATGCGTTCCATCGACCGCCGCGCTCCGGGCGGTGTGTCGAGCTGGATCTTGCTGCCGAGGAGTTCCTGCAGATCCTCCGGCGTCATCTTCTCGATTTCCTCGAGGGTGGGTATGCGCGCCAGTTTCAGCCCGTCCTGGTCTCCCGCGGCTGGAGTGACGGCGGCAGGCGCCGACCCTTCCTGCGGCAGAGGCTGGACCATGGGTGTCGAGACGGCACGCGGCGCCGGGGCATTGCCTTTCGGAGCAGTGGCCGGCCTTGGTGCAGGAGTGGGCGCCGGCGATGGTTCCTCGAACATCTTGGGCAGCAGGGATTCGGGGGCATCCTGAGCCACCGCCCATGCGGAGGTCAGCGCCAGTGCAGCCCCCGCGAGGAGATAGGCGGCCCTCATTTCGGCAGCCCCGGAACGGCCACCGGCTTCACGATCTCCCGCACCGGAACCTGACCGCCATCGATCCAGGCCCAAACGAGCAAAGTAATGACCAGAACGGCGACGGCTCCCCATATTGCGCGCCTTCGCATTGTGACCGTCAACTCGCCTTCCTTCACCGATGCTTGCGCTGCGACCTAGCGCAACTATAGGCGGTGGGGCAATGGACGTTCAACAGACCCGCTTCTCGGCGCAGGAGATTGCCGCCATCGCCCGGCGCATCGATCGCCCGATCGTGCTCGTCGGCATGATGGGAGTGGGCAAGTCCAGCGTGGGCCGGCGCCTGGCGATCTTGTTCGACTGCCCCTTCATCGATGCCGACGAGGAGATCGAGCGTTCGGCCCAGATGACCATCCCCGAAATCTTCGAAACTTACGGGGAAGACTATTTTCGCGACGGCGAGCGGAGGGTGATCGCTCGGCTGATCGACGAATGCAAGGGAAGCTGCGTGATCGCCACCGGCGGCGGCGCCTTCTGCAATGACGAGACCCGCGCCTTGATTCTCGACCGGGCCCTCACCATCTGGCTGGACAGCGAGATAGACACGCTGGTCGAGCGTACCGGCCGCAAGGACAACCGTCCGCTGCTCAAGGAAGGTGACCCGCGCGAAATCCTCGCCCGCCTGCGCGAGGATCGAAAGCCATATTACTCGCAGGCACCTATCCACGTCGTGAGCGGCGGCGGTCCGCACGTCCAGACGATCAACAAGGTGCTTGAGGGAATTTCGCGATGGCTGTGATCCCTGTGGATATCGCTGGCCGCCCCTACGAAGTCCGCGTCGCCGCGGGTCTGCTGGCGGAACTCGTGCCGAACTGCCGCGGCCGCCTGAGCAAACGCGACGTGCCGATCATCACCGACACCAACGTGCACGCGGCCTGGGGCGAGGTCGTCGAAAGATCCCTGCGCGACAACGGCCATGAACCGCACTGGCGCATCCTCCCCCCCGGCGAGCGGACCAAGTCATGGGAAGGGCTCTCCGCCACGGTGAACTGGCTGCTGGATCTGGGGGTGGAACGCAGCGATCACATCATCGCGCTCGGCGGAGGCGTGATCGGCGATCTCACCGGTTTTTGCGCCGCGATCCTCAAGCGCGGCTGCAAGTTCATCCAGGTGCCGACGACACTGCTTGCGCAGGTGGATTCCAGCGTCGGCGGAAAAACGGCGATCAACACGCCTGCCGGCAAGAACCTCGTCGGCGCGTTCCACCAGCCTTCCCTGGTGCTGGCCGATCTCTCCGCGCTGGAAACGCTGCCGACGCGCGAATTGCTCGCGGGCTATGCCGAAGTGGTGAAGTACGGCCTGATCGAGGACGCCGATTTTTTCGCCTGGTGCGAGGCCAATGGCGCGAAGATGCTCGCGGGCGACAGCGCCTTGCGCGAATATGCCGTTGCCTATTCAGTGGCGGCCAAGGCCCGGATCGTCGCCGAGGACGAGTTCGAGACGACCGGGCGGCGTGCGCTGCTCAATCTCGGGCACACCTTCGGACACGCGCTGGAGGCGGAGACGGGGTTCTCCGACACGCTGCTGCACGGCGAAGCGGTGGCTCTCGGGATGATCCTTGCTGCCCGTTTCTCCGCACGGAAAGGCTTGATGCCGAAGACCAGCGCGGAGCGGATCGCGGAGCACATCGCACAGGTCGGCCTTCCCGCCGGCCTCACCGGGCTCGGCCTCGATTGCGGCGGAGAAGGCCTTGCGCGGCATATGCTCCACGACAAGAAGATGGATGCCGGGACCCTGCCCTTTCTGCTCATGAAAGGTATCGGCAGGACTTACCTGGACAAGCAGGTCGCATTGGAAGAAGTGGCCGCCTTTCTCGACGAGGAACTGGCGCGCGAACCTGCCTGACTGCTAATTTTCCTAATCAGCACAAGAGCTTCGACGGATCGTGCCGCATGAACGGCAGGTCGCTGCCCAACCCGGAACGGGGTGCGTCAACGCGCGTTGTCGCAATAAGTTCCAGATGTGATTTACTCCATATGTCCCTGGCGGGGGGCCGCTAGCCCTCGAAGGACCCGGGGGCGCCGGAAGGCGGCAGGTTTGATCGGGCCTGTCGCCTTTTGGCTGATCGGGAACCGCTCGGCAATGTGCGACATTCTTCCTGCAAGGAGAAGTACCATGCCAGCAAAATCGAAGGCGCAGCAGAAAGCCGCGGGCGCCGCTCTTGCCGCCAAGCGCGGTGAAATGAAGAAGAGCGAACTCAAGGGCGCCTCGCGCGAAATGGCGGATTCCATGAGTGAAAAGGAACTTCACGACATGGCCGGCACCCAGCGCAAGGGCAAGCCGGAGCACGTCAAGTAATCTGACCCGCCAGCGAACATCGCCACAAGGCGAGTGTCAAAACAATCTGGAGCCGTTCGGAACGGGTTTTTCCGGCGAGAACAGGACAACCCTGCCCTGTTGGTCCGCCACACCGATTGTAAGCACTTCGGATACCGCCTTGCCGATCTGCCTCGCCGGGAAGTTTACCACGGCGGCGATCTGCCGGCCCACCAGTTCGCCGGGAGAATAGAGCGCCGCGATCTGCGCGACGCTCTTTTTTTCTCGCCAATTCCTGGGCCGAAGTCGATTCGCAGCCTGAAGCTCGGCTTCCGAGCTCCTTCGTAGACCTCGGCTGCGACCACCGTACCCACCCGGATGTCGACTTGCAGAAAGTCTTCGAAGGCAATCTCATCCCCCGCGGGTGCAGCGGGATCGTGGTCGAGGTGCAAATCTCACTCCATTTCGAGGATCACCGCGTCGACCGCCAGGCTCTCACCCGGCTTGGCGTTGACGGACTTCACCACGCCCGCCTTCTCGGCGCGCAGGATGTTCTCCATCTTCATCGCCTCGACGACGGCAAGCGGCTGGCCAACTTCGACCCGGTCACCCTCGCCCACGTGGAGGGCGACAAGCAGCCCCGGCATCGGGCAGATGAGGAACTTGGAAAGATCCGGAGGGACCTTTTCGATCATGTGCTGTGACAGGTAGGCAACGCGGGTCGGCAGGCAGTCAACCTTGTGAATAGTGCCGCGGGTGGTCATCTTGAACCCGGTGCGAGTCACTTCGAGCTTGATGCCGAGGTCCTCGCCTGCGACTTCGGCCTCCAGATACCGATCGCCGGGCGAATATTCTACCGCGAGTTCGACTTCGACACCGTTCACGGAAACCTCGTCCTCATCGATGACTACCTGGTGCGGCGTCTTGGCGATGGTGACGGTCCAGTCGCTCGGCGGGTCGGTCGGTTCGGCAAGCTGGCCAGAGACGCGTCCCGCGCGGTCCGAGCGGGCCGTGGCGACGAAAGCGGCGACAGCGGCGAGTTTGGTCTTCAGGTCCTCCGACGCCGGAGCACCGACAAACCCATCCGGATATTCCTCCGCGATGAAGCCCGTAGTCAGCTCGCCCGAGCGGAAGCGGGGGTGCTGCATGATGGCGTTGACGAAATCGATGTTGTGGCCAAGGCCCTCGATCTCGAAGGCGTCGAGGGCGGCGACCTGCTTGTCCGCCGCCTCGTCGCGCGTCTCGCCCCAGGTGATCAGCTTGGCGATCATCGGGTCGTAGAACATCGAGACTTCGCCACCTTCGTAGACGCCGTCGTCGACGCGGATGCCGTTCAGGCCGCGCCGGCCGTTCGCCTCTCCGTCGTCTTCCCAGCCCGGCACGGGCGGGCGGTAACGGGTCAGGCGGCCGGTGGAGGGCAGGAACCCGCGATAGGGGTCCTCCGCATAGACACGGTTCTCGATGGCCCATCCGTCGATCTTTACGTCGTCCTGCGTCATCGCCAGCTTCTCGCCGGCAGCGACCCGGATCATCTGCTCGACGAGATCGACGCCGGTGATGCATTCGGTGACCGGGTGCTCGACCTGAAGGCGCGTGTTCATCTCGAGGAAGTAGAAGCTCTCGCCCGTCGGGTCGGCGCCGGAGACGATCAGTTCGACTGTGCCGGCCGAGTAGTAGCCTACCGCGCGCGAGAGGGCGACGCACTGCTCGCCCATGGCCTTGCGCATCTTCTCGGTGACGAAGGGCGACGGCGCTTCCTCGACCACTTTCTGGTGGCGGCGCTGGATCGAGCATTCGCGCTCGTTCAGGTAGAGGATGTTGCCGTGCTTGTCGCCGAGGATCTGGATCTCGATGTGGCGCGGGTTGAGGATGAACTTCTCGATGAAGACGCGGTCGTCGCCGAAGGAGTTCAGGCCCTCGCGCTTCACGGACTCGAAGCCTTCGCGCACGTCCTGTTCGGAATAGGCCAGGCGCATGCCCTTGCCGCCGCCGCCGGCCGAGGCCTTCATCATCACCGGATAGCCGATGTCGTTGGCGATCTGCACCGCGTGATCGGTGCTCTCGATCTCGCCGACGTAGCCGGGAACGACGTTGACACCCGCTTCCTTGGCGAGCTTCTTGGACTCGATCTTGTCACCCATCGCCGCGATCGCGCCCACGGGAGGGCCGATGAACTCGATGCCCTCCGCGGCCAGCGCCTCGGCGAAGGAAGTGCGCTCGGAGAGGAAGCCATAGCCGGGGTGAACCGCCTCGGCGCCGGTCTGCTTGCAGGCAGCGATGATCTTGTCCGCGATCAGGTAGGACTGCGCGGCCGGCGCGGGGCCGATGTGGACCGCCTCGTCCGCCATCTGCACGAACGGCGCACGCGCGTCTGCGTCCGAATAGACGGCAACCGTCTGGATACCCATCCGCCGCGCCGTCCTGATGACGCGGCAGGCGATCTCGCCCCGGTTTGCGATGAGGATTTTTTTGAACAACCCCGTTACTCCAATTCAGTCGCCGTGCATGAAAAAGCCGGCGTAAAACATCCAGACAATCAAAACCGCTGTAGCCAGGAGGCCAAGAGCAGCGGACGAGCATTCACGCAGCTGCCTTCCCCTTTTATCCTCGCCCAGAACTTGTTTAGCTTCGCCTGCACGACGGCTCCGGGTCCATCGCGCCGCACAGGCGTCGGCCTGCGGAGAGAAATGGATGCTGAAACAAGTTCGGCATGACGGGGGCGTGGGGCGGAGCGGCGTGCGATCAATGCCCGCCCTTTCCTTCAGCGTCGCCCCCGCGAAGGCGGGGTCCCGCTTCTTGGCGACAACGCACAAGTTAGCGGGATCCACGCTTTCGCGGGGATGACGAAGAGGGGGTGAATAACGACCGAGGTTGCAGCTCACTCCGCCGCCTCCAGCTTCGCGCAGCCCTTCGGCATACGCTGGGCATCCACCTCGGCCTGCGTCTGCTCTATCGCCATCGGCTTGATCCCGAGCCGCGCGAACATCGCAGCATCATTGTCATCGCCTGCATTCGGCGCGGTCAGCAGCTTGTCTCCGGTGAAGATCGAATTCGCACCGGCCATGAAACACATCGCTTGCGTCATCTCGGACATGGACTCGCGCCCGGCAGAGAGCCGCACCATCGACCCCGGCATAGTGATCCGCGCGACCGCCACGGTGCGGACGAATTCCACGTCGTCGATCTTGGCGAGCGGCGTGTCGGCCAGCATGTCGCCCAGCACCGTACCCTTTACCGGTACCAGCGCGTTGACCGGCACTGACTGCGGATGGCTCGGCAGCGTCGCCAGGGTGTGGATGAAGCCCACGCGGTCCTCGCGCGTCTCGCCCATGCCGACGATGCCGCCCGAACAGACGTTGATCCCGGCCATGCGGACATTGGAGAGCGTGTCGAGCCGGTCTTCCATCGTGCGCGTGGTGATCACCTCGCCATAGCGTTCGGGCGAGGTGTCGATGTTGTGGTTGTAGTAATCGAGCCCCGCGTCGGAGAGCATATCCGCCTGCTGCGGCGTCAGCATGCCCAGCGTCATGCAGGTTTCAAGGCCCATGGAGCGGACGCCCTTCACCATCTCGATGATGGCGGGCATGTCGCGGTCCTTGGGATTGCGCCAGGCGGCGCCCATGCAGAAGCGGGTCGAGCCGTTGTCCCTGGCCTGCGCCGCGCGCTGCAGCACTTCCTGGACGCCGAGCAGCTTGGTCGCCTTGACACCGCTGTTCGCGCTGGCCGACTGCGAGCAGTAGCCGCAGTCCTCCTCACACCCGCCGGTCTTGATCGAAAGCAGGGTGGAAAGCTGCACTTCGTTCGCCGGGTGGTTGGCGCGATGCACCTCGGCGGCGCGAAAGACCAGTTCCGTGAACGGCAGGTCGAACAGCGCGGCGATTTCTTCGCGGGTCCAGTCGGTGCGGGGCTCGGTCATCGTCTTTTCCTCAGGCAGCCCGGGCCCGCGCGCGGCGCGCGGCATATCCGGCCAAGGCGGCTGCATAGTGCGGACCGGCCCTGCGATCCAGTTCTCCTTTAGAGAAGCCATCCAGCGACTGTGCGATGCGCGCCACGGCGGCGTCGCTCAGCTGGCCCAACGGTGTGCGATAGATGCCGATGGTGAAGACAACGGCGCGCGATTTCGGCAGGCGGCGCAAGGCCTCGCGCTCGCAGCGCACGAACAGGGTTTCGCCCGCATTCTCCTCGGTTACATGGGCAAAGCGCTCCGCGGCAGGCAATTCGGGCATATAGCGCAGGTCATCGGATGCAACGACGAAGGCATTGGTCCGGCCGAAGATGTTGAACGACTGCAGCCCCTCCATGAACCTGTCGACGCTCGAGGCAAGCTGCTCGGCATAGCCGTGAATCGGCTCGTGGATTGCATGAAGCGGGCGTCCGATCTTCTCGGCAAGGCGCCAGTCGGTAGGAAAGGCGACTGCCGCCGCACCCAGGCGAAACGGGTGACCAGGCGCATCCTGCACCATGATGCAGAGGTCTTCCCAAACCGAACGCGCGCAGGCTTCCAGACGATCGTGAACTAAGTTCACCTGTCCGATCAGTTCCGCCAGTTCGGCGATTCCCGCTTCCGCCTCCGCCAGGACCATGACGCTTTCAGGATGGGCATCGAAGCCCGCCACGCGGGCGGCGAGATCGGGGTGAGGGTCAAGCCATTCGCTTTCGGAAAGCCTGACCAGCCCCATGCGCAGCGGCCCGGACACCCGCGCGGACGGAAGCAGGTCCTCTACCGAGAAGCCCAGCGACATCTTGCCTCCGCCCCCTCGCCCGCTTACTCGGCCGCCTGCAGCTCGCTGCCGAGCGGAGGCATGTTGTGGCCGAGCAGGCGCAGCATGTCCGCGGCGCATTCGACCACGTTCGAGCCGGGGCCATAAATGCCCTGCACGCCCGCCTTCTTCAGGAACTCGTAGTCCTGCGGCGGGATCACGCCGCCCGCGACAACCTTGATGTCCGCGCGGCCTGCATCGCGCAGGTGCGTGATAAGTTCAGGGATCAGGGTCTTGTGACCGGCTGCGAGCGAGCTGGCGCCAACCGCGTCGACATTGTTGTCGAGCGCCATCCTGCAGGCCTCTTCCGGCGTCTGGAACAGCGGTCCGGAAACGACTTCGAAGCCCATGTCGGAGAATGCCGAGGCGATCACATTGGCGCCGCGATCATGGCCGTCCTGCCCCATCTTGGCGACGAACATCCTCGGCGCACGCCCGAGGCGGCGGTTCACCGCCTCCACGCCGTCGAGCACCTGCTGATAACGGCTGTCACCGGCGTAGGCCGAGCCGTAAACGCCCTTCACCGGCGTCGGCATGGTGCCGTAGCGATCGAAAGCGACCTCCATCGCGTTCGAAATCTCGCCCAGCGTGGCACGGTGCCGAGCGGCCTCGACCGCAAGTTCAAGCAGGTTGGCATTGCCGCGTGCGCCTTCGGTCAGCGCCTTGAGCGCCGCTTGGCATGCGGCCTCGTCACGCGTCGCCCGGACCTTGTTGATCCGTGCGATCTGCGCCTCCCGCACCACGTGATTGTCGACCTCGAGCGTTTCGAGGTGATCTTCCTCGGCGAGGCGGTACTTGTTGACGCCGACGATGACGTCCTCGCCCTTGTCGACGCGGGCCTGGCGGGCCGCAGCTGCTTCCTCGATCATTGCTTTGGGCCAGCCTGCCGCCACGGCCTTCGCCATGCCGCCTTCGGCCTCGACACGCTCTATGATCTCCCAGGCGTTGTCGACGAGCTCCTGCGTCAGCGCCTCGATGTAGTAGGAGCCGCCCAGGGGATCGACGACATTGCACATGCCGGTCTCTTCCTGAATGACGATCTGGGTGTTGCGCGCGATCCGTGCCGAGAAGTCGGTCGGCAGGGCGATGGCTTCGTCCAGCGCGTTGGTGTGGAGCGACTGAGTGCCGCCCAGCATAGCTGCCATCGCCTCGATCGTGGTGCGGATGACGTTATTGTAGGGGTCCTGCTCCTGCAGCGATACGCCGGAGGTCTGACAGTGAGTGCGCAGCATCTTGGAGCGTTCGGACTTTGCGCCCAGCCTGGTCATCACACGGTGCCACAGCACCCGCGCGGCGCGCAGCTTCGCCACTTCCATGAAGAAGTTCATGCCAATCGCGAAGAAGAAGGAGAGGCGGCCGGCAAACTTGTCGATGTCCAGCCCGCTGGCAACGCCGTACTTTACGTATTCCATGCCGTCGGCGATGGTGAAGGCCAGTTCCTGCACCTGCGTCGCGCCGGCTTCCTGCATGTGATAGCCGGAGATGGAAATGCTGTTGAATTTCGGCATGTTGGCCGAAGTATATGCGAAGATGTCCGAGATGATCCGCATCGAAGGTTCGGGCGGATAGATATAAGTGTTGCGGACCATGAACTCCTTCAGGATGTCGTTCTGGATGGTCCCGTCAAGCTGCTCGGTGGCGACGCCCTGCTCCTGACCGGCAACGATGAAGAAGGCGAGGATAGGGATCACCGCTCCGTTCATGGTCATCGAGACCGACATCTGGTCGAGCGGAATGCCGTCGAACAGGATCTTCATATCCTCGACCGAGTCGATGGCGACGCCTGCCTTGCCCACGTCGCCGACGACGCGCGGGTGATCGGAGTCGTAGCCGCGATGGGTGGCAAGGTCGAAGGCCACCGACAAGCCCTTCTGTCCTGCCGCAAGGTTGCGGCGGTAGAACGCGTTCGATTCCTCGGCAGTCGAAAAACCGGCGTATTGGCGGATGGTCCAGGGGCGGCCCGCATACATCGAGGCGCGCACGCCGCGCGTGAACGGCGCGAAGCCGGGAAGGCCGGGATCGGTCTTCACATCCTCCGCGGTATAAAGCGGCTTGACCGCGATACCCTCGGGCGTGTGCCAGGTCAGGTCCTTGCCCTTGACCTCCTTGTCCGCTGCAGCCTTCCAGTCGTTCACATCCGCCATGGTCTTTTCCTCAGCCTCCTCTCCCCCCTTGGGAAAGGATACGGAGACCTGGCAGTCCTGAGCCTGTCAAAGGGCTGCCAAGCCGAAGTTGGAGAGGGGGCAATCACCTCTCCGCTGCGACGAGCCCCCGCCCTAGCGAGGGCGAGTCTCGCCCCTCACCCGCCAAAGGACAGGGGGCGAACTCAATGCGCCCCTCTGGGCGTCTCCATGATCTCGGTGAGCTGCCCGCCCATGTCCTTGGGATGGACGAAGAAGATCAGCGTGCCGTGGGCGCCGATGCGCGGCTCACCGAGCACTCGCTTGCCCAGGCTTTCAAACCACTCCTTGGCCTGGTGGATATCGGGCACCTCATAGCAGATATGGTGCTGCCCCCCGAGCGGGTTCTTCTCCAGCCACTTGCCGACCGCAGAATCCGGCGACGTCGGCTGGAGCAGTTCGACCTGCGTGCCGGCTGTGCCGTTCTCTCCCGGTGTGTTGACGAAGCAGACGCGTACCTGCTGGCTTTCGAGCACGAAAGGCTCGGTGATGTCCGTGGCGCCCATCACGTCGCGGTAGAACGCGATCGAGGCGTCGACATCGGGCGTTGCGACGCCGATGTGGTTCATGCGTCCGAGTTTCACCGGGACTTACTCCACGCGCTCGATTATCATGGCGATGCCCTGCCCGCCGCCGATGCACATGGTGACGAGGGCGTACCGCCCGCCGATGCGCTTCAGTTCGTACATGGACTTGATCGTCAGCATGCAACCGGTCGCGCCGACCGGGTGGCCGATGGACACGCCAGAGCCGTTCGGGTTGACCTTCTCCGGATCGAAGCCCAGCGCCTTGGCGCAGGCAGCGGCCTGAGCGGCGAAAGCCTCGTTGCTTTCGATCACGTCGATCTGGTCGAGCGACAGACCTGCCCGTTCCAGCGCGATGGGGACTGCCTTGATCGGGCCCTCTCCCATGTACGCAGGCTCGACCCCCGCATGCCCCCAGGCGACAATCCGCGCCAGGGGCTTGAGGCCGCGCTTTTCGACTTCGCTGCCGGTCGCCAGCACCACGGCGGCGGCCCCGTCATTGATGCCGCTGGCATTGCCGGGAGTGACCGCGCCGTCCTTTTTGAAGACGGGCTTCATGCCGGCCAGCACCTCCATGGTGGTGTCGCCCTTCACGTGCTCGTCCGTGTCGAAGGCGACCACGCCCTTGCGGGTCTTCACCTCGACGGGAAGGATCTGCTCCCTGAAACGCCCTTCCGCAATGGCGCGGGCCGCGCGTTGATGGCTCGTGACCGCGAGCGCATCCATATCCTGACGCGAGATGCCGTGACGTTCGGCCATGTTTTCTGCAGTCACGCCCATGTGATAACCGCCGATCGCGTCTGACAGGCCGAGCGTCAGCGCATCTTCCTGCGTGTTCGCACCCATCTTGCGGCCCCAGCGGACGCCGTGATCGTGATAGGGCACGTTCGACATCGACTCCGCGCCGCCTGCCAGCGTGATCTTCGCTTCGCCCAGCTTCATCATCTGCGCGCAGGAGACGATCGCCTGCACGCCCGAGCCGCACAAGCGGTTAAGCGTAAGCGCCGGGGTGGACAGCGGCACGCCGGCGTTGATGCCGATCACCCGTGAAAGCATCCCGTCCCTGGCGCTGGTGGGCATGACCTGGCCGATGACGATGTGCTCTACCGCCTCTGCCTCCACTCCCGCGCGCTTGAGCGCTTCGGTGGCGACGAGACCGCCGAGGTCAGAGGGCATGAACGACTTCAGCGATCCGCCGAAGTCTCCGACCGCGGTGCGCACGCCGCCAACGATGTAAATGTCTTCCATGATCTTTCCTTCCGGACGAGCGATGCTCACAGCGGAATGTTGTCGTGCTTCTTCCAGGGGTTCTCGAGCTTCTTCTTGCGCAGCTTGCGAAGGCCCAGGGCAATGCGGCGACGGGTCGAGTGCGGGTAGATCACCTCGTCAATGTAACCGCGACTGGCAGCCACGAACGGATTGGCGAAGCGGTCCTCGTATTCCCGGGTGGCGGCCGCCATGCCTTCCTCGTCACGGCCTCGGAAGATGATCTCCACCGCGCCCTTCGCGCCCATGACCGCGATCTCGGCAGTCGGCCAGGCGTAGTTGAGATCGCCGCGCAAGTGCTTCGAGCTCATGACGTCATAAGCGCCGCCATAGGCCTTGCGGGTGATGACGGTAATCTTCGGCACGGTCGCCTCGGCATAAGCGAAAAGCAGCTTGGCCCCGTGCTTGATGATGCCGTTGTGCTCCTGATCGGTGCCGGGAAGGAAGCCGGGCACGTCGACGAAGGTCAGGATCGGGATTTCGAAGGCGTCGCAGAAGCGGACGAAGCGCGCAGCCTTTTTCGAGGAGTTGATGTCGAGCACGCCCGCCAGCACCATCGGCTGGTTGGCGACGATGCCCACGGTCCTGCCCTCGACGCGCCCGAAGCCGCAGATGATATTTGCGGCGTGCATCGGCTGGATTTCGAAGAACTCGCCTTCGTCCACCGTCTTCCTGATGACTTCATGCATGTCATAAGGCTGATTGGCGCTGGGCGGGATGATCGTGTCGAGGCTCGGCTCCATGCGATCCCACGGGTCGGCCGAGGGACGCTCTGGCACGCCGTCACGGTTCGAGAGCGGCAGGTAGTCGAAGAAGTCGCGCGCGGCGAGCAGTGCCTCGACGTCGTTCTCCAGCGCAAGATCGGATACGGAGGTCTTGGTTGAATGCGTGATCGCCCCGCCCAGCTCTTCCTGCGTCACGACTTCGTTGGTGACGGTCTTCACCACGTCGGGGCCGGTGACGAACATGTAGGAGCTGTCCTTCACCATGAAGATGAAGTCGGTCATCGCCGGCGAGTACACCGCGCCGCCCGCACAGGGACCCATGATCAGCGAAATCTGCGGCACGACGCCCGAGGCCGAGACGTTGCGCTGGAAAACCTCGGCGTATCCCGCGAGCGAGGCTACGCCTTCCTGAATGCGGGCGCCGCCGGAGTCGTTGAGGCCGATCACGGGAGCGCCCACCTTCATGGCATTGTCGAGGACCTTGCAGATCTTCTGCGCATGCCGGTTCGAAAGGGAGCCGCCGAACACGGTGAAGTCCTGGCTGTAAACGAAGACCAGGCGCCCGTTGATCGTGCCGGAGCCGGTGACGACGCCGTCGCCCGGTATTCTCTGGTCCGGCATCCCGAAGTCGTTGCAGTCATGCTCGACGTAGAGATCGAGTTCCTCGAAGCTGCCTTCGTCGAGGAGAACTTCGAGCCGCTCGCGCGCGGTCAGCTTGCCCTTGGCATGCTGACCATCGATGCGCTTCTGCCCTCCGCCCATCCTGGCGGCTGCGCGGCGCTTCTCCATTTCGGCGATGTTTGCGGACATTCGGCTTCCCTTGTCGAAGGAGGTTTCAGCGATTTCGTGCCCGTGCCTAAGGCAGGTTGCAGCGCCGAGGTCAATAGGTTTAATCGATCGATTAAACCAGTCCTGTTGAGGGAATTCGCCGTTTCCGTCCCGCCGACAGGACGCAGAAAACCTCGCATGCAAGGCGGGATTCCGGGCCAGAAGGCCGGAATCCCGTGCCTTGACGTCAGCCGGGCCGAGAGCCCGCCTGACCAGAACACCATGCGTAAATATGTACGAAGCGTACCCCCGTCACTTGAGCAGGACGAGTTCCTCCGACATCGTCGGGTGAATCGCGACCGTGGCGTCGAAATCCGCCTTGGTCAGGCCCGCTTTCACCGCCACGGCGGCGGCCTGCATGATCTCCGGGGCATCCGGCCCGATCATGTGTATGCCGACGACGCGGCCGCTCGTGGCATCGCAGACCATCTTGTAGAGCGCACGTTCGTTGCGGTGTGCCACGACGTTTTTCATCGGACGGAAATCGCTGGTGTAGACCTGGACCGCCCCCAGCTTGTTGCGCGCCTCGGCCTCGGTCATGCCGACGCTGGCGATCGGCGGATGGCTGAACACGGCCGAAGGGATGCAGTTGTAGTCGACGGTGCCAGGGCTGCCCCCGAACACCGTATCAGCAAAGGCCTGACCTTCCCGGATGGCCACGGGGGTAAGCTGCACCCGGTTGGTGACGTCGCCCACGGCGTAGATATGATCGACGCTGCTCTTTGAATATTCGTCGACCTTGATCGCCCCTTTCGCGTCAATCTCGACGCCAGCCTCTTCGAGCCCCAGCCCCTCCACGTTCGGCACGCGCCCGGTGGCGAACATCACGCAGTCGACTTCCAGCGGCTCGTGATTGGTCATGTGGACGCTTAACGAACCGTCCGCGTTCTTCTCGATCTTGCGGAACTCGGCGTTGAAGCGGAAGTCGATGCCTTTGGTGATCGATATCTGCTGCAGGCGGTCGCGCAGGCTTTCGTCATAGCCTCTCAGGAGCTGGTCCGAGCGGTTGATGAGCGTGACCTTGGCGCCGAACTCGTTGAAGATGCCGGCGAACTCGTTGGCAATGTAGCCTGCCCCCGCAATCAGCATGCGCCTGGGCACCGCGTCGAGATGGAAAGCCTCGTTCGACGTGATACCCAGCTCGTGGCCGGGACACGAAGGCACGTGAGGCCGCGCGCCGGTGGCAATCAGGATGATCTTCGCCGTCTTCTTTTCACCGCTCGACAGCGTGATCTCGTGCGGTCCGGTGATCGTGGCTCGCTCGTGAAATATCTGTACCTCGTGACTCTCCAGCGTCTGGGTGTAGAGGCCATTGAGCCGGTCGACGTCGCCCAGCACATTGTCGCGGAGCTTGACCCAGTCGAAACGGCATTCCGGGATGTCCCACCCGAAATGCCTGGCGTCTTCCAGATCCTCGGCGAAATGGGCGCCGTAGACGAGCATCTTCTTGGGCACGCAGCCCCGGATCACGCATGTCCCGCCGACCCTGTACTCCTCGGCCACCGCCACGCGCGCGCCGTGCGCCGCGGCCACGCGGCTGGCGCGAACGCCGCCCGAACCCGCACCGATAGTGAAAAGATCATAGTCGTAATCGGACATTCGCATGCTCCTGGCCAGCGCCACGGGTGAATCGGGGCGCATATGGGGCATGAAACCGGCGGTTGCCAAGCTCCGGTCCGCAATGGGATGGGATCAGTTAAGAACCAGCCGCCATGAGCACAGCGCGCGCAAGTCATGCGCATCGGTGGTGCTCGCCATGCCGAAGCGCAGCTGCGAGCGGGGGCCGCCCTTCTCGAAACCCACGGTAAGCAGCGGGGCGAAGCTGCCCGAGAAGTCGACCTGGCGATCGCTGAACAGCAGCGAGCGCCTGGCCAGGTCATAGCCGGACCCCACAGTGTAAGTCCCCTTGCCCGAGATCACCGTCAGCGGCTGCGCCACGCCGAAACGCAACACGCCGCCGAACGCCGGCCGACTTGCCGTCAAGCCGAAGCGGCTGGTGACGAGCGTGCCCGCGTCCGTCAGCAGCATGTCCTCGGCGAGTTCAAGGCGAGTCGCGCCAAGGCTGGCGTAACCGTCCAGCCGCCATTCGCCGAGCGGAACGGACTGCGCCGCTGCGACGAAGGCGGTGCGTGCGCCGTCTCCGAAACGCAGTGCGCCGGAGCCGGTCGGTGTCCCGAAGACGGTTCCCTTCTCGTCGAGAATGCCGGCCTTCAGGGCGGTGCCGCTCTTGCGCCAGGAGAGCACCGCGCCATTGGCAGAGCCGTAATGCTCACGCCCGCCCACCAAAGAGAGGCCGATCATGCCCCCGGCAAGCGGATGTTCGGCGCCGACGGACAGATTGGCAACGGGTGAATAGGCGAAGACGGCATCCGTGCTTGGGGCAAGGCCCATGAACTCGCTTGCCACGCTGTCGCTGGAATTGAATGCCGCGGTCAGCCAGGTTCGGCCTGCGCGCACCGACACCTGACCATTGGTGAGCGCGGTACGGATCTCGTCCTGTCCGGGGCCTACGCGCAAGCTGGTGAAACCGGCGCTGGCCCGCATGTCGCGTGTCGCGAACTGCGTGCCACCGGCATTGGCTTGCACTCGCACTCTGCGCTCCATCGAGAAGCGGTCGGCACTTGGGCTCGCGACCAGGCCCGACAGGTTGCCGCTGAAATCGCGCCCGTACTGGTCGAGCACTGTGACTTTGCCGAGCACGGCGTTCTTCACGCCGGCCGTGCCGACAGCTTCGGGCACGACCATGACGGACGTTCCGACGGAGGTCTGGGAGACGCCATTGGAGAGCGTCGGATTGATCGGCGAGAGTGCCGCCTGGACATCGATCAGACCGCGGCCGAAGACAGGATCCACCCCCGGCGTGCCGATGTCCCGCGCAGTATTGACGATGACCTGGCCTGCCTGAATGCCGGAAAGCTGAGGCCATTTGCTGAGGATCAGCGCGGCGAGGCCGCTGACCTGCGGAGTGGCCGAGCTCGTGCCGCTGAACCAGACCAGGGTGTTGTCGACGGTCTGTGTCGCATTGGTGCCCATGGCAGCAACGCAGTTGTTCATTGCCGTCGGGCCGCACTGGTTGGAATATCCGGCGAGATGATAGGTGGTGTCCCTTTCGTCTCCGTCCAGCGCCACGACGAAGAGCCAGCTCTGGGAATTGCCGGAGTTGAGATCGTGATAGCCGACCACGTTAGCCGCGCTCTCATTACCCGCCGCGTTGACGAAGAGACCGCCGGTCTTCTGGTAATCGGCGACGGACTGCGCCCAGGTCGAGCTTGGCACTTCGGCATCGAGCTTCGCGATCGAGGCATTGATCACCTTGATGCCTTGCTGGCCGACATAAGCGACGGCCTGCGCAAAGCCGATCCCCAAAGTTTCCTGATCGTCGGGATTGGTCGCGTCGAGATCGATTTCGCTGATGCGCAGGGCAACGATCTGGGCGCCGGGCGCGATGCCCTGGATGCCGGTGCCGTTATTCAACGCGGCCAGAACGCCTGCGACCATCGTTCCATGATCGGAATAGTCATCGCCGATCACGTTGCGCCGGGTCGTCCCGCCATTCTGGGTGACGGTGCCGTAATCGCGGCTGAGGCTGGATATCTTGCCTTTCAGCTCAGGCACTTCCTTGACGCCGTCGTCGAGCACGGCGACATTCACGCCCTGCCCGGTCCAGCCGTGATCGAGTGCGTAAAGCGCATTCACGTATTCGAATGACACATAATTTCGTCGGTACTCGGTATCGTCCTGAACGGAGCGCCTCGGCTGCTGCTCCTGCGGAGTGATGATAAGCCCGGACGTGGGAGTCGGCGACGGTGTCGGGCTTGGCGCGGGCGATGGTATCGGAGTGGGCGGCGGCGTGGGACTTGGTGCCGGCGTTGGCAAGGGAGTGGAATTCACGCCTCCGCCGCCGCCACAGCCCGCGAGTGCGATCGCCAGGGTGCTGACCGCGACGACATTCCTCACGATTCCGGACGGCCCCGCCATGGCCCCTCCCCTTGTGCGCGGCAGAACCTTGCTTCCGCGGCCTGTAGCCGGATCAATCGCGGACCGCCTCATTCGCCACCGCTCCCTTACCCTGCCGAGTCCTGCTGCAGACTAACGCGCATGTGCGCCTTTGTGCACGCCGCAGAATCCCTGGGATCAGCCGATCCCAGCCAGCTTCAGCAATGCCTCGGTCGAGGGATCGAAGCTGGCGCCGCCCTTCTCGATCTGTTTGGCGATCTCCTTGCCAAGCTCGACGCCAAACTGGTCGAAGGGGTTTATGCCCATCAGCACGGCATTGGCGAAAGTACGGTGCTCATGAAAAGCGATCAACGCGCCAAAGGTTGCAGGGCTGACCTCGTCGAGGAGAATGGTCGCAGAAGGCCGGTCGCCTGGATAGGCCCGCGCCGGATCATTGCTCGGCTTGCCCGCCATCAGCGCCGCGCCCTGCGCGAAGCAGTTGGAGAGCAGGATGCGGTGGTGCGACGGGTTCAGATCGTGGCCGGGCGTGATGGAGGCGATGAAATCGACCGGCACGAGATTGGTGCCCTGATGCAGGAGCTGGAATACCGCGTGCTGGGCATCCGTGCCGACACCGCCCCAGGTGATCGGCGCGGTCGGCCCGTCGGCCGGCCTGCCATCGATCTTCACCGACTTGCCGTTCGATTCCATCTCCAGCTGCTGCAGGTAGTCCGGCAGCAGGGCCAGGCGCTCGTCGTAGGCAAAGACCGCGCGGGTCTGGCAGCCGCGCAGCCGGGCATAGTACTGGTCTGCAAAGGCCGCGCGCAGCGGCAGGTTCGCCGCGCCGTTGGTGTCGCGGAAATGCGCATCCATGGCCGTCGCTCCGGCAAGCAGCTCGGCAAAGTCGGGCCAGCCCAAAGCCATCGCGATGGGAAACCCGATCGAGGACCACAGCGAATAGCGGCCGCCGACGCTTTCGGCGAATGGCAGGACCCGCGTCTCGTCGACGCCCCATTCCATCGCCTTGTCCATCGCCGCGGTCAGCGCGACCACGCGCCCATAGGGATCGTCGACCCCGTTTTCACGCAACCAGGCGATCGCGCTGTCGGCATTGGTCATGGTCTCGATCGTGGTGAAAGTCTTGGAAGCGATCGCCAGCATGGTCTTCGCCGGTTCGCAGGCAGCGAATGCCTGCTCGAGCGCGCAGCCGTCGACGTTGGATACGACGTGGACGTCGACCATCGCCCCTTCCCGCGCGAGGGCATCGACCGCCAGCGCGGGACCGAGCGCCGAACCGCCGATGCCGATGTGGATCAGGTGCTTCACTTCGCCCATGGCGCCGCGATGAATGGCCTCGACGATGGCGGCCATCCGGTGATGGTTTTCCTGTGCGAGCGCCACGCTCTCCTGCTTGCCGATCCCGCGCTGGGCCGTGTGCTCGGCAGCGCGGCCCTCGGTCGTGTTGACAATGTCGCCGGCGAACAGCGCGGTTCGGCGGCCGTCAAAGTCCATCGCGTCGGCCAGTTCCTCGAACAGCGCGATGTGCGCGGCATCCAGGTGGGTCTTCGACCAGTCGAAGCGGATGGCGCAGTCGGATTCCTCGTCGCCGAGCTCGAAGCGGGCTGCGAGGCGCTCAACACGGTCCGGATCGGCGGCAAAGAGCTCGGCCAATCTGGGCTTGGCGAGACCCTTCAACTTGTCCCACACCACGTCACTCATGCGATGCTCCCGATCAGGTGTAATTCAGCGGCGTTATGCCGGTTGCGCATGCGAAGGCCAAGCCGTTCTTTGTCGATCGGAGTTGGGTTTCGGGCGGCATGCGCACTTGACGGATGGCCCCGCGGGCAACAAGGGTTCGCCCCATGAGCGACACCAACAGCGACACCGTCGAGCCGGCCCCGGAATCCCCCGCCAGACAAAGGGCGGCGGCGCCGAAAAAGGATGAGAATTTCTTCTCGTTCCTTTTCTGGCTGGTGCTCACCGTTGTCGTGCTGCGCAGCTTCATCATCTCGCCCTTCAACATCCCGAGCGAATCGATGCTGCCGCGCCTGCTTACCGGCGACTATCTTTTTGCGACAAAGTGGTCCTACGGCTATTCCAGGTATTCCCTGCCCTTCAGTCTGCCGCTGATTCCCGGCCGAGTCTTCGCGAGCCAGCCCGAGCGCGGCGACATCGTCATATTCAAGGCTCCGCCCGGCAACGATGTCGACTACATCAAGCGCGTGATCGGCCTGCCGGGCGACGAAGTGCAGATGAAGGATGGCCAGGTCTTCCTCAATGGCAATGCGATTCCCAAGGTGAAAACCAAGGATTTCATTCTGCCGATGACGCCGAACACCAACTGCTACACGCCCGAGTTCGAGAAAAAGGACGAGGCCGGCAATCCCGTGTGCGACTACCCGCAGTTCCGCGAGACGCTGCCGAACGGGAAGAGCTACAACGTGCTGGACCTCGGCACGACGCCGCAGGACGACACGGGCGTCTACATTGTCCCGGAAGGACACCTGTTCCTGATGGGCGACAACCGCGACAATTCGATGGACAGCCGCTTTCCGGCAATAGAAGGCCAGGGCATCGGCATCGTTCCCCAGGCCAATCTGGTGGGCAAGGCCGCGATCATGATGTTCTCGACCGACGGCTCGGCAGAATGGCTCAAGCCGTGGACCTGGTTCACTGCCGCCCGCTGGAGCCGCATCGGAGGGACCTTCTGACCTTGCTGGAAGACGCCACACGCGCGTTCATAGTCGACACCACCGGCGCCGAGCCTCGCGACGAAACCCTCTGGATAGCAGCCCTCACCCACGGCAGTACCGGCGAAAAGCGCAATTACGAGCGGCTGGAATTCCTTGGCGACCGGGTGCTCGGCCTCGTCGTCGCGGAATGGCTCTATCAGACGAGCGATGAGCCCGAAGGGCGCCTGTCGCAGCGGCTCAACGCGCTTGTCAGCCGGGCCACATGCGCCGAGGTCGCCCGCGGAATCGAGCTTGGCCAGCACATGCGCCTGGGCAAGCAGGCCCGTGACGACGGCGGGCTGGACAGCGACAACATCCTTGGCGACGTGATGGAAGCGCTGATCGGCGCCTGCTTCGTCGAACGCGGCTTCGCCGCCGCGAAGGAGATGGTGCGCGGGCTTTGGGCCGATCCGATGCAGGGCAAGGCCGGCAAGCGCAAGCACCCCAAGTCGGCGCTGCAGGAATGGGCTGCCGGCAACCGACGGCGCATGCCCGAGTACCGCCTCGTCGAACGCACGGGGCCGGACCATGCCTCCCGCTTCACGGTCGAGGTCTCGATCCATAATGTAGGTAGCGCCCAGGCGACCGCTTCGTCCAAGCAGGACGCCGAAACGCTGGCGGCCGAGGAATTCATGAGGAAATTCGCGTGACCCAGAAATGCGGCCTCGTCGCCGTGATCGGTGCCCCCAACGCCGGCAAGTCGACGCTGGTCAATGCGCTGGTCGGCCAGAAAGTGGCGATCACTTCCGCCAAGGCGCAGACCACCCGCGCCCGGCTGCTCGGCGTCGCGCTGGAAGGCGAGACGCAGATCATCCTGGCCGACACCCCCGGCATTTTCGCGCCCCGCCGCAGGCTCGACCGCGCCATGATCGCCGCAGCCTGGGAAGGCGCGCAGGAAGCCGATGCGATTCTCCTCGTCGTCGATGCCGTCAAGCAGCGCCGCCATGAACTGGAGCCCTTGCTGGAGACGCTGAAGGACCGCCCCGAACGCAAGCTGCTGGTGCTCAACAAGGTCGATGCCGGCGCCAAGGAGACGCTCCTCGCCCTGGCGCAGGACCTGACCGGCAAGGCCCCGTTCGACGAGGCGTTCTACATCTCCGCGCTCACCGGCGACGGCGTCCCCGAATTGAAGGCCCGCCTGGCCGCGATGATGCCGGAAGGTCCCTGGCACTATCCCGAGGACCAGGTCTCGGACGCCTCCGAACGCCTGCTTGCGTGCGAGATCACGCGCGAACAGCTCTACAAGCAACTTCACGAGGAACTGCCTTACGACAGCGCGGTAAGGCCCGAGGCCTACCGGCATCGCAAGGACGGCTCCGTGGAAGTCCGCCAGCAGATCGTCGTCGCGCGCGACAGCCAGAAGGCGATCGTGCTCGGCAAGCGCGGCGCGCGGATCAAGGCGATCGGCGAGGCGGCGCGTAACGAACTTGCAGAAATCCTTGGGCACAAGGTGCATCTCTTCCTGCACGTCAAGGTCGAGGAAAACTGGGCTGAAGCGCGTGACATCTACGAGGAAATCGGACTGGACTGGGTGAAATGAGCAAGACCGCGCTTGCTTCCCTGACCTCTTCGGCGCTTCTGCTCTGCGCCTGCGCCATGCCTTTGATCAGCGCTTCCGCAGCCGAGAAGGAAGTCAAGAAGGAGAGCGCCGCCGACGCAAAACAGGCCGAAGCGGTGGAAGAGAGCCTGGAAGGGGCGCGCTACGTCGCCATAGGCTCCTCCTTCGCCGCCGGACCGATGCTGCCTCCAGCCAAGCCCGGCGCTCCGGCGCGCTGCGGCCAGAGCATGAACAATTACCCGACACTGCTCGCCGAACGCTTCGGCATGGTCCTTGTCGACCGGACCTGCTCCGGCGCCCGGACCGAGCATGTGCTTGGCCCGTGGGGTGATATTCCGCCGCAGATCGAGGCGGTCAGCGAAGCCACTCGCCTGGTCACCGTGACCATCGGCGGCAACGACCTCAATTACATCGGCAACCTGTTCTTCGCGGCGTGCCACAGCCAGGCAAGGGAAGCCGTCGCCAAGGGCCAAGCGGTCAAGCCCTGCCCCGCCGTCCGCGTTCCGAAGGAAGCGGATTACTTTCGCGTCGAAAGGCAGATGAACGAAATCGCCAGACGCATTCGCCTGGCAGCGCCGCGCGCCCGGCTCGTCTTCGTCCAGTATCTCACGCCGCTGCCGCCGAAGCTCTGCGCCGTTACGCCCATCGCCGAGCGCGACGCAGCCGTCGTGCGCCGGATCGGCAAGCGCCTGGCCGAGATCACCGGCCGCGTCGCGCAGCAGAACAGGGCAATCGTCGTCGAGATGAACCAGTCGTCCGCCAGTCACACGCCTTGCGACCCCGAACCGTGGATGATCGGCTGGCCGAAGGACTATGACGGCAAGCAGGGCATGCGTTGGCACCTCAATCTCGCGGGCATGAAGGCGACTGCCGACGGGATCGCCTACTGGCTGGCCAAAGCCGGCATGAATCCCGCGACGCCGCAGCAGACGGCGCCCGCCGCCCGGACCGGCAGTTCGCCCGAAGCGGCCTCGCCGCAAGCGGCTCCTGAAACGACACCAGCGCAGACCGCAGCCGCGCCCGATATTCCCGAGGTCGGCGGGCCGGATCCCGCAAACTGATCCGTCGGAAGGGGCTCAGCGCAGTTTCGAGATGGTCATGCCGTGCTGACGCGCGGCATCTCTGGTCGATTCCTCAGTGCGGTTGAGCGCCTTGGCAATCTCCTTGAGCCCCTTCCCCTTGCCTGCGAGCGACTGCAGCTTCTGCAGCTCCTCCGGTTTCCAGGGCTGCTTGTGCTTGGCCACCTTGTCGCTCATTCGGCGGCCTCCCTGACGGGAGCCTTCTTCTTCGCAGATGTCTTGCCGGTCGCGGCCTTCTTCGCCGCGCCCTTCTTCGGCGCCGCCTTCCTGCCGACCTTCTTCTTCGTCGCCGGTCCTTTGGCTGCCTTTTCATCGATGAGGCGGATGGCCTCCTCGGCGGAAATGTCCTCGGGTTTCATGGCCCGCGGAAGCGTGGCGTTGGTCGTTCCGTCGGTAACATAGGGGCCGTAGCGGCCGGCGAGGACCCTGATCTCACCACCGCTGGCGGGATGCGCGCCCAGCACCTTGATCGGCTCGGCCTTGGCCCGCTGACCGCGGCCGCCACTGGCCGCTTCCGCCAGTAACGAGACGGCCGCGTTCATGCCCGTCTCGAAGACGTCCACCGTCGAACGCAGCTTCGCGTACTTTCCATCGTGCATGAGGTAAGGGCCGTAACGCCCGATATTGGCAACGATTTCGTTGCCGGTCTCCGGGTGTTTCCCGACCTCGCGCGGCAGGCCGAGGAGCTTCAATGCCCATTCGAGCGTCAGTTCGTCGATGTCCTTCGGGATCGAGGCCCGCTTCGCCTCCTTGCCCTCGCCCAGCTGGATATAGGGACCGAAACGTCCCGCCCGGCGGGTGACTTCGAGCCCGGTCTGGGGATCCTTGCCCAGTTCCACATCGTTCGCCGCCTCGCCGTCGGCACCGCCGGGCTGCGCGAACTTGCGCGTGTACTTGCACTCGGGATAGTTGGAGCAGGCGACGAAGGCACCGTACCGGCCGCCGCGCAGCGAAAGCCGGCCCTCCCCGCACTTGGGGCAATGCCGCGGATCAGAACCGTCGGCCTGCGGGGGGAACAGGTAATCGGACAGGAACTCATCGAGCGCCTCGGTCACTTCCGAGGGCTTGCGTTCCATGACCTCGTCGGATTTGGGCTTGAAGTCGCGCCAGAACGCCTCGAGCAGAGCTTTCCACTCCTGCCGGCCGCCCGATACGTCGTCGAGTTCCTCCTCCATGTCGGCCGTGAAATCGTAGGCGACATACCGTTCGAAGAAGCGTTCCAGAAACGCGGTGAGGAGGCGGCCTGATTCCTCTGCGAAGAAACGGTTTTTCTCCGTTCGAACGTAGTTGCGGTCCTTCAGGACCTGGAGCGTCGCGGCATAAGTCGAGGGCCGGCCGATGCCCAGTTCCTCCAGCCGCTTCACAAGGCTTGCTTCGGAGTAGCGCGGCGGCGGCTGGGTGAAGTGCTGCTCGGCGACGACGTCCTTCTTCGCCGGCATGTCGCCCCCCCGCATCAGGGGCAGCAGGCCCGATTCGTCATCGTCCTCCTTCTGGTCGCGCCCTTCCTCGTAGACCGCGAGAAAGCCGGGAAACTTCACGACCTGGCCAGTTGCACGCAGTTCGTTGCGCCCGGTGCCGTCGCGCAAGGTGATCGTGGTGCGTTCAAGGCTGGCCGAAGCCATCTGGCTCGCCATCGCGCGCTTGAAGATAAGGTCATAGAGGCGCGCCTCATCTCCCGAACCGTAGCGGTCCTTCGAAAAGTCAGTTGGGCGAATCGCCTCGTGCGCTTCCTGCGCGTTCTTGGCCTTGGTCGAATAGTGCCGGGGCTGCTCGGGCAGATAGTGGCCGTCGTAGCGCTGGGAGATCGCCTTGCGGCAGGCGGAGATGGCGCTGGGATCCATCTGCACGCCGTCGGTGCGCATGTAGGTGATGGCCCCGGCCTCATAGAGCGTCTGCGCCACACGCATGGTCTGGCTGGCCGAGAAGCCCAGCTTACGCGCGGCCTCCTGCTGCAGCGTCGACGTCGTGAACGGCGGCTGCGGATTGCGGCGATGCGGCTTGGTCTCGACGTTCTCGACCTTGAAGGCGCCAGCCTCGACAGCGGCCTTCGCACGCATCGCGATGCCCTTGTCGCCAAGGCTCAGGCGATCGAGCTTCTCGCCCTCGAAAGTCACCAGCTTGGCCGTGAACTCGGTGCCGCCATGCTCCATGAGCGCGGCAACGGACCAGTATTCCTGCGGGACGAAAGCCTCGATCTCGCGCTCGCGGTCGACGATCAGGCGCAGCGCCACCGACTGCACGCGCCCGGCCGACTTGGCGCCCGGCAGCTTGCGCCAGAGCACCGGCGAGAGCGTGAAGCCGAACAGGTAGTCGAGCGCGCGGCGGGCGAGGTAGGCATCGATGAGATCCTGGTCGAGCTCGCGCGGCGCCTGCATCGCCTTGGTGACGGTGTCTTTCGTGATGGCGTTGAAAGTCACTCGCTGGACGTCCTTCGGCAGCACGCGGCGCTTCTTCAGAAGCTCCTGCACATGCCAGGAAATCGCCTCTCCCTCGCGATCGGGGTCGGTCGCGAGAATCAGGCGGTCCGCCTGCTTCGCCGCATCGGCAATGGCACGGACCTGCTTCTGCTTGTCGCCGTAGAGTTCCCAGTCCATCTCGAAGCCCTCGTCGGGACGGACGGAGCCGTCCTTGGGGGGAAGGTCTCGAACGTGGCCGTAGCTTGCCAGGACCCGGTAGTCCTTGCCCAGGTACTTCTCGATAGTCTTCGCCTTCGCGGGCGATTCAACGATAACAAGCTGCATCTCTGACTTTCAGTAGCCCTTCGAGTACGCGCACACGTACGCACGCATATACACACGTACAAGGTGGGGCCGGCTGCGCGGGAGCGTCAAGAGGGCTTCAGCCGAGACTGACCCGCCCCCCGGCGTGGCGCACCAGACGGCCGGAAATCTCCAGCTCCAGCAGGGCAAGCTGCACCGCCGAAGAGCTCGCGCCTGACTGGCGGATGAGCTCGTCGACCGGGACGGGAGCAGTGGTCAGCAGGTCCGAGATTTCGGCCGGATCCTCCCGCGCAAAGTCGTCTGCGGCAAACCAACCGGGGGCCGCCTCGCGAAAGACGGCCCGCGGGGTACCGTCGAAGCTCGAGAGCAGTTCGATGACATCCTCCGGGCCCTGCACCAGCACGGCGCCGTCGCGGATGAGCTGGTTGCAGCCGCGCGAGCGCGAATCCAGCGGTGAACCGGGGATCGCCATCACCTCGCGCCCCATTTCTCCAGCTAGACGCGCGGTAATGAGCGAACCGGATTTCGGCGCCGCTTCAACCACCAGCGTTCCGGCGCAAAGGCCGGCGATGATGCGGTTGCGGGATGGGAAATGCCGGGCGAGCGGTTCCGTGCCCGGCGGCTGCTCGGCAACAAGGAGACCCTCCTGCGCGATCCGCTCCTGCAGTTCGGCATGCTCGGGCGGGTAGGCGGTATCAATGCCGCTGGCGATCACGCCGACAGTCGATCCGCCCGCCGCAAGCGCGCCATTGTGAGCCGCACCGTCGATACCGCGGGCGAGGCCGGAAACGATCGTCAGCCCGGCATCGGCGAGCGCGCCGGCAAAGTCCCTCGCCAGCCTGACCGCCGCCGCGGAGGCATTACGCGCGCCGACCACCGCGACCGATGGCCGCCCGGCCATCGCAGCGTCGCCACGGACGATGAGGATCGGGGGGGCGCCCTCTGTTTCGGCGAGCAACGGCGGATAATCCGGCGAATCGTGGAAGAGAAAGCGGGCGCCGGCATTGCGAACGGCTTTCACCTCGTCGTGGATCCGCCGTTCCGGAGCGGCCGTGTAGGCTCGACCCTTTTTTCCCGCGAGCCCGGGCAAAGCTTCCAGCGCGGCCCGCGCATTGCCGAAACGGGCCAGCAACTGCGCATAAGTGACCGGCCCGACGTTCGGCGAACGCAGCAGCCGGATGCGCGCGAACGCCTCTTCCTGGCCCAGCCCCTCGGCTTGCCCTTTGCCGCCGTTCATCGAGGCAGCCCCTTCAGGCCTTCCCGCCGCCGATTCTGGGTTCCGCGCCGGCGCGCAGGCGGGCAATGTTCTCGCGGTGCTGGAACAGGACAATGGCCGCGATCGCCGCCAAAACCAGTGCCGCCTCGCGTTCCCCCAGCGCCAGCGCGGCGAGCGGCGCGACCACGGCGGCGCTCATCCCCGCAACCGAGGATATCCGCACGGTAAGGAGCAGGCAGATCCAGGTCGCCGCGTAGGCCAGCCCCACCGGCCAGGCGAGGCCGAAGGCGATGCCCGCGGTCGTCGCCACTCCCTTGCCGCCACGGAACTTCAGCCAGATCGGAAAGCAATGCCCCAGGAAAGCCTCGAGCGCGGCAAGCCAGGTCCATTCCGGCCAGAGGTTCGCCGCGATGAGCACGGCGGCCAGGCCCTTGAACAGATCGAGCAGCAGAGTCGCTGCGGCAAGGCCCTTGCGGCCCGTGCGCAACACGTTGGTCGCACCGATGTTGCCCGAGCCGATGCTCCTCAGGTCGCCCGCTCCCGCGAGCCGGGTGATGATCAGTCCGAAAGGTACGGAACCGAGCGCATAGCCCAGCCCCAGTGCAAGAATCCACGCCATCCGCCTCCCTTAGCCGGTTGCTCTGGAATGGCGAAGCCTAGTTGCTCTTTCGTCTCGGGGGAGGTTAACAGGTCGCAAGGTCTAGGAGAAACAATGTCCTCCGATAAAGCGAGCGCCGGGCAAACCGTGGCCGAAAGGGCCCGGATCGATCCCCATGCGCCGATTCTGCTGTTCGATTCGGGAGTCGGCGGGCTCACCGTCCTGGAAGAAGTGCGCAAGCTGCAGCCGCAGATGCCGGTGATCTACGCCGCCGACACCGCCGGCCTTCCTTATGGCGAGAAGACCGAGGCGCAAGTGGCCGCACGCGTTGCCGGCCTGCTCGGCCGCATGACCGAGCGGTTCCGGCCGCGCCTGGTCTGCATCGCGTGCAACACCGCCTCGACGATCGCGCTGGGCATGGTGCGTGAAGTGCTGGAAGTGCCGATCGTCGGCACTGTCCCGGCGATCAAGCCGGCTGCGGCCATGACCCGCACTGGCGTCATCGGCCTGCTCGGCACCGGGGCGACGATCCGCCAGGCCTACGTCGACCGGCTCGAGCGTGAGTTCGCTTCGGACAAGACCCTGCTGCGCCACGGCGCACCTTGCCTGGTCGAAGCCGCAGAGGCAAAGCTGCGAGGGGAAAAAGTCGACCCGGCCGCGATCGCCGAGGCCGCCGATGCGCTGCGTGCCCGCCCCCGGGGAGAGCAGATCGACACCGTCGTCCTTGCCTGCACGCACTTCCCCTTGCTTGGGGCCGAACTGGCCGAAGCGTTCGGCCCGGGAGTGCAATTCGTTCACGGTGCCGCAGGAATCGCACGGCAGATCGCGCGGCTTACTGACGGGCAGGAATGCGCCCGCCAAGCCCCTGACCGGGCGCTGTTCACCGGCTCCGGGGAAGCCTGGGCCGCCTACAGGGATGCGCTCGAGCGATATGGATTGATGGAAGGCGGGACGTTTTGACGCCACGGCTGAACCTGTTTCTTCTGGGGCTGGTGCTGATCCTCGGGGTGCCGTTCTACTGGTTCCAGCTCGCGGCCGACCGGGGCGGAGCGACAGCCAAACCGCTGACGATCGGGCAACTGCGTGATCTTGCCGACGCCGTTCCGGGCCGAAAGCCGACGCAGGTCGACTACGAGGAGATCGGCTGGCGCTACGACATCGGCAACAAGCTCGCCGCCGGCATCGGCCTGCGCCCGATCCGCGCTGCCGTGCGCGCTTACGAACTGACGATCCCGGGCGAGGGACGGGTCACGATCGATCGCGGGACCACGCCCGCGGCGGCCAGGCAGTACCACTTGCACGATTTCGACCGGCGCGCGCAGCGTCGGATCGACGAGGCTCGCGCGCAGGCGGTGCTTTCGCTTCTCCTGGCGGATCATCCGCTCCACAACGGCAATGCGGGCTTCAGCATGCCCGACGCGCAACTTCTGCCCGACATGAGCGATGGCAAACCCCGCGCCGTGGCGCCCGGAATAGTGCTGATCCCGCTGCCCGGCCTCACCGTCGGCTCCAACATGGTCTATGCCCGTCTCGAGGACGGCCGGGAATATCTCTTCACCGGGGATGCCGCGATGATCGAGCGAAGCTGGCGCGACGTCCTGCCACCGGCGCGTATCGTCACCAGCTATCTGCGGCCGCAGGAGCGTCAGGAGATCGTCTCCTGGTTGATGACGATCAATGCGCTGTCCCGGGAGGCTCCGCATATGACCGTCATTGCCGGGCACGAGCCGGGCATGCTGGCAGCGGTTCATCGCGGATTTTCCGATTAGAACGGCCAGGACAACCGGCTGGTCATACATCGAAGTATAATGTAAATGGCCGGCAGCAAAGGGTGGAAGCCCGGCACGGGCAACGCAGGATACAGCCTACGTGAATTACGAGCATATTTTCGATCAGGCGATCGAGCGCCTTCATTCCGAAGGCCGTTACCGGGTCTTCATCGATATCCTGCGCAACAAGGGTGCTTATCCCAACGCGCGCTGCTTTGCCGGCCATAACGGGCCCAAGCCGATCACCGTGTGGTGTTCGAACGATTATCTCTCGATGGGCCAGCACCCCAAGGTGGTCGAGGCCATGGAAGAGGCGCTGCATGATGTCGGCGCCGGCTCGGGCGGCACCCGCAACATCGGCGGCAACACGCATTATCACATCGAACTCGAACGCGAGCTGGCCGATCTCCACGGCAAGCAGGGGGCGCTCCTGTTCACCTCGGGCTACGTTTCGAACGACGCCACGCTCTCGACGCTGGCCAAGCTGCTGCCGGGCTGCGTGATCTTCTCGGACGAACTCAACCACGCCAGCATGATCGCGGGCATCCGCAACTCCGGCTGCGAGAAGAAGGTCTGGCGCCACAACGACGTCGAGCACCTGGAACAGCTTCTGGCCGAGGCCGATCCGGCGCTGCCCAAGCTGATCGCTTTCGAGTCGGTCTATTCGATGGATGGCGACGTCGCTCCTATCCACGCGATCTGCGACCTGGCGGACAAGTACAACGCCCTCACCTACATCGACGAAGTCCATGCGGTGGGCATGTACGGCCCGCGCGGCGGCGGCATCACCGACCGTGATGAGGCCGCGCACCGCATCGACATCATCGAGGGCACGCTGGGCAAGGCCTTCGGCGTTATGGGCGGCTATATCGCGGCCGATACCAAGATCATCGACTGCATCCGCAGCTATGCACCCGGCTTCATCTTCACCACTTCGCTCTCGCCGGTGCTGGTCGCCGGTGTCCTTGCCTCGGTCAAGCACCTCAAGAGCTCGAGCGAGGAACGCGAAGGCCAGCAGCGTTCGGCCGCCTCGCTCAAGCAGATGTTCCGCGATGCGGGGCTCCCTGTCATGAATTCGACCACGCACATCGTGCCGCTGATGGTCGGCGATCCGGTCAAGGCGAAGAAGATCAGCGACATCCTGCTCGCCGAATATGGCGCCTACGTGCAGCCGATCAATTTCCCGACGGTGCCCCGCGGCACCGAGCGCCTGCGCTTCACCCCCGGCCCGACGCATACAGAAGAAATGATGCGTGAGCTGACTGACGCTCTCGTCGAGATCTGGGAGCGTCTGGAGATGAAGCTGGCGGCCTGTCTCGACGGTTCAAGGCTCTTGACATACATAACCATTTAGGTTATATACCGCAGCCGTCAGTACCAACTGATGCACGGCGGGTGCGCAGGAGCAGTAGGCCACTGCCCGCATGTCACCTGCACCAGCGGCCGGCGACCCCGCAGACAGGGCCGCTGCGCATGCGCGGACATGGCTTTGCCTTCGCACCGGGACGAGACCTCAGCGTCCCTGGAGAAGGGTTGGCGGCAGGGGAGCGAGCCCGCCCCGCCGACGCCGC
>DATEJH010000091.1:0-46974 GCA_035278205.1 Novosphingobium sp. | reverse complement strand
GACTGCACGTCGCCGTCGTAGTTCTTGCAGGCCCAGACGAACTTGCCCGACCACTTGAGCGCCGAGGCGACCATGTCGTCGATCAGGCGGTGCTCATAGGTGATGCCCTTGGCCTTGAACTGCTCGGCAAAGCCTTCGTTGTCGAACACTTCCTGGAACAGGTCCTTGAAGCGGCCGTCATAGGCTTTCATGATCGTGTTCTTGGTCGAGAGGTATACCGGCCAGCCCAGCGAGAGGCCGTAGTTGAACGAGGCGCGGGCGAAATCGCGGATCGATTCGTCGAGGTTGTACATCGCCATGGCGACGCCGGAACTCGGGAAGTCGAACACGTCCAGGTCGATCTTCTCGCCATTCTCGCCGTCCCACACCAGGCGCAGCTTGCCGGGGCCGGGGATCAGCGTGTCCGTTGCGCGGTACTGGTCGCCAAAGGCGTGGCGGCCGACGACGATGGGGTCGGTCCAGCCCGGGACCAGGCGCGGCACGTTCGAGATCACGATAGGCTCGCGGAAGACGACGCCGCCCAGGATATTGCGGATCGTGCCGTTGGGCGACTTCCACATCTTCTTGAGGCTGAATTCCTCGACGCGGGCCTCGTCCGGCGTGATCGTCGCGCATTTGACCGCGACGCCATACTGCTTGGTGGCGTTGGCGCTGTCGATCGTGATCTGGTCGCTGGTCGCGTCACGGTTCTCGATCGAGAGGTCGTAGTACTTGAGATCGATATCGAGGTAGGGGAGAATCAGACGCTCGCGGATCCACTTCCAGATGATCCGCGTCATTTCATCGCCGTCCATCTCGACGATGGGGTTGGTGACCTTGATTTTTGCCATGCTTGAATGCTCCCCTGGGGTGAGAATTTGGGCGTCTCTTAGGCAGAGGGGTGGCGCTTAGCAAGGCAAGGATCGGCTTTCGGGCGCGGTTCAGGAGCGCTCGGGCGATGCTGTTCAAAACGGGAGGGGAGACAAGGCACCGGATGCAGAAAGCCCGTCGCTCTCGCGACGGGCCTCTAGCCGCTTACCGACCTGGAATGGTGGGCGTAGCAAGGATTGAACTTGCGACCCCTACGATGTCAACATAGTGCTCTACCACTGAGCTATACGCCCATTCCATTCGAGCTTCCTTGCGGAGGTCCGCTCGGAGGACTGGCCCTTTAGCCTTGCGATTTTGCCGATGCAATATGCTTTGGGCGGAAATTTTCGTGTCAGAGGCGCGCGTGCTCCTGGAGACCGAAAACCCGCTGCACTTCCATCACGAGGTCGCGCAGGTGGAAGGGCTTGGAGAGGACCTTGGCCTGCGGCGCTTCCCGACTGGCGCGAAGAGTGACAGCGGCGAATCCGGTGATGAACATGACCTTGGTCATCGGCGAGACCTCCGCGCAACGCTGGGCGAGTTCGATTCCGTCCATCTCGGGCATGACGATGTCCGAGAGCAGGAGGTCGAAAGTCTCTGTCTCGAGGTGCGGCAGGGCTTCGGTGCCGCATTCGACGGCGACGACATCGTATCCCGCGTTCTGAAGCGCGCGTGAGAGGTAGGTGCGCATTGCCTGATCATCTTCGGCCAGCAGGATGCGGATCATTGCCTTGGAGTCCCGTATTCTCGTTTACCTGGGTGGAGCCGCGCTGCGTCGGCCTTGCCCGGATACATAGCGCTTTATCGGTTAACATTCTCGCCCGGATTCCGGGCTGACCGGGAACGGGACGCTTTGACTCGCCAAAGTGAAACGCCCAACCTTGGATCATGGTCGGCGATTTTGGCGAGAGTGATTCGCAAGTGCGGTCTGGCGGGCGGATTCCCGGAACTACCGGCCTGCCAGCCTTCACGCTCACATCCGTGGAGCCTTCGCCGATCCCGGTCCTGATCGCGGTTCCCCATGCGGGAAGGTGTTATCCGGCGGAATTGCTCCGGGCGCTTCGGCATCCCGACTCGATCGCGCTGCGTCTGGAGGACCGATATGCGGACCGACTGGCCGAGCAGGTGGCCGCGGCAACCGGGGCAAGCCTGCTAGTCGCGCATGCGCCCAGAGCCATGATCGACCTCAACCGGTCCCCCGACGACATCGATTGGGAAATGATCGAACGCGAATCACGCCTGGATCGCTCGGCGAAAATGCCGAGTCGGCGTGTGCTGAGCGGGCTTGGGCTCGTGCCGCGGCGTCTGCCCGGCTTGGGCGAACTCTGGCGTTCCCGCCACCGCGAGCAGGATCTTGCGGCCAGGATCGAGGGCATACATGCCCCTTATCATCAGGCCCTGTCACAATCGCTGGAGTTATTGCGTGAGCGGTGGGGGGCGGCGCTCCTCCTCGACCTGCACTCGATGCCGCCGCTTCCCTCGCGTTTCGGAATGGCTTCGGCGCAGTTTGTGGTCGGCGATCGATTCGGCGTGACCTGTCACGGAAGCGTAATTGCCGCGGCATTCGCATCCTTTGCCGAGCGTGGAAGTGCTGCCGCGCATAACAGGCCTTATGCCGGCGGCTATGTGCTGGAGCGGCACGCCTGCCCCCATGCCGGCATTCACGCCATGCAGCTAGAGATCGATCGGGGGCGGTACCTCGATTCGGATCTCGTCGAGCCGGGATCGGGAATGAAACCTACCATTGAAGTGCTCAGCGCCCTTGTGCGCCGCCTGGCCGCCGTGGTTGCCGATCTGGGGCAGGGCGCTAATGACAAGAGCTGGCCACTCGCGGCGGAGTAAAACCGCAATTCCGGAATACATATTAAAAAACCACCTCGTGCAATGCACGAGGTGGCCAAGGTTCAGGGAGGAGGTGCACGATGTGCACCAACCCAACCGGGCCATGAGGGTAGCGCCGATCAGGCAACCACATACATATGCAAGTCTGACGCAAGATTCAAGTCTTCACTTTAGCGCGGGCGACATCTTCCTTGCACGGCAATAATTCCACGGGCCGCAGAATCGGTCGGAGGTGTCACAAATTTGCAATAACTTCCGGCGGATGCCCGCAGTTGTCAGGCACTGGCCGGAACCAGCGGACCCTTGCCCTGGCTGATCTGCCGACCGAATATGTCACGCACGAGTTCGAGCGAGAAGAGGTGGGCATAGATGAGCGGAAGCATGCCGTTCTGGTTCCACTGGCGAAGGATGTCGCCCCGCATGTCGCGCAGCTTTTCCTCGTTCACCATCTGGAACCCGCGATAATTGAAGGGCTGCTCCTGGCCGGCGTCGATGTTGAGCTCGCCGTCCATGAGCAGGTCGTGCTTCTTGAGTTCGGCGATGAAGCTGGCGGTCTTTGTACCTGCAATCTCGAAATTTTCGCAGAACTGCAGGAGATTCTTGGTCGCTTCGGAAGGATCAGAGCCGTCGAAGAGGGGCTGGCCCTCATCAAGTTCGCCCACCAGGTCGCTTGTGGGGTCGAAGCATAGCGACAGTTCGTCGCTGTCCGGGCGCAGTTTCGCCAACATGAAGGGATAGCGACGGACATAGGCCGGGATGTAGACCGGAGTGTTCACCGTGCCGTCCGCCTCGACGTAGACGTTTACGCCTTCGTTCATGCCCATGAGGGCAAGAGGAACGGGGCTGTCGCCCGCGGTGAATACGATCGGGAAGTTCCGCTGTGCCTGCGGAAACTCCTCGACCGTCAGTGGCACCGCGTTCACTCCGGCAAGCCATGTGGCCTTGTCCGTCGCCCGCGTCTTGTAGGAGGCGTGCTGCTGCGAATTCAGGGGAATGAGATCCCGGTAGAACAGGGGCAGGGCAGGATTTTGCGGCGCGGTGGCCATTGCGATCTTCTCCGCAGGCTTGGAATTCTTGAAGGCGCCGCTTTAGGCGTTGGGCCGAAGGCGCGCAAGCGCGGTGCCCGGATAGCGCCAGAAACGCTTCGAATGCCCGTGTGTCGGTTGGGGGGCGCCTAGATCAACTTGCCGGGATTGAGTAGTCCCTGCGGGTCGAGCGCATGCTTGACTGCGCGCAGCATCGACAGCGCGACCGGGTCTCCCAACCGCAGCAATTCGTCGCGCTTGAGCTGACCGATGCCGTGTTCGGCGGAAATGGATCCGCCCCACTGCGTCACCAGGTCATGCATGCGGCGGCTGATGTCCTTGCCGGTGCTCCTCTGCCAGGCGAGGCCGTCTGTGACCTCGGGCGCAATGACATGATAGTGGACGTTTCCGTCGCCAAGGTGGCCGAAGGCGACGGCCTCGACGCCCGGCCATTCGGCCTCGATCATCGGCGCCGTCGTCTCGACGAATTCGGGCATCTTCTCGACCGGAACGGAGATGTCGTGCTGCATCGCGGGCCCACGGTCGCGCTCGGCCGGGGAAACCGATTCGCGCAGCAGCCAGAAAGCCTCTGCCTGCGCCTCGCTAGCGGATATGGCGGCGTCTTCCAGAAGCTTTTTCCCGAAAGCCGAGGCCATCATCGCCTCGCAGCGATCGCGCAGGGTGTCAGCCGAACCGCTGTCGGCGACCACCTCGATCAGGACGTGCCAGGCATGCCTGTCGGACAGCGGTGCCCGGGCGCTCGGCAGATGATCGAGAACAGCGTCGAGACAGGCCTGGGGCATGACTTCGAAGCCTTCCAGCGCGTCGCCGACAGACTCCTCGCAGTGGAGCAGCAACCTGCGTGCGGCGACGAGCGAGGGAACCCCGGCCCAGACCACGACCCGCTCGGCCACGGCCGGAAGAAGCTTGAGTGTCGCTGCCGTGACGATGCCAAGGGTGCCTTCCGATCCGATCAGGAGCTGCTTGAGATCGAAGCCCCGGTTGTCCTTCTTGAGCGGGGTCAGCATCGAGAATATCTGCCCGTCCGCGAGCACCGCCTCCAGCCCCAGCACAAGCGCACGCATCGAGCCATGCCGCAGCACCTGGGATCCGCCAGCGTTGGTCGAGATCAGCCCGCCCACCGTCGCGGAGCCTTTGCCCCCGAGCGTGAGCGGGAAACGCAGGCCTTCGGCCGCAACGGCTTCGTGCAGGGTCTGGAGGACCACGCCCGCCTCGCAAGTGACCCGGCGCAATTCGAGGTCGATCTCACGAATTGCATTCATCCGCCGCAGGGAAAGCAGCACGGCATTGCCGGTGTCATCGGGGGTCGCACCGCCCGACATGCCGCTGTTTCCGCCCTGAGGTACAATGGGGACATGATATCGGGCGCAGAGCCGGACCAGTTCGGACAACTCCCTGGTATTTGCGGGCGAGGCCATGGCACAGGCTCGGCCCGTGAAACGGCCTCGCCAGTCGGTCAGCCAGGTGTCCATCAGATCGGCGTCCCGGGTTATCCCCCGGGGCCCAAGAAGTACGGAAGCCTCTTCGAAAAAAGTCTCGGATGAAGTCATGGCAGTCGATATGGCACATGCGGGTCGTGGTTTCATCCTCTTCCCGGAAATTCCGCCGGTTCGGATAGAGCTGTCGCTTTGCTGCCGAGTTAAGCGGTGGTTCAAGCTTTTGCGCTATGGCAGCAGGAGCGGCACGACCGTGTCCAGGGAACCAGCGTCACGATGAATTTCGCCACTGCAATGCTCTACCCGATCGTGTTGCTGCTTCCCGCAGCGGGCGCGGTCGATGACGGGCGTTCAGAGGACGGGAGCGGGCATGAGGCTTCCGGCGGGGCCCGCGAAGGCGTCTGGCAGGCTTATGCCGGTGAACAGGAGGCTTCACCCCCGTTCGTCCAAGGTGCTCTCGTTACGGGAACTGTGTGGCCATTCACGGTAACCGCGTTCCAGGGCGCTGAGCCCCAGAGTGCGTGGCAAGTGCGCATCGAGCAGCGAATGACCATTCGCGTCGCTCCGCGCGGCTCTCGACCGAGTTCGCCGGAGATGTTTTTCGGGATGCCCGACGATGAATTCGAATCTCGCTTTGCCGAGCGCAAGATCGGCAAATGCCTGCCGATGGCCGGCATTGCCGGCGTTCAGCCCAACGGCAGCAACCGCCTTCTCCTGTTCATGCGGGATCAGCGCGTGGTTAGTGCGGAACTTGAGCGCGCGTGCCGGGCGCGTGATTTCTATCTGGGTTTCTATCTGGCGCGCACATCGGATGGCCAGCTCTGCGTGGATCGCGACACTTTGCTGTCGCGAAGCGGAATGAATTGCAAGCTGACGCGCATTCGCCAACTGGTTGCAGACGACGATTGAATCCCGGTACGGGACTGGACCGCCGAATTCCTTGACTTTCGCCGCATTTCCCGCATAGGCCGCGCGCAGTTACGCTATCGGGGTCGCCGGGTGATCTTGCATCCCTGGCAAACCGTAGCATGTATGCCCAAACTTTTCCGGAAACCTGATCTTATATGAGCTTTGCCGATCTCGGCCTGTCTGATGAATTGCTGCAAGCGGTGGAAACCGCTGGCTATACGGAGCCGACTCCGATCCAGGCGCAGGCGATCCCGCCAGTCCTGATGATGAAGGACCTGATCGGCATTGCCCAGACGGGCACCGGCAAGACGGCAAGCTTCGTGCTGCCGATGATCGATATTCTCGCCCATGGCCGCCGCCGCGCGCTGATGCCGCGCTCGCTCATTCTTGAGCCGACTCGCGAGCTGGCGGCGCAGGTCTCGGAGAATTTCGAGAAGTATGGCAAGAACCACGACCTCAAGATGGCGCTGCTGATCGGCGGTGTGCAGATGGGGGATCAGGTGAAGGCGCTGCACGATGGCGTGGATGTCCTGATCGCCACGCCGGGACGCCTGATGGACCTGTTCGAACGCGGCAAGATCCTGCTTACCGGCTGCGAACTGCTGGTCATCGACGAAGCCGATCGCATGCTCGACATGGGTTTCATCCCGGACATCGAGAACATCTGCGCGAAGCTGCCCACCAATCGGCAGACGCTGCTCTTTTCGGCGACGATGCCGCCGCCGATCAAGAAGCTGGCCGACCGCTTTCTCTCGAATCCGAAGTATATCGAGGTCGCTCGCCCGGCGACGACCAACATCAACATCGTCCAGCACAAGGTAGCCGTGAACGCACGCAAGAAGCGCGAAGTGCTGCGCCATCTGCTGCGTACCGACGATGTATCCACCGCGATCGTATTCTGCAACCGCAAGACCACGGTTCGCGAACTGGCGAAGAGCCTCAAGGGTCACGGTTTCGCGGCCGGCGAGATTCATGGCGATATGGATCAGCCGGCGCGCCTCGCCGAACTGGAGCGGTTCAAGGCGGGAGAGATCAACATCCTGTGCGCCTCCGACGTCGCCGCGCGCGGTCTCGATATCAAGGGCGTTTCCCACGTCTTCAATTTCGACACGCCCTGGCATCCCGACGACTACGTCCACCGCGTCGGCCGGACGGGGCGTGGCGGCGCCACCGGACGCGCATTCACTCTGGTCACGCCGGAAGATGCCGAGGCAATCGGGAATGTCGAGAAACTGACCGGCGGCAAGATTCCGGTGTTCGAACTGCCGGCCGAAGAGGCTGTCGAGGCGCCGGCAGAGAAGCCGCGAGCCAAGCGGGGAGATCACGCCGAACGAGCTCCTCGCCGCGAAAGGCGCGTCGAGGAGCCGCGCCGGGAAGAACGCCGGCAGCGACGGCCTGAGCCTGAACCCGCCGATGAGGGATGGAACGGTCCGGTGCCGGACTTTCTCAATATTTCCGCGCTGGCTTGAAGCAACTCCGGCGGCTCTGACCCGGGGCGCTTACCCGGCCAATTTCACGAAGCTGTCGATCACCCGCTTGCGGCCCGACTGTTCGAAGTCGATCTCCAGCTTGTTGCCCTCTTGAGCGGCGACAGTGCCGTATCCGAACTTCTCGTGGAAGACGCGAGCCCCGGGAGCGATATCGGTGCGCGGCTTTGCTGCAAAGCTGGCCGCGCTGCGAGTGCTTTCGGCCACCCGGCGAGGCATGGTGTCGAATTCGCGCGCAGCGGCACGCTGCCAGCCAGGGCCGCGTGTCATCGTGCGCGAGGGCTGGGCCCGCGCCACTTCGGCGAAGGGATCGGCATGTTCCGACCACTGCGCCCGCCAGAGCGAGGCGCCGCCTGACAGCGTGGTTTCGCTCTCTACGTGATCGTCCGGCAGTTCGGCGATGAAGCGCGAGGGAATCGAACTGGTCCATTGCCCGTAGATGCGCCGATTTGCCGCGTGGAGAATCGTGCACTTACGGCGAGCGCGTGTGATCGCGACGTAGGCGAGCCGACGCTCCTCCTCCAGGCTGGCGAGGCCGCCTTCGTCCAGCGCACGCTGCGAGGGAAAAACGCCTTCCTCCCACCCGGGCAAGAACACGTGATCGAATTCGAGGCCCTTGGCGGCATGCATGGTCATGATGGTGACCTTTTCTTCCTCGGCCGCCGCATCGTTGTCCATCACCAGGCTGACGTGCTCGAGGAAATCGCCGAGACTTTCGTATTCCTCCATGGCGCGGGCAAGTTCGGCCAGGTTTTCGAGCCGTCCGGCGGTTTCGGCGGTCCGTTCCGCCTGAAGCGCATCCGTATAGCCGCTCTCGTCCAGCACCGTACGCAGCAGGTCCGCGGGGTTCTGCGTCTTCTCCACGTCCCGCCAGCGGGCAAAGTCGCGCATCAGCGAAAGGAAGGCATTGCGGGCTCGAGCCGGCAGTTCGTCGCTGTCGGCAATCTCGATCGCCGCGGCGGCGAGGGGGATGGATTGACGCCGCGCGAGTTGATGCAGCTTTTCCAGCGCCTTGGCGCCAAGGCCGCGCTTGGGCGCATTGTAGATGCGCTCGAATGCGAGGTCGTCTGCGGGCTGCGCGATAACCCTGAGGTAAGCGAGCGCATCGCGAATCTCGGCGCGCTCGTAGAATCGAAAACCACCGACGATCCGGTACTTGAGGCCGATGCTTATGAACCGGTCTTCGAATTCGCGGGTCTGGTACTGCGCCCGCACGAGAATGGCGATCTGGTCGAGCGGGGCGCCTTCACGCTCAAGCCGTTCGATTTCGTCTCCGATCCGTCGGGCTTCCTCGGGAGCATCCCAGACGCCGAGAACGCGCACTTTGTCGCCGGGGTGGCGTTCGGTCCACAGCGTCTTTCCAAGACGTTGGCTGTTCTCGTTGATGAGGCACGATGCAGCCGCGAGAATCTGCGGCGTGGAGCGATAATTCTGCTCCAGCCGGATCACTTTCGCTCCAGGAAAATCCTTCTCAAACCGAAGGATGTTCGCGACTTCCGCACCGCGCCATGAATAGATCGACTGATCGTCGTCGCCGACGACGCAGATGTTGCGGCGCCCTTGCGCAAGCAGGCGCAGCCAGAAGTACTGCACCTGGTTGGTGTCCTGGTATTCGTCGACCAGGACGTATTTGAAACGTTGCTGGTACTGCTGCAGCACCTCGCGGTCACTGCGCAGGATGTTGAGCATGTGCAGCAGCAGGTCGCCAAAATCGCAGGCGTTCAGTGCCTTGAGCCGCTCCTGATAGAGACCGTAGAATTTCTGCCCCTTGCCATTCGCATAGGCTTCGTTCTCCGCCGCATCGAGGTCCTGCGGGTTGAGGCCGCGGTTCTTCCAGCGATCTATGCAGGCTGCGAGCTGGCGCGCCGGCCAGCGCTTCTCGTCCAGGCCTTCAGCCTGAATCAATTGCTTGAGCAGGCGAAGCTGATCGTCAGTGTCTATGATCGTGTAGTTCGGCTGCAGGCCTACGAGCTCGGCATGGCGCCGCAGCATTCTGGCCGCGATCGAATGGAACGTTCCCAACCAGGACATCCCTTCGACCGCCGGGCCGATCAATTGCCCGACCCGCTCGCGCATTTCGCGGGCCGCCTTGTTTGTGAACGTCACGCAGAGCACTTCGCTGGGCCAGGCCAGTCTGCTGCGGATGATGTTGGCGAGACGGCGGGTGAGGGCGGCTGTCTTGCCGGTGCCTGCGCCGGCCAGCATCAGCACCGGGCCTTCGGTTGTGAGCACGGCCTCTCGCTGAGGTGCGTTGAGCCCCGCGAGCAGGGGATCGTCAACCTCGGCGGGCAGGCCGAGGGACCGGGATTCTTGCAGGCCGTTCACCCGTGAACAACTAGGGAACGCAACATCGTGACGCAAGGCCGCTTCGTCGAATGCCTGGAACAATTCCGCGTCTGGTTCGTCGAGGCGTCAAGGACAGTTTCGTAGTTAATCGACCACCGGAGATGAGAAATGCGGAAATTGCTATTCGCGAGTGCCGGCGCCCTTGCAATGATTTCGGCCTCGGCTGCGGTCCAGGCGCAAAGTACAGCGGACGAGCCGCCCGCTTCGTCGGAAATGAGTGCGCCGCCCAGCGCTGCGGCTGCCATGACGGCCGATCAGAAGGCGCAATATGACAGTTGGCCCGCCACCAAGCGCGCTGACTATGATGCGTGGCCGGCCGAGTACAAGAACTACTACTGGTCGCTGACCCCCGACCAGCAGGAAGGCTATTGGGCGCTGACGCCCGACCAGCGCGAGCAGATCTACAAGATGGCTCCCGAACAGCGCGAGCTAGCCTGGAAGTCGGTCGTCGACCAGATGAAAGGCGCGCCAGCTGCCCCGGCACAGACCCAGGCCAATCCGCAAGGACCGGGCACGCCGACGACGGGTGTTCCCGCGCCGCAGACGGCCGAGCAGTCCGTGCCGCCGGCAATGCCTTCCGACCAGAGCTATCAGGGCGGACCTTACAAGGGCGCTCTGACACCGCCACCTGCTTCGGAGATGAACAAGGAATACCCGGTCTGCACCAAGAAGATACAGGACAGCTGTCGCAATCCCGGCGGGGTTTGAACCCGATCGCCTCTCGAAGGGCGCCGGAGACCGGCGCCCTTCGCGTTTTCGCACTGGTATTCAGTCTTTGCGACGAAGAAGATGGAGCCGTGCCTTGCCGACGTCGCGCGTCGCCTCGACTTCGAAACCTTTGGTCGAGACATGCTCGTCCTTCCTCGTTTCCAGGCTGATCCAGGTTGCTTCGCCCATCCAGCCCTGGCGTGCGAGTTTGTCGATCGCGACGGCACCGGCGCCCGTCTCGTAAGGCGGATCGAGCAGCAGAAGGTCTAACGGCTCCTTTGCTGGGCCGAGCGAGAGAACCGAACTTGCACGAACGTCGCAGCGCGCTTGGGCGTGAAGGTTGGCGATGTTCAGCCGGATCGCGCGGATCGCAGCAGGGTTCTGATCGACGAACAGACAATACGCGGCGCCGCGCGAAAGTGCCTCCAGCCCCAGCGCGCCCGAGCCGGCGAAGAGATCGGCCACTTTCAACCCTTCGAACGAACCCAGCCGGCTGGTCAGCATGGAGAACAGCGTCTCGCGGGTGCGGTCGGCAGTGGGGCGGGTGATGTCTCCCTCCGGCGCTGCAAGTCTGCGGCCGCGCCACTCGCCGGCGATGATCCGCATTCCGGTCTTCGCACCTTTCATCGCGTCTTCGGCCCGCGAAGAGTGCGGCGGAAGTTTTCAAGGTCCCGTTCGGGCACTTCCACGGCTGTCCCCTTGGGCAGGTCGCCGAGCAGGAAGGGACCGTAGGCTATACGGAGCAAGCGGCTGACCTTGAGGCCCAGATGTTCAAGGACGCGGCGGACCTCGCGGTTCTTGCCTTCGGTAAGCGTCATTTCGATCCACTGGTTGCGCCCGGTGCGGCGCTCCATGTTGGCGTCGATCCTGCCGTAACGCACGCCGTCGATCTCCAGGCCGTCGATAAGGTCTTCCAACTGGTTCTGGGTGACATCGCCGAAGGCGCGCGCGCGATAGGTGCGCGGCACGCCGCTCGCAGGCAGTTCGAGCTGGCGCTTGAACTCGCCGTCGTTGGTCAGCAGCAGCAGGCCTTCGGTGTTGAAGTCAAGGCGCCCGATCGGCATGACCCGGCCGGTGCTGGGCGGCAGCGCATTTCGCAGCGCCGTGTAGATCGTGGGACGCCCGGATGGATCGCGCTCGGCGGTGATAAGGCCGGCGGGCTTGTAGAACATGAACAGCCGCGTCGCCTCGGGTGCCTTCACCGGCTTGCCGTCCACGGTCACGCCCTTGAGGCTGGTGAGAACGGTGGCGGGCGTATCGATCACATCCTCCCCCAGCCTGACCCGGCCCTCGGCAATCATCCGCTCCGCCTCTCGTCGGCTGGCGACGCCAGCGCGCGCGAGCAGCTTGGCGATACGTTCGCCTTCTCGTGGCGGCAGCGAAGGATCGCGCGGTGTCGGTGCGACGTCCGGCCGGTTCGGCATTCGTGCACGCGAGGGACGGCCGTTCGACGGCCCACCGCGCCTGGAGGCGCCCGGTTTTTGAGGTGGTCTGGACATTCGCCGCGCCATACCTGTTGATCGGCGGTTCATCCAGCCTTCCTAAAGCTTCGATGCACGCTAAGTTGGCGGCTCAGATCTTCCGGGGAGAACGGCGTGGAGGCCGAACAGAGAATCGAGGGCGGTGACATCTGGGCCTCCGTCCGACCCTACCTGGAAAAGGAATCGCTGGCCGCGTTCTTTCTCGGCGTGTCCTCGGGCTTCCCGTTCGCACTGCTTGCCGCGACGCTGACGACGCGACTTGCGCAGGACGGTATCGAGAAGTCCACGATCACTGCCTTCGCGCTCGCCTTCTTCGTCTATAACCTGAAGCCCTTGTGGGCGTGGGTCGTCGACGGGGTGAAGATCCCCGTGCTCGTGCGGATCGGCCAGCGCGTCTCCTGGATGCTGGTCACCGGACTGCTGGTCATGGCCGCGACCATCAATCTCGCTCTGGCCGACCCATCGAGGGACCTTGCGGGGGCAGCGCTTGCTGCCATCCTGCTGGGTCTAGCCGGGGCGAGCTTCGACATCGTCATCGACGCCTTCAGGATCGAGACGCTCAAGCCGTACCAGCTCGGGACCGGGTCAGGCATGAGCCAGTACGGCTGGCGTATTGGCGCGGCAAGCGCAGGTGCGCTTGCGCTGGTGCTGGCGGGGCGTTTCGACTGGCACGTCGCTTATGCCGCCTGCGCCGTGTTCGCGCTGCCGGCGATGATAACGGCCATCGTGATGGGCGAGCCGGCGCGGCACCAGATTGTGCGCGAGAAGCGCGGGCTAAAGGAGGTCTGGACTTCCATCGGGGGGCCGTTCGAAGAATTCTTCCAGCGTCACGGCGCCTGGCTGGTGCTGGTGTTTATTCTTGTCCACAAGATCGGCGATACGCTGGCAAACCTGACTTTTCGACTGCTGTTCAACGACCTTGGTTTCTCGAACGACGAGATAGCGATCTATGACATCGGGGTGGGTTTTTGGGCGCTGATCATTGGCGTTTTCGTGGGCGGCGTCATCTACGCCCGGCTCGGTCTCAAGCGCGCGGTGCTGATCTCATTGATCCTGATGGGTGTCTCCAACCTGAGCTTTGCGCTGCTGGCCATTGCCGGGCACAGCAATATCGGCATGGCGAGCGCCATCGGCTTCGAGAACTTCGCCAGCGGCTATGGCGGCGTGGTCGTCGTCGCCTATTTCTCGGCGCTCTGCGACCTGCGCTTTACGGCTTCCCAATATGCCCTGATTTCGGCAGGCGCGAGCATGGTCGGCCGTTTCCTCACGGGCACGACCGCCGGCGCGTTGATCGAAGCGCTGGGCTATGTGAACTTCTACCTGCTCACGACGATCGCCGCATTGCCGGGCATAGTGCTGTTCTGGTGGATGATGCGAACGGGGCTCGTCGACGAGGCGATGGGCTCAGCGGGCGAGGTCGGCGAGGGCGACGCGCGCGATTAATCCGGGATCTCGCGGTTCTCGCGCAGTACGACGCCTGCCAGGTAAAGCGAGCCGGCGATCAACACGATCTCGCCTCCGGCTGGATCGATCGCCAGGTTGCGAAGAGCCGATGCCACATCAGGCGCTTCGAAGGGTTCGGGGATGAGCGGGATTTGCCTGAATGGATCCGCTCCATGACACGCGTGCCCCGGAACCGGTACGACCGTTACGCTCTCAAGCCGATCATGCAGCGGCGCGAGAATGGCCTTCGGGTCCTTGTTTGCAAGCATCCCGATGACGATGTGGATGCGCGTTCTGGCCTGCCCGAAATGGACGGCCAGCGCCTCGCCGGCATCGGGATTGTGTCCGCCGTCGAGCCAGCAGCGGGTGCCGGCCGGGAGCAGGGACGTCAGCGGCCCGCCCCCGAGTTCCTGCAACCGCGCCGGCCAGTGCGCCCGTTCCACGCCGGCGGCAAAGGCGGCGGCCGGCACTTCGACCGCCCGCTGGTGCCGCACCATGGCGATCGCCAGTCCTGCGTTCAGCATCTGGTGCCCGCCCGGCATACGAGGGGCCGGGAGAGTCAATCTTCCGCCCGCGTCGGTGTAGGTGAAACCGTTCGATAGCGCCTCCACCGTCCAGTCCCGGCCCTGGCGAACGAGTGGCGCGCCAACCTTTGTGGCTTGTCCTTGGATCGCCCGGTTCATGGCCGTCCGGTAATCAAAAGTGGCGAGCGGCACGCCTGGCTTCGCGATTCCCGCCTTCTCGAAGGCAATGCGCGCAAAGGCGTCCGTCGGTACGTTTTCCTCCGGTGCCAGCAGGAACGCCTCGTGGTCGATCCCGAGCGAGGCAATACCGCAGGCTACGGGACGTTCCAGCACGTTGGTTGCATCGAAACGGCCCCCCAGACCGACTTCGATCACGCAAGCGTCGGCTGGCGTGCGGGTGAAGGCGAGAAAGGCGACCGCAGTCGCTACCTCGAAGAAGCTTGCGCCAATGCCGGTGTCCTCCGCCGCGTCGAGAACCTCTTCAAGCAGCGCGGCCAACAGTTCGTCCTCGATCAATTTTCCGGCGATGCGGATGCGTTCGTTGAAACGCACGAGGTGAGGACTGGTGAAGACATGGACGGATTTGCCAGCTGCCTCCAGCGCCGCGCGCAGGAAGGCGCAGGTCGATCCCTTGCCGTTCGTTCCCGCAACGTGGAACACTGGCGGCAGGCCGCGCTGGGGATTGCCAAGCCGGTCCAGCAGCGCGCTGACCGTGTCGAGCCCAAGCCGGCCCTGCGGTATCGAGAGCGTGCCGAGCCGGTCGAGCTGGGCCTGAACACGCGAGTCGTCGGAGACCGCGAAGTCACGCATCGGATCAGCGCGCCGAATGCACCGCTGCGGCCAGCGCCGAGGTCAGTTCGCGCAGCGGCTCTGCCGCGCCGTCGCCGTGCTGCTTGACCACGTCGACCAACGCCGAACCCACCACGACCCCGTCAGCCACTCTCGCGATCTTCGCAGCCTGGTCTGGCGTTCGCACGCCGAAGCCCACCGCCACGGGTATGTCGGTGGCGGCTTTCAGCTTCGCCACCGCGTCCTCGATAGAGGCCTGCGCCGCCTGCTGCATGCCGGTGATGCCGGCGACCGAGACATAATAGAGAAAGCCCGATGAGCCATCGAGTACGGCGGGAAGCCGGGCGGCGTCGGTCGTCGGTGTGGCAAGGCGGATCAGCGAGACACCCGCGTTGCGCAGCGCCGGACCAAGTTCCGCGTCCTCTTCCGGCGGAATATCCACGCAGATGACGCCGTCGACGCCGGCTTTCGCGCATTCGGCGGCGAACCATTCGGGCCCGCGAATGGTCATCGGGTTGGCATAGCCCATGAGCACCAGCGGAACTTGCGGGTGACGCTGGCGGAACTCGGCGGCGATGCGGAAGATGTCCGCCGTGCGCGTGCCCCCGGCAAGGCTGCGCAGGTTGGCCTCCTGAATCGCCGGACCGTCCGCCATAGGATCGGTAAAGGGCATGCCCAGTTCGATCACATCGGCACCGCCTTCCACGAGCGCGTCGAGATTGGCGGCCGTGTCACCGTCTCCTCCGGTGATGAAGCAAACGAGGGCAGGGCCTTTGGCGAAGGCGGTTTCGAAGCGGGTCATCAATTGAACAGGCTCTTTCGGGAGACACGAAGCACGCCGGCGGTGACGGCGATCCAGAAGGCGACATAGGCAAGGCTCGCGCCGATGCTGGTCCAGTCCCCGCGAAAGGCGAAGGACCAGAAATAGCCGGCGCCGGACAGGTCGAAGGACCGCGCCCGCACCAGGTCGGCGAGAACTTTGATGACCGGGAAGATCACCATCCAGAGCACAAGGGCGTCGATCAGGGATCGCTGCCATGCGCCCTTCTTCACAGCTCCACCCCCAGTGCCTCGGCGACGGTGAAGATGTCCTTGTCGCCCCGACCGGAGACATTGACCACGAGGATCTTGTCCTCATCCATGTCCGTGGTGAGTTGCGGCAAGGCGGCCAGCGCATGAGCGCTTTCGAGCGCGGGGATAATGCCCTCCAGCGAGCAGCAGAGCTGGAACGCCTCCAGCGCCTCGTCATCAGTGATCGGCAGGTATTTGACCCGGCCGCTCTCATGCAGCCACGAGTGCTCGGGGCCGAGACCGGGATAGTCGAGGCCGGCGCTGATCGAGTGGGCCTCGGTGATCTGGCCGTCGTCGTCCTGCAGCAGATAAGTCTTGTTGCCGTGAAGAATGCCGGGGCGACCGCCGGTAAGGCTGGCCGCGTGCTGGCCGCTCTCGATGCCATGGCCCGCCGCCTCGATGCCGACCATCGCCACTTCGGAGTCGTCCAGGAAGGGGTGGAACATGCCGATCGCGTTCGATCCGCCGCCGACGGCTGCGACGAGCATGTCGGGCAGCCGGCCTTCTGCTTCAAGGATCTGTTCGCGTGTCTCGTTGCCGATCACGCTCTGGAAGTCGCGCACCAGTTCAGGATAGGGGTGCGGGCCGGCGGCAGTGCCGATGATATAGAAAGTGTCGTGGACGTTGGCGACCCAGTCGCGCAGCGCCTCGTTCATCGCGTCCTTCAGCGTTTCGGCGCCGCTGGTAACCGGCTGCACTTCGGCACCGAGCAGTTTCATGCGGAACACATTCGGCTTCTGCCGTTCCACGTCCTTGGCACCCATGAAGATCACACAGGGCAGGCCAAAGCGGGCCGCGACAGTGGCAGTGGCGACTCCGTGCTGCCCGGCGCCCGTCTCGGCGATGATCCGCGTCTTGCCCATGCGGATCGCCAGCAGGATCTGGCCGATGCAATTGTTGATCTTGTGCGCGCCGGTGTGATTCAAGTCCTCGCGCTTGAAATAGATCTTCGGGCCCTTGCCCTCGGGCGCCAGCTTGCGGAAATGCTCGGTTATCCGCGGCGCGTGATAAAGTGGGCTGGGGCGGCCGACGAAGTTTTTGAGCAGGTCCTGGAATTCGGCCTCGAAAGCAGGATCCTCCTTCGCCTGACGATACTCCTTCTCAAGATCGAGGATCAGCGGCATCAGCGTTTCGGCGACATAGCGGCCGCCGAACTGGCCGAAATGACCTGTCTCGTCGGGCAGGGAGCGCAAACTGTTCACGGGCGGTTGGGAAGTCATGATCCCGGCGATTGGCAGAGGCCCCGGCGATTGTCCAGAGCGGGCGGGTCGAGCCGACATGAACCGGCAGTGAGCAACTGCACAAAGGCCTTGCTGGCGCGGCGGGCCGAGCGAAATTCAATGCAAGTCGATATAGTGTCGCAATTGGTCGCAAGCCGTTCAAACGCAGCGACTTTCTGCCCCGAAATTGCCGCTTTTGGTTCAGCCGCGGGCAAGCCATGCAGGCCTAGCCGGAGCTCCCCGGTCCGATCTCGGGGAATAATTCTGGAGTATTCAATATGCGTATTGCACTCGTTTCGCTCGCCGCGGTCGCCGCCGCTGCGGCTGCCACTCCTGCCCTTGCCAACGAGGCGCGCATCGAAGCGCGCGGCGGCGTCATCTGGGACGGTAGCAACAGCGATGCAGTCGCGGGCGTCGCAGCCGGCTACGACTATGACCTCGGCGACAAGCTGTTTGTCGGCGTCGAAGGCTCGGCCGAGAAGGTCCTGGCCAGCGATACCCGTGTCTCCTGGGGCGCCGGCGGCCGTATCGGGGCCAAGGTTACGCCCGCCAGCAAGCTCTATGCGATCGCGGACTGGGAGTCCAAGCGCTGCAGCACCTGCAACAGCGCGGTCGGTGTCGGCGGCGGCTGGCAGCAGGACTTTGGCCAGAAGTTCTACGGCAAGGTCGAGTACAAGCATCTGCTGGTCGGCGACAACACCCCGGACGCTGACCTCGGTCTCGTCGGCCTCGGCGTGAAATTCTGATCGGGCGGTTCCGGCCCGATGTAGCTGCCGAGTTCGAGGGCCGGGCCGCTTCGTTCAAGATCGCTCCTCGAGGAGCGTAAGCCAGGGAAAGGGCGGTCCGGAGACGGGCCGCCCTTTCTCGCATGCGGATCAGGCGGACCGGACTGCTGCGCAGAAAGCCGCGATCAGGTCTACGTCCTTCATCCCGGGGGCGCTTTCCACACCGGAGGAGGTGTCCACCAAGGGCGTCCCGGTAAGCTGCACCGCCTCGGCGACGTTGTTCGGATCAAGCCCGCCTGCGAGGCCCCAGGCTACCGGTCCTTTCCAGGCCGCAACCAGGCTCCAGTCAAAGCTCAGGCCCATGCCGCCGGGCAGGGCAGCTCCTTTTGGCGTCTTGGCGTCAAACAGCATCATGTCCGCCGCGCCGGCATAAAGGCGCGCGCGCGCGACATCCTCTGCACTGGCGACAGGGAGCGCTTTCCACACCGGCAGCCCGAACCGGGCGCGCAGCTGCGCGGCACGTTCGGGGCTTTCCTGGCCGTGAAGTTGCAACACTTCGAGCCGGGCAGCAGCGACGGCGTCGGCGATAGCGGCGTCGTCGGCATCCACGAACAGGCCGACCCGTCGGATGCGGCCTTCGGCACGCGCCGCGAGGCCCGCCGCTTCGCCGGGGGTGAGATTCCGCGGGCTCGGCAGGAAGAACACGAACCCGGCGTAGGAAGCGCGGCCCTTTATCGCAGCATCGAGTGCGCCGGGTTCACTGATGCCGCAAATCTTGATCTCGGGTGTTGGCATCCCGCTGTCGCCGCCTAAAAATAGTGCCCCCCGTGTTCGGGGACGATGTGTCAGTCTGCGCGCTATCTAACGTCATTTGCCGCCGTCGCAATGCTTGCCCGACGCGGTGAGGGCAAGGTCTCGCTGGTCTCGCAGGCATCGAGGCGCAGGACATGATCTGATTTAGGGCGCGAGTTCGAATTGAACCGCCAGGTTCATGTTCATTTCCAGCTCGCCTGCGGCGACCGGAGTGGGCGGCGGCGCGGCGGCAACGTCCATGGCCTCCTTGCGCATGTACATCACCGGCACGGGAGCATAGCCGCCGCTCTCGCTGATCGAAATGATGCGGGCAACACGCAGGCCCGCTGCCTTGGCGTAGAGATCGGCACGGGCTCGCGCGTTCTTCATGGCTTCGACCCGGGCCTCGTCCTGTGCGGCATCGGGTTCGGCCAGCATGAAGTTGGGCCCGTTCACCTGGTTGGCGCCCGCCTTGACCAGCGCGTCGATGACCTTGCCGGTATCCGCCAGCTTGCGCTGGCGGACAGAGACGGTGTTGGTCGCCTGATAGCCGACGATGCGCTGCTGGTTGTCTTCATAGCTGCCGTCCGGCAGGCGCTTTGGATGCGCATAGATAGGATTGAGACTGAGATTGCTCGTCTGGATATCCTTGTCCGCGACGCCAGCCTGCTTGAGAGCCGCAATCACGCGGCTCATCTGCGTCGAATTGGCGGACAACGCCTCGCTCGCGGTGGCGCCTTGCGTCGTTACCCCAGCCGAGTAGCCGGCCATGTCCGGGGTGCGGGTCGAAGAGCCCTGAGCGCTGACGGTGAGAAGCGTGTGGCCGGCCGCGATGGCAGGAACGATATCGGTCTGCTGCGCCAGGACCGGCTGGGCGGATGCAGTCGCGAGCGCGGCAGCGGCGATCAGGCTCAGGCGTTTCGTCATGTTTCTCTCCGTCATCGTGACTAAGGCAAGTATCTGGATGAATGGAGATTTCAGCGCGATGAACCGACGATCGCGTCAGAGCGTGGCCTCGATGGAGCGCGCTGCGGCAAGAGGATCCTCGGCACGGCTGATGGGACGCCCGATCACGAGCACGCTCGCACCATTGTCCCGCGCCTGGCGCGGGGTGACGATGCGCTTCTGGTCACCGTTTCTGTTCCCGTTCTTCCCGTCGTCAGGCCGCAGTCCGGGAACTACGAAGAAACCGTCCCTCCACTGCCTGTGCACCGCGGCGACTTCATGTCCGGAGCACACGATGCCGTCCAGCCCTGCCGCATGGGCCAGTTCGGCAAGCCGCAGCGCGTGGTCGTGCGAGTTCGAGTTGACGCCGACGGCACAAAGATCGTCATCGTCGAGGCTGGTGAGCACAGTTACGCCCACCACCTTGCAATTCTCACCCGCCGCGGCCTTCGCATCTTCCATCATTGCCCGACCGCCGGCGGTGTGAACCGTGACGATCGCCGGCTCGAGCACATGGATCGCCTGCATCGCGGCAGCAACCGTGTTGGGAATGTCGTGCAGTTTGAGGTCGAGGAAGATCGGCAGGCCCAGCTTGTGCAGTTCGTGGACGCCATGGTGCCCGTGCGCGCAGAAGAACTCCAGGCCAAGCTTGATCCCGCCGACATGGTCCGCGACCTTGCGCGCCAGAGCCTCTGCGGCGTCGAGGCGGGGCAGGTCGAGGGCGAGATAGACTGGATTCCTGCTCATTTGCTTCAGACTTCCGGCGAAGAGGAATGCGGGGGAGATTCGAGCGGAGGCGGGGCGGCGGCCGGCTCCGTCGCGGGTATCGCGGATGGCATCGAACTCGCCCGCAGCGAGTTCTCGAGCGATCCGATGCGGCGGTTGAGCCGCCATCGCACCGCACGCAGATAGAGCCACGCGGGGATCGCCCCCAGCAGGAAGAACAGCAGAGCCACGACGCCGACCGGCCATTCGAAGTGGACGTAGTTGCCGTTGTCCAGCGGCCAGAAGTTCACCGGAATCTTGGTCCAGTTCATCGCTATGAATGCGACGAGGATCGCCGTTATCGCGATCCACAGGATGGTGCGGATGACCTGCATTAATCCTCCTGCTTTCCCCGATGGATGGCGCGGATGCTAAGCGCGAAATCCGGGCATGGGAAGAGCGGGCGAATGGCTCAGGCGCCGAACACCCGCGCGAAGATCGTGTCGACGTGCTTGAAGTGATAGTCGAGGTTGAAATTTTCCTCGATCGCTTCGGGCGGCAAGGCAGCCGTGACGTCCGGATCGGCCTTGAGCAGTTCGAGCAGGCTGAGCTGGCCGTCCGACTCCCAAACCTTCATCGCGTTGCGCTGCACGAGACGGTAGCTCTCGTCGCGCGTGAGGCCGGCCTGGGTAAGCGCCAGAAGGACGCGCTGCGAATGGACGAGCCCGCCCATGCGGTCGAGGTTCTTCTTCATGCGCTCGGGATAGACCAGCAGCTTGTCCACCACGCCGGTAAGGCGGGCGAGCGCGAAGTCGAGCGTGATCGTCGCGTCCGGTCCGATGAACCGCTCGACCGAGGAGTGCGAGATGTCGCGCTCGTGCCAGAGGGCCACGTTTTCCATCGCCGGAAAGGCATAGGAGCGGATCATGCGTGCCTGGCCGGTAAGATTCTCGGTAAGGACCGGATTGCGCTTGTGCGGCATGGCCGACGAGCCTTTCTGGCCTGGCGAGAAATATTCTTCGGCCTCGAGTACTTCGGTGCGCTGCAGGTGCCGGATCTCGACGGCGATGCGCTCGATCGAACTGGCAATCACGGCAAGCGTGGCGAAAAACATGGCGTGCCGGTCGCGCGGGATGACCTGGGTCGACACCGGCTCGATGCCAAGGCCCATCTTTTCCGCCACATAGGCTTCGACCGATGGGTCGACGTTGGCGAAGGTGCCCACCGCGCCGGAGATAGCGCAGGTGGCGATCTCCTCCCGCGCGGCAACGAGGCGCTTCCTGCAGCGCGAGAATTCGGCATAGGCTTCCGCCATCTTCAGGCCGAAGGTGACAGGCTCGGCATGAATGCCGTGGCTGCGGCCGATGGTGGGCGTGTACTTGTGCTCCTCGGCGCGGCGCCTGATCGCGGCGAGCAGGTCGTCGAGATCGCCCAGAAGGATGTCCGCCGCACGGGCGAGCTGGACGTTCAGGGTGGTGTCGAGCACGTCCGAGCTGGTCATGCCCTGATGCATGAAGCGCGCCTCCGGGCCAACCTGCTGGGCCACCCAGTCTAGAAAGGCGATCACGTCATGCTTGGTGACAGCCTCGATCGCATCGATCGCGGCGACATCGATCCGGGGATTGGTCGCCCACCAGGCCCACAGGGCCTTGCCCGCGCTTTCCGGGACAACGCCGAGCTCGCCCATCTTCACGGCGGCGTGGGCCTCTACCTCGAACCAGATGCGGTAGCGCGCCTCGGGTTCCCAGATCGCGGTCATCGCGGGGCGGGCATAACGGGGGACCATTTGTTCGACTCCTTGAGAGGCCAGACGCGCGAGAGCCGCTAGGGGCAGGGCGCCCGAAAGGCAAGGGGCGGCAAGGGCAGGGGCAGCCGGCCGCGGGACGGAGGGGCAGCGGCCCACGTGAACGAGGCTCCGAACTTCGACACGCCAGCTTAACACTTCTTAGCAAACAAGCAGCAAAGTTCCGTCAGGAAGAGCCGGGGATTCAGACTCCGCAGTGTCACTGACAGTATTTTTACAGGGCTGTCGGAATTCTGGCGGCACCGGCGACTTACTTTGAAAATGGTGTCAAAATGGACATTTTTTCATTTGCACGGGTTGCAGCTCTTCGGGCGAAGGCCTTATACCGCAAATGGTTAACCGCTGGGTACGACTACAGCACGGAGCCAGGGTGTACGAATGATGTTGTCGAAACTTCTGCAACAATGCGAGTGATGTCGGGCCATGGCTGAGAGCGGGGCGGGCCCAGCGTCCTCGGCGCTGGCCATATTTCCGAGATTGACGGCTAAACAGCACGAAGTCCTTCGCTTCGTCGCGGAAAACCGCACGAGCAAGGAAATCGCGTTTGAGCTGGGCATTTCCGAAAGCGCGGTCAACCAGCGGATCGAGGGGGTGCGCAATCGCACTGGCTCCCCCCCGCGCGCGGAACTGGCGAGAGCCTATCGCCAATACCTGCATGAACTCGATAATGCCTCTAATTTAATACCAGCCAAAATTCCTCAGGTTGCCGCGGATGGGGTCCAGGACCGAACTCTCGATGGAGAGGACGCGGTTGACGGCACCGACTTCGCCGCCGGCGTGGCATACGGCTATGTTACGCCGTCGAAGCAGCGGTGGGAGCCCAGGGTCGTTCCCGGGGTGCTCGATGGCGCGCACGCCGGTCTTAACCGGACCGCGGCCATGGTCGCCATAGCCGCGGCATTGCTCCTGGTGGCGATGATTGGGCTCAGCGTGGCACGGACTCTGAGCGACCTGTTCTGAACGACGTGCGGCGGCCCCCCGGGGCTATGTTGGGAGATGCCTGTGGCTGCATCCGAATTCTCTGCCGCTTGCCGGATCGGATGGCAGCCGCCCCGGTTGCCCGGCAGGGACCCGACGTCGTTCGTTTCGGACCGCCGGGAGTGCCGGGGTGCTTGAACGCCTGTGGAACGAGGGAAGCTGGATCGTCCTGGGGTTCTATTTTTTCCTGTTCCTTCTATCTCTGGCGAAGGGCGCTGCACCTGAACGCATCTGCGCCGGCATATTGCTGATCATACCGTTCATCGACCAGCTTCATCATCAGGCGCTAGGCGGCTCGATAATCTATCGCGAAGTCGATCTGGGCCATATGCTGATCGACGTGCTGGTCTTCTGTTCGCTGCTGACAGTCGCCCTGCACGCCAACCGTGTCTACCCGCTCTGGCTCGGGGCGGCGCAGATCATCGCTGTCATCACGCATTTCTACCGGATGTCGCTTCCCGATATCGACCAGTTCGCCTACCAGGAGATGCAGGTCATGTCCGCCTACATCCAGATCGCGGCGATAACCCTTGGCCTGTGGTGCCATGTCGCGCGGCGGAAGAGACATGGCAGCTATCCCTCATGGCGGCGCACGGCGGCTGCCGAACCGGCGGCAGGCTGGGATATGCCGGCAAGCTGAAGTTCCTTCAATTCAACAGATGCACATATCGGTCAGCCGGTTGCCGGTTTGACTTCGCGGGAAATGCAACGAAAGCGTCATGCGGTGGTTTCATGCCGAACCGGGCGCTTTCCGGCAGCCGCGGTCCTCACGTGCTTGGTAGGTACAGTTCATCTCTTGATGGAGATTCGCGTTGACTCAGATCGTCTCGGTTCCGACCCGACCCTTCGAAGGGCAAGCGCCGGGTACGTCCGGCTTACGCAAGAAGGTGAAAGTCTTTCAGCAGCCGAACTATGCGGAAAACTTCATCCAGTCGGTTTTCGACGTGGCGGAACGGCCTGCGGGCGCGACGCTGGTGATCGGTGGTGACGGGCGCTTCCACAACCGGGCCGTGATCCAGCAGGCGATCCGGATGGCGGCCGCGAACGGATACGGCCGGGTGCTGGTAGGGAAGGGCGGTATTCTCTCGACGCCCGCTGCCAGCCACGCGATCCGCAAGAACGCGGCGAGCGGCGGTCTGATTCTTTCGGCCAGCCACAATCCCGGCGGGCCGGACGAGGATTTCGGGATCAAGTACAACATCGCCAATGGCGGTCCCGCGCCCGAGGCGGTGACCAGGGCGATCCACGCGCGCACGCAGCAGATCGACCGTTGGCTCACCATCGAAGCGGGGGATGTCAACATCGACAGGCTCGGCGAGGTCAGGGTGGGCGACTTGACCGTGCTCGTGTTCGATCCGGTGGCGGACTACGCCGATTTGATGGAGGAACTGTTCGACTTCGCGGCGATCCGCAAAGCCGTTGCGGATGGTTTCACGATGCGTTTCGATGCCATGAATGCCGTCACCGGTCCCTACGCAGTGGAGATTCTGGAAAATCGCCTCGGCTTTCCCCGGGGCACTGTCGTCAACGGTACGCCGCTGGAGGATTTCGGAGGGCATCATCCCGATCCCAACCTGATCCACGCGAAAGAACTCCACGACCTCATGATGAGCGAAGATGCCCCGGACCTCGGCGCCGCGTCGGACGGAGACGGAGACCGCAATCTCATCATCGGGCGCCGCCGGTTCATCACGCCCTCCGATTCCCTGGCGATGCTCGCCGCGAACATGGAGATTGCTCCGGGCTACAAAGGCCGGCTCGCCGGCATAGCCCGTTCGATGCCGACGAGTGCCGCGGCTGACCGGGTGGCGGAGGCGCTCGGCATTCCCTGCTATGAAACGCCCACGGGATGGAAGTTCTTCGGCAACCTGCTCGATGCCGGAAAAGTCACCATCTGTGGTGAGGAAAGCGCCGGTACCGGATCGGACCACGTGCGCGAGAAGGACGGCCTATGGGCCGTTCTGCTCTGGCTCAACGTGCTGGCGGTACGCGGGATTCCCGTTGAAGAACTGGCGCGCGGCCACTGGGCCCGCTTTGGCCGGAACTATTACGCGCGCCACGATTACGAGGGGGTGGACAGCGCGCATGCCGATGCGCTGATGGCCGAGTTGCAGGCTGCGCTCCCCTCGCTTCCCGGAAAGGCTCTGGGGCCGCTTGTCATCGCCGTGGCGGACAGCTTTTCCTATACAGACCCGGTGGACGGCTCACGTAGCGAAAACCAGGGCATCCGCGTGCTGTTCCAGGACGGCTCGCGCATCGTGTTCCGCTTGTCGGGCACCGGCACGCAAGGGGCAACCCTGCGGATCTACCTCGAACGGTACGAACCTGCCCGTGGCCGGGTGGAAGAGGACACCGCGACAATGCTGGCCGATCAGATCGCGGCGGCAGAGGAAATCGCCGGGATCGTGCGGCACACCGGGCGGACGGTTCCAGATGTGATTACCTGACACGGAACCAACCGCAGAAGTTCGCTGCGCTTTGTTCCCCAGAGGGGAAGCCTTTGGGCAGCTTATCCGGGCACTTGCTTATGATTTTTCTCAGGGGCAATGCGGCATCCATGGAAGTGGAACATTACCTCGATCACATCGGCCTGGCCCAGCGTCCGGATCCGAGCGCCGAAGGGGTGGCGGTGCTGCAGTTGGCTCATCGCCAGAGGATCGGGTTCGAGAACCTGGATGTCCGCCTTGGCCGCTCTATTCGCATCGACAGTGAATCGGTGTTCGGAAAGCTCGTCATGCGCGGGCGCGGCGGGTACTGTTTCGAGCAGAACCGACTCTTTTCGGACATGCTGACCTTGCTGGGCGTCGAGAACCGGCCCTTGCTCGGGCGCGTGATGCTTGGCATTCCCGAATGCGTAGTGCCGCCGCGCACGCATACGCTGTCGCTGGCGCAGATCGAAGGCAGGCCATGGATCGCCGATGCCGGGTTCGGCGGCAGCTTTGTACCCCCGCTGCCGCTGGTGCACGGGGCCGAAGCGGCGACCCCGGACGGTGCGCGCCACCGCCTGCTGCGCGTGGGCGAGCGCGGGTCACCCCTGGGTGAGTGGCTGCTGGAGCGGGCGGGGGCCGTCAGCGCGACCGATGGCCGCTGCGCGCCTCATGCCGATTGGCAGGCGCAGTATGTCTTCGACCTGAGCGAAGTCGCGCAGGACGACCTGGAAATGAGCAATCACTGGACGTGTACCCGGCCGGACACGCGCTTCACTTCGCTCCATATCGCCAGCATCATTCTGCCAGGCGGCTTTGCGGCACTGAGCGAGCGGCAGTTCACCCTCCATCGCCAAGGGAGCAGCGAGACGCGCACGATCGAGGATGCGGCCGAATATGCGCATACCTTGCGCGAGACGTTCCGGATTGCCCTCTCTGACGAAGAAGCGGCCGCGCTTCCGCTGTTCGGCGGATAGACGGCTTACTGCTCCCGCAGCCGGGGCATCAGTTCGATGAAGTTGCACGGGCGGTTGCGGCTGTCGAGCTGTTCGGCGAGTATGCCGTCCCACCCGTCCTTCACCGCGCCGTTCGAGCCCGGCAGCGCGAAGATGTAGGTTCCGCGGGCCACTACAGCCAGGGCGCGGCTCTGTACAGTAGAGGTGCCGATGGTCTTGTAGGAGAGCCACCGGAACAGTTCGCCGAAGCCCGGTATTTCCTTGTCCTTCACCTTGTCGAGCGCTTCCGGCGTCACGTCGCGTCCGGTCAGTCCGGTGCCGCCGGTCGAAACGATCGCATCGACGTCATTGTCGTCGATCCAGTTGTTGAGGCGCACGACGATGCGGGCCGCATCGTCCCTCTCGATCGCGCGCGCGATGAGCCTGTGTCCCGCGTCCTTGATCCGCTGGGCGAGGATATCGCCGGAAGTATCATCTTCCGGACCGCGGGTGTCTGAAACTGTCAGAAGGGCAATGTTGATCGGCTTGAAGACGCGTTCTGGATCAATGGCCACGCAATATCGCTCCGTTCGCTGCCATGCGCACGCCCTGCGAGCCGCTCAGGCTCGGAAAAGTCGGCCACATGTCCTGCGCGAGTGCCAATCGGCTTTCCGAGACGCCGCCCGCCTGACGCTCGTACATCCAGTAATTGCGCAGGACAATGTTCACGTAGCCGCGGGTCTCCCAATAGGGGATCGATTCCATCCAGAGCAGCGGATCTCCCTGGTCCCTGATCTCGGCATTCCAACGGGTGACGGGGTTCAGACCGGCGTTGTAGGCGGCCATGACCTTGGGCAGCAATCCCTGCGTGCCGGGCGAATCCTTCAGCATCTGAAGATGCCGTTGCCCGAAGGCGAGATTGATTTCGGGCTTGTTGAGGTCGGCCGGCGAACCCGGAACGCCGATCTGGGCGGCATGGTCCTGGGCGGCCGAGGGCATGATCTGCATCAGCCCCCGCGCTCCGGCCGGGCTGACGATGCTGGTCTGGAACAGCGATTCCTGCAGCGTATGAGCATAGACCAGGGCCGGATCGACCTTCCACCCGCCGGCCGGAGACCACTTCGGCGTGGGGAAGCGGGTTGCCGGCTCGGGCCTGCCGCCCTGCGGCGCATTGTAGGCCATCCACAGCTGCGTGGATGGCAGGCCCAGATCGCGTGCAAGGCGGGTGAGCGGTTCGTACTGCCCGGGATCTCCGATCCGCGCCTGATGGCGCAGCACTTCGTCGGCCAGACCATCCTCGCCGACCTCGACGAGTTCCACCGCGGCACGGACGTTAGGGCTGGTACGCAGCTTCTGCCAGTCGGCCTGCGTGAAATCGGCTGCCGAGTGCTGCTCGGGCAGTTTCGTGCCAAGCTGTTCGGCGGCGAGCATGCCGTACAGCGTTTCGTCGCGCGCGGCGGCGAGGCGCAGCAGTGCCGTCGCCTTGTCGGGCCGGCGGCAGCGTATCTGCGCCCGGCTCTGCCAGTAGTAGGCGGCCGAGGTCAGTTCCGCATTGTCCGCGCTGCGGCCCGCCTTGGCGAAAGCATCGGCAGCGCCCTCGCAGTCGCCCAGGCGCCAGGCCGCAAGTCCTGCCGTCCACCACGCTTCGCCGACCCAGGGGCCCGTGCCCATGGCCGCCAGTTGTGCCATCTGGTACGCATCGGCATCCCGGTTCTCGATATAATAGCTCCAGGCCACCCGCTCACGCCATTCGGCGCGGGCCGAGCCCGAAAGGCCGGCATCGATACCGTCGAGCAGCATGCGCGCGCCCACGGGATCATCGTTCCTGATGCGCTCCAGGATGTTCGCGGACATATCGCCGGGCATGGTGCCGTCATTGATCGAGGCCGGCCGCGTGCGCCTGGGCATTGAAGGTAAGCGGGCAAACTGCTGTTCGCTGGGCAACTCGGGTACGGATTGGGCGCCGCGCTTGAGTGCAAGGCGCGAGATCTGGTCGGCACCGGGGAGCTCAGTACCCTTGGCCAGCCAGGCCTGAAGATCGGGCAGCTCGATCTTCGGCGACCCGGCCGCGAGATAGTATTCGGAGAGTGCCTGCTGATGCAGCGGACCGTCGGACCGCTCGCCCAACATCTGCTGGACCTTGCTCCAGTCCTTGTTGTCGATCGCTTCGAATACCTGCTGGTAATAGGCGCGGTCGTCCTGGCTCAGCAGGGAGGGCACGGCCGTGCGATCGGCCCGGGTGCGGAAGTAATCGACCGCGGCGCTGTTCGCGAACGCGGGCACTGCCGCCAGTGCGGCAGTGCAGGCCAACCCCAACCCGGCGATCCATCCGCCCTTGCCAAGTCTGCTCAACAGCCTTCCCCGGTCACAAACACTCCCAGTGCCCTCCGAATCCCGCGCAGCTTTTTCTTCAGTCGCGCGTCCATTCAAGCCATGCCTGCCACAATGCAGCCTTCCAGCGCGGCTGCGCGAGCAGCGCGGACAGCCCCCTTGATGCAAGCAGAGGGATCGTTGTTCCTTCATGGTTAAATGTCCACAACACGGCAGAGCGTTGCGGTAGTTCGTGGCCGAGGAGCGGTAGAACGTTGCTGCCCAGCACGATCAGGCGCTCGGGCGCGGCCAGCTTCACGTGATGTGCGAGAACCTGGCCCAGGCCGCGATCGGACATTGCCCCCCAGTCGGGCGCAGGAACCGCGCGGGGCAGGGCGCTGGCAAGGTAAACGTCATCGCGCCGCGTGCCGAATGCGCGAAGCATGGCGTCGAGCAGCTTGCCTTGCGGTCCTGAAAGCAGCGAGCGATCGTCGTCGGGTTCGGGCATATCGACCACGATCATCAGTTTCGTGCCCGCCTCGCCGCATGGCGGGATACGCCCGGCGACTCCTTCATCAAGCAGAGGGTCTTTCAGCCACCACTCCTGGAATGCGCCGAGATCCCGCGGCAGGGTTGCGGGATCAAAGCGGGAGGGTGGCGGCGGTGCGGCCGTTTCCTCGGCACGGCGCGGCCGTTCGGGTTGCCGTTCATCCCGGCTTTCCTCTTCAGCCGGCGCGAGCCATTGCCTCGGCTCGTCGAGAAAGTCGCAGTCGACACCCGCTTCGCGCCACCAGCCCAGCGCGCCGGTGATATCGTCCAGAAATTCGGGATTTGGGGCGTGAACCATCGCGTGGGTCTTGACCTGTCGCACTCCACCAATCAAGGCACAACACGAATTAAGCGAACGACTAAATCGAATTGCGACCGGGGGATCCCATGATTGAACGTGAATCGATGCCATATGACGTCGTCATCGTCGGCGGCGGGCCGGCTGGCCTCTCCACGGCAATCCGGCTCAAACAGATCGATCCCGATCTTCAGGTCTGCGTGCTGGAGAAGGGTTCGGAGATCGGCGCGCACATCCTCTCCGGCGCGACCATCGATCCCAAGGCGCTGGACGAACTGCTGCCCGAATGGCGCGAGCAGGGCTGCCCGCTGGCGGAGACGCCGGTGACTGACAACTGGCACTGGCACCTCACCAGGAAGCACAAACTTGCGATCCCGCACCTGATCCAGCCGCCCTTCATGTCCAACGAGGACAATTACACCGGCTCGCTGGGCAACCTGTGCCGCTGGCTGGCCGAGCAGGCCGAGGCTCTGGAGATCGAGATCTTCCCGGGCTTCCCCGCTGCCGAAATCCTTTATGACGACAGCGGCGCCGTCCTCGGCGTCCAGACCGGCGACATGGGCGTCGACCGCGAGGGCAGTCCCAAGCCGGACTTCCAGCCGGGCATGAACCTGCTCGGCAAGTACACCGTCTTCTGCGAAGGCGCGCGCGGCCACCTGACCCGGCGGCTCAAGGCGAAGTACGATCTGGAGGCGAACTGCCAACCGCAGATCTACGGCCTCGGCATCAAGGAGCTGTGGGACATCGATCCCGCCAAGCACATGCCGGGCAGGGTGATCCATACCCAGGGATGGCCGCTGAGCGAAAATGACGCCTGGGGCGGGGGCTTCCTCTACCATCAGGCGAACAACCAGGTCGCCCTCGGCTTCGTCACCGCGCTCGACTACAAGAATCCGTACATCTATCCCTTCGAGGAGTTCCAGCGCTGGAAGCAGCATCCGGAAATCCGCGCCATTCTCGAAGGGGGCAAGCGCGTGGCGTACGGCGCCCGTGCAATCAACGAAGGCGGATGGCAGTCTGTGCCGCAGCTTGCCTTCCCCGGCGGCGTCCTGGCGGGCTGCTCGGCCGGTTTCGTCAACGTGCCCCGGATCAAGGGCACCCACACCGCGATGAAGAGCGGCATGCTCGCCGCGGAGGCGATTGCAGCCGCCATCAAGTCCGGCCGCGAGCAGGACACGCTGCAGGAATACGACGATGCGGTCCGTTCGAGCTGGATCGCCAGCGAACTCAAGCTCGTCCAGAATGCGGAGCCGATGGTCGCCAAGTGGGGCGGAGAGCTCGGCACCATCCTGGCCGGTGCCGACATGTGGCTGCGCACTCTGTTCGGTTTCGGGCTGGCCAAGCCGATGAAGCACCACACCGACGCTTCCGAAACCCAGCGGGCTGACCTCTACCAGCCGATCGAGTACCCGAGGCCCGATGGTGTCATCAGCTTCGACCGCCTGACCTCCGTCTCGTACTCGTTCACCAATCACGAGGAAGATCAGCCCTGTCATCTCAAGCTGAAGGACCCCTCCGTCCCGACCGAGATCAACCTGCCGGTCTATGCAGGGCTGGAGGCGCGCTATTGCCCGGCGGGCGTGTACGAGTTCGTCGATCCGGACGGTTCAGGCGCGCGCCTGCAGATCAACGCGCAGAACTGCGTCCACTGCAAGACCTGCGATATAAAGGATCCGACGCAGAACATCGAATGGGTGACGCCCGAAGGCGGCGGCGGGCCGAATTATCCGAACATGTGATCTCTCCGCTCGCAGCGAAGGCCATCCGGGCGGTGGACGATGGAGGGTGCAGTGAGTAACCCAACTCGTCCTTGCAAGGAGCATAGCTTCGCTGCGCTCGCAATGACGAAACGATGGTGCTGACCGAAACCGCCTACGCCAAGATCAACCTCGCGCTGCATGTCCGCAGGCGTCGCGAGGACGGCTACCACGAGCTCGAGACCCTGTTCGCCTTCGTGGACGACGGCGATCGGCTTGCGGCGTCTCCGGCGGCGCAGGACCGGCTGACGACGCATGGCGAATTTGCCGGGAAGATCGATGACCCGTTCGCCAACATCGTGGGAAGGGCACTATCGGCGCTCCCGCACGGCAAGGGCTGGCAGGTGACGCTTGAAAAGCGCCTGCCGGTAGCGGGGGGACTGGGCGGCGGCTCCGCGGACGCGGGCGCGGTCTTCCGCATGGTCGAGCGGGCCCATGGACTGCCGGAGAATTGGCAGGCGACGGCGGCAAGCCTGGGTGCGGACGTTCCGGCATGCGTCCTGTCGCGGCCCTGCGTCGGCACGGGGACGGGGACAGAGTTGCAGCAGGCGGCGGAGAACGACCTTGGGGGATGCCCCGTCCTGCTTGTGAATCCGCGCGAACCAGTGCCGACCGGGCCGGTGTTCAACGCCTGGGACGGCGTGGATAAGGGGCCTTTGCCGACGGGCACCCTGCGCGAAATCGCGCTTCGAGGGCGTAACGATCTCGAGGCTCCGGCCGTCGCCATTTGCCCGGCGATCGCCGATGTGCTGGAGGCTCTGCGGCGAACCGGGGCATTTCTGGCCCGAATGTCCGGTTCGGGCGCGACCTGCTTTGCGCTTTACGATAGCGAAAGGGCACTGAAGGAAGCGGCGGAAAACCTTGCCGGCAGTCGCCCGGACTGGTGGCAAATGGCAGGCAAGCTGCGCTAGCATCGCGGTTCGGAGGCAGTCTTGAATTCGGAAGTCTATCGCCTGCTCGGAACCCCACGCTTCGGCGGCGTCCTCGTCGTTGCCGATCATGCCTCGAACCGGGTGCCTGACAGCATCGAACTTGGCATCGATGCTGGGCTGATGAACGAGCATATCGCCATCGACGTCGGCGTCGCCGCCGTCGCGGAGCGCATGGCCCGCCGCGCCGGTACCGCTGCTTACCTCGGGAATGTCAGCCGCCTCGTCTGCGATTTCAACCGTTATCCCGACGCGCCCGGCATCATGCCGGAAGTGAGCGACGGCCACCTCATCCCGGGAAACGAGCTGTCCGAGCAGGGCCGCAGTGAACGGATCGCCCGCTATTTCGAGCCCTACCACCGGCGCCTTGCCGAACTGCTTGAGGCGACGCCGCCGGCGCTGATCCTCTCGCTGCACAGCTTCACGCCGCGCCTTTCCACCTGCGACAAGCCGCGCCCGTGGCAGATCGGCATCCTCTATAACGAGGACGATCGCGCCGCCCGGATCGCCATGCCCCTGCTGGAGGCGGAAGGCCTGATCGTCGGCGACCAGCAGCCCTATTCGGGCAAGCTTCTGAATGCGACGATGAACCGCCATGCCGAGGCGGAGGGGCGCCCCTACCTGAGCGTGGAGATACGGCAGGACCTCATCACCGACGAGGCGGGGCAGGAGCAATGGTCAGAGCGCCTGACGCGCCTGTGCAATGCGATTGCCATCAGGCTCGAAAACGAAGGTTGATCTTCGGATATCCCTCTTCGGTTCCGGTGTGCCGAACCGCGGACTTGATGGATGGCTCACTCGGCATCCCCGCCGAACGCGATCTCGCTTAACTGCTTCCGCGTCAATTCGTACATCATGTCGATGTCGACGCGCTCGCCTTCCTCGATCCGCTGCGAGATCATCGTAAGGGGAAAGCACAGGATGCTCGTTCCCGGCCAGTTGAGCGCCGGCTGACGGCCATATTCGTCGTCGACGGTAACCCAGTCGAGCATCAGGTCCTGCGCCAGGGCGTCGCCCATGGCGATACCCAGCGACTGCAGCTTCCAGGTGTCTTCAGGACCGACCCACCCTTGCGACAAATTTGCGCGAATGACGGCGAGCTTGCCTTCGATCGTCCCATAGGCGCCATCGGGATCGGCCGAGAAATGACCCTTGATCCAGTCCCTGGCCAGGTCCAGCCACTCTTGCTCCTCGGACTCGAGGGTGAGGCGTTCCGCTTGTGCCATGGGCCCATTCTAGCAGGTCCGGCGCGCCGATCCAAAATTCCGCCGCATGCGCGGGATTCGGCCGGCCGGGACCTCCCTGATCTTTTTCGCTTCGGCTGAAGCACCATATGGCGTAGGGGCGCACCCAGCGCCCCCGTATTCATGCGTGTATTTTGAAGACCGGAGTTCGTCCCATGCCCGCCTATCGCTCTCGCACCTCCACCCACGGCCGCAACATGGCCGGTGCCCGTGGCCTGTGGCGCGCGACAGGCATGAAGGAGGGAGACTTCGGCAAACCGATTATCGCCGTAGTCAACTCCTTCACCCAGTTCGTTCCGGGCCACGTTCATCTGAAGGACCTCGGCCAGCTCGTCGCCCGCGAGATCGAGGCGGCGGGCGGCGTCGCCAAGGAGTTCAACACGATCGCGGTGGATGACGGCATCGCCATGGGCCACGACGGCATGCTCTATTCGCTGCCGAGCCGCGATCTCATAGCCGACAGCGTCGAGTACATGGTCAACGCGCACTGCGCCGATGCCATGGTCTGCATCTCCAACTGCGACAAGATCACGCCCGGCATGCTCATGGCCGCGCTGCGGCTCAACGTCCCGGCGGTCTTCGTGTCGGGCGGGCCGATGGAAGCGGGCAAGGTGGTCCTCAGGGGCAAGGAGCACGCGCTCGACCTCGTTGACGCGATGGTCGCTGCCGCCGACGAGCACTACACCGACGAGGAAGTCCAGGCGATCGAGCGCTCCGCCTGCCCGACCTGCGGCTCCTGCTCGGGCATGTTCACGGCCAATTCCATGAACTGCCTGACCGAGGCGCTCGGCCTCTCGCTGCCGGGCAACGGCTCGATGCTCGCAACTCATGCCGACCGGGAGAAGCTGTTCCGCGAAGCAGGACGCCTGGTCGTCGACTTGTGCCACCGCTATTACGAGCAGGAGGACGAGACCGCCCTGCCGCGGAGCATCGCCAGCTTCGAGGCTTTCGAGAACGCGATGAGCCTGGACATCGCCATGGGCGGGTCGACCAACACCGTGCTGCACCTCCTTGCCGCTGCATATGAAGCTGGCGTGGATTTCACCATGGCCGACATCGACCGTCTCTCGCGCAAGGTGCCCTGCCTGTCCAAGGTCGCGCCGGCAAAATCCGACGTGCACATGGAAGACGTCCACCGCGCCGGCGGCATCATGGCGATCCTGGGCGAACTCGACCGTGCGGGCCTGCTGCATACCCGGTTGCCGACGGTTCACAGCAGGACCATGGCGGACGCGCTCAGCCGCTGGGATATCGCCTGCACCGATGAGGAATCCGTCCAGCAGTTCTACAAGGCCGCGCCTGGCGGCGTGCCGACGCAGACCGCCTTCAGCCAGTCCCGGCGCTGGGACGACCTCGACCTCGACCGCCAAAGCGGGGTGATCCGTGCGAAGGAGCACGCCTTCAGCCAGGACGGCGGCCTTGCGGTGCTTTCGGGCAACATCGCGGTCGACGGCTGCATCGTGAAGACCGCTGGCGTGGACGAGAGCATCCTCAAGTTCACCGGTCCCGCGCGCGTGTACGAAAGCCAGGACGCGGCGGTCGCCGGTATCCTGGGCGGCGAGGTCGTGGCGGGCGACGTGGTGGTCATCCGCTATGAAGGGCCCCGCGGCGGGCCGGGCATGCAGGAAATGCTCTACCCCACCAGCTACCTGAAATCGAAGGGGCTGGGGAAGGCCTGCGCCCTTATCACTGACGGCCGCTTTTCGGGCGGCACCTCGGGGCTGTCGATCGGCCACGCTTCGCCCGAAGCGGCCGAAGGCGGCACGATCGGACTGGTCGAGAACGGCGACGTGATCGAGATCGACATTCCGGGCCGTACCATAACGCTCAAGGTCCCTGACAAGGAATTGGGCCGCCGCCGCGCAGCTCAGGAGGACAGGGGGGCTCAGGCCTGGTCGCCCGTTCACCCGCGCAAGCGCAAGGTCTCGGTCGCGCTGCAGGCTTACGCGGCCATGGCCACGAGCGCCGCGCGCGGTGCGGTGCGGGACGTGAGCCAGCTCAAGCGGGGTTAAAGTCGAGAGTGCGTCACGCGCGCTTCGACAAGCTCAGGACGAGCGGAGCGAGGAGGCTGTCCCCCCTCTCGGCCTTTCCCATAAGGGATAGTGTCTGTACCAAGACGCTCATGGAAAAGGACTCCCTGCTCCTCCGTCCGTTCGCTTTGATCCTGTCGAAGGGCGCGGGCGCTTGCACCGTCCTTGGTTTCATTCTCTCGGCCTGTTCCCAGGAACAGACCTTTGCCCCGCCGGTCGCTGAAGGAACGGAGCACATAGCCTGCGCCGTGGGCGGGGCGGCCCAGCTTTCGAGGGGCTGCGCGGTCGAGCGCGTCGAAGATCAAGGCACGCTGCTGCTTGTGGTCCGGCACCCCGACGGCGCCTTTCGCCGCTTTCAGGTGCTGACCGACGGCCGCGGCCTCGCCGTCGCGGATGGAGCGGATGAGGCCGTGACCAGGCTCGGGGAAGGCACGCTGGACGTGACGGTCGGCGCCGACCGCTATATCTTCCCCGCCACGGCAAAGCAGACAGGCGAAGCTGGCGGAGGCGCCGATGGCCAATGAGCAGATCCTCACGGTCGCGCAAATGCGCGATGCCGAGCAGGCGCTGATTGCCGGTGGAAGCAGCGTCGATGCGCTGATGCAGATCGCCGGGCGCGGCGCCGCCGACTGGGCCTGGCGTCTGGCGGGTCATCACGAGGTCACCGTGCTCTGCGGACCTGGCAACAATGGCGGCGACGGCTACGTCATTGCCGAGGCGATCCGCGAAAGGGGAGGCCGCGCCGTGGTCGTGGCTGCGGCTCAACCCGGCACCGACGCCGCAAGGAACGCCCGTGCGCTTTTCGGGGGAGAAGTGGTCGGCCCTGATGCCGAGGTTTCGGGCCATGTCCTGGTCGACTGCCTGTTCGGCAGCGGACTGGTTCGTCCGCTGAGCACCGAGCACGCCGCATTGCTGGGTCGGCTCGCGGCTTCGCATCGCCACGCCGTCGCGATCGATCTGCCGAGCGGCGTGCAGTCGGACAGCGGTATGCTGCTGAATGAAGGCTTGCCGCGCTACGATCTCACGATCGCGCTGGGTGCGTGGAAATTCGCTCATTTCCTGATGCCCGCCTCGGCGCGATCGGGTGAGCTGCGGTTGGTCCCGATCGGCGTCGCAGAGGTGAAGGACGCCGCGCTGGCCATGGTGCGGCCGCATGTCCAGCCGCCCCGGGCCGATGCGCACAAGTACAAGCGCGGATTGCTGGCGGTCGTTGCGGGAAGAATGCCCGGTGCGGCCATGCTGGCAAGCACCGCGGCGCAGGGCGCCGGTGCCGGCTATGTCAGGCTTTTTGCCGAGTCCGCGCGAAATTCCCCGGCCGACCTCGTGGTCGATACGGGGCCGCTTTCAGAGGTGCTGTCGGACGATCGCAACACTGCCATTCTGGTTGGACCCGGCCTCGGCCGTGACAGCGCGGCGCGAGAGCGCCTGGCGATAGCCCTGGCCGACCCGGTGCCGGTCGTGCTTGATGCTGATGCGCTCGTCCTGCTGGCCCCCCGGCTCCTTGCCGAGCGCGGCGCGCCCGCCATCGCGACGCCGCATGAAGGCGAACTGGTCGCGCTGGAGCGGGCCTTCGATCTCGACGGCATCGGCACCCGGCCGGAGCGGGCGCTGGCGCTTGCACAAGGCAGCGGCATGGTGATCGTCGCGAAGGGGCCTGATACGGTAATCGCCGCGCCCGACGGCCGCCTCGCCTGCGCGCAACGTTCCACCTCGTGGCTCTCGACAGCCGGAACCGGCGACGTTCTCGCCGGCGTGATCGCCAGCCGCGCGGCTGCCGGAGTGCCGGCATTCGATGCTGCCTGCGAGGGCGTCTGGCTTCACGGAGAGGCGGCGCGGCTTTGTCCGCCGGCTTTCACGGCTGGCGACCTTGCGGAAAGGGTGCCGGCTGCGCTAGCGGCCTGCCTGTGATTATGTCCTGGACTACCCGCCCCCAACCCTTCCCGCCTGCGGGAGAGGAACGAGACTTGCGCTTGTTCAAAGCGCGAGGGCTAGCGGCAGCGGGGTGGACACTATGAGCGAAGCCGAGGAAATCCTGCGTATCGCTTCGAAAGGGGATGGCGTCACCGCGTCCGGCCGCTACGCCTGGGGCGCGGCGCCCGGCGATCTGCTGCACGAGGACGGAACTCTCGAATGGGGGCCCCATCACGCCGAGCCGCCTTGCCGCCATTTCGGCCGTTGCGGCGGATGCCAGCTTCAGCAGCTTGACGAAGAGAGCCTGGCAGCCTTTGTCGAGGCCCGCATTGCCAACGCCTCGGTCTCGCAGCAGCTTGGCGCCGAAACGATCGCCGCGCCGCATCTCTCACCGCCGATGAGCCGCCGCCGCGTATCGCTGCGCGCCGAAAGCTCGGGCGGGCGGATCGTCATCGGCTTTCGCGAGGCGAAGTCGCATCGTCTCGTCGAACTGGACGAGTGCCCCGTGCTGGCCCCCGAACTGGCGGCGCTCCTGGCTCCGCTGCGCAAGCTGCTCATCGCGATGGGCAAGGGTAGCGCCAGCCGGAAGAGCGGCAGGGCCGGGAAGCACCAGCAGCCCCGGCTCGCCGCCGACATCGAGATGACGCTGGTCGAGCAGGGCGTCGACCTGGGCATCAGAGGCCTCGCCGCGGAGGGGCTTCAGGCGACCGAAGCCATGCTGGATTTCGCGCGCGCGCATGGCCTGGCGCGATTGACCATGGATGGCGGCTACGGTTACGAAGTGGTCTGGGAGCCCGAGCCGGTCACCGTGCGCCTGGGCGAAGTTTCTGTGCCGTTCCCCCCTGGATCGTTCCTGCAGGCGACTCTTGACGGTGAACGGGCGCTGGTCGCGGCGGCGAAGGAGTGGCTTGGGGGCATGCCCACGGTCGCGGACCTGTTTTCCGGTCTTGGTACTTTCGCCTTCGCCGTGGCCGGTCCGCAGACGCGAGTGCTCGCCGCCGAGGCCGCGCGCGATGCGCACCTTGCCTGCAAGACGGCTGCCGACCGCGCGCAACTGCCGGTTTTCGCCGCGCATCGTGATCTGTTCCGCAACCCGCTCCAGCCCGACGAACTCAACAAGTTCGCCGCCGTTCTGCTCGACCCGCCGCGCGCCGGCGCCCGCGAACAGGTGGAATGCATCGCCGCTTCGACGGTCGAGCGGGTAGTCTACGTCTCATGCAATCCCTCCAGCTGGTCGCGGGACGCGGCGCGGCTGGTGGATGCGGGCTTTCGCCTGGTCGAACTGCGGCCGGTGGGCCAGTTCCGCTGGTCGACGCACGTCGAACTCGCGAGTCTGTTCGTGCGGTAAAGGTATCCGACCGCTTCAGCCGAGGCCGAAAGGTTCGGTGCCGGCCTTGTCCATCATGTCCATGAAATCCCGCGCGGCGTTGCGGTCGTCTTCGTCGTCGAAGGCGACGTCGAGGTCCGGCGCCGATCCGAACATATACATCAGCGTCCAGAGCGCAAACTTGCGGCCCTTGTCTTTCTCCATCCCGAAATCGACCTTCATGCGGTCGAGGCCCGCCTCCAGCGTCGTCGGCGCGATGGTGGTGAGATCGTCAGTTCCGAAGTAGCGGCGCAGTTGATCGTCGAGGTCCATGCCTTGCGGCTTACCACCGCCGCGGCACTGGGCGAAAGCGGTTTATCCCCGGCGCTGCGTCAGCGCCGTTCCCCCGTCCAGCCAAAGCACGAGGCGCAGAGCTGGTAGGATACCACGCCCCATGCGCTGGCGATGAAACCGATGAAGAAGGACTTCCAGCCCAGGCCCCAGCCGGCTTGCAGCAGATTGTCGGCCAGCGAAGTCACGGTAAGCAGCACGAAAAAGGCGACCACGCCCACGAAAGCGAATTTCGTCAGCCTGATTGCCGGACGGCGGCGGCCTGCGATCACATCCAAACTCCCGGTATTCTTGTCGTCTTGTGCCCCCGAGAATATGTCGAAACCGCAGGTCAGTCCAGCCTTTCCCCTGAAGATCGATGTCAGAACATCGCCAGTGCCGCCCGGGCGACAAGGAACATGAGGCAGAAGCTCGACAGGGCGAAGATGCCGAAACGCAGCGTGACCTTGTTGATCGTCGCCTGAATGATCGAATGGATAACGCGCAGCGCCACATAGGCCCAGGCGATCTGCGCATTGAGCCCGTCGCCCTGGCCGACGATGGCGAGCGTGACCGCGATCGCGTAGAATACGGTCGGCGCCTCATGCAGGTGGTTGTAGTTGTGCGCTTTCCACTGCACCTGCGCAGGCAGCACGTTGTCGAGCGTGAGCTTGGGGTCGTTGACCAGTTCCTCGGGATCGACCTTGGCGGCGCTGAGTGCCGGGATGCGGGTCCCGTAGAGCCAGAACCACATCACCATGGTCCATGCCGCCAGTGCGACGACGGGTTGCAGGATCGCCATGCCAATCATTCGAATTCCCCCTTTACCAGAGCCTTAGCGTCGGCCTGCTCCACGATCTTGTCAATCGCGCGGGCCATGCCGGCACCATGGGCTCAGCGGGAGAGGCGCACTATCCGGTAATAACCGAACGGCCCGCGAGCCGCTTCGAGGGCGAGCCCGCGTTGCCGCGCGATGCGGGCCGCGACGGCTTCAAGCTCCGCGCGCGGCGTCACGTGGAAATGTGCGAGCCACTTGTGCAAGATCACGCGCATGAACGGAGGCACCCCGTCGAGATCGCCGAAGTCCACGACGTGAACCGAGCCGCCGGACGCCAGGGTTGCGGCCGCGTGGTCGAGGGCGGCTTCCCAGGCGGGGATCATCGACAGCGCGTAGGACAGGACCACACGGTCGAAACCTTCGCGGCCGAACAGCGCCTGCGAATCGAAGCGGGTCGCATCGCCGAGCGCCAGCCGGCCCGAAGTGCCGAGCCTCTTGCGGGCGTTCTTGAGCATTTCGCTCGAGATATCGAGACCATGGCAGCCAACGCCCGGCCAGCGCCGGGCGATGAGCTGGAGGTTGCGCCCGGTGCCGCACCCCAGTTCGAGCATGGCATGGCCCGGCCGGCACGCGAGTTCGCCGATCAGCCTGTCGCGGCCGAACAGGTAGTACTTGCGGGTCAGGTCGTAGATGTGCCGCTGGCCCCGATAGACCCGGTCCATCAGCGCGGCATGGTCGGGATACGGCGTCACGGGCGCAGCACGTAGAGATGGACGCCGCCGTAGATCGACGAACGATCGGCCAGGGTCGCGGCGCGGGATTCATCCTCGCGATATTGCCACCGGGCGAGGATACCGTCGGGCACGCGGCCCGGCAGGAGTGAGGGCTCGGCGGCGGTGCGGAACAGCACGCGCGATCCGGGCCGGGCGGTTCTGGTGATCTGACTCCACAGCTCGGTCAACTGCGCGTCCGTCATCCAGTCCTGCGCGTCGAGCAGGACGTAACGGTCGTAGGTGGCCTCATCCGCCCCGGCGAGCACCTGGGTGTAATTGGCGTGGAGCACGGCAAGCCGGCCGAGCCGCGCGCGCACATAAGGCAGGTTCTCTTTCTGCAGGTATGGGGGCAGCGGGTGTTCCGCGCCGCGCCCGTATCCGCGTCCGAAGGCCTGCCAGGCAAAGTAGTTGTCGTTGACCGGGAAGTGACAGGCAAGCTTTTCCAGCCGGGCGCGCAGCACGTCGGCCATGCGCCGCTCCCCGGCCAGCGCGGTGTATTGCGCCGGGGGAATGCCGAGGCCGAAGAGCGATGCGGGGTGCCCGGTCAGCCAGCGGACCAGCCGCCGCTCGAAGATCGGCGCGAAGCGCTCCTCGAAAACGCGGCGCTGGTCTTCCAGCGAACCGGCGCCAAGGATCTCGGAAGGATCGATCTTGTAGAGCCTGGCAATGACGTGCGCGAAGCCGATGAAATTGCCAAGCAGGCCATGCTTGTAGACCCCTCGGGCAAAGGCGCGGATGCGGCGCCGGCCGACGAGATCGCGTCCTTCCCAATAACGCCGGGTCGCCTCGTCGAGGTGCGGGGCCAGCATCGCCTCATAGGTCTCCACATTCGACGGGTGATCCGCGTCGGCGATGAAGCGGCGCACGTGGGCATAGTCGGGCAGGTGGCGCACCGCCGCGTGTTTCAGCTTGTTGAGGGCGATGTGCGCAGTGTTGAGATCGACGCAGGTGATCGAGTGCGGATCGGCAGTGAGATACGACAGCGCGTTGCAGCCGCCGCTGGCGATCGTGATGACCCGGCTGTCCGGACCGATCTGCAGCGCTGCCATGTCGGCCACCGGATCTTCCCAGATCTGCGCGTAGACCAGCCCTTTGAACGCCATGGCAAAGGCCTTGTCGAGCAGGCGCGCGCGGCGTGGGGATTCCTGGCGGACGACCGCCGTTTCGATGAGCTTCGCACCGGCGGTGCTGGCAATCCTGGGCATGTGTCGACTGGTCCTTCCGCTGTCGGCCGTGGGACCCTTGGGCGCCTCCTGTGACCGCGTGATGACGGGCCGATGGCGGTTTATGACGGTAACGCGCCGGGTCAGGGCACCCGGACGCCGGATCGGCGTTGAGTTGTCACACAGCCGTTCTATATGCGCCCCTTCGCGCTGGCGATTTGAAGGAGAAGATCGGTGAGCAAGGTTCTGGTGATCGGCGCGGGCGGCGTCGGCTCGGTCGCGGTCCACAAGATGGCGATGAATCCGGACATCTTCAGCGACATCCATCTCGCCAGCCGCACGGTCTCTAAGTGCGAGGCGATCGCGGAGTCGGTGAAGGAGCGCACCGGCGTCACCGTCAGCACTTATGCCATCGACGCCGACGACGTGGGGGCGACTTCGGAACTGATTCGCCTGATCGGGCCCGAGCTGGTCGTGAACCTCGCGCTGCCTTACCAGGACCTCGCCATCATGGACGCATGCCTGGCGACCGGCGTGAATTACCTCGATACCGCCAACTATGAACCGCGCGACGTCGCCCGGTTCGAATACAAGTGGCAATGGGAATACCACGACCGCTTCAGGCAGGCCGGCCTGATGGCGCTGCTCGGCTCGGGCTTCGATCCCGGGGTCACCAGCGTCTTCGCGATGTGGCTGAAGAAGCACAAGCTGAAGACCATCCGCACGCTCGACATTCTCGACTGCAACGGCGGCGACCACGGCCAGCACTTCGCGACGAACTTCAACCCGGAGATCAACATCCGCGAAGTCACCGCGCCCGCGCGTCACTGGGAGAACGGGGACTTCGTCGAGACGCCGGCGATGAGCACGAGGCAGACCTTCGACTTCGAGGAGGTCGGGCCCAGGAACATGTACCTTATGTATCATGAGGAACTGGAAAGCCTGGCGAAGTTCATCCCCGAGATGGAGCGAGCGCGGTTCTGGATGACTTTTGGCGATGCCTATATCCAGCACCTCACCGTGTTGCAGAACGTCGGCATGACCCGCATCGATCCGGTCATGTACAATGGCGTCGAGATCATTCCGCTGCAGTTCCTGAAAGCCGTGCTGCCAGAACCGGCTTCGCTCGGCCCGACGACGAAGGGCAAGACCAATATCGGCGACATCGCCACCGGCGAGGCGCTCGATCCCGTTTCGGGGAACGGGACGGGTGTCGAGAAGACGTTCTACATCAAGAACATCTGCGATCACGAGGAAGCCTATGCCGAGACCGGCAACCAGGCGGTCAGCTATACCACCGGCGTTCCGGCGATGATCGGCGCCGCCATGATGCTGACCGGCAAGTGGATGGCGGCAGGCGTCTACAACATGGAACAGTTCAATCCCGATCCGTTCATGGAAATGCTGAACGGGCAGGGCCTGCCGTGGACGGTGGAGGAGCTGGACGGTCCGTTGCCGTTCTGAATTGAATCCCACCCCACGTCATCCCGCGAAGGCGGGGATCCCGCTTGTACTCTACCGTCGCAGGGAGGCAGGACCCCCCTTCGCGGGGGCGGCGATGAAAGGTGAGCCAATGGAAGCGAGGCTGGTCCTTACAAACGCCGCTATAGGGCGATGAACTGGGGAATGCTGGCCCCGGTCGCCCTGGCCGGCTCCAACCTTGTGATGAACACGGCCTGGTACTGGCACCTCAGGCTGCCGGGAAAGGCGATGTGGCTGGCCGTGCTGCTGAGCTGGGGCATCGCCTTCTTCGAATACTGCCTCGCCGTTCCCGCCAACCGCATCGGCAGCGCGATCTATTCGCTCGGCCAGCTTAAGGTAGTGCAGGAGGCCTGTTCGCTGCTCGCCTTCGTGGTGGTGGCCTGGGCGCTGTTCGGGCAGAAGCCGGGATGGAACGAAATCGTCGGCTTCAGCCTTGTCGGGGCGGGGGCCTGGTTCATATTCAAAGGTCCGCTCGGCTGAGGCCGGCTGCAGGAAGGTACACGCCATGGAAACCAGAGCCGGCGATCCGGGGGCTTTCGCCCATTTCGACCTGTCCCGCGTCGACAGTCCCGCCTTCGTGGTGGACGCCGCGAAACTGCGTGAGAACCTGCGCATCCTGCAGGACGTTGGAGAGCGTTCCGGCGCCAGGGTGCTCTCCGCGCTCAAGGCATTCTCGATGTGGTCGACGGCGCCCATCATCGGCGAGTACCTTGACGGCGTCTGCACCTCCGGCTTGTGGGAAGCGAGGCTGGCGTCCGAATTCTACGATGGCGAGATCGCCACTTACTGTGCCGCCTACAAGCCCGACGAGCTGGACGAGATCCTGCGCCTTTCCGATCACGTGATCTTCAACTCGCCCCAGCAGATCGAGCGGTTGTGGCCGGTGATCGAGACGGCGCGGGCGCGGGGCGACGACTTCGACATCGGCCTCAGGATCAATCCCCTGCATCCGGAAGGCGAGGTGCCACGCTACGACCCTTGCGCGCCGCACTCGCGCCTCGGCTTTCCGATCGACCAGCTCACCGACGAACATGTCGGGATGATCGACGGCATTCATATGCATACTTTGTGCGAGCAGGACTTCGAGCCGCTGCGGCGGACCTGGGACAAGGCCTTCGATTACCTCGAACCGTATTTCGGCCAGTTCAAGTGGATCAACCTCGGCGGCGGGCACCATATTACGCGCGCCGACTACCAGCGCGAGGAACTGGTCGAGTTCCTGCGCGACGTGGCCGAGGATACCGAAGCCGAAGTCTATATCGAGCCCGGCGAGGCAGTGGCGCTGGACGCCGGCATTCTGGTGGGGACTATCCTCGATATCGGCTGGAACGGCATGCCGGTCGCTGTCACGGACGTTTCCGCCACGTGCCACATGCCCGACGTTATCGAGGCGCCTTATCGTCCCGCGATGCTCGGCGAGAAGGCGATCGAAGACGATGCGCTGATAGACGAGGCTCAAGGCGGCCGCGTGCGCCTCGGCGGACCTTCATGCCTCGCCGGCGACGTCATCGGCGACTATGCCCTGCCGATCCCGCCCGAACCGGCGGCGCGCTTCGCTTTCCTCGACCAGGCGCACTATTCGATGGTGAAGACGACCACCTTCAACGGCGTACCGCTTCCCTCCATCTGGTTGTGGGATTCGGAAACCGACTCGCTGGAGTGCATTCGCAGATTCGACTACCAGGATTTCCGCGACCGGCTGAGTTGACGGCGGCGGAGCCACCGTCCGGCGCGCGAATGGCCCGGCTGATCCCCTAGTCGGCGAATCGAGGACACCATCCCGCTACGGGGCTTGTTTGAACGGGGAATGCAATGGGCATTCAGCCATCCCGACCGCGTCCAGAGTCACGGAGGGGCCATGTTCAAGATGCCGCAAATCCAAGCGTTTTCCAGGGGCGCCAGAGCTCTGGCGCGCCCCTCCGAACCACCCGTTACATTTTTGTGAAATGACCCGGATTTCACTTGCGATTCATCATCGCCGGCCTATATCCGCCCCTCGCTGCCCCATGGGGACTTCCAAACCGCAAGGCAGCTTCGTCCATGTGTTGTTTTGGCCGCAAGGCCTATTGGGGGTCCCTTGAGTTGCACCAGTTTCCTGACGCATCGGCTGTAGTTCGCGCCCTCGCGCCCGACGAACCCGTAATCCTGAACCGCCCGCACGCCGCTGCGCGCGCTGCCCGTTTCTTCGCCACGAAGTTCCCGGGCAAGTCGCTCTATGCGGTGAAGGCCAATCCCTCGCCGGACCTGGTCCGGATCCTGTGGGACAACGGCATTTCGCATTATGACGTCGCCTCCATTGCCGAGGTGCGCATGGCCCGCAGCGTCCTGCCCGAGGCGGTACTGTGCTTCATGCACCCGGTGAAGACCGCGAGCGCGATCCGCGAGGCTTATTTCGAGCACGGCGTGCGCACGTTCAGCCTCGACACGCATGAGGAGCTGGAGAAGATCCTGGCCGCGACCGCGGACGAGGAAGGCAATCACGCGGACGACCTGCGGCTCTGCGTGCGTCTGCGCGTCTCTTCCGATTATTCGGAACTGAGTCTTGCCAGCAAGTTCGGCATCGACCTTGCCGACGCCGCTCCGCTGCTGCAGGCCACGCGCCAGGTGGCGGACTGGCTGGGCGTTTGCTTCCATGTCGGTTCGCAGGCGATGACCCCGTTCGCTTACGTCCAGGCTCTCGAGCGTGTGCGCGCGGCGATCGCCGACGCTGGCGTCGTCATCGACATGATCGATGTCGGCGGAGGCTTTCCTTCGGTCTATCCGGGCATGGAGCCGCCGCCGCTTGAAGACTATTTCGCGATCATCCACCGCCACTTCGAGGCGCTGCCGATCGCTTATAACGCCGAGCTCTGGTGTGAACCGGGCAGGGCGCTGTCGGCCGAGTACAACTCGCTGATCGTCAAGGTCGAAAAACGCCGCGGTAATGAGCTCTACATCAACGACGGGGCCTACGGCGCGCTGTACGATGCCGCGCATGTCGCCTGGCGCTTCCCGGTCAGGCACATCGCCCGCGACGGCAGCAACGACAACGCCGCCCGGCCAGAGGACCTGCAGGAATTCTCGTTCTACGGCCCGACCTGCGACGATGCCGACTTCATGGAGGGGCCCTTCATGCTGCCGGCGGGCGTCAGGGCGGGTGACTGGATCGAGGTAGGCATGCTGGGAGCTTACGGTGCAGCGATGCGCACGGCCTTCAACGGCTTCGGCCAGGGCGGCGTGGTGACTGTCTCCGACGAACCGATGGCGAGCCTTTACACCGGCGAGCGCAAAGACCCGCGCGTTTCCGACAACGTGGTATCGCTGCGCTGAGGTCAGTGTAGAAAGCCACCGCGATCCCTCCGTGCGGGAGGGGAGAACCAGCGCCACATCGAAAGGCGGCGCGAGAACGCCCTCGCATCCTAGCTTGTCGAAGGGGGAGGACCGCTGGCGGTCCGTGCCTATGTTGCCGCGGGGTGGGCGCTTTACGCTGCCCTCGTCATCGCGAGGAGGCGAAGCCGGCGCAGCAATCCGGCGCCGGCGCCCGCCAGGACGAGGCGGGTGGGAACTTTGGACACGGCAGGACCCCCGCTGGCGAATGCGGGATAACGCCGGAAAGGGAGAGACACGGGCAGGCGGTGCGGCCGGCGTGTGGTGCCTGAGACGACAGGCTGGCG
>DATEJH010000090.1:0-25952 GCA_035278205.1 Novosphingobium sp. | reverse complement strand
ATCGCCTGGTCGGCGGTCAGCTTCGCGATCGGCGGAAGAACACCGAACGCATCGGCCGTCAGCATCACCACATTCTTAGGCAGCGGTCCCATGTTCTCGGCCGAAGAATTTGGAATGAAGTCGATCGGATAAGCGCCCCGGCTATTCTCGGCGAGGCTCGGATCGTCGAGGTCGAGCTCGCGCGTCGCCTCGTTCAGCACGACATTCTCGAGCACGGTGCCGAAGCGCTTCGACGTCGCGAAAATCTCGGGCTCGGCCTCGGCCGAGAGACGGATCATCTTGGCGTAGCAGCCGCCTTCGAAGTTGAACACGGCGGTGTCCGACCAGCCGTGCTCGTCATCGCCGATGAGCGTGCGCGAGGCGTCGGCGGAAAGCGTCGTCTTGCCGGTGCCCGACAGGCCGAAGAACACGGCCGTGTCGCCGTCGGGACCGATATTGGCCGAGCAGTGCATCGGCATCACGCCCTTGACCGGCAGCAGATAGTTGAGAATGCCGAAGACCGACTTCTTCATCTCGCCGGCGTAGGCCGTGCCGCCGATCAGGATCAGCTTCTCAGTGAAATTCACCGCGATGACCGTTTCGCTGCGAGTGCCGTGACGCTCGGGATCGGCGCGGAAGCTCGGCAGGTCGATGATCGTGTATTCGGGCTCGAAGCCGGCGAGTTGTTCCTCGGTGGGGCGCACCAGCAAGGTGCGGATGAACAGGCTGTGCCACGCCAGTTCGTTGATCACGCGCACATTGACGCGGTATTCGGGCTGCGAACCGCCGAACAGGTCGGCGACATAGAGCTTGTCCTTCGCCGCCACCGCCTTGAGGAAATCTTCCTTGAGCGCGGCGAAATGAGCGGGAGTCATCGGGGTGTTGGTCTTGCCCCACCAGACGGTGTTCTCGGTCTCGGCATCCTGGACGATGAACTTGTCCTTGGCGGACCGGCCGGTGTGCTTGCCGGTGGCGACGACGAACGGACCGTCGGCCGCGAGCATTCCCTCTCCGTTGCTGACAGCATGTTCTACCAGCGGCGCGGTGCCCAGGTTGGCAAAGAGTTCTGCTTTCGTGTCAATGCCCTGGCGCGCGAGGGGGTAGCTAAGGGAAGCGGTCAATGGTGTCTCCTCCAGAAGGACGCGGCTGCCGGCAGCGAGCAGTCAGCCATCGGCAATTCCATGCAAGAATCGCAAGTCGCATAGTCGACGCCCCCTTTTCCGTCAATTTCAGGTATTATGGAACCTCATCCGCTGCAAAAATTCCCACCGCATCGGTGCAACGGCTGGGCGATTGTCAGGCAGGGGCAGACTCGCTAACGAGCCGTTCACGGTTTGCACAAAGGCAACGACTTCGCCTCCATGGCCAACGCATCGACACCGAATGGTCCCGCCAGCGAAGGACAGGCAGAGCCGAACGCCGCCGCACCAACGACGATCGCACTCGTCGATGATGACCGCAACATCCTGACCACGCTGTCCATCAGCCTCCAGGCAGAGGGCTTCGCGACCCGGGTCTATACCGATGGCGAGGCGGCCCTGAAGGCCCTGCTGGAAAACCCGCCCGATCTCGCCATATTCGACATAAAGATGCCGCGCATGGACGGCCTTCGCCTGCTCCAGTCGCTGCGCGAGCAGTCGAGCCTGCCGGTGATCTTCCTCACCTCACGCGACGAGGAACCCGACGAAGCACTGGGCCTCGCGATGGGCGCGGACGACTACATTACCAAGCCTTACAGCCAGCGCCTGCTGGTCGCCCGCATCCGCGCCATCCTGCGCCGGAGCGAACTGGCCAGGGCAACGCCCGGCGAGACGGTGCAGGAAAACCTGCCCGAGCCGGTGGTACGCGGGCGGTTGAGGCTCGACCCGGCCCGCCACCAGGTCTTCTGGGACGACACGCCGGTATCGCTGACGGTGACGGAGTTCCTGATCCTGGAAGCCATGGCCCTGCGCCCCGGCGTGGTGAAGAGCCGCAACCAGCTTATGGACGCGGCCTACAGCGACGACGTCTATGTGGATGATCGGACCATCGACAGCCACATTAAGCGTCTGCGCCGCAAATTCCGCGCCGTCGATCCCGAGTTCGCCGCGATCGATACGCTCTACGGCGCCGGCTACTCCTTCTCGGATGGCTGAGAAAGCGAACGCCCGCCGCAGGCCATCGCTTGCGGCCCGCCTGGGGCTCTCGTGGCGCGTCTCGCTCACGGCGCGCATTCTGGCCGTGAACATCATCGCCCTGGCACTGATGGCGGGCAGCCTGTTCTACATCGACAGCTACCGGCGCGAACTGCTTGCCGAGCGCTACCGCCTCGCCAAGGCCGAAGCGGAAATCACCGCCAGTGCCCTGGCCGACGAAAGGGGCAACGACCGCCGCGATCTCATTGCGCGGATCGGCTCGAGCCAGGCCCTGCGCCTTCGCCTGTTCGACAGCGACGGCGCGCTGCTCGCCGACAGCTTCGAGCTGGCGCCCCCTTCATACCGGCTGATCGATCCTGCCACGGAACCCTGGCTGCAGGACGCGGCCCGCGCTCTCGACCGGGGCATGGACTTCCTGCTCGGCGCCCCGCCCATTCCCGACTACCGCGATCCGGCCGACGGCAGCAGCGCCGGATCGTGGCCCGAGATCGGGGCGGCGCTTGCCGGCGGGCGAACCGTGGTCGACCACAAGGCCGCGCCCGACCGCACGCCGGTCATCATCGCGGCGACGCCCGTGGGCAAGCACGGCATGGCGCTGCTCGTCACCCGCAATGCGCGTGACATCACCGAGAACGTGCGCATGGCGCGCCAGACGCTGGCGATCATCGTCGGCACCGCCCTCGCCATCTCGATCCTGCTCTCGCTGTTCCTGGCACGCACGATCGTCGAGCCGCTACGCAAGCTGGTGCGGGCAGCGGTCCGCGTACGGCTCGGCCGCGACCGCAGCGTCGTCGTCCCCCGCCTGCCCGAACGCCGCGATGAGCTGGGCCTGCTCGCCCGCGCCATCTCGGACATGACCGGCGCCCTGCGCCAGCGCATCGACGCCGTCGAGAGCTTCGCCGCCGATGTGGCGCACGAGCTGAAGAATCCGCTCACCTCCCTGCGCAGCGCCCTCGAAAGCCTCGACCGGGTCGAGGCTCCCGAGCTTCGCCACCAGCTGATCGGCATTGCCCAGGACGACGTGCGCCGCATCGACTTTCTCGTAACAGAGATCGCCGACGCCAGCCGCATTGACGCCGAACTCAGCCGCACCATATTTGAACCGGTAGATATGGCGCAGATGGTTCATGGACTTGTGGCCGAGCGCGAGCAGCGCGGCGTCAACGGTACCTGCAAGGTCAACATTCTCCACGAAGGCGATGGCGACCTCACGGTGGCCGGAGACGCGCCGCGCCTCGAACGCGTGCTGCAGAACCTGCTCGACAATGCCGTCTCGTTTTCGCCCGGGAACGGCATGATCGAGGTCGCGCTCGCCCGGCGCGACAAGCGCGTGAAGATCGCCATTTCGGACCACGGGCCCGGCATTCCGGAGGACGCGCGCGAGCGGATCTTCGAACGGTTCCATTCGCTGCGCCCCTCGCGCGAGGAATTCGGGAAACACAGCGGCCTTGGCCTGGCGATTGCCCGAACCATCATCGAGGCGCATTTCGGCAAGCTCGTCGCCACCGATCGTGCCGACGGCAGACGCGGCGCGCGGCTCGAATTCTCGCTTCCGGCATGGCAGGGCACCTGATGGAACCGAGCGAACACCAGCCCAGGCAGGCGAGCTGCGTGGCGATCGGCGGGCGCGGCATGCTGATCGAAGGACCGACCGGCTCCGGCAAGTCGGGCCTCGCGCTCAGCCTCATCGATCGCGGCGCCCGGTTCGTTGGAGACGACGGGATTCTCCTGCACGAGCAGGACGGCCGTCTCATCGCCCGTCCCCATCCCCGCATTCGCGGCCTGCTGGAGGTTCGCAATCTGGGCCTGCTGCGCTTCCCCTGCCTAGACGAGACGCCGATCGCCATTCTCGTCAGGCTCGACGAAAGCGCCCCCCGTTACATCGAGGGACCGGAGAGCATCGAGATCGAAGGCATCGCTCTTCCCATGGTGCGCCTCTGGCCGCATGGCGGTCCGCTCGCGATCAAGGCGCAACTGGCGCTCGAACGGTTCGGGCTGGCTACCTGACACCCCTCCGTCCTAGTACTTTCTCCCCCTTTTAATTCCCGAGCCACAGGCGCAAATACTGGTTGATGCAGGACGAATCCGCTTCAGAGGGACAAGGGGACACAAAACAGCGGGTTCTGCTGGTTACCGGCATGCTCGGGGCGGGCAAGTCGACGGTGCTGCGCGTACTGGAGGACCTGGGCTGGGAAACGATCGACAATTTCCCGATCCGTCTGCTCGAGGGGTTCATCGAAAGCTCGCCCAAGGTCGATCACGAGCCGCGCACTCCGCTTGCCATCGGCTTCGATTCCCGCACTCGCGGCTTCGATCCGCGGCGGATCATCCGCCAGGTGAAAGACCTCGGCAGGCGCAGCGACCTTGAGCTGACGACGCTCTTTCTCGACTGCTCCAGCAAGGAACTGGAGCGGCGTTACAACGAGACGCGCCGGCGCCATGTCCTTGCCGCCGACGCTCCGGTCGCTGCGGGGATCCGCGCCGAGCGCGACCTGCTGGCACCGCTGCGCCACTGGGCCGATCTGCTGATCGACACGACCGACTTCACCTCCAACGATCTGCAGCGCACCGTGCGGGAAGAATTCGCATCCAGCGCGCCCGACGACATCACCGTGACCGTCTCCAGCTTCGGCTTCTCCCGCGGAATGCCGCCGGTGGCGGATATCGTCTTCGATATGCGGTTTCTGGAAAATCCGCACTGGGACGCCGAACTGCGTCCCCTGACCGGACAGGACGCCGCCGTGGGCGACTACATCCGCAGGGATCCCGCCTTCGAAGAGGCATTCGCGCGCATTCGCGACCTGCTGCTGCAATTGCTCCCTCGTTACCGCGTGCAAGGGAAATCCTATGTGCACGTCGCGTTCGGTTGTACCGGAGGGAGACATCGTTCGGTTTTCACGGCAGAACAGATTGCTGCAGCCTTGCGTCAGGCGGGATTTTCGCCCACATTGCTGCATCGCAACCTGGGCTCGCGGGCAGCCGATCTTCTGGAAGGAGGTCTGCGTCGTGAGGGATAAGGGGAATGGCCGGGTGCGACCGCAGGTATTTCGGAGCACTCTTTCCGCATGATCGGTATGATCCTGGTCACTCACGGCAATCTCGCCGAGGAGTTTGTTCACGCCATGGAGCACGTCGTCGGCGATCAGTCGGAAGTAGCGACCGTCTGCATCGGGCCCAATGACGACATGGAACGCCGCCGCAGCGAGATCGCCGATGCCATCGCCTCGGTCGACAGCGGCGAAGGCGTGATCATCCTGACGGATCTGTTCGGCGGCACGCCTTCGAACCTCGCCATTTCGCTGATGCAGGCAGGCAAGATCGAGGTCATCGCGGGGATCAACCTGCCGATGCTGATCCGCCTCGCCAAGGCCCGCCGCTGCATGTCCGTTCACGACGCGGCAGTGGCCGCGCGCGACGCCGGACGAAACTACATAACCATAGCTTCGGAGTACCTGGGACAGGATGCATGATCGAATCGCTTGCCGTGAATCGGTGCTGATCGTGAACAAGCGTGGGCTCCACGCCCGCGCGAGCGCCAAGTTCGTTAATCATGTTGCCGAACTGCCTGCTTCAGTCACAGTCATGGTCATCAAGGACGGGATCGAGGCAGCCGGGGGATCGATCCTCGGCCTGATGATGCTGGGCGCGGCCAAGGGCGACACCATCGAGATCGCCTGTTCGGGCGACGGCGCAGAAGATGCGCTCGCGGCTCTCGCCGGGCTCGTCAAGGACGGCTTCGGCGAGGATTGAGCTTGGCCGCGCGCCGCACCATCACCGGCTTCTCCAACCCGCTGGTCAAATTCTTGCGCTCCCTGCGCGAGAAGAAGCACCGCAAGCGGGAACGGCGCTTCCTCGCCGAGGGACTGCGCCTGCTTACGGATGCCCGCGAATGCGGCTTCCTTCCCGAGATTCTCGTCATGGCGACCGGGCGCGATCCGCATCCCCTGCTCGATTCGCTTGAGCAGGCGGTCGCCGCCGCGGGCGGTGACGTGGTCGAAATGGACGTCGAGATCCTCGCCAAGGTTACCGGCAAGGACAACCCTCAGGCGGTAGCAGGCGTCTATGCCGAGTTCGACACGCGGATCGGCAATCTCGAACGTGGCGCCGCGCCGATCTGGCTGGTGGCGCAGGCGTTGCGCGACCCCGGCAATCTAGGCACCATGCTGCGGACCGGCGATGCCGTGGGCGCCGGCGGACTGATACTGCTCGACGACTGCGCCGACCCGTTCTCGGTCGAAGCCGTTCGCGCCAGCATGGGAGCGATCTTCACCCAGAAGCTGGCCGTCGCGCGCTGGGACGAGTTCATCGGATGGCTGCGGCGCGGGGAAGGCCAACTCGTCGCTGCCTCGCTGCGCGATTCGACCGATTACCGGACGGCTCCTTACGCGGCACCGTGCTTCCTCATGGTCGGCAACGAGTCGCAGGGCTTGCCCCAGGCTTATGAGGACGCGTGCGACCTGCGGGTGAAAATACCCATGCGCGGATGGGCCGACAGCCTCAATGCGGCGGTTGCCGGCGCGGTCCTGGCCTACGAGGCGCTGGCGCATCTTGAGGCGGACTGAGCACTCGTTAATCCGGGCATCATCTGCGGAGGCGTAGGATGCCAAAATCATGCATCGCCTCGCAGTGTACCTCGTCTGCCCCTTGTGTATCGCCGGATGTACCGCAGGATCCGACGGAGGATCGCATCTGTCCGGCAGCACCTGGAGCTTCGAGCGGATCGACGGTGAGCGGCCAACCTCCGAAGCTGCCAGCCTGTCGTTTAGCGGAGACGAGATCGGCGTACATGTCGGTTGCAACCGGTTGGGCGGTCCTTGGCGGATGGGCGAACAACGGCTCATCGCCGGCCCCTTCACACAGACCGAAATGGCATGCCCGGCGCCGGCGTGGAATCAGGAGCGAGCCGTCAGTTCGCTCCTCGTTGCCGCTCCCCGCATCGCGATCGATGGGGACCGGATGATACTGCAGTCGAGCGGCCACACGGCCGAACTGGTGCGGAGGGAGAAGGCTGCCGGGCGCGAGGGCAGGTAGGCGGCTATTCGGCTGCAGCCGGAAGCGTATTCTCGGCGGAATCCTCTTCCGAAGCGGCATCCGAACCGTAGCGCGGCACTGAATCGATCTGAGGCACATCCTCGATCTCGCGCTTGCCAATTTCGATGTGCTTGTCGCGCAGGCGTCGACCGGCTGACAATACGTTGCGCTCGAAGCTGCCGACGAACTTGTTGTAATTGTTCACCGCCGTTTCCAGCCCTGAACCGACTCGCTTCATATGTTCGGCAGCGACCGCAAGGCGATCGTAGAGTTCACCGCCCATTCGTCCTATCTCGCGCGCCTCACGGGCCAGTCCGTCCTGCCGCCAGACCTGAGCGACGGTACGGGCAATGGCGACGAGGTTCGTCGGTGTCGCCAGAAGCACCCGATTGCGAAAGGCGAAATCCCACAGTTCCGGGTCGTGTTCGAGCGCGGCCGCGACGAAATGCTCGCCGGGCACGAACATCACGACGTAATCGGGTGCTTCCTCGAACTGGCTCTGGTAGCTCTTGGCACCAAGGGTCTGAACATGCCCTCGCATCGAGGCGACATGCTGGCGCAGTGCCGCCTCCCGGGTGAGTTCATCCGGTGCCTCGAAGGCGTCCTGATAGGCATTGAGCGAGACTTTGGCGTCGATCACCAGTTTCTTCTGGCCGGGTATGTTGACGATGGCGTCCGGGCGCAGCCGGCCGTCCTCCGTTGCGATCGAATGCTCAGTGACGAAATCCGTGTGCTCGGTGAGCCCGCACTGTTCGAGCACGTTCCTGAGCTGCTGCTCGCCCCAGCGGCCGCGCGCCTTGGGCGCATTTCGCAAGGAATTGCCGAGCCGCGCCGCTTCCTCGCGCACTTTCTCCTGCCCTTCGCGCATCGACCGGATCAGGCCGGTGAGCTGGCCGAATGAATCGACACGCTGCTTCTCCAGTGTCGCAACCTGTTCTTCGTAGCTTTTCAATCGCTCGCCGACGGGCGCCAGCAATGTGCGGATCCGCTCGGCATTCGCCTTTTCGCTTTCCTCGAAGCGGGCGCCCGCGCGCCGCAGGAACGCCTCCTGCGCACCTTCGAGCACTTTGGCGCCGGCATTCTCGAACTCCTTGCGCAGCGCTTCCTGCGCTTCGATCAGCAGGCGCTTCTGCTCCTCGAAATTGGCCGACTTCTCGCGCAACGTAGCGAGTTCCTCGGCAAGTGCGCGCTTCTCGGCCTGGTGCAGTTCGATCGCCGCCGCATGGCCGGAACGGAGGCGATCGAGCGTGCCGGCGTGCTCCGTCCGCATAACCTCAAGAGCGCGTGCCAGTTCATCAGCACGCTTGGCCCGCTCACTCTCCGCAGCAAGATCGACGATGGCCCTGCGAAACTTCTCCTCTGCTTCCTTGGCCTCCCGCTCTCGCGCATCCGCATGCGCGCGCATTGCCGCAACCGGACGGGAGCCGAAAAACCACCCCAGTGCGAGGCCGATGACGAGCGTGGCGATGGCAACGACGGTGAGTTCCATTCCGGCAGCCTAGCCGGAACGTTTCAGGAACACCATACCCCTTGGGACTTATCCCCGGCTCACGCCGCCTTGCGCAGCTTGTCGAGCTTCTTGAGTGCCATCTGGCGCTTGAGGCGTGAGAGGTGATCGATGAAGAGCACGCCTTCGAGATGGTCGATCTCATGCTGGAGGCAGGTGGCCATAAGGCCTTCCATCTCCTCCTCGTGCCACTTGCCCTCGACATCCTGCCAGCGGGCACGGATGCGGGCAGGGCGTTCGACCTCGGCATAGATCTCGGGGACCGAGAGGCAGCCTTCCTGATAGATCGAATGCTCTTCGGACGGATCGAGAATCTCGGGATTGATGAAGATCCTCGGTTCCTTCTTCGTCGGCTGATGCGTGTGGGCATGACCGCCGTGGGCGGTGCAGACTTCCGGCTCCGCATCAGGGTCGTCGGGCTGAAGGTCGATCACCAGCACCCGCAGCGGCACGCCGACCTGAATGGCGGCAAGACCGATGCCCGGTGCCTCGTACATCGTTTCGAACATGTCATCTACGAGCATCCTGAGCTCGTCATCGAACTTTTCGACGGGCGCGGAGACCTGCTTCAGGCGCGGGTCGGGGACTTCAAGGATTTCGCGAATAGCCATGCCGTGCAGATAGTCGCGAGCCGCCGGTTTCGCAACATCGCGGCATGCAGGAATTGCAATGAGAGCGAGCGTCACCCGACGAGGCGGCGCGCCCTGATCGCCTGGGCCAATGTTCCCTCGTCGAGATAGTCGAGTTCGCCTCCCACCGGCAGGCCATGCGCGAGCTGGGTCACCCGCACGGGAAACGATTCGAGCCGTTCTGCAATGTAGTGCGCTGTGGTCTGGCCTTCCAGGGTGGCATTCATCGCCAGAAGAACCTCGTCCACCTCACCGCCGGCGATTCGGGACAGGAGGCGGTCGATGGTCAGATCCTCCGGCCGCACTCCGTCGAGCGCGGACAGCCGCCCGCCGAGGACGTGGTACTTGCCGGTGAAGAGTTTTGCCCGATCGAGCGCCCAGAGGTCCGCGACTTCCTCCACCACGCAGATCGAGCGGGCATCGCGGCGCGGGTCGGCGCAGATGCCGCAAGGGTTGGTGGTGTCGATATTGCCGCAGACGCCGCACTCCACCAACGCCTCGCGCACGGCAGCGAGCGCATCGAGAAGTTGCACCAGCGAAGTCTCGCGCCGCTTGATCAGCCAAAGCACGGCCCGGCGTGCCGAACGCGGGCCAAGGCCGGGAAGGCGCGACAGGGCAGCGGTCAGCGTCTCGATCTCTTGCGATGCCATGGGCAATTCCCTAACCGCTCGGGCTGAGCTTGTCGAAGCCCCGCCCTGCTCTTTTGCGCAATCGGCGGGGCAAATGCGCCCTTCGCCCCTTCGATAGCTCAGGGCTCAGGGCGAGCGGAGGTAGTTTTGCGCATCATCTTCATGGGAACCCCGGAATTCGCCGTCCCCGCGCTGGTCGCGCTGGTCGAGGCCGGGTACGAGGTCATAGCGGCCTATACCCAGCCCCCGCGGCCAGGCGGCCGGCGCGGGAGGGAACTGACGCCCTCCCCCGTACACAAGGAAGCCGAGATCCGGGGAATCGAGGTGCGCCACCCCGTTTCGCTCAGAAACGTCGAGGAGCAGGCCGCTTTTTCTGCGCTGAACGCCGACATCGCCGTGGTCGCGGCGTACGGCCTGATCCTTCCTCAGGCGATTCTCGATGCCCCGCGTCTCGGCTGCCTCAATATCCATGCCTCTATCCTGCCGCGCTGGCGGGGGGCGGCGCCGATCCAGCGGGCCATCCTGGCGGGCGACCCGACCACCGGCGTGACGATCATGCAGATGGAAGCCGGGCTCGACACCGGCCCGATGCTGGCGACGCTGCGCACCACCATCGACAGCAAGACCGCGGGCGAATTGACTGCGGAACTGGCGGAAAAGGGCGCGCAGCTTCTGGTCGGGACCTTGCGCGATCTGGCGATCCACCGTCCTGTCGCGCAGCCGGAGGAAGGCATCACGTACGCGAAGAAAATCGACAAGGCCGAGGCCCGGCTCGATTTCGCCGGGCCCGCGGCGCAGGCCGAGCGGCAGGTGCGCGCCTTCGCGCCGGCGCCGGGGGCCTTCTTCGAACTGGAGGGCGAGCGTTACAAGGTGCTGGCGGCAGAGCTTTCCGATGCCATGGGCGCGCCGGGCGTCACGCTCGACGATCAACTGACGATCGCTTGCAGCACCGGCGCCATCCGGCCAACGCTGGTGCAGCGGGCTGGACGCCCTGCCATGCCGATCGCCGACCTCCTGCGCGGCCGTCGGGTTCCCGCCGGAACGCGGATCGGTTGAAGCCGGGCCAATGACTCGTTTCGCACTCACTCTGGAATTCGACGGCGGCCCCTTCATGGGCCTGCAACGACAGGCGCACGGGCCTTCCGTGCAGCAATGCGTCGAAGAAGCGATCCATTCGATCACCGGCGAGACGGTGACGATGCACGCCGCCGGGCGGACCGACGCCGGCGTACATGCCCTGGCGATGCGGGCCCACGTCGACATCGAAAAGCGTCTTACCGCGTTCCGCCTGATGGAAGCGATCAACGCCAGGCTCCGGCCGGCACCGATCGCCGTGCTCGCCTGCCGGGAAATGCCGGAGGACTGGCACGCGCGCTTTTCCTGCATCGGCCGCGCCTATCTCTATCGCATCGTCAATCGCCGCGCGCCGCTCGCTCTCGAGCGCGGGCGAGCATGGCAAGTGCCGAAACCGCTCGATGCAGCCGCCATGCACCGCGCGGCGCAAGCTCTGCTCGGCCGGCATGACTTCACCACTTTCCGGTCCGTGCACTGCCAGGCGCAAAGCCCGCTCAAGACGCTGGACCGCCTCGACGTACGCCGCGAAGGCGACCTCGTTCTGGTGGAAACGGAAGCGCGCAGCTTCCTGCACCATCAGGTGCGATCAATGGTCGGATGCCTGGCGCTCGTCGGCATGGGCCGCTGGGAGGAAGCCCAGGTCGCAGCCGCACTCGCCGCCCGCGACCGGAAGGCGCTTGGCCTCAACGCGCCGCCGGATGGGCTCTATTTCGTGCGAGCGGTCTATCCGGCCGAATAGCCGGGCAAGTCAGGCCTTGGCGACCACGCTTTCCGGCAGGTCAGTGCCGAAGACCCGTTGATAGTACTCGGCCACCATCATGCGCTCGGTCTCGTCGCACTTGTTGAGGAAAGTGAGGCGGAAGGCGAAACCGATATCCTTGAATATCTCGGTGTTCTGCGCCCAGGTAATGACGGAACGCGGGCTCATCACTGTCGAGATGTCGCCGTTCATGAAGCCCTGCCGCGTGAAATCGGCGACCTTGACCATGTCAGTGATGGTCTTGACCTCGATGTTCGGCACCTTCTTGCTGACGATTTCGACCTCGACCTTTTCAGGCAGGTAATTGAGCCCCACGACGATGTTCCAGCGATCCATCTGCCCTTGGTTGATCTGCTGCGTGCCATGATAAAGGCCCGAGGTATCGCCGAGGCCGACGGTGTTGGCGGTCGCGAAAAGCCGGAAATTCCTGTCCGGCCGGATCACGCGGTTCTGGTCGAGCAGGGTCAGCTTGCCCTCGGTCTCTAGAATGCGCTGGATCACGAACATCACGTCGGGCCGGCCGGCGTCGTACTCGTCGAAGACCAGGGCGACCGGGTGCTGCAGCGCCCAGGGCAGCAGACCTTCGCGGAATTCGGTGACCTGCAGTCCGTCCCGCAGCACGATCGCATCGCGGCCGATCAGGTCGATGCGGCTGATATGCGCGTCGAGATTGATGCGGATGCAAGGCCACTTGAGGCGTGCGGCCACCTGCTCGATGTGAGTCGACTTGCCGGTGCCATGGTAGCCCTGGATCATGACGCGGCGGTTGAACGCGAAGCCGGCGAGAATCGCCAGCGTCGTGTCCGGATCGAAAACATATGCCTCATCGAGATCAGGCACGCGCTCGTCCGCCTCGGAAAAGGCGGGCACCTTCATGTCGATATTGATTCCGAACGTCTCACGGACGTCAATCTGGGTGTCCGGCCCGGGCAGCCGCGTCGTATCGCGACGGTCGTTCTTGATGATTGCAGAGTCAGTCATTGCGAAATCCCGCCTAAAGGACCGGGCGCGGCACCGCAATAAGCTTTCCTGTCCCGGCCGGAGCGATCAGGCGCTCAGGCGGTACACTTGGGCGGCAGCGAGAAGAGGTCGATGAAACGCTGCGCCAGCGCCGGATCCCCTTCGATCACGAGCTTTCCGCCAGCTTCCTCCGGGCTGTGCTTGCCGTAGAACACCGGCAGGAAATCGACCGCTTCGGACGCGGCGAAGCGCAGGTCCGGCGATGCCATGCCCTCCCCCAGCGGATGGATCGCAAGGCCTCCCTCGCGCAGCCGCCCGGCAAAGTGCTGTTCCCCGACGTCGAACGCGATCCACAGATCCATCCCTTTCGCCCTGGCGGGGTCCAGCATGGTCCGCATCGACAGCATCAGGGCGACCGGCGTCAAGGGCAGCGTGGGATCATGAAGCGTGGAGCGTACGGCCCAGCGTCCAAGCTCCTGCAACACCGGCTCGAGCGCCCTGCCCCATTGCGTAAGACCATAGACCTGGGCCGCTATCGGCGGCTTGCGCCAGGAACGCTTCACGATGCCGCTGGCCTCGAGCGTCTCCAGCCGCTCCGTCAGCACCTTGGCGCTGAGCCCGGGCAAGGCGGCGCGCAGTTCGCTGAAGCGGCGGGGGCCAAGCATCATTTCGCGAATGATGGGAACGGACCAGCGTTCACCGATGAGTTCCATGGCAAAGGCGGCACCGCAGGCATCGGCGTACCACCTGCCATGCGACCGCTCCGCTCCGTTCGCCGCTGCTTTCGACCCTTCGGTATCTTTTTGTAACTTCATAGTTGCTTTTGGTAACTCGAAACGGCACCGTCACGCAAGATCGATTCGCAAGGTAGATGGAGGAGCCTGATGAGCCGGATGATTTTCGTGAATCTGCCAGTCCGCGACCTGACAAGAGCCAAGAGCTTCTATGAATCGCTGGGCTTCGTGAACAATCCGCAGTTCAGCGACGATACGGCTGCCTGCATGGTGTGGTCCGAAACAATCTTCGTGATGATCCTGACGCACGCGAAATGGGCGACGTTCACCAGCCGGCCGATCCCCGATATGGGATCGAGCGAAGTCATGTTATGTCTCTCCTGCCGCAATCGCGAGGAAGTGAACAAACTTGCCGACGCGGCGGGCGGGAACGGCGGCACTGCCGACATCAATCCGTCACAGGACCATGGCTTCATGATGAGCCGCAGCTTCGCCGATCCGGACGGCCACGTCTGGGAAGTCATGTGGATGGATCCTGCCGCCGCTTCGGGCGAAGTATCCGCCGAACATGTTGCCTGAACCACTGCAAGGGAGAGGATCAGATGCCCGTGGACCAGACCGCGAAGACCGTCGTCACGACGTTCGACAACGTACCGGACTTCGCCCGCGGCAGGGTTCGGGATATCCGCATCCGGTGGGCGCTGGAAGAGGTCGGCCGCCCCTACCGGGTCCAGCCCCTGGACGTTTTCGCGCCGCGGCCGGAAGGCTATCGCGACTGGCAGCCTTTTGGCCAGGTTCCGGCCTTTGCCGATGCCGATGTGCGCTTGTTCGAAAGCGGCGCGATCCTGCTCTACCTGGGTGAGCAGGACGAGAGGCTGCTGCCCCGCGATCCCGTTGGACGCTGGGCCGCGACGAGTTGGCTCATCGCCGCGCTCAACAGCGTCGAGCCGATGCTCATGCAGATCGTCAACCTGGACGTGTTCCAGGCGGGCCAGGCGTGGGCGAAGGAAGCCCGCCCCTCCGCGCTCGAACTGGCCTGCGCGCGGCTGAAAAGCACCGAGGACTCGCTGGGAGAAAAGGACTGGCTCGCCGGCCGCTTCTCCGTCGCCGACATCATGATGGTCACTGTTCTACGCAATATCGACCACACCGATATCCTGGCGCAGTTCCCCGCTCTCTCTGCTTACAAGGCACGCGGCGAAGGACGTCCGGCATTTCAGCGTGCGCTTGCAGACCAGATGGCCGGATACGCCGAACCTGCGAACTGACCCGAAAGACCGGCGCCCCAGGCGCCGATCAAGACACGAGTAGCCACTTACCCCCCGAAGGAGGCAGATCATGTCCTACATTGACGGTTTCGTGATTGCGGTCCCCACCGCGAACAAGCAGAAGTTCATGGAGCACGCCAGGCTCGGCGACGCGGTCTTCGTGGACCATGGCGCCGCTCGTGTCATCGAATGCTGGCAAGACAATGTCGAGAGAGGCCACACGACAGATTTCTTCGGCGCGGTCGAGTGCAAGGACGACGAAGCGGTCGTGTTCAGTTGGATCGAATGGCCCGACAAGGCAACTCGGCAGGCGATGACGGGCCGCATGGACGAACTGGCGAAGTCCGACGACCGTTTCGATCCCGAAAAGAACCCGATGCCTTTTGACGGCACACGCATGATCTATGGCGGGTTCCAGCCGATCGTGGAGGAAGGCGAGCATGTCGCCGGCGCGTACGTCCAGGCCTTCGTCGTGCCTGTTCCAGAAGGCAACAAGGAAGCCTATCGTGAGGCAGCGACGGGTATGTGGGACATAATGAAGGACTACGGCGCCCGCCGCGTGATCGAAGCCTGGCAGGATGATGTCCCGCAGGGAAAACAGACCGACTTCTTCCGATCGGTGAAAGCTGAAGCCGGCGAGATCGTGGTCTTCTCCTTCGTCGAATGGTCCTCGCGCGAGGCTTGTGACTCAGCTCATGGCAAGATGATGCAGGATGAGCGGATGAAGAAGTTCATGGATCAAAATCCGGACGCGAAACCGCCGTTCGACGGCAAGCGCATGATCTACGGCAGCTTCACGCCCTTAGTCGAACTCACCCAGCCAACGGTGGAGGCGTGACCATGGCCAGTCCTCCTGGAAGCTTCATCTGGTACGAGCTCCTGACCACCGATCCTGATGGGGCGGCGGCGTTCTATGGCTCGGTGCTCGGCTGGAAAATCGCGGGACAACCCTCTCCCGAAGCCGGGGGCATGGATTACCGCATGATCCAACGCTCCGACGGCGGAATGGCCGGCGGCGTTCTCAAGCTGACCGGCGAAATGATCTCGCACGGCGCCCGGCCCTGCTGGATGCCCTACCTCTATGTGACCGACGTCGACGCGGAGGTCGCCGCGATCGAAAAGGAAGGCGGCAAAGTGCTGGTGCCGGCCATGGATCTGCCGGTCGGCCGGATCGCCATGCTCGCCGATCCGCAGGGTATTCCCATCTATATCATGACCCCTGTCCCGCCCGCCGGCAAAGAGGACGCTGCAAGTGACGTCTTCTCGGCAACGGAAGTGCAGCGGGTGCGCTGGAACGAACTGACAAGCCCTGACCAGGCTGCCTCGATTGACTTCTACGCGCGGCACTTCGGCTTCGAATTCAATGAGACGATGCCGATGGGCGAGATGGGCGACTACTGCTTCATCGATCATCACGGCGCGCGGCTGGGTGCTGTCACTCCGCGGATGAACCCGCAGCAGCCGGCCATGTGGATGTTCTACTTCGGCGTACCTTCGATCGGCGAAGCAAAAACGAAGATCGAAGCGGGCGGCGGGCAGGTACTGGTAGGGCCTATGGAGGTTCCCGGCGGGAACTGGATTGTCATCGGACTGGATCCGCAAGGTGCCGGTTTCGGCCTGGTGGGTCCGAAAGGCGACTGAGCGAATTGCCGTTGACGCGGGGACCATGTTCTACGCATGTTCTCCGCTGACCAAAAACTTTTGGGAGACGGGATCGTGGCCGACTACACCTTCTACACCAACCCCATGTCGCGCGGGCAGATCGCCCGCTGGGCTCTGCATGAAGCGGGCGCCGATTACGACCAGGTCCTTGTGGACTGGAAGGCGAAGCCCGCCGGCTTTCTTGCCGTCAATCCCATGGGCAAGGTACCCACTCTGGTGCACCATGCCGAAGATGGCGACCGTGTCGTCACCGAAGCGGCCGCGATCTGCCTCTATCTCGGCGAGATGCACCCGGAGGCCGGGCTGCTACCCAACGACGCGGAGATGGCGGACTATTATCGCTGGACTTTCTTCGCCGCGGGTCCGGTCGAGCAGGCGATCACTTCGCGCAACCTCAGGTTCGAACCTTCGCCCCAGCAGGAAGCCATGACCGGCTGGGGCAGCTTCGAGCGAACGATGACCACTCTCGAAGCGCATCTGGAAGAAGTGAAGTGGATCTGCGGCGACCGCTTCACCATGGCCGATGTCTATGTCGGCAGCGCGGTCGATTGGGGCCTCAACTTCGGCATCATGCCGCCGCGCCCGGCCTTCGTCGGCTATGCGGAACGCATTCAGTCACGTGCGGCCTACAAAGCCGCCAAGGCCATCGACAACACTCTGATCGCGGAGATGAGGAAATGACCACCAAGAATCAGGTATGTCTCTGGTACAACGGCGATGCCGAAGAGGCCGCCGATTTTTACGCGGCCACCTTCCCCGATACGAAAGTCACGGCGGTCCACCGTGCGCCTGGCGATTATCCGGATGGTCGACGGGGAGACGTGCTGACGGTGGAATTCACCGTCATGGGCATCCCGTGCATCGGTCTGAACGGCGGCTCCCAGTTCTCGCATAGCGAGGCGTTCTCCTTCCAGGTGCTCACCGAGGACCAGGAAGAAACCGACCGCTATTGGAACGCGATCGTCGGCAACGGCGGTGAGGAGAGCATGTGCGGCTGGTGCAAGGACAAGTGGGGGCTGTCGTGGCAGATCACGCCCCGCGTGCTCGCCGAAACTGTTTCGGGTGCGGATCAGGCCGCGGCCAAACGCGCGTTCGAGGCCATGATGGGAATGAGGAAGATCGACGTCGGCGCCATCGAAGCCGCGCGAGCGGGAATCTCCGCGTGACCGTCGCGCTCAACCACACCATAGTGTGGTGCACCGACCGCTACCGTTCGGCGGATTTCCTTGCCGGGATGTTCGGATTGCCCGAGCCGAAGGACGTCTTCCACTTTCGGATGGTGAAGGCGGCGAACGGCGTCTCTCTGGACTTTGCGGAGGGGGAAGGAGCCGTGGCGCCGCAGCATTACGCTTTTCTGGTCAGTGAGCCGGAATTCGATGCAATCCTCGCAAGGATCAGGGCGAAGGACCTCCAGTACTGGGCCGATCCGGCCCGCAGGCATTCCGGCCAGATCAATCACAACAGTGGCGGCCGCGGAGTCTATTTCGAAGATCCGGACGGCCATATCCTCGAAGCGCTTACCGTCCCTTGTGGAGAGTAACATCGTGACGCTGGTCCTCTACGGCCACCCGTTCTCCTCCTACACCTGGAAAGCGCTGATTGCGCTTTACGCCAATGAAGTGGATTTCGATTTCCGAATGGTCGACCCCGATCATCCCGGCAATGTCGCGGTGGTCCAGTCCGCCGGACCACTAGGCAAGTTCCCGGTGCTCAAGGACGGCGAGAACCTGTTTTTCGAGGCTACCTCGATCATCGACTACATCGCCCGACACCACGCCAATCGGCAAAGTCTGATCCCCAGCGACCCCGATGCCGCCATCAGCGTGCGGATGCTCGACCGGGTGTTCGACAACTATGTCATGGACCCGGTGCAGAGCGTCGTTGGTGAATACCTGCGCAATGCTGCGCAGCCGGACCTGGCAAGGGTAGAGGAAAACCGTGCGCGGCTGGAGAAAAGCTACGCCTGGCTCGAGAACTGGCTGCGGTCCTATCCGCCAGTTAAGCATGTGACCCTGATCGAATGCGCGGCGGCTCCTTCGCTCTTCTATGCGGACTGGGTGCATCCGATTTCGGGCGAGTATCCGCGACTGAGGAACTGGCGCGCGCATCTTCTCCGGCTTTCGGCCGTCGCGCGGTGCGTCGAGGAAGCCCGACCGTACCGGGCCTTCTTTCCTCTCGGCGCTCCAGACCGAGACTGAACCCCCAGGCAGGAGCCCAGGATGTCCGACAGCGTCCCCATTTTGCCCTGGCACGGGCAAATGCGGCAGCAGCACGAGGAGATGGGCTTCCCCGATGGCCGGGGGCTACCCGCGCGGACCAGCTCAAGACGATCTGCGAGCCGGACTGACATGCCTGCTTTCACAGAGGGCGGCTGCGATTGCGGCAGGGTCCGCTACCGGCTCCACTCCGGCCCCATCGTCGTGCACTGCTGCCACTGTCGTTGGTGTCAGCGCGAGACCGGATCGGCGTTCGCCCTGAATGCGGTAATCGAAACCGACCAGGTAGAACTGCTTGGGCAAGCCCCTGATCGGATCGACACGCCGTCGGCCAGCGGCAGAGGTCAGGCCATATTCCGCTGCCCCCATTGCCGGATCGCACTCTGGAGCCACTATGCCGGTGCCGGCGAGAAGGCGGCTTTCATTCGCGTCGGCACCCTCGACAACCCGGACATATGCCCGCCTGACGTCCACATCTTCACCTGCAGCAAGCTGCCTTGGGTCGTGCTCCCCGAAGGTCCGGCGCGGTTCGAAAATTTCTACTCGGGCAAGGACGTGGCGCGCATCTATGGCAAGGACGGGGCCGCTCGCTGGAAAGCCCTGCGCGGGGGTTAGCCGAAAGCCGCCGCCTGGCGCAGCAACTGATAAGCCTCCACCACAAGTTGCAACCGCGCCTCATGGCTGCGGTCCCCGCCATTGTGATCGGGGTGGTACTTGCGCAGCAGCCGGGTGTAACGCTGGCGCAGCCCTCTGCGATCGACTTGGCCATCGAGGCCAAGGACGTCCAGCGCCCGCCTCTCGTTAGGCGTGAAGCGCCGGGTTTCTGGCTTCAGGTCTGCGTGGCGACGCCTCACGTGGGCTCGCGCCCTGGAACTGATCGCCTCGAGCGGATCGGAAAAATCGGCCCAGCGCGGAACCCCGTCCACACCCGCATCGGGCCGAAAGGCGCGGCTCTGCGCCTCCCACGCATGGAGGGGAGATTGCGCGCGGACTATTTCCTCGGGATTCATGCCGTCGAAGTAGTCGTACCCGGCATTGAATTCGCGTACGTGATCGAGGCAGAACCAGCGATAGTTGCCGGGGCCATCGAAACCGGAGGGTTGCAGCCCCGGAGCGCGGAACTCGCCTGCTTCGCCGCACCCGGGCCAATCGCATTCCCGCCCGCGGGATTCGTGCCGTCCATGAAACCTGCTGTACTTCACCGGCTTCAAGATGGAGGCTCGTGCGTCTAAATGAAAGCCATGACTGGACCGATCGCGCAAGAAATGCGGCAGCTTCTGAATGCCGCTTTCGCCCCCACCCGACTGGATATCGTCAATGATTCCGCTAACCACCACGGCCATGCGGGGGATGACGGCAGCGGCGAATCGCATTTCACGATCGTGATCGAGAGTGTACGGTTCGCCGGGGTTCCTCGCCTGCAGCGCCAGCGCATGGTCAACGCCGCCCTGGGTGACATTCCCGGCCAGCGAGTCCACGCATTGGCCATCAAGGCACGAGCGCCGGGCGAATAGGGCTTCAGGCGTTCAGCCGCTCGATCCCTGGCGTGCGCGATCACCTTTAAAGCAGCGGCGCCATGCCGCCGCTCTCATGTCGTCTTTCGCCGTTGCCCTTTCACCTTCTCGCGCCTAAATGCCCGGCTCATGCCCAATCCGCTGACATTTGCCGTGCCCAAGGGCCGGATCCTCGACGAGGCGCTGCCGTTGATGGCGCGCGCGGGGGTGGTGCCCGACGCGGAATTCCACGACAAGAAGTCGCGCGCACTTTCCTTCGCCTGTAAAGGCGGCGGCTTGCGCCTGATCCGCGTCCGCGCCTTCGACGTCGCGACGTTCGTGGCGCATGGTGCGGCCCAGGCCGGGATTGTCGGTTCGGATGTGGTTGAGGAGTTCGCTTACCCCGACCTCTACGCCCCGGTGGATCTCGACATCGGGCATTGCCGCCTTTCGGTTGCGGAACCGGTGGGCGAGGTAGGCGGCCCGCTGCCGTCGCACTTGCGCATCGCCAGCAAGTATCCGAACCTCACTCGCCGTCACTTCGAGAAGCTGGGAGTCCAAGCCGAGGTGGTGAAACTCAACGGTGCGATGGAATTGGCGCCCTCGCTTGGCCTGTCGAGCCGCATCGTCGATCTCGTTTCGACCGGCCGCACGCTCAAGGAGAACGGCCTCGTCGAGACGAGCCATATCCTCGAAATCTCCGCACGCCTGATCGTCAACCGCGCCGCGCTCAAGACCGACGAGCGCGTTGCCGCCCTCGTGGAGCGCTTCCGCGCGCTGGTGGCGGAAGAGAAGGCGGGCTGATGCTCAGACTTTCGACAAGGGACGAAGGCTTTCCGGAAGCCTTCCGGCGCGTCGTCGCCGATCGCCGCGAAAGCGCCGTCGATGTTGCCAGCGATGTCACCGAAATCCTTGGCTCCGTGCGACAGCGCGGTGATACCGCGCTTGCCGAGTACACGCAGCGCTTCGATGGCCACGATCTGGATCAGAGCGGTTGGGCGATCGAGGCCGAGGCATGCCGCGCCGCGTTTGCTGTTCTCAAGCCGGAGTTGCGCGAAGCTCTCGAACTCGCAGCGAAGCGCATTCGCGACTATCACGCGGCGCAACTGCCGGAAGACCGCGACTACACCGATGCGGCGGGCGTGAGGCTCGGCGCGATCTGGCGCCCGGTCGATGCGGCGGGTCTCTACGTGCCGGGCGGCCGCGCGGCCTATCCCTCTTCGCTGCTGATGAACGCCATTCCTGCCAAGGTTGCCGGCGTCGAACGTCTTGTCGTCGTCACGCCCACCCCGAAGGGCGAAGTCAATCCGCTTGTGCTCGCCGCGGCACACCTTGCCGGCGTGGATGAAATCTGGCGCGTAGGCGGCGCCCATGCGGTTGGTGCGCTGGCCTATGGCACCGCCAGGATCGCGCCTGTCGATGTCGTGACCGGCCCCGGCAATGCCTGGGTGGCGGAGGCCAAGCGCCAACTCTACGGCGTCGTCGGCATCGACATGGTCGCCGGCCCCAGCGAGATTCTCGTGATCGCCGACGCCAAGAATGAGCCGCATCGGATCGCCGCCGATCTGCTCAGCCAGGCCGAGCACGACCCGACTTCGCAGTCGATCCTGATCACCGACGATGCCGCGTTCGGCGAGGCCGTGGCTGCCGCTGTCGAGACCGAGCTTGCTGTTCTCGCCACGGCAGAAACGGCCCGGAGGAGCTGGATCGACAACGGCGTCATCATTGTCGTCGACAGCCTGGACGAAGCCCCGGCCCTCGCCACTGCCCTTGCTGCGGAGCACGTGGAGATCGCAACCGACGATCCCGAGCCCTTGATGCGCGCGATCCGCCATGCCGGCTCGGTTTTCCTGGGCCGTATGACGCCGGAAGCGGTCGGCGATTACGTCGCCGGTCCCAATCACGTGCTGCCGACCGGACGGCGGGCGCGGTTCTCTTCGGGCCTCTCGGTCCTCGATTTCATGAAGCGCACCAGCTTCATCCAACTCGATCAGGCCGCGCTGGAGGGCATAGGCCCTGCTGCCGTGGCGCTTGCCGACGCGGAAGGGCTTCCCGCACATGCGCGCTCGATACAGGTAAGGCTCGGCCAATGAACGCTCGCTCCAAAGCCCGCTCCGTCGCCCGCCTCGCTGCGGTGCAGGCGCTGTATCAGCATGATATGGAAGGGACGCCCGCCGCCTCCCTGCTCGACGAATTCCACCGGCACCGTCTTGGCGCCGAGATCGACGAAGATCAGTACGCCGAGGCCGAGACCGCGTTCTTCGATGATGTGGTAAAGGGAGTCATCGCTCGCCGCGACGAAATCGACGAGGTGCTGACCGGCAAGCTTGCGCAAGGCTGGTCCCTGGCCCGCCTGGACAAGACCACGCTTCAAATTCTGCGTTGCGGCGCTTGGGAACTGATGGCGCGCGCGGACGTGCCGACTGGCGCCGCGATCACTGAATATGTCGACGTCGCGCACGCCTTTTTCGAGGAGCGCGAGGCGAAGTTCGTCAACGGCGTCCTGGACGCGGTGGCGAAGGCCGTTCGCTGACCTCTCGACTCGGCGCGCCCGCGCCGCCATGGTCGGGACATGACTTCCGAATTCGCCTTCATCGAAGCCCTGCGCGCGATTGCCACCGATCCGGCGGCACGCGGTCTCGACGATGATGCGGCCGTAATCGAAGTCGGCGGAGAAAACCTCGTCCTGACCATGGACACGATGGTCGAGGCCGTTCACTTCCTGCCCGACGATCCTGCGGCCGATGTGGCATGGAAACTCGTCGCCGTGAATGTCTCCGATCTCTCGGCGAAAGGGGCAAAGCCGATCGGCTGCCTGGTTTCCTACGCGCTGGGCGACAGTGCGTGGGACCGCGATTTCCTTGCAGGACTGAAACAGGCCAGCCTTCATTTCGGCATTCCCCTGCTCGGCGGCGACACCGTACGCATGCCGGACGAAGCGCCTCGCAGCTTTTCGCTGACGGCCTTCGGGCGAGGGCCGAATGCCTCCGTCGTGCCCTCGCGGTCCGGGGCAATGCCCGGTGACCGCCTGTGGGTAAGCGGGACCATCGGCGATGCCGGGCTGGGCCTCGCGATCCTCAGGAAAATGCCGCCCTCACCCGAGCCGGTAATCGCGGCAGCCGAATGGCTTGCCGCACGTTATCGCCGCCCTGCTCCGGTCCCTTCCCTTGGTATCGCGCTCGCTCCTCTCGTCAGCGCGATGATGGACGTCTCGGACGGCCTGCTCGTGGACGCGCGGCGCATGGCCGACGCCAGCAAAGCCGTTCTTGCGATCGCCGCGGACATGGTCCCGCTTTCCGACGCCGCGCTCGAAGTCTCAGGCGGCGATCTTGCCGCTCGCATGGCCGCAATGACGGCCGGGGACGATTACTGCCTGCTTTTCGCCGCACCGGCCGAACGGACCGCAAGCATACGGGAGACCGCCGCCGGGCTCGGCTGCGATGTCACCATCATCGGGGAAGTCAGGGCAGGCGCCGGGCTGGCGCTGACCCTTGACGGCAAGCCGGTGACGCTTCCCGAGAAGCTCGGCTACGAGCACTGATCCGGGCTGCGAAGCGCAGGAAACGGTTTGCGATCGGCCGCTTGCCTGGGGACAAGTCGCTTGCCAGCCTTGATTCTTCTCTATAGCCCTTGCGCCTTCGAACGGGAAAACCCGTCGAGATAACGAACTCACATTGGGAAGGGGGCGTTACGTGAATCCAGTCACGATCGCAATTGTCCTGGGACTTCTGGCCATCGTCTATGGCTTCGTCACCAGCCGTCAGGTGCTGGGCTCTCCAGCCGGCAACGAGAAAATGCAGGAAATCGCAGCCGCTATTCAGGAGGGCGCGCAAGCTTACCTGAAGCGCCAGTATTCCACGATCGCCATGGTCGGCGTGGTCGTCGCCGTCATCATTGCCGTGACGCTGGGCGCGATCTCGGCGCTCGGCTTCGTGATCGGCGCGATCCTTTCGGGCTTGGCCGGCTTTATCGGCATGAACATCTCGGTGCGTTCCAACGTGCGTACCGCCGCTGCGGCGCAGACCGGACTGCAGCCCGGCCTGACGCTGGCCTTCCGCGCGGGCGCCATCACCGGCATGCTCGTTGCAGGCCTGGCCCTGCTCGCCATCTCGGTGTTCTACTGGTTCCTGACCGGACCGGCCGGCCATACCGTCGGCGGTGACGATCGTACCGTGGTCCAGGCATTGACCGCGCTCGCTTTCGGCGCCTCGCTGATCTCGATCTTCGCGCGTCTTGGCGGCGGTATCTTCACCAAGGCGGCCGATGTCGGGGCTGACCTCGTGGGCAAGGTCGAGGCCGGCATACCGGAGGATGACCCCCGCAACCCCGCCGTGATCGCCGACAACGTGGGAGACAACGTGGGCGACTGCGCCGGCATGGCCGCCGACCTGTTCGAAACCTACGTCGTCACCGTCGGCGCCACCATGGTTCTCACCGCCCTGCTGATGAAAGGCGTGGGGGACCTGCTGATGCCGATGATGGCTCTCCCGCTGCTGATCGGGGGCGTGTGCATCGTCACTTCGATCATCGGCACGTACTTCGTGCGCCTTGGCGGCTCGAACAACATCATGGGTGCCATGTACAAGGGCTTCCTGGTCACCGCGGTGCTCTCTATCCCGGCCATCTGGTTCGCGACGCAGTATGCCCTGGGCGACATGGAAGCGGTCATTCCGGGCACGGACTTCAACGGCCGCGTCCTCTTCTATTGCGCTTTACTTGGCCTCGTGATCACCGGCCTGATCATCTGGATCACCGAGTACTACACCGGCACCAACTTCCGCCCGGTCCGCTCGATCGCCAGGGCATCGGAGACCGGGCACGGCACCAACGTGATCCAGGGCCTTGCCGTCAGCCTGGAGTCGACCGCGCTGCCGACGCTCGTCATCGTCGCCGGCATCATCATCACCTACCAGCTCGCCGGCCTGCTCGGCATCGCCTATGCCGCGACCGCAATGCTGGCGCTGGCGGGCATGGTGGTCGCGCTCGACGCCTATGGCCCCGTGACCGACAATGCCGGCGGCATCGCCGAGATGGCTGGGCTCGACGACGCGGTTCGCGAGAAGACCGACGCGCTCGACGCCGTGGGCAACACCACCAAGGCCGTCACGAAGGGATATGCCATCGGTTCGGCCGGCCTTGCCGCGCTGGTCCTCTTCGCTGCCTACACCACCGATCTTCGCGAATTCTTCCCCGAGCTGGACGTCGATTTCAGCCTGGAGAACCCCTACGTGATCGTCGGCCTGCTGCTGGGAGCGCTGCTGCCCTACCTCTTCGGAGCCCTTGGCATGACCGCGGTCGGCCGCGCCGCCGGTGACGTGGTGATCGACGTGCGCGACCAGTTCCGCAACGATCCCGGTATCATGGCCGGCACCTCGAAGCCGGACTATGCCAAGACGGTGGACCTCGTCACCAAGGCGGCGATCAAGGAGATGATCCTGCCATCGCTGCTGCCGGTGCTGGCGCCGATCGCCGTCTATTTCGTGATCAGCGCCGTCGCGGGCGATCGGGCGGCCGGCTTCGCCGCGCTCGGCGCGCTGCTGCTCGGCGTCATAGTCGGCGGCCTGTTCGTCGCCGTGTCGATGACCTCGGGCGGCGGCGCGTGGGACAACGCCAAGAAGTACATCGAGGATGGCAATCACGGCGGCAAAGGCTCCGAGGCCCACAAGGCGGCGGTGACCGGCGACACCGTGGGCGATCCCTACAAGGACACGGCCGGCCCGGCGGTGAACCCGATGATCAAGATCACCAACATCGTCGCCCTGCTGCTGCTCGCGGCGCTGGCGAGCCACGGAGGGTAGAGAGCAGACGGAGGGCGGTCCGGACGCCGGGCCGCCCTACACCGCCTGTACCATCCACGTGCTGGCCCGCCGCTCGG
>DATEJH010000089.1:0-27326 GCA_035278205.1 Novosphingobium sp. | reverse complement strand
CTTCAGGTTCCGGCGCTCACCTGCGAGCCCTATGCGCCGGACACGAACCGTCCCGAAGGGCCGTGCCGGTCCGTGCTGCTGCCAACCCGGCCACTCGCACATCCCAGCAGTCCTTCCGCGCCCCGGCATAAGGGCGCCCTCAACGCCGGCCCGATCTCCTTCGCGTGCCTTTGCGTTTCTCCTCCGGCGTTATCCCGCATTCGCCAGCGGGGGTCCTGTCGTGTCCAGGTTTCCCGAAACGGCAGTGTAAAACGCCCACCGCCGCTGGCGGGAGGGCTGGATCCGCGCTGCCTTCGATCGGCGCAGGTGCTCTCCTCCCGTGAACGGGAGGGACCGGGATGGGCTTTTTTACACCCGGGCCCGATAGTGCCGACATTCAAGGTGACGCGGATCAAAGATCGCAGGACCTGGCAGGAATATGTCCGGGTTCAGGGATACGGACATACCCTTTTCTCGTTGTCCCCCCATGAAAGGAGGCGATGCATGAGCGCGACGCTGATTGCCCTGGCCCTCTTCGGCTGCAGCGACGACGGGACGGCCTGCCAGCGGCTCCGCACTCCGGTTGAAACCTTCGCGACGCACACCGAGTGCTCCGCGCGGCTGGACGATGCCGTCCAGAGCGAAGAGGCGATGCGGGCGGAATATCCCACCATCCACGCCGAATGCCTGACCAACCGCCAGCTGGCGGCGCTCAGCAAAGGCACGGTCGATCTCAGCAGAATGGAAGCAAGCTTCGCCGCCGCGGATTAGCCCCGCCCGCGATAGCCCGTCACGCCCTGGTCGGGCACCCAAAGACCCTCCGGCACGGGGCCGGATTGCCAGAACACGTCGATGGGAATGCCGCCGCGCGGGTACCAGTAGCCGCCGATCCGCAGCCAGTGCGGCCGCATCTCTCCGAAGAGGCGCTGGCCGATGCCGACCGTCACGTCCTCATGAAAGCCGCAATGATTGCGGAACGCGCCGAGGAACAGCTTGAGGCTTTTCGATTCGACAATGGTCTGATCCGGCGCGTAGTCGATCACGAGGTGCGCGAAATCGGGCTGCCCGGTTACCGGGCACAGGGACGTGAATTCCGGCGCGGCAAAGCGTACCATGTACGGCGAGCCGGCGCGCGGGTTGGCCACATAGTCCAGCACCGCCTCGTCGGGAGAAGCGGGAAGCGCGCTCTGCCGGCCGAGATGAAGGGGTTTCGCAGGGGTTTCGCTCATAGCAGGGCCATGACGCCAACCGGCCGAGATGACAAGCCGCTTGTCGCGGGGACACGGCTGTTCGGCCTCATCGAAAAACGACTTGCCGCCACGGCCTGACGCATTAACTTGCCGTTCAGCGGAAGTGCTCTGATGGGGGCGGTCATGCGGGGCCGTTTCAAGATTCCTTCGTTGACCATTCCCTTCGTGGCACTGGCGAGCCTGCCGGCGCTGGCGAGCGCCCAGTCGCTCAACACATGGAGCCTGCCCGAATCCGACAAGACCTCGGCGCCCAAGGCGGAAGGCCCGGTCGACGCACAGAACCCGGTCGTGCGCCCGGCGGAACCGGAAGCTCGACCGGCTCCCGCCCCGGTCCCGATAATTACCCCCCTGCCCGTGCCGCCGGCGAGCGCGACACCGGCATCGGCCGAACAGATCCCGGCATCCCCGACGCCCGCGCCCGGCACCTCGAGCCGGCCGCGAGCCGGCGGGGCTCCTGAAGCGGCATCTCCGGCGCCGTCTCCTTCTGCGGCGGCCGCCTTGCCGGAACCCGCGCCAAGCCAGGCACCGGCACCCATCGAACCTTCCGCCGTGCCGGACGAAAGCGCCGCCGCCCCAGCACCAGCCGCAGAGACGGGCTGGCCGACGTGGTGGTGGGCGATACCGGCTGCTGTCGCCGTCATCGCCGCCGGGCTGCTCCGGTCGCGGCGCCGCCGGCCCGAAGCTCTCGAGTGGGAAGAAACGCCGGAACGGCAGCCCTCCGACCATGCCGACAGGCCGGTCCCGGCTCCGGAGCCGGAAGCCGCCCCCGCTCGCCCGCCGGCGCGGCCGCTTCCCGCGCCGGCGTTTTCGCCGACCAGCCGCGGCCCCGCCGCAGTGCAGGACGACATTTCGCTCGTGCTGGAGCCGGTCACGATGCGGCTGTCGCTCTTCTACGCGACGCTGCAGTACCGGATCCGGATCAGGGCAACTTCGTCGTGCCCTGCGCTGAGGCTGTCGGGCGACCTGATTTCCGCTCATGCCTCGCTCACCCGGGAGGCGCAGCTTGCGCCGCAGCCCGACAGCCTTCCTGCCCTCCACAGGCTGCCCGGCCTCGCGGCAGGCGATGAGGCAGAGCTGAAAGGCGAGATGCAGATCCCGCTGCCCGCGATACGCGCCCTGCGCCGGGGCGGCGGCGCCTTCTTCGTGCCGCTTGCCCGCTTCTGCCTTGTCGCCGAGGACGGCACTGCCCTGCGCCGCGTCTTCACCGTCGGCATCCCCCGGGACGGCGCGGGTCTCGCCCCGCTGCGCATCGATGCCGGCCCTCGCAATTTCGAGCCGCTGGCCGCCAGCGAGATCGAGGCCGCGCGGCTCTTGCCCCTGCAGGCCGGCAGCTTGCCTCTCGACCCCCAACGCGCGGCGGGCTAAGGTTTTCCGCGCGGGTAGCGGAGATGACCTTGAGCGATAACAATGGGCTGGACCGAAAGGCAGCGGCAACCAAGCTCGTCGGAGCCGGCAGGCGCAAGGAATGGACCGGAGCGGTGGTCAACCCGCCGGTCTGGCGCGCCAGCACTCACTTGTATGAGAACACCGCCGCCCTCGCCCAGGCGCCGCGCCGCAACGAGGACGGGCGGTTCTTCTACGGCCGGCGCGGCGCACCTACGCAATGGGCGCTGTCCGAGGCGCTGACCCGGATCGAGCCGGGAGCCGCGGGCACGGTGCTTTATCCTTCGGGCGTCGCCGCCATTGCCGGCGTGCTCCTCACTCTGCTGCGGCCGGGCGATGTCGTGCTCATGACCGATAATGCCTATGACCCGACCCGGACCATGGGCAAGGGGCTGCTCCACGACTTCGGCATCGAGGCGCGCTTCTTCGATCCGCTCGACCTGCCCGCCTACGAGGCGCTGTTCTGCGAAAGAACGCGCGCCGTGCTGCTCGAGGCGCCGGGCAGCCTCTCGATGGAAGTCTGCGACCTGCCCGCCCTCGCCCGCATCGCCCGCGACAGGGGCGCCACTTCAGTGCTCGACAATACCTGGGCCAGCCCGCTCGGCTTCGCCGCGCTCGAAAAGGGGATCGACGTGACCCTGATGGCGCTGACCAAGCACGTCGGCGGCCATTCCGACCTGATGATGGGCAGCGCCAGCGCCGGTCCGGACCTTTACGCCCGGCTGCGCCAGCGCGCGCAGCAGCTTGGCACGGTGGTGTCGCCCGACGATGCCGCGCTGGCGCTACGGGGGCTCAGGACGCTCGACGTCCGGCTCAGGCAGGAAACGGCAGCGGCTCTCGGGATCGCCCGGTGGCTTTCCGCACGGCCGGAAGTGGCGCAAGTGCTGTGCCCGATGCTCCCCGGTGCGCCCGGCCACGACTTGTGGAAACGGGACTTCACCGGCGGCTGCGGTCTGTTCAGCTTCGTTTTGAAGGGCGGCGACGCAGCCGGCCGCAACCGCTTCGTCGATGCGCTGGAGCTGTTCGGCATCGGCTATTCCTGGGGCGGATTTGAAAGCCTCGCCTTGCCGATCGAACCGGCGAAGCACCGCAACTGCATGGCCTGGCCGCCCGGCGGCGGCGATCCCGCCGACCGCTTCGGCGTGCGCCTCTCGATCGGCCTGGAGGACCCGGCCGACCTCATCGCGGACATAGAACAGGCGCTCGGCCGGATGGCCGGCCGATGAGCGCGGCGACCGAGCCTGTCGCGGACGCCACGCAGGCGGCTGCCAGCATCCCGCCTCCGACACCGACGGCCACCGTCACCCAGTTTGTCGATCAGCCCGTAGCCGGCGCGGAAGGCCTGAAGAACGTCGTCGCCTCGCAGAGCAACACGATCGGCAGGCTGATCGATACGCTCGACAACCTTGCCGTAAAGGTCGGCTCCACGCGCATCTCGGTCTGGGACATGGCCGTCATCACGCTGGTGCTCGCGCTGGTCATCGCCGCCGCCTGGGCCGCGAGCCGCTTCTCCAGCCGGATCATCTCCCGCGCCAGCCGCCTCGACATGAGCCAGCGGCTGCTTGCCGAAAAGCTGGTCAGCCTTGTTATCTGGGTGATCGCCATTCTGATCGGCATCGACGTGCTGGGGATAGACCTGACGGCGCTGGCCGTCTTCTCGGGCGCCTTCGGCCTGGCCATCGGTTTCGGCCTGCAGAAGACTTTCGGCAATCTCATCGCCGGGATCATCCTGCTGATGGACAAGTCGATCAAGCCGGGCGACGTCATCGCCATTACCGACCAGGGCGGCAATTACACCTTCGGCCAGATCCGCAAGATCGGCATCCGCGCCGTCTCGCTCACCACGCGCGAGCAGAAGGAATACCTGATCCCGAACGAGAACCTGATGATCAACCAGGTCGAGAACTGGTCCTATTCCAGCAAGAACGTGCGCATCCAGGTTCCAGTGGGCATCTCCTACAACTCGGACATCGTGAAGGCCGAGGAACTGATGATAGAGGCCGCGCGCAACGTGAAGCGCGTGCTCCAGGCGCCGCCGCCGACAGCCTGGCTGGATTCCTACGGCGAGAACTCGGTGAACTTCATCGTCCACTGCTGGATCACCGACCCGGAGGAAGGCACAGGCAACGTTCGGTCCGCGGTGCTGAAGAATCTCTGGCACCTGTTCCGCGAAAACGGCATCGAGATCCCCTTTCCCCAACGGGACATCAATCTGCGCCAGGGCGAGGCTCTGCGGGAACTGGTCGAGGCATTGCGAGGCGGTGAAGGGCCGGGGGAAAGGTAAAAAGCACGTTTTTCATCGACATGAACGGAATGGTTGTGCTCGCAACGCACGCTCAATGCGTCGAAACCGGCCTGGCCTTCTCCATCTCAAGACGGTTCCTGCCCTTGGCCTTGGCGCAGAACAGGGCGAGTTCGGCGCGCTCTATCGTGCTGTCGAGGTTATCGCCGATATGGGCGATGCTGGCGCTGGCGGTGATCGCAAAGCGGCTGTCGCCGATCTTCTGGCGCAGGTCGGCCAGCGTCGTTACCACGCGGTGGCAGATCGCCTGCGCCTGCTCCGGCGAGGTGCGCGGCAGCAGCACGGCGAAGCGCTCGGACCCGATCCGAGAGATGATATCTTCCGAACGGAGCATCTCGCGCAGCAGATCGGCGAAGACCACCAGGACCTCGTCGCCGACGGCCTGACCGTGTTTCATGTTGATGGTGCGGAAGAAGTCGATGCTGAAAAGCGCCAGACAGCCTTCGATCTTCTTCTCAACCATGTGCTCCAGCATCGAGATGAAGGCGGCCCGGTTGGTTAACCCGGTCAGAGGATCGGTGTAAGTGGCGGCGAAAAGCTGGTCCCGCAGGTGGCGCCGCTCATCGACGCTGCGCATGACGCTGAGCGCGCCGTAGATCCCGCCCTTCTCGTCCCGAAGCGCGCGCATGTGGAGTTCGAACCAGTGCTGGCGTTCATCCGCGGTGACCGCCGGGAACTCGATCCATTCGCCGTGCTCGCGCCCCTGCAGCGCGTCCGCCTGCGCGCGGGCGATCTGTTCGCGGTGCGAAGCTTCGACAAGGTCCAGCAGGTTCGGCGCCTTCCCGGCCTCGGGCACGCGGAAACCGGCGCGTTCGAAGGCCGGCGAGGCATGAACGATGCGGCCGTCGCAGTCGGTCTTCAGGATGATGTCCGATGTGCACTCCGCCAGCAGACCGTAAAGCGCCGAACTTTCCTGAACCGTGAAATTCGTGCTCATCGCCAAAAGCCCCGGACGTTGGAGTCAAGCCCGCTGCATTAGCCCTGTTACCTAACGCAACTAAATTACTTCTTTCTTATCAGATATTTAACACCATCGCCCAGAGTCGGAAAGCCGGATTCGTGAGGCATCCGCTGGTTAACCATTTTTTACTCTCCGGCTCATGGTTCGAAGCCGTCTAGAGCTCGATCATGATCTTGATCTTGTCGGGAGTGGTCTCGACCGCATCGGCGATCTGCTCGCGGCAGCGCGCGATCAGCTCCGGCAGGCCGACGATCGTCCGGCTTGGCCGCAAGTCAGCCACCTCGACGCCGAGCGCGTCGGCGATCGGCTGGATGCGGTCCTCGATGGGGCGCGCGCGGTCCTGTTCCCACGCCCACACGGTAGGCTTGCTAACGCCGAGCCTCGCCGCAAGCTCGCCCTGGGTCATGCCCCGCAGCTTGCGCAGGCGATGCAGCCGTTCGCCCAGGCTTTCCCCGCCGATCGCCGCGGGCCCGCGCACCTTGGGCGAGGCGTCGAGCCCCACGGCCGGATCGACCGCCCCCCGCAGCTGCGCGGCGCTGAGTTCGTAGGCCGAAAGCGCCCTTTCGAAACTGCACCCGTAAAGCGCGCCGCTCGCCCAGATCACTTTCGCCCGGACCAGACCGCCGGCCGGCAGGTCCAGATCTATGGGCTCCTCTATTTCGAGTTCGGTCCGGCTTTCCATGAGCAGACCGGTTTCGGACAGGTTGTGAATCACCACCGGCGTCCTCTCGCCCGATTCGAGGGCGCCCTGCGTTTCAAGCAGGAGCCTGCGGCGATGCGCGCGAGGCCTTGCCACGTCACTCAGGACATCATCGCTCTGGATATCTTCGAAACGGGCACCGATGGCCATATACGTCCTCCCGAGAGAGGCGGATCGTCCCGCTTCGGGATTAAGATTCGGTTAGCAACCGCCTTAACCCTGCTGTTTGGGGCCAGTCCAAAGCACGGCGAGGGCCTGCGTCGGCCGCCTAAAGCTCGTCTTAGCCCCTCGAAAGCCATTCTGGCTGGCACCCTGGCGCGATCGCGGCCACATGGCGCACCATGCATGCGAATCCCGCCTCGATTGACCGCCAGGGCCGTGTGGGGACTGTCCATCTGGTAGGCGCGGGCCCCGGCGATCCCGACCTGCTGACGCTGCGCGCGGCCCGGCTGCTGATGTCGGCCGCGCTCATCGTGCACGACGGGCTGGTCGATCCGGCGATCCTGGCGATGGCGCGGCCCGGCGCGCGTCTCGTCTCGGCGGCCAAGAGCCGCTCACGCCATACGATGAGGCAGGAGGCGATCAACGATCTGCTGATCCGCGAGGCTCTTACCGGCAACGACGTCGTGCGCCTCAAAGGCGGCGATCCCTTCATTTTCGGCCGGGGCGGCGAAGAGGCCGAAGCTTGCCGCGCGGCCGGCGTGCCGGTGGAAGTCGTGCCGGGCATCTCCTCCGCGCTGGGCGCCGCCGCGGCCGCGCAGATCCCGCTGACGCATCGCGAGCATGCCTCGGTCGTGTCTTTCGTCGCAGGCCAATGCAAGGGCCTGACCGACCAGGACTGGTCGGGGCTGGCGGGCAAGGGCCGCACTCTCGTCATCTTCATGGGCCTCGCCACCTCCACGCTGATCACCGAAAAGCTGATCGGGGACGGGTTGACTCCTGAAGTGCCGGTCGCCGTGATCGAGAACGCCACCCGCAAGGAGATGCGCGTGCTGCGGGCATCGCTGGCGGGTCTTGCCGATCTCGTTCGTGACGAAAGGGTGCAAAGCCCGGCGCTTATCGTTATCGGCGACGTCGCACGCGCCGAATCCGAACGTGAATTGCGCACCTTGGCGCTGGAAGCGCAAGCAATGGAGTTGGGGAAGTGAAGATATTGACCGGCAACGATCTCAAGACCGGAGCGGTCGTCTGGTGGGACGGCAGCGGTTGGTCGCTGCATGTCGAGGACGCCGTGGACGCCGACGAGCACGCCGATGTCATCCTGGCGACGGAAACCGCCGCCTGCCGCGTGAACGGCGGCTATGCGATCGACGCCGAGCCCGAGGCTGACGGCAAGGTCCGCCCCGCTCACATCAAGGACCGCGTCCGCGCCTATGGCCCCACCGTGCGCCCGGACCTCTCTCTCAAGCCCGCTGATCCCACCGCCGGCAACTGGGTGATCTGACATGTACAAGTACGACAAGTATGACCAGGCCATGGTCGATGCCCGCGTCGAGGAGTTTCGCGACCAGACGCGCCGCCGCATCGAAGGGCACATGAACGACGACCAGTTCAAGCCGCTGCGGCTGAAGAACGGTCTCTACCTGCAGCTCCACGCCTATATGCTGCGCGTCGCCATCCCCTATGGCACGCTCAATTCTGAGCAGATGCGCAAGCTCGGGCACATCGCGCGCCGCTATGACCGCGGCTATGGCCATTTCACCACGCGCCAGAACATCCAGTACAACTGGATCAAGCTGGAAGAAGCGCCGGACATCCTTGCCGAGCTGGCGACGGTGGAAATGCACGCGATCCAGACCAGCGGCGAATCCATCCGCAACATCAGCGCGGACCAGTACGCCGGCGCCGCCGCCGACGAAATCATGGACCCGCGCCCCTGGGCCGAGCTGATCCGGCAGATCACCACGTTCATGCCCGAATTCAGCTATCTGCCGCGCAAGTTCAAGATCGCGGTGATCGCCGCCGAGGAAGACCGCGCGGCCCTGCGCTGGCACGACTTCGCCATCCGCATCGTGAAGAACGACGCGGGCGAGATCGGCTTCGAATGCTACGCCGGCGGCGGCATGGGCCGAACGCCCATCATTGCCTACAAGATCCGCGATTTCCTGCCCACCGGGCAGATCCTGTCCTACCTGCAGGCCGTGCTGCGCGTCTGGAACCGCAATGCCCGCCGCGACAACATCCACAAGCAGCGGATGAAGATCCTGGTCCACGAACTGGGCGAGGAGGAGTTCCGCCGCCAGGTCGAGGAGGAGTTCCAGAACTTCCTGGCGCTGGCGCAGGACGTACCGCAAGCCGAATACGACCGCATCGCGGCCTACTTCGCGCCGCCGTCGTTCGAGACCGGCCTTTCCGAGGATATCGACCGGTCCGACCCGGACTTCGCGGTGTGGGTCGACCGGCAGACCGTGGCGCACAAGGCGCCCGGCTATGCCATCGTCAACATCAGCTTGAAGCCGATCGGCGGCATCCCCGGCGATATCTCGGCCGAGCAGATGGAACTGGTGGCTGACCTCGCCGAAAAGTACAGCTTTGACGAGCTGCGTGCGACGCACGGCCAGAACCTCGTCCTGCCGCACGTGCGCAAGCAGGATCTCCACGCGGTCTGGAAGGCGCTGGTCGAGGCGGACCTCGCCGACGTCAATCTCGATCTCGTGACCGATATCATCGCCTGTCCCGGCCTCGATTACTGCAGCCTTGCCAATGCGCGCTCGATCCCTGTGGCGCAGAAGATCGCGGAGCGTTTCGCCGATCTCGACCGGCAGCTCGACCTGGGCGAGGTGAAGATCAAGATCTCCGGCTGCATCAACGCCTGCGGCCACCACCATGCCGGCCACATCGGCATCCTCGGCGTCGACCGGAAGGGCACGGAGAACTACCAGCTCCTGCTTGGCGGATCGGGCGCGGAAGACACTTCGCAGGCGAAGATCACCGGCCCCGGCTTCGATGAGGACGGCGTGGTCGATGCGGTCGAGCGGGCGATCGAATGCTACCGCGCTCAGCGCCAGCCGGGCGAACGCTTCCTCGACACTTATCGCCGTGTCGGCTTCGATACTTTCAAGGAGGCCATCTATGGCTGATGCCCTGCGTTTCCGTGACGACCCCGTGCATGAAGAGCCGGCGGTGACGCTTGACGCCTTCCTCGGGCAGTCCAACGCCACTGCGGTGCGGATCGAGGCGGGCGAGGATGCGCGCCTGCTGATCCCTTACCTCGACCGGCTGCGCCTGATCGAGGTGTCCTTCCCGCGCTTTCGCGACGGCCGCGGCTTCTCCACCGCGCGCATCCTGCGCGAGGCGGGCTACAAGGGCGAGCTGCGCGCCGAAGGCGATGTGCTGGTGGACCTGATCTTCTTCATGCGGCGCTGCGGCTTTGACAGCTTCGCGCCCGAGCATCCGCTCAATCCGGTCGACGTCGAGAATGCACTGAATCGCTATGAGTTCGTCTACCAGCACGCGGCGGACGAGCGGACTCCGATCTGGGCGCTGCGGCACCCAGCCTGATGAACTGCCCTGATGCATCGGCATTGCGAGAAGCCCCGGTGAAGGACCGGGAGACGAAGCAATCCAGAGCAGCCGCAAGCCGCCTCTGGATTGCTGCGGGCTTTGCCCCTCGCAATGACGAAGCTGGCCTTACTTTTTGAGGGGTTCACCCGAGGATTACGAGATGAACGAAATGACACGCATCCGTGACCGCATCGACACCGGCCCTCGCTTTGCCGAGGCCGATGCGGTGCGCCTCAACCGCCTGTTCCGCGGCACCGACACGCTCGAGATGCTTGAGACGATGCTGCGCGAACGCATGGCGGGCGATGTCGCGGTCGTGTCCAGCTTCGGCGCGGAGAGCGCGGTGCTGCTGCACCTTGTCTCGCGGGTCGATCCGACGGTGCCGGTGCTCTTCCTCGAGACCGGCAAGCACTTTCCCGAGACGCTTGCCTACCGCGACCAGCTCGTCGACCAGCTCGGCCTCAAGGACTTGCGCAACCTGGCGCCCGATCCGGTGGAACTGGCGAAGAAGGACGAGAGCGGGCTGCGCTGGTCCTACGATCCGGACGGCTGCTGCGAGATCCGCAAGGTGAAGCCGCTTGCCAGGGCGCTGCTGGGCTTCGACGCCTCGATCACCGGCCGCAAGGCCTTCCAGGCATCGACCCGCGCCAGCCTGCCCCGCTTCGAGATCGATACCACCGATGAGCAGGGCCGCCTCAAGATCAACCCGCTGATCGACTGGTCACCCGAGCGTCTCGCCGCCTACATCGAGGAGCATGACCTGCCGCCGCATCCGCTGGTGGCGGAGGGCTATCCCTCCATCGGCTGCATGCCCTGCACCAGCAAGGTCGCGGCGGGCGAAGACCCGCGGTCGGGCCGCTGGAGGGGCTGGGACAAGACCGAATGCGGCATTCACGTGCCCGGCCAGGAAGGCCCGGCGAGCGAGCTGCCTCCGGGCTTCGATCCGGTCTTCTGAACATTCGCGCGGCTGCCCCGGCCTGCCGCGCGGCCTGTTTCCCGCAACGATAAGGGAAAGCTCGTGCTCTTCCCGGCCTCCGCAGGCTCGGTGCTCAGCGCCTCTGCAGCTTCATCTGAACACTGTCCTGCGTCGTTTCGAGAGCGCTGACAAAGAAGTCCTTGCCCGGCAGGCCTGGTCCGAAAAGAGGCGTTCCGCCTCCGGTCGGACGGTCGACGATCCGCAGCCACATCTCGTCCGCCAGACCGGAAAGCAGCGCCGCCTGAACCATGCGCGGGCCTCCGATCGCCACCACCGCCTTGTCCCCGGCTGCCTTTTGCGCAAGCTCCATGGCCTGCGGAAAGCTGGCGACGAAGTGGAACGTGAGGCGGTCGTTTTCCTTGGGACTTCTCCGGGGCGGCGCCGCCGTCACGACGAAGATCGGCACCTGCAGCTCGTAATTGTCGGCGAACCAGTCGGGATCCTCGACCATGTCGAACGTGTGGCGGCTCATCACGACAGCGCCGCACATGTCCACCAGCGATGCGATCATCCCTGGCTGGTGCATGTTTTCGACCGAAAACACGCTTTCGCCGCGCGCATCGGCGCAAAAGCCGTCGAGGCTGGTCACGGCGTCGATAATCATCCTGCCCATATCCGCTCTCCCGGGCATGATCGACCTAACACAATTGTATAATAGAAGTGATAAGCTGGTAAGCCTTAAAAGAGTTCCCGTAGCTCCTTTGCGCCCACGAGGCGCAAGCGGAGGTAAAATCCTGAGCGACCCGGCCCCCAATCGCTACAGGAACGAGTATGTCACCCGAGCATCATCAGGCTGGCATTGCCGCCGGCCGCCGTGGTGTTCACGGAAAGCGAGGCCTCCTCCAGAAGCCCGTCCAGCCACCAGTCGAGGCCGGTTCCCGGCAGCGGCGCGTGCACGGAGACGATCGCGCCGGGCAACGCAGCCGCCCTTTCGCCGGCCGCCGTGACCGCATCGGCTTCGCCCTCCACCAGGATGGCCGCAAAGGGTTCGGCGCCAGAGCGGAACGCGTCCGCGATCGAGGCAGGCAGTCTTTCGGGCAGGTCCATTCCTTCGATATAGCCGCGGTTGCCGGTGCAGAGCACCGCCGCCATCTGCGTCAGAAGACCCTCGCGGCTTCGCGGGCGCAGCAGAATTCTTCCTTTGGGATGAAGCGTGTAGAGATTGCGTTCACCGACGGGGCCGGGCAACACCAGCTCAGTGCCGAGAGCCGTAGCGTCTCCCATCGCTCGGGCACGATCCGCCACGCCGTGCTCGCCCTGTGCCTCCAGCCAGGCCGCGAACGGCGCCAGCAGAGCGCCCGGCCTGCCTGAGGGCAGCAGGACGCGCGGCGGCCGAGCGGCCAGTCGCGCGAGGTAGAGCGGACCGCCCGCCTTGGGCCCGGTGCCCGAAAGACCGCGGCCGCCGAACGGCTGCACGCCCACGACGGCGCCGATGACGTTGCGATTGACGTAGAGATTGCCCGCCTCCACCTGCGAGGTGACCTGCGCCACGGTTCCGTCTAGCCGCGTATGCAGCCCGAAGGTCAGGCCATAACCTGTGGCGTTGATCTGCTCGATCAGACGGCCCAGATCGGCGCGGCGGAACCGCAGGACGTGCAGCACCGGGCCGAAAACCTCCCGCTCGAGGTCGGTGATCGAATCGATCTCGATGATCGTCGACGCAACGAACGTCCCGTGGGCGGTCTCAGGCGGGAGCGTCACTTGTTCGACCTTATGGCCCCTGCCCCGCATGCCCTCGACGTGCGCGACGAGGTTCGCCTGCGCTTCGGCGGTGATGACGGGTCCGACGTCGACCGAAAGGCGATCGGTGTTCCCCACCCGCAATTCCGCGAGCGCGCCCCTCAGCATCGCCAGCGTGCGATCTGCGATCTCCTCTTGCAGGCAGAGCACACGCAGGGCCGAGCAGCGCTGCCCGGCGCTGTCGAAAGCGGAAGTGATGACGTCAGCAACGACCTGTTCGGCCAACGCCGAGGAGTCGACGATCATCGCGTTCTGCCCGCCGGTCTCGGCGATCAGCGGAATCGGCTTGCCCGCCGGCGAAACGCGCGAGGCGAGCTGGCGCTGGATCAGCCGCGCCACTTCGGTGGACCCGGTGAACATCACCGCTGCCGTTTCAGGCGCGGCGACCAGCGCAGCCCCCACTTTGCCGTCGCCGGGAACGAGCTGCAGCGCATCGGCGGAAATGCCCGCCTCATGGAGTATGCGCACGGCTTCGGCCGCGATCAGCGGCGTTTCCTCAGCCGGCTTGGCCAGCACGGGATTGCCCGCCACGAGCGCCGCCGAAACCTGCCCGGTGAAGATCGCCAGCGGGAAGTTCCACGGGCTGATGCAGACCACGGGGCCGAGCGGTTCCTGCTGAGGTCCGAAAGTCGCCCGCGCCTGCTGGGCGTAATAGCGCAGGAAATCGATCGCCTCGCGCACCTCGGCGATGGCATTGGCGGCAGACTTGCCCGCTTCGCGCATGACAAGGCCCATCAGCAGCGTCATGCGCTCCTGAAGGCCGTCGGCTGCCCGTTCCAGCATGGCCGCGCGCCGTTCGAGCGGGATTCCGGGCCACGAACTAGCGGCCGCGCGCGCTACAGCCAGCGCCGCATCCTCCGGCCGCGCTTCGACAACAGTGCCGATCAGGTCACGATGATCCGCCGGATTGAACATCGGGCGCGAGATGTCGTCGCGGTCCTCTGACATGGCACGCCAGCCGCAGGCCGCCGACTTTCGCAATTGCTCCGAGAGCGCGGCCAGCACCTGCTCGTCCGTAAGATCGATGCCGGTCGAATTGCACCGCGCCGGATAGAGATCAGCCGGCAAGGCGATCCGCTCATGCCTCGCGCCTGGCTCTGGCATGGCGCGCACCACGTCGACAGGATCGGCCACCATTTCGGCAAGCGGCACCGCGGGATCGGCGATGCGATGCACGAAGGAGGAATTCGCGCCGTTCTCCAGCAACCGCCGCACGAGATAGGCAAGCAGCGTCTCATGCGTACCTACGGGCGCATAGATGCGGCAGGGCCGATCGAGCTTCCCCTTGCCGACGACCTCGCGGTAAAGCGGCTCGCCCATGCCGTGGAGACACTGGAATTCGTACCGCCCGATCGAGAAATCGGGACCGGCAAGGTGATAGATGGCAGCCAGCGTCTGCGCGTTATGCGTGGCGAACTGCGGGAATACCGCATCCGATGCCGCCAGCAGCTTGCGCGCGCAGGCGATATAGGCGACGTCTGTGTGGACCTTGCGGGTGTAGACCGGGAAATCCGCCAGCCCATCCACTTGTGCGCGCTTGATCTCGGCGTCCCAGTAAGCGCCCTTGACGAGCCGTACCATTATCCGTCGGCGTGCGCGGCGGGCTAGATCGATGATCCAGTCGATCACGAAAGGACAGCGCTTGCCATAAGCCTGGACCACGAAACCGAGGCCGTTCCACCCGGCAAGTTCGGGGTCCAACGCCAGGCTTTCGAGCAGGTCGAGCGAGATCTCCAGCCGGTCCGCCTCTTCCGCATCGATATTGAAGCCGATGTCGTAGTGCTTCGAAAGCGCCGCGAGCGCCTTCACGCGCGGCAGCAGCTCGCTCATGACTCGCTCGACCTGCGCCCGGCTGTAACGCGGATGCAGCGCCGAAAGCTTGATCGAGATTCCAGGCCCCTCGTATACGCCCCGGCCGGCAGCGGCCTGGCCGATGGCATGGATCGCTCTCTCGTAATCGGCGTAGTAGCGCGCCGCGTCGGCTGCCGTGGTCGCCGCCTCGCCGAGCATGTCGTAGCTGTAGCGGAACCCCTTCGCCTCGAATTCGCGCGCGCGCCTGAGCGCCTCGGCAATGGTTTCGCCGGTGACGAACTGCTCGCCCATCATGCGCATGGCCAGATCGACGGCGCGGCGGATGACCGGCTCGCCGGCCCGCGCGATCAGGCGCGTGAGCGCCGCCGCGAGCCCTTCATCGTCGACGCTGCCGACCAGCCTGCCCGTGACCGCCAGGCCCCAGGTCGCGGCATTGACGAAAAGCGACTTGCCGTTGCCGAGGTGGTCCCTCCACTGCCCCTCGGCGATCTTGTCGCGGATCAGGGCATCGCGCGTGTCGTTGTCGGGAATGCGCAGCAACGCCTCGGCCAGGCACATGAGAGCGACGCCTTCCTGGCTGGAGAGCGAGTATTCCTGCACCAGCGCTTCGACGCCGCTGCTCTTGCGCCCGGCCCGCAGCGCGGTGACGAGGCGGGTCGCGGTCTCACGAACCGGACCGTGCAGTTCTCCGGGCAATGCCGCGGCATTTAGCAGCGGCGTCATGCATTCGGCCTCGTTGCGCCGGTAAGCGGCAGTGATCCGCTCCCGCAGCGGCGAGGCAGGGCGAACGGGCGGCGCGAAGGAGGAGAAAGGTACAGTAGCCATGACGACATGATAGCCTATCAAGAAAAGGCAATCCGCCTTTTGACTGAGCAATGTCCATGCTACATGCCCAAATTAAACGGCGAGAACGGGCAATTTGCATGAATTACGTCTCTCCAAAAGTCGATCTGGATACATTCGACCGCAAGATCATCGCCGCTCTGCGGGAGGACGGCCGCATGACCGTCACCGACCTAGCGCGGGAAGTGGGCCTGTCGAAGACTCCGTGTCAGGTCCGCTTGCGCCGGCTGACCGAATCCGGCGTGATCCGTGGCTTTCGCGCCATCACCGATCCGGCGAGCCTCGGGCTCGATCATGTCGCTTTCACCGAAGTGAAGCTGTCGGACACGCGCGAGCAGGCACTGAGCGAGTTCAACGAAGCCGTCCGCCGCCTTCCCGAAGTAGAGGAATGCCACATGATCGCCAGCAGCTTCGACTACCTGCTAAAGGTGAGAACCGCCGATATCAGGCGCTACCGCGAAGTCCTGGGCGAGAAGATCTCGAGCCTGCCGCATGTCTCGAGCACCTCGACTTTCGTGGCGATGGAGACCGTGAAGGACGCGGGTAGCTAGGGCGCTGGAGCTTGAGGATCGGCGCATTGCGCCTGTCGGAGGAAGCTCGGCGGGCTTTTATGCCGGACGACGGTTGAGGGGGGAGGCGGCAATCGCTCCGGCGCCGTCAGCAGGTCAATCATAGTCGATGTACTTCGTTTCGAGGAACCGCCCCCGGGTTGCCAAGGCATCGAGGTCGTTGCGCGAGAGGTCGTGCGACATGGCCTCGATCTCGTCGGCGATGACGCGGAGGCCGTCGACGAGTTGCTCCGACGGGGTGCTGCCGGCGTGCTCCTGGTTGCGCAGGGCCGCGGGAATGCGGGTGTAGCTGTCCACAAGGCCCGGCAAGTGCTCGGCAAGCAGCTTTCGCACTTCGCGGGCGGCGGGGCCGTTCTCGTCCAGCGCGGCGAGCTGCGGCGCCAGTTGCTCGAGGCGCACGCCGATCATGTCGATGCAATCGACGGCCGCGCTCGGCAGGGCCCGGCGGCGCGCCTCCAGCCAGAGTTCGGTCGAGCCGGCAAGCTCGGCCAGCTCGACGCTGGAAAGCTGCTCCGCCTTAGGGCGTGGCGCGGCCGGGTAGAGGGACAGGACGATGAACACCACCGCGCCCAGCAGCATCGTCAACAGCCAGGTCGTATCGGGCAGGCCGTCCAGGAAAATTCCCGCTCCGATCGAGACGATCATGATCCCCATCAGCGCCAGGAAAGCCCGGCGCAGGCGCCGCCAGCGAAAGCGCCAGCGCGCCGTGCGGGCGTTGTACAGGCGGATCGCCCGCTGGCGGCGCGCCGCGCGGATGATCTCCTGCTGGACGGGGGAGCGGCCCTGGGCCATCGTGTCCTAGTCCAGCGCCTCCAGCATCGATTTCGCCGCCTTGCCGTCGCCGGCGTGCGTGCCTTCCGATTGCCCCTGCGCGCGGGCGATATAGGCTTTCGACTTCCCGATCTCGCCCTCGAGGGCGACGACGGTCTGCTTCATGTTGTCGAGCGCCTGGATCTTGAAAGTATCGATCGAATCCATCGTGTCGTAGATGTTCTGGAAAGCGCGCCTCAGCGTCTCGAGCGGGATCGTCGAGCTGGCAGCCTGTTCGTGGATCTTCGCTGTGTTGTCCTTCAGCATCTGGCCGGTGGCGTCGATGATGTTGGCGGTCGTGGTGTTGAGCGCGGTGATCTGGTCGAGCACGAGGCGCTGGTTGGTCATCGCCTGCGCGACCGTGACGGCGGTGCGCAGCGCGCCGACCGTGGTGGTGGAGGCGCGGTCAACGCCCTTGATCAGTTCGACATTGTTCTTCTTGACGAGGTCGAGCGCCAGGTAGCCCTGCACCGACACGGCCATCTGGGTCAGCAGGTCCTGCGTGCGCTGGCGGACATAGAACAGCGCCGTTTCGCGCACGGCCTTGGCCTTGGCCGGGTCGATGTGGTCGAGATCGGCGGCTTTCTGCTCCAGCGTCTCGTCGAGTGTCTTCGACATGAAGATCATCTGTTCGAGCCTGCCCATCGCCTTCCACAGGTTCTGGCGTTCGACGTCGATGGCGGCATTGTCCATCAGCAGTTCGTCCTTGCCGCCCTGCAGGCGGGCGAGGATCGTGCTGATGTGGCTTTGCGCGCTCTTGTAGCTGTCGAAGTAGTTCCTCAGCTTGTTGCCGAAGGGAATGATGCCGAAGAGCTTGCGGCGTGCGGTGAGATCGCCGCGTTTCGAAGGGTCGAGGTCCTCCACGGTGCGGCGCAGCTCCGCAAGGTCGGTGCCGACGCCGGCGGTCTCGTCCATCGCCCGGATCGGCCGGTCGAGGAAACGGTTCGACTGCCCGGCGGCATCGGCGATCTCCTTGCGGCCCATGTTGGTGATCTGGTCGACACGGCGGCCGAATTCGGGCGAATTCGAATCCTGCGCGACGAGATCTTCGACGAATTCGTCGACCCGCACCTGCAGCCTCGACTTCTGTTCGTCGTCCACGGGTACGAGGCCGGCAGCTTTTTCGGGCTTCACCGCGGACACCGGTTCTGGAGGGGTCAGTTTCAGCTCCGCAGCCTGATCCGTAGCAACCGCCATCTACCGCCACCTTTCGCGTGCGAAATTATTCGTCTGGAGCCCGAAGGGAAATCCGGACTGATACTCTGACGGCGAATCTAGGTTCGGTTGATGCCGAGCACAAGGAAAACAGGGCAGAAGGTACCGCCGCCGGTCGGTGCCTCGTCAGCGCTTGTTCGATCGGCCCGCGTCGGCGCCGATCCACAGCATCGCATCATCGCGGGCAACGACCGCAAGTTCGAGGCCGGCGCCCCGGGCGCGGCGTACCGCCAGGTCGGTCGGCGCCGAAATGGCGACCAGCAGCGGACAACCGGCCCGTACGGTCTTCTCCACCAGTTCATAGGAGCAGCGCGACGTCACGATCATGAAACCCTCCCCGGGGTCGACACCGCTGCGCGCGAGAGCGCCGACGAGCTTGTCGAGCGCGTTGTGCCGTCCCACGTCCTCGCGAATGGCTTCGAGAGTGCCGTCGGCGCGGCAGAACGCGGCCGCGTGCGTCGCGGAGGTCTCACGCCCCAGATCCTGGCGTTTTCGCATCGCGTCCAGCCCGCGCCGGATCGCCTCGGGCGTGGCCTTGCTCGCCCGCGTCAGTTTCGGCAGCGGCCGCAATGCCGCCTCCACGCCCTCTATTCCGCAGATGCCGCAGGAGCTGTCTCCGACGCGGCGGCGGGCTCTTTCGAGGATGGGGCCGAGGCGGACTTCCGGCAGGTTGACGCGTGCGACGTAGCCCGCGCCCCATTCCTCGTTGTCGACCGAATGAACCGCGACAGGCCCCACTTCCGAGGCTTCCGCGAGCCCTTCGGCCATGAGGAAGCCCGTCACGAAATCCTCGAGATCGAGCGGAGTGGCCATCATCACCGCATAGGCGATGCCGTTGGTCTCGATGGCGATCGGCGCCTCGACCGGCACGGCGATGCCTCGCTCCTCGCCCGGCCCGGAGCGATAGGCGTTGCGCCTGGCCCTGATCGTTACTGCGCCGCTCACGCTCGCCTCACTTTTGCGATGCAAGACCTTAGCGGCATCCCGCGCTAATAGCGAGAACGGCGGGGAACCGTCGGGAACCGCCCGCAAAGACGGCTTCCAGGCTCCTTCGGTCAGGCTGCAGCTACGTGCCAGAGGCAGATCTTGTTGCCGGCGGGGTCGCGCAGATAAGCGCCATAGCTGCCGGGGAAGGCCGCGCGGGGGCCCGGCTCGCCGTCACAGGTGCCGCCATTGGCCAGACCTGCCGCATGGGCCGCGTCGATCGCCGCGGGGCTGGCCGCTGCCAGGCCGATCGTACCGCCATTGGCATGAGTCGCCGGCTCTCCGTTGCGCGGCGTGACGGCCGCGAACATGCCGGTTTCAGTACGGTAGAGGACGGCAGCGCCTTCATTCATCAGCTGACCCGCTTCATGGCCGAGAGCGCCCATCACGCCATCATAGAAGGCCTTGGAAGCGGTAACATCGTTGGTGCCGACCATGATATGCGTGAACATTCCAGCGTCTCCTCGCGTGCGATTTGACGTCTTCTAGAGCTGCCCCTCGCGATGACAAGAGCTACTTTCAAGCAGGGGGAAGAAGCGGCGGCGGCAGCTCAACGACGCTTCGAATAAATCCCGGTCAGCACCTTGTCGTAGTGCCGGCGCACGCGATCGTTGCAGGTGCAGGCGCGGGCGCGAAGCCCTTCACGGTCGAGCACTTCAACGCCGCCGCGCCGGGTGCGCAGGAGACCATCGCGCTTGAAGCGTTGCAGCACCCGGCTGGCATAGCTGCGGCCGATGCCCATGATGGAGGCCAGCTGTTCCTGCGTCATCGTCACTTCATTGCTGCCGATCCGCTCGACCGCGGCGACGAGCCACTTGGCCGCGCGGAACTCGATCGTGTGCACCGCGTTGCAGGCGATCGACTGGAAGACCTGTCCCATCAGGCAATCGGCATAGCGCGAGAACAGGTCGGCCACGGCCGGTGAGGCCTGCTTCGCCTTTTCCAGTTCCTGCGCATCAATGCGCAGGAACTGGCCGCCGTGCATGACGCTCAGACGTGCATAGGCGGGCAGGCCTCCGCTGCTGACGACCCCGCCCAGCGCTCCTTCACGTCCGACCAGGATCGTTTCGACAGCCATGTCGCAGTCGAGTTCCACCACATAGGAGCACAGGACAGGGCCGAGAGGGAACCAGCACTGGGATACGGTATCGCCCGGCTCGTAGATGACATGGCCGGAAGGCAAACGGCATTCGGACAGGTGGGGTTCCATCAGCGCGCGGTCTTCATCCCTGAGAGCGGCGAGCAACCGGTTTCCGTGACTTGTCGTCGCTCCCGCCATGTAGACGGCTCCCTGCCTCGTTTTGCCGTTTGCGCGTTCGATGGGGCTAACTCCGCAAGAGGGGCATTGTTTCCCCGGACACGTGCATTTGTGAACAGAGGCCCCACATGGAATCCAGAGCCGGGTGACTCGCTGGGGAACGCCCAGCAGCCCGGCAACGTTGGAACACCGGGCAGACAGGAGACGAACGATGGAAAAGCAGATGGACAAGGAGACCCGCCGGAGGTTCTGGACCGCGTTCCACTCCAGCCCCATCGTAATGATGCGGCTGATGGATTCGACAGGCCACTCCGAGCCGATGACGGCGCAGCTCGACAAGGACGCCCATCACGCGATCTGGTTCTTCGCCAGGCGTAATAACCGCATCGCGGCGGGCGGCCGGGCCAGCGGCGAGATCGCGACCATCGACCATGAGGTCTTCGCCTCCATCTCAGGCACGCTCGTCGAGGAAAGCGACCAGGGGGTTCGAGACAAGCTCTGGAGCAATTCGGTCGAGGCATGGTTCCCAAAGGGGAAGCAGGATCCCGATGTCGTCATGCTGCGCTTCGACATCGAGGATTCGGAAGTCTGGACCGCCCACGTTGGCGTCCAGGGGGCCTTCAACCTGCTGACCGGAAGGCCCATCGATCAGGAAAGGGCCGGCGATCACACGCTTGGCGTTGTCTGATCCCTCACAGGCACGCGCAAGGAGGGGCGTGGGACTTCGCGTTTCGCGCCCCTTTGCAGCGTCCAGAGCCGATGACCGTCCCAGGACCCTGCGTTTCGTCGTTGCAAGTCCCGAGGGCGAAGCAATACTTGGCAGTTCAAGCCGGCTCAGGAAAGGACAGGTACCGGCTTCAATCCGAAACGACGGCGCCGCCGCGCCTCCTGCTCCCCCGCATCCTGCGATGAAGCAGGTAGCGCCACACGCCAATGCAATTGATGACGAAAAGCGCGATGTTCTGGGTTCCGATCCCGGCGGCGTCCTCGTCCAGGAAGCCCCAGCCTATGAGAGCGATGGAACTGGTGACGAAGATTACGAAGCCCCAGCCGGTCCAGCGCCGCCCTAGATTGAGAGAAACGATAAGAGCCGCCAGGGTACCGGCGGCCGCTCCGTAGTATTGTAGAATGGCAAGTCCGGATTCGCTCATGCGTGCCCTCCGGCCTGCCCGGAAATCACGCGTGCCCCAGCGGCTCCAGCTCGGCCGGCCGCCCCGCGTCGGGGCAGCCGGACAGGGCATAAGTCACCGCCGCCAGGATCGCCTGCCGCGAGAACGGCTTCTGCACGACGCCGATCGCGGTATCCGCGGGATGGTCGATCTGGCCGGGGTTCGCCGTGACATAGATCACCCGCGCGCCGTAGCGGCCGGCGAGATCGCGGGCGATCGCGGGCCCGGTCAGCCCATCGCGCAGGTTCAGGTCGACCAGCGCCACGTCCGGCGCTTCGCCCACCATCGCCAGCGACGCGAAATCCGCGACCGTGCCGAGAACGGCGTAACCGTGATCCTGGAGGATGTCCTCCAGTTGCAAGGCCACCAGGAACTCATCCTCCACGATCAGGACTTTGGCGTTCTCAGGAATTGATGCGCCCACGTGCGGTTCCTTGTCAGGCGACGATGCTGTCGTGCTCGTCGGCATTGGCTATCTTGACGAGCTCCTCGAAGAAGGCATCGATCGCGTCGCCCCTGAGAACGAACTCGTGGCGGGAATCCGGCAGCTGCCCGGATTCGATGACGGCCGACAGCATCGCACGGGCGCGGCAGATGCGGCTCTTCACCGTGCCCAACGCTATTCCGCAGATGTCGGCGATCTCGTCGTAGGAGAGATTGCCCGCGGCAACCAGTATCAGTGCTTCGCGGTAGGTTTCCGGAATCGCAGTCAGGGCGCGAAGCACATCGGTCAGCTCGATCGCGTTTTCCTGAGTGGCCGGGGACCGCAGGATGCGCTCGGCGGCCAGTTCGTCATATTCGCCGTGAAAGCGCGATCGACGGGATTCGCTGTAGAAATGATTGCGCAGGATCGTGAAGATCCAGGCCTTGAACTTCGTGCCGGCGGTATAGCGGTCCCGCGCTGCCCACGCGCGGAGCATGGCTTCCTGAGCGAGATCGTCGGCGCGATCGCGGCAGCCGCACAGGCCGCGGGCAAATGCTCTGAGATGGGGGGCTACATCGGCAAGGGCTCGTTTGAACTCGCTGTCGCTGAGTGCCGTGGCAGTCTTGTGCTCGGAGTTGCTCTCTGCCCGGGCTTCTGCTGACATTATAAGACCCTCCAGTTTTGCCAGTCGTCAGAGCCAACGCGGCGGGACGGAAGAAAGTTCCCGCGGCACGCTTTCGAAACGCGCAACCGGCGTAAAACCCGCTGCCGCGGCACCGACTTATCTGGTAAATGCATTGTTACGAAAGAAGCGAATTGCCTGCGCCATTCCGGGAACAAGTGTGCTCCAGAAGCATTGAGGCCCTCATTCACCTTCTGGTGAATGAGGGCCTCCGGGATCGGGTCACCACCGGGTTGCGGGGGGTGGGGGGAGCCAGTGGTGATACAGCGCAAACGCAGCAATCAGGATCGGGTTCCCCGCGATGCGAAAAATCAGAAAATATTTTTCCGGTTGCCCTGCCCGCCCTCGGGCGCCAGACCATTAAGGAGGATAGCGGACAGAACCGTTCCACTCCTGATGCAAAATGGTAAGCTTCCCAAGCCCGAGGTAAGTGCATGTCAGTTTCAGACCAGATCGCGATCCACCTTCCGTATCTGCGCCGCTATGCGCGCGCGCTGACCGGGTCGCAGCATTCGGGCGACGCATATGTGCGGGCCACGCTGGAAGCGGCGCTGGCGGATGCCGGCCTGCGCGAAGAGATCGCTCGCAGCCGGGCCGCGCTCTATGGCGCCTTCACCCGGATCTGGTCGGCGGGCCATGTCGAGGACGCGGAGCAGCCGGACGAAATGGGCGGCCAGCGCGAGCAGGCAGTACAGATGCACCTTGCGGCCATTCCGCCGACCCATCGCCAGGCCCTGCTGCTGACCACCATGGAAGAGTTCTCGCGCGAGGAGACCGCCCGGATCCTGGGCATAGAGGTGGGCGACGTGGATAGACTGGTGAACCAGGCGATCGCCGAAATAGAAAACGAGAGCGCCACCAACGTCCTCATCATCGAAGACGAACCGCTCATCTCCATGCAGCTTGAAGGCCTGGTCACGGAACTCGGCCACACGGTTGTCGGCACCGCGGCCACGCACGCCCAGACGCTGGAAATCTTCGAGAAGAGCGCGGTAGGCCTGGTTCTTGCCGACATCCAGCTCGCCGACGGCAGTTCGGGCATCGAGGCGGTCGAGGATCTGCTCAAGTTCGGGGAGGTTCCGGTGATCTTCATCACGGCCTATCCCGAACGCCTGCTTACCGGCGAGCGGCCCGAGCCGACCTATCTCGTCACCAAGCCTTTCCAGGAAGCGACGGTGCGGGCGGCGATCAGCCAGGCCCTGTTCTTCAGCTCGCCGCAGACCGTGGTGCGGTAGGGACGGGCTCTCTACGCCGCTTACCGCTGCGCCTGCGAACGCAGGAAGAATTCCCGCGTCAATCGGACGGGGACCTTGAGGATGCATTCCACGCCGCCGGGATTGAACCTGAGGTCGACCTCGGACCTGAGTTCATGCGCCACGATCTTTTCGATAAGATCACGGCCGAAGCCGCGCTTCTCCGGCTCGGCCACGGCCGGCCCGCCCTCCTCGCGCCAGTGAAGCTCGACCAGAGAGGGCGAAAGCAGGCGCCATTCGACATGAATGCGCCCGTCGTAATTGCTGAGCGCGCCGTACTTGGCGGCATTGGTGGCAAGCTCGTGGATCGCCAGCCCAAGGGACATGGCATCGTTGGGGGCAAGCTTGATGTCGGGGCCCGACATGTCGACGTGGCTTTCGCCCTCCTGCATGTAGGGCGCGAGTTCGGCACGGACGACGTCGCCCAGCACGGCGTGATTCCAGTCCGACCGCGACAACAGGTCATGCGTCGCGGAAAGCGCGCGGATGCGAGCGGTCAGGCTGTCGGTGAACTCGTCGATATCGCTGCATCGGCGCCGGGTCAGCGCCGCGATCGAGAGCACATTGGCAAGGGTGTTCTTGACCCGGTGGTTGAGTTCGCGGGTCAGGGAATCGCGGATCGACGACTGGCCCTGCAGCCATTCCATCACCCGCCGGTCCTCGGCCGCGCGCCCGGTGATGAAGCGGCCGATCCCCATGACGCTCAGGGAGGCGAGGATGCCGAAGAACAGGGTGACCCGCGAAAGCGGGGATAGCACGCCCCATTGCCGTTCGCTGACCTGCACGACCCACGAATGGCCGCCCACATCGATGCGCCGCTCCATTGTCGGGCCGATCATGCTGCCGTCGCCTCGCTGCGCCAGAAGGTGTTCCGGCGCGACGCCCTCGTCATAGATCGCAATGGCGATACCGTCGTTGCGGTAAAGCTCGCTCGCGGATTGAACGAAAGTATCCGCCCGGAACGGGCTGTAGACAAAACCCTTCACCCGCCGCGTCCCGCCCTGCTCGACCACGACGGGCATGTAGATCAGAAAGCCCGCCGCGCTGGGATCGTTCCTGTCCTGTATCAGCCTCACCTTGCCCGAAGCGATCGGCCGCCCGAGCGCCATCGCCCGCTCCATCGCCCGGCGGCGGACCGGTTCGGAGAACATGTCGAAAGCGATCGCGGCCCGGTTCGGCGGGATCGCAGGCTCGAGATAGAGGATGGGGGCGGCGAATTTCCGGCCAGGCTCGGGCCGGGGATGAACCATGAAATAGTCCCTCCCGCTCTCCTGAACCGCCACTTCGAGATACGGCAGGTCGTCGACCCCGATCAGGGGCGCCCAGCCGATGCCCAGTGAACCATACAGGCTGCCATTGCCCTGCAGGTCCGCCACGAAACCGCGAAACTGCTCTGGTGTGACTTCCTTCTGCGAGGCGAACAGCGCCGCCCCGGCGCGTAGCAGCGCCATGTTCTCGGTCACCCGGCGCTGCAGGGCAGAGGAAATCTCGGTCAGATTGCGGTCGAGTTCGACTTGGCGGGTCTGCCGGTCGGCACGCTCGATCGCCATGACGGAAACGGCGGTGGTAAGGCTGGCGATAAGGAACAACAGCAAGGGCCAACCACGCGGATACTTGTGAAACCAAGCCTGCCTCTGGACCCTGTCGAGCAAAGCCTGGTCAATCACGCGGCATTCCCGCCTCCACTGGGCGCACAGACGCCACGCTGCGCGCTAGTCCCACAACACCCGTCCGGCAAAGTTCATTCGAGGGAACCTCGGCCGTAGTCAATGGTTCCACAGCAATAGTCGCGATGCACAAGTGTTTTGCATTTCGGTTCCCGGATCGGGACAGGTCCACGGGCAGGGTCACAAAGTCTTGACCATGCCCGCGTCCGGTCTCAAGAGCCCAGTCGATAGGGAGTCAAAGTTGAGTCAGCCCAAGGGTAACGGCGAACCGGGAAAGGTGCCTGCACTCCGGCCGGGAGAGCGCCCCAGCGGCGAACCCGGCTGGGCAAAGGGGCTGAGGAAGCTTTACGACTCCGTAGTGGATGAGCCGCTTCCGGACAGCTTCAAGGACCTCCTTAAGAAGCTCGACGGCGGCGGCGATGCCTGAACGGACCAAGCGCAGCAAACCGGACGCGGCCTTCCGCGACGAACTCCTGGCCGCCCTCCCCCACCTTCGCGCATTCGCCCGAGGCCTTTCCGGCCGGGCCGATTTCGCCGACGACCTGGTGCAGGAAACGGCGATCAAGGCCTGGACCGCCCGCGACCGCTATACCCCCGGCACGAACATGCGCGCCTGGACCTTCGCGATCCTGCGCAATCACTACCTGTCCGAACTGCGCCGATCCAAGCGCCAGACCGATCTGGAGGAAGGTGCCGCCGAGCGCATGCTGATCATGGATGCCGACCAGGAAGGGCCGCTGCACATCTCCGACATGGAAGCGGCACTGCAGCAGCTTTCCCCGGAACGGCGCGAAGCCGTGCTGCTGATCGGCGCCTCGGGATTCAGCTACGAAGAGGCGGCGGAAATTGCGGGATGCCCCATCGGCACCATGAAGAGCCGCGTCGCCCGCGCCCGCGCGGACCTGGCGCAGTTGCTGGACGGCGGTCCGGACATGCACGAGACCAAGGCGCGCGGGGCGAAGTGACCCACGCTCACCCCGCCGGCGGCATGAAAAAGAAGCCACCCGCAAGGGGTGGCTTCCGTTGTACTATGATCGCAGCGCCCGCCGGCTGTTGTGGCGGGCGCCCGGCTCAGGCCGGATAAGCCCAGACTGTACCGCGATCGAAGTTGTCCGAGGCAAACTTCCAGTTGAGCAGGTTCTCCAGCACCGCCTTGACGTAGGCCGGGCGCTTGTTCATCTGGTCGATGTAGTAGGCATGCTCCCAGACATCCACCGTCAGCAGCGGGTTGACGTCGGATGTGATCGCACAGCCGGCGTCGTGCGTGGAAACGACCTTGAGCTTGCCGCCCTCGACCACGAGCCAGGCCCAGCCGCTGGCGAAGTGGTTGACGGCTTCGTTGCTCAACGCTTCCAGAAGCGCGTCCAGCGAGCCGAAGTCGTTCTCGATCGCCGTGGCCAGGCTCTCGCTGGGCTCCGTCTTTTCCGGCGACAGCGAATGCCAGTAGAAACCGTGATTCCACGTCTGCGCCGCGTTATTGAACAGCGGGCCCGATGCGGACCTGACGATTGCCTCCAGCGGCTTGTCCGCGTTCTCCGTGCCTTCGATGGCGGCGTTCAGCTTGTCGACGTAGGTCTTGTGGTGGGCGCCATGATGAATCTCGAGCGTCTGGCTCGAGATATGCGGTTCGAGTGCATCCTGCGCATAAGGCAGCGGCATCAAGGCAATGGTCATGGCAAATTTCCTGTTCAGCTATTCGAACGTTCGTGACAGCGTTCTGCCGGCTCGGTGGGGGACCGGAGAACGCGGGCGCTATGTCTGCGCTGGGCGCTGACAATTCAAGCAGCTAATCATGACATTGCGATTGCCGGAGACTTATTGGGGCTTCACGCAGGGTGCGGCACG
>DATEJH010000088.1:0-34134 GCA_035278205.1 Novosphingobium sp. | reverse complement strand
TAAGCATCAAGGCCCATCCGCGAAGGGGTCATCGTATCGACGGCGCATGTGCCGATCGGCCGTGCGATCGGCCTCGCATGACCGGATCGGATTGCCGGGGGCGATGCGCGGCGCTATCCCTGCGCAGATGACCCGGCGCCTCACCGTCCCGCTCGTTCTTGCCGCCATCGCGGCGCTCTCTCTCGCCTCCTGCAGGAAGGAGGAGCCCAAGCCCCCAGCTTCCGCCACCGAAGCCGCCGAAAGCCCTGCGGCGGTCACGCCGGTGACGGCCGAGAACTGGCTGGCCGACCATTTCGCACCGGACGTGCGTGGCGATACCGGCGAACTGCTTTATGCCCGCGCCGACGCCGATCTCGACGGCGACGGTAAGAACGAAGTCCTCGCTTATGTCGGCGGACCGCTGATGTGCGGAACCGGCGGGTGCAACCTCGTCGTCCTGAAGCGCGATGGCGACGGCTTCCGGCAGGTGGGCGACCTGTCGGTGGTCCAGCTCCCGGTGGGTGTACTGCCGACGAAGACCAACGGCTGGCGCGACCTGGCCGTTACCGTCTCGGGCGGGGGCAAGCCGGGAGGGTTGATGCGCGTCCCGTTCGACGGCACCAGCTATGCCAGCAATCCCACCGTCAGCCCGGCCGAGCCGGTCGAATCCATCGGCGAAGCGGTGATCAAGGACGAGCCGTTGAAGCCCCTGAACCCGGCGGGCTGAGCGCGGAACTTCATACCAACCCCGCTCAGCCTGAGCTTGTCGAAGGGCGCTGGAAACCGGCGCTGCGCCAGCGGCCTTCGACAAGCTCGGGACGAGCCGGGTTGGCGTCTGGACGTCTTGCGGGGTTAACCAAGGTCAGGTTGCCGCCGCGACCCTCGCCGCGGCGCCGAGGCTGTTGGGTCCCGCGCTGGTAATCTCGACCTCGACGAGATCGCCCGCCGCCGCCTCCGCCTCGAAATGGACCGACTGCAGCCAGGGCGACTTGCCGAGCCATTGGCCCGTATGCTTTCCCTTACGCTCGACCAGGACCGTGCAGGTCCTGCCCACCGAGGCCTCGTTGAAGGCAAGCTGATGGCGGTTGAGCGCGGCCTGCAGGCGCTGCAGGCGCTCGTCCATCACGGCGGCAGGGATCTGGTCTTCCATGGTCGCGGCCGGCGTACCGGGGCGGGGCGAGTACTTGAAGCTGAAGCATTGGGCATAGCCGACCGCATCGACCAGCTTCAGCGTGTCCTCGAACTCGTCATCGGTCTCGCCGGGGAAGCCGACGATGAAGTCGCCGGAGAGCGCGATGTCGGGCCGCACGGCGCGGACCTGCTCCAGAACGCGCAGATAGCTCTCCGCCGTATGGCTGCGGTTCATGGCTTTCAGCACGCGGTCGTTGCCCGCCTGCACCGGCAGGTGAAGGAAGGGCATGAGCTTGTCGATTTCGCCATGGGCGGCGATCAGCTCAGGCGTCATGTCGGCGGGGTGGCTCGTGGTATAGCGGATGCGGGCGAGGTCGGGGATTCCCGCCAGCTCGCGAATCAGGCCGTCAAGGCCGACGATGCGGCCCTTCGGATCCTCGCCTGTCCAGGCATTGACGTTCTGGCCGAGCAAGGTGATCTCGCGCGCGCCGGCTTCGACGAGGCGCTTTGCCTCCTCGACCAGGTCGGCCCGCGGGCGCGACACCTCGGCGCCGCGCGTGTAGGGAACGACGCAGTAGGTGCAGAACTTGTCGCAGCCTTCCTGCACGGTGAGGAAAGCGGCCGGACCAGAGCGCCGGCGGCGGGGCAGGGCATCGAACTTGGTTTCGGCCGGCATGTCGGTGTCTGTGACGCGCCTGCCGGCCGCGGCCTCGCGGATCATCTCTGGCAGGCGGTGATAGGCCTGCGGGCCGACCACCATCGTCACCGAAGGGGCGCGGGCCATGATCTCCTCGCCCTCCGCCTGCGCCACGCAGCCGGCGACGGCGATCAGCGGCGCGGAACCGTCCTCGCGCCTGAGGCGGCCGATATCGGAATAGACCTTTTCCGCCGCCTTTTCGCGGATATGGCAGGTATTGAGGACAACGAGGTCGGCATCCTCGCCGTCTGCGGCGGCGTTGATGCCCTGCTCGGTTAGCAGCTCGGCCATGCGCTCGCCATCATAGACGTTCATCTGGCAGCCGAAGCTCTTGACCCGGTAGGTCCTCGGATTCTGGGTTGGACGCATGGCGCGCCCGATACGCTAGTTCGCGCTGGTTTTGAAGCTTTCGTGCGAGCCTTCTGGCGAAATCGCTCGAAGCTCGCTCGCCCTTAGGTCGTCGAAGGACGCCGGCGCGACGCTTCCGCTAATCATTTGCCCCCGCCGCGGCCCATCACGGGACAGCTCGCCGCAGGAGGAGCGATTTTCTTTCCGCTTGAACGGCGCAAGGTGTAAATTTCGCGTTAAAACACTTTCAACAGTTCGCCTGCGCATGCATATTTGATTCAGCAACGACAGATGACTGCCGAGAGAGAAGAGGAAGACAGGCGTCCGTGACGGCACCGGTTCGATTTCCAAGGTTTTTCGTGACGAGCCCCGCGCCGTGTCCCTATCTGCCGGGCCGTAGCGAGCGCAAGGTGTTTACGGAACTCAAGGGGCCGCACGCGGACTCGCTCAATGATGCGCTCGGCCGCATCGGCTTCCGCCGCAGCCAGACCGTCGCCTACCGTCCGTCATGCCTCGATTGCAACGCCTGCGTCTCGGTGCGCGTGGTCGCCGCGGAGTTCACTCCCTCCGGTACGCAGAAGCGCGTGCTCAGGCGCAATGGAGATCTGATCGCCACGGTCTGCCGCCCGTGGTCCACCAACGAGCAGTTCGAACTGCTGCAGCGTTACCTCGGCGTGCGCCATCCCGAAGGCGGCATGACCTCCATGGACGAGGTCGACTTCGCCGACATGGTCGAGCACACGCCCGTCACCAGCTACATCATCGAATATCGCGAGCCTTCGCAGGACGGCGTTACGCCGGGGCGTCTCGTCGGCGCCTGCCTGACCGACCGCCAGTGCGACGGGCTGTCGATGATCTACAGCTTCTACGATCCGCGCCACGAGACGCGCGCGGGCCTCGGTAACTACATCATTCTCGACCATATCCAGCGGGCCACCGAAATGGGCCTGCCTTACGTGTATCTCGGCTATTGGGTCGAAGGTTCGCCGCGCATGGAGTACAAGATCCGGTACCGGCCCATGGAGCGCCTCGCCCGCTCGGGCTGGGAACGTTTCACGGCCGATGAACAGGACCGGCTCATCAATGCCGTCGCCAGCAGTCCGTTGCGGCGCACGGAGGCCGGCACCGGGCGCAAGGATGGGGTTCCTTCGATCAATAGCTGATGATCGCATCGGTCGATTGTCCGCCTGGTCTTCAGTGTCGTATTAAATCCCGTCGCTACTGCCGTTCGGCTGACCGGCCCACGGGGCTTGTGTTTGTGATCGGGTTGCGAGGCACCTGCACCAACTCCGCTCATCCTGAGCTTGTCGAAGGATGCGGATCCGGCGCGGCGACATTATTCCCTTCGGCCAGTCGCTTCCAGCAGCGGGGCAGGTTTCGGCAAACTGAGGGCGAGCGGGCCCGGCCGGGTTGCGCCGCATTGTCCTCCTCATACCGACAGATACAGCGCCGCCTCTTCTTCGCGCCGCTTGCGCAGGCCCGGCAGCAGTTTGCCGTCGTTGTAGATCCATTTCGCGAATTCCTTCGCCGCTTCGGCAGAACGGCCCCGGCGGTGGAGATGCGTAAGTGTCGCCCTGCGGATCGCGCCGGTGTTGTAGTGGAATGAGACCAGCGCATCGAACTGGGCTTGTGTCGTCGGCGCCGAACCCAGGCTGTCGGCCACCTCTGCCGCGTATCGGCTGACTTCCTGCTCGAAGCGCGCATCACACTGTCCCTTGGTCCAGACGAGTCCCGGGACGATGTCTGGGCCGGTCGAGCCCCAGCCGATGGTCCAGGGTTCGCCATCCGCGCTGCCCGGATCGGGATAGGCTTCGAAACGGCCGTCGGCCCGGCGCCGGGCGCAGCCTTCCCATTTCCTGATGAGCGCCTTGCCTCGCTCTCCCAGCGACGGAACAATGGTCTCGGAGGAATCGTCCAGCGCGCGGTCTATCGCGCCATCGAGGCGGGCGACCTCGCCCTGCAGGAATCCGCGCCCCAGCAGGCGGCGCACGGCATCGAAGATCGGTTTGCGGTTCATGAATGACCTCCCCGGTCGAGTGCGGACAGGCGAACCAATTAAATCGCGCGGGGGCCTGTAGGAAAATGTTTTTTTCGTGCCGGCTCGTTTTTTGTCGCGGGCCTCGGAGGATTGGCGAAACGAGGGAGGCAGCGGCAGGCGCCGCAACTTGCGGCGATCCCTTTCGGGACTGCGTGACTATACGATCTCGTGGCAGGGGAAAGTCTCCTGCCGGGCGGCTCAGATCTTCTTCAGGACCGCGTTCACCGGAATGGCCACGCTCGATCCGCCGGCGAGCGCGCCCCCGTCGATATTCGCCTGCGAACCGTCCGGCGCGGTGATGGTGACCGTGCCGTCGGATTTGGCGAATGTCAGCTTCCTGCCGCTCACGGTCGTCATCAGGACTTGGCGGTCCTTGCTGGCGTCGATGGCGGCGGAAATGTCCTGCGGGGTCATGTAGCCGGGGATCAGATGATCCCGCAGCAGGGCGGCCAGTGCGGTGTGGTCCGTCGATCCGGTCAGTTCCTTGCCCGCATCGCCCAGTTGCGCGAAGGCTGCGTCCTCCGGCGCGAGCAGGGTGTAGCTGCCCCTGCCCTTGAAAATCCCGGCGATCCCGGTCTCCTTGAGCGATTCTGCCACGATCTGCAGACCGTCGGCATCATCCAGCACGTCCGGCAGCGCCTGCGCGCCCGGCTCGACCGCAGCGGCCGAACCGGTTGTATCGTCGTCCGGCGCGGCATGCCTGGAACAAGCGCCGAGAGCGAGCGCGGCTGCAGTCACGAAGGCAAGCCTCGGGTGTTTCCTGCGCATCAATCCTTCCCTCCCCGTCAGGCCAGCAGCTCGATCGCGGCCTGGACCAGGCGCGTCGTGGGATCGAGCTGGTAGATATAGCCGTCGCTGTAGCGATAAAGCGCGTCCGGACCGTCGTAGTATTGATCCCTGTAGCCGTAGGGAACGTTGTAGACGTCATAGCCCGGCGGCATGGGCTCTCCGATAAGGATGTCATTGCCCGTCAGCAGCGCCGCCACCGACTGGATCGCTGAAGTGCCGGGATCGACCCTGTAGATAGTGTCGTCATAGTAGCGATAGGAATCGGCGGGTCCGAGCCCATAGTAGTCGTCGTAGTAGGGCGGAAACGCAACCGCTTCGTACGCTGCGGGCCAGACCTGGCCGACGCCCAGCGCGCCACCGAGCAGGGGGATGTAGCTCAGCACACTGTCGCCGGCGCCCAGGCGCAGCATATAGCCGTCGAGATAACGGTAGCGATAGGCCCGATCGTAGTCGCGCAAGTACCAGGCGGGTTCGAGCCAGCTGTAGCTGGGCTGTTTTGCGAGGCCGGGCGGCATGCAGCCGTTGTACTTCCTGGCAAGGCCGGGGGGGCAGCCGTTGAACGCGCCGCGGCGGTGGAGAGAGCCCCAGTCGAAGTCGCTCCGCCGGGTGAGGACGCGGACGCGGTCGTTGGTCGGGACGATGAACTGCTTTCCGCTCGGCCCCTTGAAGGAGGTGTGCTTCAGGTCCTTGCGCTCGGGTGGGCGAGGGGCGGCGGCGATGCCGCGCTCCTTGGCCGTCGGCCCGCCCTCGGCTTTCGGCGTGCCATGATCCGCGAGCTTCTTTTCAGAGCTTTTCTTTTCGACGGGCTTGGCGGGGGCTTTTGCGGCTTCATCGCGTTTCCCGTGCTTCTCGTCCTTGGCCCGGACCGGCGATTGCGTTGCCGCGCGGGACTCCTGCCTTTCCTCCCTGCGGGCGATGGCCGGCCCCTTGTCCTCACGATCGTGCGTTTTCGCCGGCGACCGGGAAGGGCCCTCTTCATTGCCGCCTCCCTTGGCCTCGCCCGGCCCCTCCCGGGCCATGCCATGCGCGGCCCGACCGCCGCCGTGGTCGCTGCCATGACCCTTGTCGTTGCCGCCCGGCGCGGCGGAAGCGGCGGTGCCGGCCAGTGCCAGCCCGGCCACGGTGCCGATGAAGAACCTGAGCATTCTACGCATCTCCTTAGCCGGAGTCGCAACGCGAAGGGGAGGGACTGGTTCCGCAGTCACGATGCAACGCCGGCGCCGCGGATGCAACGAAAAGGGCGCCCGGATTGCTCCGGGCGCCCCACTCGGCGAACTGGCCGCTGGCCGATCCGGCGGGGATCAGGCGCTGTAGTACATGTCGAACTCGACGGCCGACGGCGTGGTTTCCCAGCGCAGCACTTCCGGCCACTTCAGTTCGAGGTAGGCTTCGATCTGGTCCTCGGTGAACACGCCGCCCTCGAGGAGGAAGGCGTGGTCGGCAGCCAGGCTTTCCAGAGCCTCGCGCAGCGAACCGCAGACGGTCGGCACTTCGGCAAGCTCGGCCGGGGGCAGATCGTAGAGGTTCTTGTCCATGGCGTCGCCCGGATGGATCTTGTTCTTGATGCCATCGAGGCCGGCCATGAGCAGCGCGGAGTAGCACAGGTAAGGGTTGGCCATCGCGTCGGGGAAGCGGAACTCGACGCGCTTCGCCTTGTCGCCCGCGCCGTAGGGGATGCGGCAGGACGCCGAGCGGTTGCGCGCCGAGTAGGCGAGCAGCACTGGGGCCTCGTAGCCCGGCACTAGGCGCTTGTAGCTGTTGGTGGTCGGGTTGGTGAAGGCATTGAGCGCCTTGGCGTGCTTGATGACGCCGCCGATGAAGTAGAGGCAGGTGTCCGACAGGCCGGCATAGCCGTTGCCGGCGAAGAGCGGCTTGCCGCCATCCCAGATCGAGATGTGCGTGTGCATGCCCGATCCGTTGTCCTTCATGATCGGCTTGGGCATGAAGGTCGCCGTCTTGCCATAAGCCTGGGCAACCATCATCACGACGTACTTGTAGATCTGCATGCGGTCGGCGGTGGTGACCAGCGTGCCGAAGGTCAGGCCCAGCTCGTGCTGCGCGGCCGCGACTTCGTGGTGGTGCTTGTCGCAGGGCAGGCCCATTTCGAGCATGGTCGAAACCATCTCGCCGCGGATGTCCATGCAGCTGTCGACCGGCGCGACCGGGAAGTAGCCGCCCTTGGCGCGCGGACGGTGGGCAAGGTTGCCGGTGTCATAGGACTTGTCGGTATTGGTCGGCAGCTCGATGTCGTCGATTTTGTAGCCATTGCCGTCATAACCGTCGTAGAACTTCACGTCGTCGAACATGAAGAACTCGGCCTCGGGGCCGACATAGACGGTGTCGCCGAAACCGGCGGACTTGACGAAAGCCTCGGCGCGCTTGGCGGTCGAGCGCGGGTCGCGGCCGTAGAGGTCACCGGTCGAGGGCTCGACGATGTCGCAGAACACGATCAGCATCGGCGTGGCCGAGAACGGGTCGGTATAGACGGCGTCGAGGTCGGGCTTGAGGATCATGTCCGACTCGTTGATCGCCTTCCAGCCTTCGATCGACGAACCGTCGAACATGAGGCCGTCCTCGAGTTCGTCCTCGCCGAGGACCGACGACACCATGGTCAGGTGCTGCCACTTGCCCTTGGGGTCGGTGAAGCGAAGATCGACCCACTCGATCTCCTCGTCCTTGATCTTCTTGAGGACGTCCTTTGCACTAGCCATTACTATGGTTCTCCAGTCTTGCTCTTTCGATCCGGCGAAAGAGAATTATACAGGGGTGATTGGCGTTTTTCGGAAATGGAACCGGCCCCCCGGGTGCCGGCTTGTTCCCGCGTCCGGCGAAACCCGGAAATGCTGTCGGAATGCCTCTGCGATCAGAGGGCGTCGTCGTCCCTTTCCCCGGTGCGGATGCGAACTGCGGTCTCGATCGGGATGACGAAGATCTTGCCGTCGCCGATCCGCCCCGTCTGCGCGGCGTCGGCAATCGCCTCCACCACGCGCTCGGCCAACGCATCGGGAACGACGACCTCGAGCTTGACCTTGGGCAGGAAGTCGACGACGTATTCGGCGCCGCGATAAAGCTCGGTATGGCCCTTCTGCCGGCCGAAGCCCTTGGCTTCAGTCACGGTGATGCCTGAAACGCCGACCTCGTGAAGGGCTTCCTTCACTTCGTCGAGCTTGAAAGGCTTGATGATGGCTTCGATCTTCTTCACGCTCGCCTTGACCCCTGCACTTGATCCCGGACTTGCCGTAGAGGATTCCGGTCCGGGAACCAGATGCCCTCGCGCGCGACTCCCATCAAGAATCGTGCCAATGCCGATGCCGCTCTGGTAGGGCAAGTGTGCAAACGCGAAAAGACGGGAATCGCGTGATTAATGTGCCGGGGTGAGGCGGAAGGGTGACGCTACGCCGGAGGGATCCACGCTGTTTGTTTAATTAGCGGGCAGGGCGTGCCTCAAATTTGTGCAGAGGGTCGATTTGCGAGAGCCTGCGCGACTGCAAAATACCGTCGCCTGCTATTTGGTCGTCATTCCCGCAAAGGCGGGGATCCCGCTTTTGGCGGCAGACCCATACGTCCGATGAAAAGCGGGACCCCCGCTTGCGGGGGACAACGGGAGATCTCGAGGTTGGCGAGGAACGATCAGAGCCGCAGCCCGGCCGTCTCGTCCAGCCCGGTCATCAGGTTGAGGTTCTGTACCGCCGCACCGCTCGCCCCCTTGCCGAGGTTGTCGAGCATGGCGACCAGCCTGGCCTCTCCGCCGTCTTTAGAGGCAAAGACACGCAGCGTCAGCGTGTCCGTCGGCGCCATTGAGGCACGCAGCAGAAGTTCGTCGGGCTGGTCGTCCAGCACCTGCACGATCGGGCTGCCGGCATAAGCCTCGGCCAGCTTTTCGCGTAGTGCATCGGGCGCGCCCGCGCCCGTCATGGCCGAGAGATGGAGCGGGACCTCGACAAGCATTCCCCGATGCGCCGGGACGACCGCCGGGGCGAACAGCGGCGCGATCGAGAGGCCGGCGTGTGCCTGCATCTCCGGCACGTGCTTGTGCCCCATGGAAAGGCCGTAGGCGCGAAAGGCGATGTCTCGGTCCTGCTCGAAGCGGCCGATCAGCGCCTTGCCGCCGCCCGAATAGCCGGAGACGGCGTGGCAGACGTATGGCCAGCCGCTTGGCAGCAGGCCTGCCGACACCAGCGGCGCCAGGAGGGCGATGAAACCTGTCGGATAGCAGCCCGGGTTGCTCACCCGCGTGGCTGAGGCGACCGCCTCGCGGCCGATCACCTCGGGAAAGCCGTAGGTCCAGCCGTCGGCCGTGCGATGGGCCGAGGACGCATCGATCACCCGCGTACGGTCGTTGCGGATCATCTCGACGGCATCACGCGCGGCGTCGTCGGGCAGGCAGAGAATCACGAACTCGGAGTCGTTGAGGGCCTCAGCGCGCGCGGCTGAATTCTTGCGCCGTTCATCGTCGAGCACGATCAGTTGGAATTCGCCGCGGCCGCCAAGCCGTTCGGCGATCTCGAGGCCGGTGGTGCCGGCGGCACCGTCGATGAAGACTGTCGCGCTCATTGGGCAAGCGCCTCCAGATCGGCAAGGGCAGCGTAGCCGACCTGCCCGTCCTCGCCAAGCTGTCCCCAAGTCCAGCCGCCGGCGATGTCGAGCACGTTGAAGATCTCGCCCTCGGGCAGACCGCGGATCACCTCGGCATCCGCGCGCCCGCCGCTGCGCAGGACGGCCCCGCCGAGAATCCGGTGCGGCATCGGCACCGAGTAATGCGGCACGAAGTAGAGACCGGCGAGCTTGATGTGCGCCAGGTCTCCGCGCACCGGTAGGCAGCCGGGATCCGCGGTCACACTCGGCCCGGTCATGGCAAGAATGCCGTCGATCCGGGGGGGACGGGTATGGGAATCCTCGATGGCCAACGCGGTCTTGTCTCCAAAGTCAAAGATGGGCGCGCTTAGCTGGGGCATGGTCAAGACGCAAGTTCGGCGCCGTAACGCATTCTAAGCATGTGCCAACTTGCCCTGAGGCCGAGCGCGTCGCCCCCCTTCGGCCGGCCCGGCTTGGCGGCGGGGCGCCAGGCGAAAGTGTCGAAATGGGCCCAGTCCAGGTCTTTCGGCACGAAGCGGTCCAGGAAAAGGGCGGCGGTGCAGGCGCCCGCAAAGCCATTGCTGCCCGCATTATTGATGTCGGCGATGTCGGATTTCAGATATTCGCGGTAGCCTTCGTGCAGCGGCAGGCGCCAGCAAGGGTCGTCGCTGGCAAGGCCTGCCTCGATCAGCGCTTGTGCCATCCCGTCGTCACGGGCGAAGAGCGCGGGCAGGTCCGGACCCACGGCCACCCTTGCGGCGCCGGTGAGCGTCGCGAAGTCGATGATCAGCTCCGGCGCGTTCTCGGCGGCGCGGGCGAGGGCATCGGCAAGGATCAGGCGACCTTCGGCATCGGTATTGCCGACCTCCACCGAAACGCCCGCACGGCTCCGCAGGACGTCGCCGGGGCGGAAGGAATTGGCCGAGACCGCATTCTCCACCGCCGGCACCAGTACATGCAGCCGCACCGGTAGCTTCGCGCCCATGACCAGCCGCGCGAGCGCCAGCGCATGGGCCGCGCCGCCCATGTCCTTCTTCATCAGCAGCATGCCGGAGCTTGGCTTGATGTCGAGCCCGCCCGAATCGAAGCAGACACCCTTGCCGACAATGGCCAGCCTGGGGTGCTTGGGATCGCCCCATTCGAGTTCGATCATGCGCGGAGCATGGCTGCGCCCCGCCGCACGCCCGACCGCGTGGACCATCGGGAACTCGCGCTCCAGCGCATCGCCGCGCGTCACGCGCAGTTCGGCGCGGCCAGCCTTGGCCAGGCCTTCCGCCTCCGACTCGAGCTGCCCGGGCCCCATGTCCTCGGCCGGGGTGTTGACGAGATCGCGCACGCGTTCGACCGCCTCGGCCTCTGCTGTCACCGCATCGATCGCCTTGACTTCGCCGGTCAGGAGAATGCGCGGGCCTTCCTCGGAAGGCTCGGAGCGATAGCGCTCGAAGCTGTATTGTCCGGTGATCCAGCCGAACATCGCCCTGCCGGGATCGCCCCCGGCGCGGCGGTAGGTGCCGGCGGGGAGCACTTCGGCAAGCTTTGCCATGCACCAGCTGGACAGTTCGCCCGCGTCGGCGACGCCAGCTACCACGGCCCAGCCTTCGCCATCGGGAACGACCGCGTGGTCGAATCCGTCGGCCTTGAACTTCTGCGCCTCCAGCACCGTGCGCTGGGACGGGGTGCATTCCTTCAGAAAGGCTTCTAGCCCATCCTTGTCGACGAGGTGGATGGCTATGGCTTTCTGGCCCCGGTCGGGCTGAATCAATGCGTTCTTGTCGCTCATGCCGCGATTCTCTAGCCTTGCCCCCGGTCCAAGAGCGAGGGGAAAATGATGCGTCGCGGCAGTCTTGTAATGGCGGCAGTGCTTCTGGCGGGAGGCTGCTCGGGAGGGCAGGGCGATTCCCCCGGCGGAAAAGCCACCGGCTCCGCCGCCGCCGCGATCGCCGCATACGACGCGGGCGAGGGCGTGCCGGAGCCGAACGGTACCGAGGCGGTGGCGGAGGATTCCCCATCGGGCGGCCGCCGGGTCAAGGATTCCGGCGATCTCTACGAGTTCGGCTATGCTTATCCCGACGCCGCCGGTGCAATTCCGGGGCTCAAGGCGCTGCTGGACGGCAAGCTCGATCAGGCGCGCAAGTCGCTTGCCGCCGAATCGCGCGACGACGAGCGTGATGCGAAAAAGGGCGGTTTTCCTTATCGCCCCCACTCCAGCGATACGACCTGGAAAGCGGTGACGGTCCTGCCGGGCTGGCTGTCGCTCTCATCGGAAGTCTATGTCTATACCGGCGGGGCCCATGGCATGAGCGCGTTCGACTCGCTGCTCTGGGACAGGAAGGCCGGCACCGCGCGCGAACCGGTCGATCTCTTCACCAGCGCGGCGGCCCTGCGCAATCCGATCCAGCGCCCCTTCTGCGACGCGCTCGACCGCGAGCGGGAGAAGCGGCGCGGGGAACCCGTCAGGCATGGCGCCGACGACATGTTCAGCGATTGCATCAATCCGCTGGAAAGCACGTTGATCCTGGGTTCGTCGAACCGCAGGACATTCGACCGCCTCGGCATTCTCATCGCCCCTTACGCCGCGGGCCCTTACGCGGAAGGGAGTTACGAGATCACCCTGCCGGTGACCGCGGAAGTGCTCGAGGCGGTGAAGCCGGAGTACCGGAGCAGCTTCTCGGTCGGGCGGTGACGAGTCCCCGTCATTGCTTCGCTACGTTTTTCGCAATGACGAAATGGCTGAGGGGGGCCTTGCGACGCTCTCGCAATTAGCGGCGATGATCGCTATGTGAGGCCGATGAGCGAATATCAGATCGTCGAACCAGGTAACGAAGCCCTCCTGCGGGACGGCACCATCAAGCTGCACGGGGCGGAAGGCTTCGAGGGCATGCGAAAGGCCGGGCGCCTCGCCGCGCAGATCCTCGATGAGATCGCGCCGATGGTGCAGCCCGGGGTGACCACGGCCGAAATCGACGACAAGGTGCGCGAACTGACGCTCGACGGCGGCGCCGTGCCGGCGACTCTCGGCTATCGCGGCTATGCGCATTCGTGCTGCATCTCGATCAATCATGTCGTCTGCCACGGCATTCCTTCCGACAAGGCGCTCAAGGAAGGCGACATTCTCAATATTGACGTGACGCCGCTGCTCGACGGCTGGCACGGCGATTCAAGCCGCATGTATTACGCCGGCGAACCCTCGCTCAAAGCGCGGCGCCTGATCGAGGTCACTTACGAGTGCCTGATGATCGGCATCGAGCAGGCGCGCCCCGGCAACCGGGTGGGAGATATCGGCGCGGCCATCCAGGCCCATGCCGAGGCGCACCGCTACGGAGTCGTGCGCGAGTTCTGCGGGCATGGCCTGGGCCGCCTGTTCCATGACGCGCCGGAAGTCGTCCATGCCGCCCGACCCGGCACGGGCCCCCTGCTCAAGCCGGGCATGTTCATGACCATCGAACCGATGATCAACCTCGGCAAGCCCCCGGTGAAGCTGCTGAGCGACGGCTGGACCGCGGTGACGCGCGACAAGTCGCTCTCGGCGCAGTTCGAGCATTCGATCGGCATCACCGAGAACGGCTGCGAGATTTTCACTCTCAGCCCCAAGGGCCTGCACAAGCCGCCTTACGGCTGATATCGCTGGGGCCGCGATGGTGCGCGCGTCCGGCGGCGCTTATCCCTCGAGCAGATCGAGGTAAGCCACCACGTCGTTGTCCGTGGCGATGAACAGCCCGTCCTGCACTTCCTCGGGCTGGGCGGCTGCAATCTGCATCGCCTCCGCAAGGGGGCCGTAGAACAGCGTGTTCGCCGCGCCGCCCTCGGGTCCGGCGTCGAGGTGGTAGAGGCGCACCGTCGCGTTTTCGTAAGTCGTGCGCATCAGTCGTCCTTCTCGCGCTTCGCCCCGTCGACGGTGCGGGCAAGCCGCGCCGCTTCGGCTTCGCTCGTCCGGCGCTCGGCCTTGCTGCGCCCGTGTTTCGCGCGATTGGCATCCGCCTGCGCCGTGCCGGCGGCACGGGCCCTGGCCTTGCGGGCCATGCGCAGGTTCACGATCTCGGCCATTGCGGCGCGATCCTACGCTTCCACCGGCGTTGTCGTAACCCCCAGATCGGGAAGGCCCACTGAACGCTTGCCGGAAAAGTCGGTACGCACGACGATCAGCCCGTCCTTTTCGAGGTAGTCGAGCAGGCGCTGGACGCGGCGGGGGCTGCTGGTGCCGTAGATCCGGGCAAGATCCACGTCGTCGGGGCAGGGCTCGCCGTCCATGGCCGCACAGGCGATCAGGTAGAACGGAGCAAGTGCATCATCGGGCACGTGCTTGGCGAGGTTGAGCAGGTCCTCCCAGCGCGGGTCGTCCGGGTCCTCGATCCCGGCCAGCGCGGCGGCGAAGCCGCGCCGGAACATGGTCGCATCGAGGCCCCGGACCGAGATCCCCTTCATCCGGCAGCGGATGGTGAAATCCTGGAACAGCGTGGTCGAGGACTGGAACGTGCAGTCATCCTCCCGCGCCATGGCGTTCAGGATCTCGATCATGGCCGCGCGGTTTTCCTCCGGCTCCGGCTCGGCGCGCCGGGCCTCGCGCTCGCGGGCGGGGCCGGAGCTGGGCTCGAGCATCTGATTGGCGGCGATGCGCCGGGCCAGCGTCTCGGCATCGTCGACGCGGGGGGCCGGGCGCGGGAACTCGGGTCGTTCAGGTTCGACATGCAGGTTGGCGTGGAGCAGCTCGCGCATGTCCTCGGTGCTGGCGGTCGGCAGCGGGGCGAGGCCGGGCGTCACCGATTTCGCCCCGGTGCGTACGAAGCCGATGTTCACCGCCACCGGCCGCCGCGAGATGGCTGGCCCGAGCCCGAGGAACTGCCCGCGCCCCAGATCGCGGATCTGCTCGGCCTGGCGGCGCTCCATGCCGAGCAGGTCGGCGGCGCGCACCATATCGATGTCGAGGAAGGTGCGGCCCATCAGGAAATTGCTCGCCTCGGCCGCGACGTTCTTGGCCAGCTTGGCAAGGCGCTGCGTGGCGATCACGCCGGCAAGTCCGCGCTTGCGGCCGCGGCACATCAGGTTGGTCATGGCGGCAAGGCTCACGCGCCGTGCCTCTTCCGAAACCTCGCCGGCGGCGGCGGGCGCGAACATCTGCGCCTCGTCCACCACGACCAGCGCCGGATACCATTGCTCGCGCGGGGCGTCGAACAGGGCGTTGAGGAATTGTGCGGCGCATTTCATCTGCTGGTCGATCTCCAGCTCGTCGAGCGCCAGCACCACAGAGGCGCGGTGCTGGCGGATGCGCGCGCCAAGGCGGGCGATCTCCGCCTCTCCATAAGCCGCGCCGTCGATCACGACATGCCCGAATTCCTCGGCGAGGGAGACGAAATCGCCTTCCGGATCTATCACCACCTGCTGGACGATCTGGGCTGATTCCTCAAGCAGGCGGCGCAGCAGGTGCGACTTGCCGGACCCGGAATTGCCCTGCACCAGCAGGCGGGTCGCGAGAAGCTCGGTGATGTCGATCCTGATGGCTTCCCCTTGCGGGGTCTGGCCGATGACTATGTTGGCGCTCACGCTCGGGCTCCTGCCAAAGCCGCATGGGACGGTGCAAGATGAAGAGCCGCGTTATCCAGAGATGAGAGCACCGTGGATCGGAGCCGCGCGGGGCTGCCGCGCGGCTCGGCGAAACACCCCCGGCATTGTACCGAAAGCGCGCTTGCCATAAGCGCAGCGGCGATGAGCAGGCTCGATTCCCTCTTTCAGACCGTCCTGTCGCGGATCGATCGTGCCGGGCAGCTTCGGACGCTGCGCGCCGCGACGCTGGCGGGCGGCGGCCGCGTGCTTCGCGGCGGGCGCGAACTGCTGGATTTTTCGAGCAACGACTATCTCGGGCTGGCCCGCCACCCGCTGCTGATTGAGCGTTCGCGCCAATGGACAGAGCGGCTCGGCACCGGGTCGGGGGCATCACGCCTGGTAACCGGCACGAGCGAGGCGCATCTGGCCCTCGAAGCCCGGATCGCCCGTTTCAAGAAGACCGAGGCGGCGCTGCTTTTCGCCTCGGGCTGGCAAGCCAATGCGGCAGTGATTCCCGCCCTGCTCGCCGCCGCGCCGGGAGCGGCGGTTTTCACAGACCGGCTGATCCATGCCAGCATGCATGCCGGTCTGGCGATGGCGGGCGCGCGCCAGAATCGGTTCCGGCACAATGACCTCGGCCATCTCGATGCGCTTCTTTCCGAGAAGGGACGGGGCGCACCGGCGCGCTTCATCTTTACCGAAAGCGTCTTCAGCATGGACGGCGACCGTGCCGACCTGCCGCGTCTTGCCGCGCTGGCCGAGGCGCACGACGCGTTCGTCTTCGTCGATGAAGCGCATGCGGCCGGCGTGCTTGGCCCGGGCGGTGCCGGGCTATCCGCCGAGGCGAAAGGCGGGATCGACCTCGTCATGGGCACTTTCAGCAAGGCGCTTGGCGGCTTCGGCGCTTACGTCGCCGGCTCGCGGGTGATGATCGATTACCTGGTGAACACCGCCAGCGGATTTATCTTCACGACCGCTCCGCCGCCCGCCGTTCTGGGCGCGATCGACGCCGCGCTGGACATCTTGCCCGGCATGGATGCAGAGCGCGCGCACCTGGCTGCTCTGGGGGACCGCTTGCGGGCGGGACTCGACGGGCTGGGCCTGGATCACGGCGCATCGAGCACGCAGATCGTGCCGGCGGTGATCGGGCCCGAAGAAGCAACGCTCGCGCTTTCGGCGAAGCTGGAGGACGCGGGCTTCCTCGCCTCGGCGATCCGGCCGCCGACGGTCCCGCCGGGCACCAGCCGGCTGCGCATCGCCCTGAGGGCAAGCCATGGCGCGGCTGATATCGACGCGCTGCTCGCAGCGATCAGGGCCTGCCGGTGAAGCTGCTCTTCGCCCACGGATGGGGTTTCGACCGCCATTTCTGGGATGGTCTCGCCCGCCTGCTCCCGCAATGGGAGCAGGTGCGCGACGATCGTGGTTATTTCGGCGATCCGCTGCCCCTGAACGTCACGGGGCCGTGCATCGCCGTGGCTCATTCCTTCGGCACGATGCGCATCCTGGCCGATCCGCCGGCGGGGCTGGCCGGCCTTGTCGCGATCAACGGCTTCGAACGCTTCACCGCTTTGCGGGGCAGGCCGGGCGTGCCTTTTCGCGTCGTCGATCTGATGCTGCGCCAGTTCGACCGGGATCCGCGCGCCGTGGCCGGGGAATTCCGCCGCCGCCTCGGCTGCGAGGAGCCTTTCGCCGAAATAGACCCCGGGCCCCTGCGGGCCGATCTGCTGCGGCTGCGCGACGCGCGGCCGCCGCTGCCGGCCGTGCCCGTGCTTGTGCTTCACGGCGCCGCCGACCCGTTGCTGCCCGAGGCCATGCGCGAGGCATGCTTTCCGGGCATCGGCGCGCGCCGCCTCCAGCATGAGACGGCGGGGCATCTCCTGCCGCTGGAAGACCCGCACCTTTGCGCGCAGGTGGTGCGCGGCATGGTCGAACTCGCATCATGACGGCGCGCCGGGAGCGTATCGCACGGGCCTTCGCCCGGGCACCGGACTACGATCGCCAGGCGCGCGTCCAGCGGATCGTGGCCGAAGGCCTCGCCGCGCGCATTGCCGCGCTCGACCTGCCGCAGGCGCCGCGCGTGCTCGAGATCGGCTGCGGCACCGGTTTCCTGACGCAGGCGCTGATCGATCGCGGGCTGGGGGGGCTCTGGACCGTGACTGACATCGCCCCCGAAATGGTCGAGCGCTGCCGGGCCCGGATCGGCGAGAGCCCGCACCGGCACTTCACCGTGTTCGACGGCGAACACGGCGCGCCCGAACAGGCGCCGTTCGACCTCGTCTGCTCGAGCCTTGCCCTGCAATGGTTCGACGATGCCCCTGCCGCGCTTGGCCGGATGCGCGGGTGGCTCGCTCCGGGCGGGCACTGCATGGTGACGACGCTGGGTTCCGGCAGCTTCGCCGAATGGCGCGCCGCGCACGAGGCCGAAGGGCTTGCTCCCGGCACGCCGGATTTCCCGCCGGTAGAGGCCTTTGCCGCGCTCGGTCCGGAAAGCCTGCATGTCGAAACGCATGTGGAACGGCATAAGGACGCGCGCGCGTTCCTCCGGGCGCTCAAGGCCATCGGCGCGGGTACGGCCACGCCGCGCCATCGCCCGCTCCCGCCCGCCGCCCTGCGTCGGGTTATGGCCGGTTTCGATCGTGCCGGGAACGTCGTGACCTACGAGGTCGTGACCTGCCACCTCCATCGCGCTAGTTGAGAGACCATGAGCGGCCCGTGCATCATTGTGACCGGCACTGATACGGAGATCGGCAAGACGGTTTTTGCCGCCGCGCTCGCAGGCGCGCTGGGCGCGTACTATTGGAAGCCGGTGCAGGCGGGGCTGGACGACGACGGCGGTGATGGCGACCGCGCCGCGCGGCTGGCGGGCATCGCAGGCGACAGGATCGTGCCTGAGGCTTACCGCCTGACGACGCCGTGCTCGCCCCACCGCGCTGCCGAGATCGACGGCGTGACTATCGATTCCGGCCGCCTCGCGCTGCCCGCGGTGGACGGGCCGCTGGTGATCGAGGGGGCGGGCGGCGTGCTCGTCCCGCTGACGCGCGAGATGACTTACGCGGACCAGTTCGCCCGCTGGCGATGCCCGGTCGTGCTGGTTGCGCGCACCGTGCTTGGTACGATCAACCACTCGCTGCTCTCGATCGAGGCATTGCGCGCACGGGGCATCGATCTGCTGGGCGTTGCCTTCGTCGGAGAGGCCCGGGAGGACAGCGAGGCCACGATCTGCGCCATGGGCAAGGTCCGCCGCCTCGGTCGCCTGCCGCGCCTCGATCCATTGACGCCGCAGACCCTGCGGGCCGCCTTTGCCGCGAACTTCCGCCTGGAGGATTTCACGCGATGACTTCATCCGTCTGGCACCCCTTCACGCAGCACGGTCTGCAGGAACCGACCCCGCTGGTCGAACGGGCCGAGGGCGCGCTGCTCCACACCGCTGACGGCAAGACGGTTATCGATGCGATCTCCTCCTGGTGGGTGACGACGCACGGGCACTGCCATCCACGGATCATGGCTGCCATCGCGGAGCAAGCGGGCAGGCTCGACCAGATCATCTTCGCCGGCTGGACGCACGAGCCCGCAGAGACTCTGGCGGCAGGCCTGCGTGCGATCATGCCCGAAAGCCTGACGCGGGTGTTCTTCTCCGATTCCGGATCGACCAGCGTTGAAGTGGCGTTGAAGATGGCGCTTGGATACTGGCACGCCCGTGGAGAGCCGCGTCACCGGATCGTGGTGATGGAGCACTCCTATCACGGCGACACCATCGGCGCGATGTCGGTCGGCGCGCGGGGTGTCTTCAACCGGCCCTACGAGCCGCTGCTGTTCGACGTTGCGCGCATTCCCTTTCCCGCCGATGGCGCGGAGCAGCAGACGCTCGACGCGCTTGAGGCATTCTGCCGCGACGCAGGGACCGCCGCGCTGATCGTGGAGCCGCTGGTGCTCGGCGCCGGAGGAATGCTGATGTACGCGCCGGCGGTCCTTGCCCGCATGCGCGAGATCTGCGCCGCCTGCGGCGTGCTGTTCATCGCCGATGAAGTCATGACCGGCTGGGGGCGCACCGGCACTCTCCTCGCCTGCGAGCAGGCCGGTGTGGCGCCGGACATCGTGTGCCTGTCCAAGGGCCTGACCGGCGGATCGGTCCCGCTAGCCGTCACCATGGCGGGCGAGGCCATTTTCGAGGCGCACTGGTCCACCGACCGGGCCAGGATGTTCTTCCACTCATCGAGCTACACCGCCAATCCGATCGCCTGCGCCGCAGCCAATGCCAACCTGGCGGTCTGGCGGGAAGAACCGGTGCTGGAACGCGTCGCCGGGCTCTCTGCAAGGCAGGCGGCATGGCTGGGAAAGCTCGGGCAGTTCTGCCATTTCGCCAATCCCCGCCAGTGCGGCACGATCGCCGCGCTTGACCTCAGGACCTCGGGCGAAGGCGGCTATCTCGACACCCTTGCGCCGGACCTGATGGCATTCTTCCGCGATCGCAACGTCCTGCTGCGGCCGCTGGGCAACACGATCTACGTGATGCCGCCCTACTGCATCACCGACGATCAGCTTGCCGATGTGTGGAATGCCGTGGGCGAGGCGGTGATTTCGTTTTAGAACGAAGTGCGATGGACTTGCCTGTCCGATTTTCGCGGGGCAGGTAAATGGCGTGCCTTCTGGGGGTAACTATGACGCTGGAGAAGTACAATCGAGGGGCTCAGGTATTTCACTGGGTCATCGCCGCGCTGGTCATCGTCAATCTGGCTTTCGGCCTGTTGCACGAAACGCTGGAAGAGACGGTCAACCTGATGCCGACCCACAAGTCGATCGGGTTCACGATATTGCTCCTCACGCTGGGGCGTATCGCCTGGCGCCTGATGTGGACCAAGCCGCCGCTGCCGGTCTCGATCGGCCCCTTCGACCGCGCCGTGGCTTCCGCCACTCATGCCGCGCTCTACGCGCTGATGCTGATACTGCCGCTGACCGGCTGGATATTTTCATCGCCAAGCAAGTACCCGTTGAACTGGTTCGGCCTTTTCGACTGGCCGAGGCTGCCGGTGACGAAGGAGGGCCCCTTCGTCGGTCCGGCGCACGAAGCGCATGAGATTCTCGGCTTTGTCATGCTGGCGCTGGTCGTGCTGCACATAGCAGCGGCATTGCGCCATGAATTCGTGCTGAAGAACGGCCTTATCCGCCGCATGATCTGACGCGGTCGCTCGTGGAGGGACGGCCTTCGAAACGCCCCGGCCGGGCGCGGGCGTTGCGGCCTCGTGCGCGCCGTGACCGGTTACTGCGGATTGCCGCGCCGATAAACTGCAGCCCAGGCCGTAGTCGAGACACGTGAGCCCCGTGCCAAGGTGTCTCGACTACGCTCGAGGGAAGGGAACCGGCGGTATAGGGCCCGCTCGGACAGATTCTAGCGTTGCTGTTTGAGGTAGTCGATAATGGCCTTGCGCGCGGCCGGATCCTTGATGCCCGCAAAGGCCATCCGATTGCCGGGCACCAGCGCGCGCGGATTTTCGATCCACTTGTCGAGTGTGGCTTCGTCTAAGGTAAGCCCTGAATTCTTCAGCGCATCTGAGAAATTGAAGCTGCCCTGCGCGGCCTTCTTGCCATAGGTGCCGAAAAGATTGGGGCCGATCCTGTTCGGCGCCCCCTTCTCGGCACTGTGGCAAACCGAGCAGCGGCCGAATTCGGGCGGCGGTGCGGCACGGGCGACCTTGGCCGGCTGCGACGCAGGGGCGGCAGCGGCAGGCTCGGCCGTGGGAGTCGGCTTGGGGCTGGGCTTGGCGCTCGGGCTCGTCTCGGGTGCCGGTGTGCTCCCGGCCGCCGTCGGCTGTGATACGGGCGCCGCCGGTTCGCTCTCAACGGCGGCGGGAGCCGTCTCGGGTGCCGTTTCGGTTCCGGACGCCGTCGGGGCCGGCGCAGTTTCGTTGCCGCCCGAGCAACCGGCCAAAGCGAGCGCAACGAGGCTGGCCGCAAGATGAAAGCGCATGAGTTCGTCTCTCCGATTCTGTTTCCGGCGAAGCATCGCACGGTCTCGCCGGTCGCTGCAATTAAACTTTGGCCGGGGCGGGACGAGCAGTGGAGCCCTGATCCCGCAAAACTTGCGGCGCCGGTCACGGGCTTGTCACAAGAGCGCGCCAGACCTTCATGGCATGAATGAATCCAGTCCGTCGCCCGCGCTTCCCGACGAACCGAGACCAATGCGGATGATCGTGCTGGCAGGCCGGCGCGGGGACGGGCCCGAGCCCCTGGCCGAACGCTTCGGCGAAAGCCACAAGTGCCTGATCCCGCTGACGGACCGTCCGCTGATCGCGCATGTGCTGCAGACCGGGGCCAGCCATCCGCGCATCGCCAGCCTCGCCGTGTGCGTCGAACCGGAAGCCTTCGAACCGATCTACGATGTCCTGACCCGCCAGCCGGGGCGGGGTTCGGTGGCGCTCGTCGAGGCGCGCGAGGATCTTGCAGACAGCGTGCGGGCTGCGGCAGAAGGCTGGAACGGCCCACTGATTGTCACCACGGCCGACCATGCTCTGCTCACCGCAGCCTCGATCGACGCCATGGCCGAAGCGCTCGAGAGTGCGGACGTCGCCCTTGCGCTTGCGCGGCGCGAAGATGTCGAAGCGGCGCACCCATCGGGACAGCGCAGATACCTGGTGCTGCGCGACGGCGAGTTCGCCGTTTGCGACCTCTACGGCGTCTCCGGTCCGAGCGCGCTGGCCGCGGCCGGGGTGTTCCGCGGCCGCCGCTTCGACCGCAGCGGACGGCGCATCGCCCGCGCGACGGGACTTGTCGGCCTGGCGATGACCCTGTTCGGGCTGGAAACGCTGGCGAGCGCCGTCGACCGGGCCTCGCGCCATCTGGGGCTCGCAGTGAGAGCGGTGATCCTTGGCGACGGCAGCCAGGCGATCGACGTCGACGACGACCGCACTTACGCGGTTGTGCGCGATCTGCTCGAGCGCAGGCCGGAAGCGGAATTGAAAAGCCGTCCCCATCGGGCCGTTGCCTGACCGGCGGCCCCCGCCGGCCGCCGGCTTGCGGTTGCGCTCAGGCTTGGCCTGTGGCCTAGTGCCGTCATGCAATATCCGCAAGAAAGACCGTTGCGCCGCCTGTTCCTGACGCTCGGCGCGGCCGCGCTGGCGTTTGCCGCTACGACCGATGCCGCCGCGCGCGCAGTTCCCGTCGCGGCGGAAGCGGCGGGCACTGTTCGGCAGTCCGGCCATGCCCGCCATGCCATGGTCGCCGCCGCCAATCCGCTGGCGACGCAGGTGGGCGTTGACGTGCTCAAGGCGGGCGGCTCGGCGGTCGACGCGGCGGTAGCGATCCAGGCTGTGCTGGGCCTCGTGGAGCCGCAGAGTTCGGGGCTCGGCGGAGGCGCCTTCATGGTCTATTACGACGCCGCGACCCGCAAGGTCACGGCCTACGACGGGCGCGAGAAGGCGCCCATGGGGGCGACGAAGCACCTCTTCCTCGACGACGAGGGCAAGCCCCTGCCGTTCTTCGACGCCGTGCTCGGCGGCATTTCAATCGGAGTGCCGGGCGCCATCGCCATGCTCGACATGGCGCATCATGACCATGGCAAGCTGCCCTGGGCCGGGCTTTTCAGACCGGCCGAGAAGCTTGCTGAGGAGGGTTTCATCGTCAGCCCGCGCCTGGCCGGCATGATCGCGCTCAAACGGGCGCCGCAGCCCTCGGCGCCCGATGCGCAGCACTATTTCACCAAGCCGAACGGAACGCCATATGCTGCCGGGGACAGGCTGAAGAACCCCGCTTATGCCCTCACCCTGCGGCGCATAGCCAAATACGGCGCCTCCGGCCTGCTCACCGGCCCCGTTGCACAGGACATCGTCGCGCGGGTGCGGCAGGGACCGCGTCCGGGCACGCTGACGCTGGCCGACATGGCCGCTTACCGCCCCATCGCCCAGCCTGCCTTGTGCAGGCCATACCGCATCTATGTCGTGTGCACGCCGCAGGCCCCTTCGGGCGGGCCAGGCCTGCAGATCGCGCTGGGCATTCTCGAGCAGACCGACATCGGCAAGCGCAACGCCGGCGATGGAATGGCCTGGTTCGAGTTCGCCCAGGCGAGCCGCCTCGCTTATGCGGACCGCGACCGATACGTGGGCGATCCCGCCTTCGTCGACGTGCCGATCGAGGGCCTGCTCGCGCCGGGATACCTGAAAGGACGCGCCGCGCTGATCGGCGAGAAGGCCGGGCCGGTGACCTTCGGCATTCCCGCAGGCGCTCCGCGTGTCGGCGCCGATGCCACGGCCGAGCCCGGCGGCACCAGCCACTTCGTGATCGTCGATGCCCGGGGCAACGTGGTGTCGATGACGACGACCGTGGAAAGCATCTTCGGTTCGGGCCGGATGGCCGGCGGGTTCTTCCTCAACAACCAACTCACCGACTTCTCGTTCTCCCCCACCGCGGCTGACGGTACTCCTGCCGCCAACGCCCCCGCGCCCGGCAAGCGCCCGCGCTCCAGCATGGCGCCGGTGATCGTGCTGACGCCCGAGGGACGGTTCATCGCCGCGGCAGGTTCTCCCGGGGGCAGCTCGATCCAGGCCTATAATCTCAAGGCGCTGATCGCGATGCTCGACTGGAAGATGAGCCCCCAGGACGCCGCGGCTCTGCCCAACCTCGTAGCCAAGGGGGACAAGTTCAACGCCGATCCCTTCCCGAAGGCCGTGATGCAGGCCCTCGCGGAGCGCGGCATGCCGCTCTCGACCGGGCGCGGCGAGGAATCCGGCATACAGGCCGTCAGAGCGAAGGACGGCGGCTACGAAGGCGGCGCCGACCCGCGCCGCGAAGGCCGCGCGCAGGGGTTCTGAGGAGATTGTCTTGCCGGAGAGAGGTCGGTTAAGAAAATCGCTCCCGCCATTTCCGCTTAGAGCCCGACGGCGAGGAGCCCGGCGCTGCGCGCGCGGGCCATCTGCCGGGAGGTAGCCGCCGCTTCAAGGGCGGATCACGAGACCGGGATCTCGAGCCGCGCGCTGAGGCCCTCGACCTTGCCGTCCGGGGACAGCCGGTTCGCGAGCCTGAGGTCGCCCCCGTGCTGATCGGCGATCGCGCGCGCAAGGGCGAGGCCGAGGCCGGCGCCGCCGGTTGCGGTATTGCGCGACGGGTCGCCGCGGCTGAAGGGATGCATCATCGCGTCGATCTCGCCTTCGGGAATGCCGGGTCCGTCGTCGTCGATCCGGACGACCGCGCGACTTCCTTCGCGCCGCAGCGAGACTCTCGCGCGCCCGCCATAGCGCAGTGCGTTGTCGACGAGGTTGCGCAAGGCGCGGCGCAGCCAGGTAGCGCGCAGTTCCAGGACGATCCGCTCGCGCGCGCCGAGTTCGACCGGGTCGCCCATGTCCTCGTATTCCTCGACCACGGCAGCGACGAGCGCGGACAGTTCGGTGCGTTCGCGCGGATCGCTCGGCCGGCCGACGCGGGCGAGCGACAGGATATCGTCGAGCGTGCGCACGATGTCCTCGATGGTCGCGGCCATGCGGGAACGTTCGCTTTCGTCATGTACCGATTCGATGCGGACCCGCAGCGCCGCCAGCGGCGTCTTGAGATCGTGCCCGATGGCGCCCAGCATGACGTCCTTCTCGTCCAGCATGGCGGCGATGCGGGCTTCCATCGCATTGTGCGCGGCGATCAGGCGGCGGGTGTCGTCGGGGCCGGAAGGCTCAATCTGGCCTCCGATGTCCTGCGTCGCCGCGAAGCGTTCGACACGGTTGGTGAGTGCGGCCAGCGGCCTCGTGATGCGCCGCAGGATCAGGGCGACGGCGCCGACCAGGACGACATAGATGAACAGCGTCTGGAGGATGAGGGGCTTCAGCAGGATGTTGATCGCACGCGGGGTGCGCACCCGCGCGATCAGCCAGTTCTCCTGTTGGCGCGGACGCACGGCGACCACCAGGAGGTGATTGCTCATCATGTCCGCAGTCTCCTGCCGGCTCATGCGGAAGTCGCGCGCACGCAGCATCGCCCCCAGGCGCGCCACCGGGTCTTCGCCGACCGAGCGGTGCACGATGGCGACCTCGGAATCGGGAAACTCCTGCTCCGACAGAATGCGCTCCATCTTGCGTTCCGCTAGGCTGTCGCGTGGTTCGTGGCCGGAAAAGGGCAGGCGCGTGCTGTATTCCAGGTTGAAGCCGCGCGGAGGCGGCCCGCCGAACGGGACATCCGGCCGGCGGAGGCGGCTGGCGACCCAGCCGGGCCCGCGCGTCTCGGCCATCAGGCGAAAGGCGGCGGCGTTTAGCATGCCGATGTCGTAGCTTTCGCGCTGGGCGCGATAGATCAGGATGGCGCCGAGCCCCTGCACCAGCAGCAGCGCCACCGCCACTGCCAGCAGCATCTGGCCCATCAGGCTTCGGGGACGGGGAATTCTCATTCGTGGTCGAGCCGGACGCGCTTCACGTCTGCGGCGAGCATGTAGCCGCCGCCCCACACGGTCTGGATGAGCTGCGGGTTGCGGCTGTCGACCTCTATCTTGCGGCGCAGGCGGCTGACCTGGTTGTCGACCGCCCGGTCGAACAAGTGCGCCTCGCGGCCTTGCACCATGTCGAGCAGGCGGTCACGGTCCAGCACCTGTCGGGGATGTTCGAGGAAGGCCATGAGCAGGCGGAACTCGACCGAGGAGATCGCGACAACGGCGCCCTCGGGATCGACCAGGCGGCGCTTGAGCGGATCGAGTTGCCAGCCTTCGAATGTCAGGGCTTCGTTCTCTGGCGGTGCGGCCGGGCTGCGTGCCGAACGGCGCAGCACGCTGCGGATGCGGGCCACGAGCTCGCGCGGCTCGAAGGGCTTGACCACGTAATCGTCTGCGCCGATCTCGAGGCCGACGATCCGGTCGGTCGCCTCGGCGCGGGCGGTCAGGAAGATGACCGGCAGGTCCTGCGCCTCCACCAGATGGCGGCACAGCGAGAGCCCGTCCTCTCCGGGCATCATGATGTCCAGCAGGACAAGGTCCGGCCTGTCCTCGCGCAGGCGGCTGCGCGCCTCGGCCGCGCTGACCGCCTGAGTCACGGCGAACCCCTGGCGCGAGAGGTACTCTGCCAGGGGTTCGCGCAGTGCCGCTTCATCGTCGACGAGAAGCACCTTGGGAAGCGCGGGGTCGTTCATCCGGTTCGTGATCCGCGCCCGCCGCTTACATGGAGTGGTCGGGTGCCTGGGACTTCCTGGCTTTCCAGGCGTCCTTCATCTTCTGACGAGCGGCGTCGCCCTCTTCCTTGGTGACCTTGCCGTCGCGGTTGGCGTCGGCCATGGCGAAGTGCTTGTCCGCAGCGGCCATGAATTCGGTCTGCGAAACCGATCCGTCGCCGTTGGTATCGGCCATCTTCATCATCATGCCGCCGCCATGACCGCTGCCCATGCCGTGACGGCCATGCATGCGATGGTCGCCAGTGCCGCCCATGCCCATGCCGCCGGGTCCGCTCATATGCTTGCCGCGAGGTCCGCCTTCACGGCTGGGCTGGGCATTCATGAACTCGTCCTTCGAGATGGAGCCGTTGTTGTCGGCATCCAGCCTGGCGAACATTTCCGAACGCATCTGCTGGCGATGGGCGTCGCGGTCGGTCTGGTCGAGCTTGCCGTCCTTGTTGACGTCAAGCCTGGCAAACATCGCGCTGGCCGCCGCCTGCTCTTCGGCCCGGGTGATGACGCCGTCGCCGTTGGTGTCGATCTGCGGATGGCCTTCGCGCATCTGTGCATAGGCGATGCCGCCAACCGCGAGCGCGGCGGCGGAAATCGCCAGTGATACCTTTTTCAAGCTGTTCATGATCTTGTCTCTTGTCCCAAATGATCTGGTGAAAGTCACGGGGCCGGGAGGGGAGGGAAGGTCGTGCCCCGCGACTTTCTGCGATCCTCTCTATCGTCTTCTTGTCGCGCAGTTATGTCGCAGTGCCGGTTTATTGTCGCTAATTGTCACAGTCCGGCGCCTCCGTTCACGGCGATGTAAGAAAGCAGCGGGCGCGCCAGGGTTTACAGCGGCGCGCATTGGGCCTCCAGCCAGGCCTTCGCGTCGGCGTCGAGCTGCGGGCCGACGACTTGCAGGACGCGTGCGTGATAGGCGTTCCACCACTCAGTGTCGTCGGGTGTGAACAGTTCGCGATCGATCAGGCGGCGCTCGATGGGGACGAGGGTCAGGGTCTCGAACCCGTAGAATTCGCCTTCCGCGCCATCGATCTGCCGCGGCTCGACAAGGACGAGATTCTCGATCCGGATGCCGTATTCGCCGGCCTTGTAGTAGCCGGGCTCGTTGGAGACGATCATGCCGGGCATGAGCGCCTGCTCGGTTCCGGCCTGCCCCCCTGCCGCCTTGGCGATGCGCTGCGGCCCTTCGTGGACCGAAAGGAACGAGCCGACGCCGTGGCCCGTGCCGTGGGCATAGTCGAGCCCGGCCGCCCAGAGGAACTGGCGGGCCAGGACGTCGAGCTGGCTTCCTGCGGTTCCCTGCGGGAAGACCGCGCGGGCCAGCGCGATGTGCCCCTTGAGCACGCGGGTGAAGCGGTCCTTCAGGTCCGCCGGGGGCTCGCCCCCTTTTTCATCCGGGCTTCCGATCCAGACAGTGCGGGTTATGTCCGTCGTCCCGTCCGGGTATTGCCCGCCGGAATCGACGAGATAGACACTGTTCGGCTCGAGCGTGCGGTTGGTCTCTTCGGAGACGCGATAATGCACCACCGCCCCGTTCGGGCCGGCGCCGGAGATCGTGTCGAAGGAAAGGTCGCGCAGGTCGCCGCAAGCCTGGCGGAAGGCGTTAAGCCGGTCGGCCGCCGCCATCTCGGTCACCTTGCGCGCGGGCGCTTCGACCGAAAGCCAGTGCAGGAAACGCGATACGGCCGCGCCGTCGCGCGCCTGGGCGTTGCGGTGCCCCTGCTGCTCGACCGCGTTCTTGACCGCCTTGGGCAGCGCCGTGGGATCGCGCTCGTCGACGACCTCCGCCCCGGCTTCGCGCAGGATTTCGAAGATGGCGCTCACTGCGCGCTCTGGATCGGCCGCGACGCGTTTCCCGGAGAGGCTTTCCAGCCCCTCAGCGAACCGGTCGCGGGGTCGGATGCGTACGGCGTTGCCGAGGTGCTGGCGCAGTTCCGGCGTCACCTTCTCGTCGGCGATGAACAGGTCCGCGGTGCCATCGGCATGGGCGATGACGTAGGACAGTGCAACCGGCGTGCGCTCTACATCGGAACCCCGGATATTGAGCAGCCATGCGATCGAATCGAGCGCGGTGATGATGGCGGCATCAAGCTTCTTGCCCGCGAGCCATTCGGAGACTGCCGCGCGCTTGGCTTCGCTTGACTCGCCGGCGAATGCCTCGGGATGAACGAGAGCGGGTGCGGGTGAGGGCGCAGGCTGGTCTTCCCAGATCGCGTCGACGGGGTTGCTTTCGACCGCGGTCAGCTTGCCGCCTTTCGCGGCCATGGCCTTGTCGACCGCTTCCACCCAGCGCTTGCCGTGGAGCCAGGCGTCGTAGCCGATGTTTGCCCCTTGCGGCGCATACTGCCCGAGCCATTGCGCGACGCTGGTCTGCGGCACGCTCTCATAGGCGAAGAGCCGGCCGTCCACCTGGTCGCGTACCTGCAGGGTATAGCGTCCGTCGACGAAGATCGCCGCGGCCGGCTCCAGCGTCGGGTCGGTCAGAACCACGACTGTGCCGGCCGAGCCGCCGAAGCCGGTCAACCATGCAAGGCGCTGCGCGTAAGCGCCGACATATTCGCTCATGTGCTCGTCGGAGATCGGTATCACGAAGCCGTCGAGGCCCCGTGACTTCAGTTCCTTGCGCAGGGCATCGAGGCGGGCTGAGCCAAGAGCTTTTGGGGTATTCATCAACATGGGATCGGCATCCGGCTTGCGAGGGTGATCGTGCCAACATAGATGCGGGGCATGGCAGATTCCACCCAGACCCTTGCCGGTCCCCCGCAGGCGGCGAAGAAGCCGCACTCCTTCACTCGCCATGGCGTGACCGTCACCGACGACTACGCCTGGCTGCGCGATCCCGGTTATCCGGCGGTGACGGACAAGGAAGTGCTCGCCCACCTCGAGGCGGAGAACCGCTGGTTCGAGGTCCGCATGGCCGACCGCCAGCAAGCCGTCGACGCCCTGTTCAAGGAAATGCGCGCCCGCATCAAGGAGGCGGACAAGTCGGTGCCGCAGAAGGACGGCGACTGGGTCTACTGGATCGAGTTTGAGGAAGGCGCCGAGTACAAAAAGTGGTGGCGCCGTCCGGCCGCGGGCGGCGCGGATGAACTGATGCTCGACGAGGTCGCTCTCGCCGAGGACAAGGAATACTTCCGCCTTGGCGCCATTTCGGTCAGCAACAACGGCAAGCTGCTGGCCTACTCGTTCGACGACAACGGTTCGGAGCGCTTCACCGCCCGGGTCAAGAACCTCGAGACGGGCGAACTGCTGGCCGACGAGATCCCGGGCACGCTTTCCTCGCTGGTGTGGGTCGCGAAGGACAAGGGCCTCGTCTATTCGCTCGCCAACGAACAATGGCGTACGGACAATGCCCGCCTTCACTGGCTGGGCGATCCGCTCGACAAGGACGTGGAGCTCTATCACGAGGATGACGAGGGCTTCCGTGTCGGTTCATCCCTCTCCGCGAACGAGAAGTGGCTGATCATCGGCACAAGCGATCATGAAACCAGCGAGGTGCGCCTGATCCGCGCCGATGATCCGCTCGGCTCCCAGATCCTCGTCAAACTTCGGCGGAAGGGGGTTGAATACGACGTCGACGAGCGCGAGGGCGTGCTTTACATCCACACCAACGACACCCATGAGAACTTCCGCCTGGCCACCGCACCCCTCGACAAGCCGGGCGACTGGACGACGCTGATCGAGGGTTCGGACGAATTCTACCTCACCGGCGTCGACCTCTTCCGCGACTTCTACGTGATCGAAGGCCGCCGCGCCGGCCTCGACCAGATCGAGCTGCACTACTATGATGATCCGGCCCGCGCGGTGCCGATCACGTTTCCCGAAGCGAGCTATACCGCCGGGCTGTCCAACAATCCCGAATGGCACATGGAAAAGCTGCGGCTCAGCTACGAGTCGATGGTCAGCCCCGCCACGGTCTATGACTACGATGTCGCCGCACGCACTCTCGAGACGCTCAAGGTGCAGGAAATCCCCTCGGGCTATGACGCTTCCCTTTATGCCACCGAGCGTCTGGAGATCACCGCGCGCGACGGCACCGCGATTCCTGTCAGCATTGTCTATCGCCGCGATCGCAGCGGCGCCGGGCCGCTGCATCTTTACGGCTATGGGGCCTATGGTATCGGCATCGAGCCGGGCTTCTCGACTTCCCGCCTCAGCCTCGTCGATCGCGGCTTTGCCTATGCCATCGCTCATATCCGCGGCGGCGACGATCTCGGCCGCGCCTGGTACAAGGCGGGCAAGCTGGAGCGGCGGACCAACACCTTCAACGACTTCGTCGACGTCGCCAAGGGCCTGATCGAACGCGGCTTCACCGCGGCGGGCAGAATCAGCATCTCCGGCGGCTCGGCGGGCGGCGAGCTGATGGGCGCGGTGGTCAATTCCGATCCCGGCCTATGGGGGGCGGTGGCGGCCCATGTGCCTTTCGTCGACGTGCTCAACACCATGCTGGACGAGACCCTGCCGCTCACCCCCGGCGAATGGCCGGAGTGGGGCAATCCGATCGAGGACAAGGCCGCGTTCGAGCTGATCCTGAGCTACAGCCCGTATGACCAGGTAAAACGCCAGGCCTATCCGCCGCTGATGGTCACCGCCGGGCTCAACGACCCCCGCGTGACTTACTGGGAGCCGGCGAAATGGGTCGCGAAGCTGCGTGAGCTCAAGACCGACGACAATGAGCTGATCTTCAAGATCAACATGGGCGCGGGCCATGGCGGCAAGTCGGGCCGGTTCGAGAGCCTGAAGGAGACGGCGGAGGAATTCGCCTTTATCCTGTGGCAGCTTGGAGTTGAAAACTGAATGGGGGGCTTCTGCGAAGCAGCCTCTCAGCCCAGCACCTCCGCCACCGGCACGTAATCGTAGCTCAGTTCGCGCGCCACGGCTTCGTAAGTGACCTTCCCGGCGTGGACGTTGAGGCCATGGGTCAGGTGCGGGTCGGCCTTGAGAGCGGCCCGCCAGCCCATGTCGGCGATCGCCAGGGCATGGGGAAGGGTCACGTTGTTGAGGGCGTAAGTGCTGGTTCGCGCGACCGCGCCCGGCATGTTGGCGACGCAGTAATGGACGATGCCGTCGACGACGAAAGTGGGCTCGGCATGCGTCGTGGGGTGGCTGGTCTCGAAGCAGCCGCCCTGGTCAATGGCGACGTCGACCAGCACCGCGCCCGGCTTCATCGTGCCCAGCATCTCGCGCGTGACCAGCTTGGGAGCGGCGGCGCCGGGGATCAGCACGGCGCCGACCACGAGATCGGCCTCGGCAACGCTTTCGGCGAGATTGGCGTTGCTGGAAAAGCGGGTCTTGGCCCGCGCTTCGAAGTGGACTCCAAGCCGTTCCAGGACGTCCGGGTTACGGTCGAGTATTGTGACGTCCGCGCCGAGGCCGACCGCCATCTGCGCCGCGTTGAAGCCGACCACGCCGCCGCCGATCACCGCTACCTTGCCCGGCATGACTCCCGGCACCCCGCCGAGCAGCACGCCGCGCCCGCCATGGGCCTTCTCGAGCGCAGTTGCCCCCGCCTGGATCGACATGCGCCCAGCGACCTGGCTCATCGGCCTCAGCAGAGGCAGTGAATTGCCCGGGCCGGTCACCGTCTCGTAGGCGATCGCCGTTACCCCCGACCTGACGAGATCGGCGGTCTGCTCCGGATCGGGCGCGAGGTGGAGGTAGGTATAGAGGATCTGCCCCTTGCGCAGCATGGCCCGTTCGCCCGCCTGAGGTTCCTTGACCTTAACGATCATCTCGCATTCGCCGAAGACTTCGGCGGCCGTGTCGATGATGGTGGCGCCCGCCGCTGCATAAGCCTGGTCGGTAGCGCCGATGCCGAGGCCGGCTCCCTGTTCCACCCAGACCTCGTGGCCGTTGGCGACCAGCTCGCAGGCGCTCTCGGGCGTCAGGCCGACGCGGTATTCGTGGTTCTTGATTTCTAGAACGGTTCCGACGCGCATTTCTGGTCTCCGGTGGCAATTTCGCCTCGCCCGGAAAATACAGGGAGCGGCCGCAATTTATCACCGAATTGCCACATCCTTTCAAGGCGCCCTGGTAATGCGGGGCTATTATTCCGAGGAATTTTCTATCGATCGACGTGTCGGTTGTGTGATGACCCGGTCCCGCGCGGCACGTACGTCTCCGGCGGCGTATTGCAGCGACAGGCGCTCCTTGTCGCTCGAACGGTAAGTTGTCTCGGCGCGATCGATGTCCTCCAGGGAAACGCCGAGGCCTTCCAGCACGGACCGGGCCAACACGACCGCCGATTCTATCAGTTCGCGCGACATCGATTTCACCGGCGCGTCCTGCAGTCTGACCAGCGCGCGCCGATCGTAGACGCGGGCGTGGATTTCGGCGCTGGGGAACGCCTTGTGCACCGCATGCAGGAAGCTTTCGGTCAACTGGTTGCCATCGATGCAGAAGACGATCATCTGCGCCCCGCTCGCGCCGGCTTGGCGAAGCAGGTCGATGCGGGTGCCGTCACCGAAGTAGACTTTCGCGCCGAACGTACTCGCGACGTCGATCATCTCGATGTCGTTGTCGATCAGGGTGACCTGGATCTCCGCCGCGATGAGGATCTGGGCGACAGTCTGCCCGAACCTGCCATAGCCGACGACGAGCGCACTGGCGCCATCCTCGCGCGGCGCTTCGCGTTCCTCCTCCGACGCCGGTACTTCACGGATCCGCCGGGTTGCCATCATCAGGAAGGGAGTGGTCACCATCGACAGCGTGACGATCGCGCTGAACAGGCTTGCGGCCGCCGGTTCGATCAGCAGCGCCTTCTGCGCCTGCGCGAAAAGAACGAAGCCGAACTCACCCCCCTGGCTCAGCAGCAGACCGAGTGCGAGCGCGTTGCGCCAGTTCATGCGGAACAGGAGTGCGATACCGAAGATGATCGCCGCCTTCACCGCGATGAGCGCCGCGGCCAGGGTAACGACGAACAGGGGCCGATCCGCGATCGCGGAAAGATCCAGCATCATGCCCACCGACATGAAGAACAGGCCGAGCAGGATAGACCGGAACGGTTCGACGTCGGCCTCCAGTTCGTGCCGATAAGGCGAGTCCGCCAGCATGACGCCGGCAATGAAGGCGCCGAGCGCGGTCGACAGCCCCAGCGCCTGCATCAGCGCGGCCGAAGCGATGACCGTGAAGAGGGCGGCGAATACGAACATCTCCCGCTCGCCGAGGTTGCCGATCAGCCCGAACAACGGCCGGATGACGAACCGTCCGGCGGCGATAAGCCCGGCGATGGCGGCCACCGTCAGCAGGGCAAGCTGCCACCCCGGCGGCCCCTCAGGCAGGTTCGGATTGCGGTTCATCGCCGCGATGATCGTGATCAGCGGAATGATCGAGAGATCCTGGAACAGCAGCATCGCGAACGCACGTTCTCCGAACGGCGTGTGCAGGCGTCCGGCGCTGCGCAGCATCGGCAGGACCTGCGCGGTCGAAGACAGTCCCAGCGGCAGTCCCAGCGCGAGGGAGGCCGCGATGCTGAAGCCGGTGAAGACGTAAATAACGGCCGCTACGGCAAGGCCGCATAGCGTCACCTGCAGAAGGCCCAGCCCGAATATTTCGTGCCGCATGCGCCAGAGGCGCCCCGGCGCCAGTTCCAGCCCGACGATGAACAGCAGCAGGGTGATACCGAGTTCGGCGATGCCGATCTTGCTTTCCGGATCGCCGACCAGGCCAAGCGCATAAGGCCCCAGGATCGTTCCCGCGAGGATGTAACCCAGTGTTGCGCCCAGCCCGAGTCGCCGGAACAGCAGCACGAAGGCCAGCGCGGTTCCAAGCAGCAGGAACCCGTCCCTCAGCAGGAAAGCCTGCGCGTGTTGCTCCATCGGGGGGTCTTTCTGAGTGAGCGGGGTAAGAAAGTCTTGCTATAGCGCCGCGCTCATATTCGACATCATTTCCGTTCGTGTCGAGCGAAGTCGAGACACGCTAG
>DATEJH010000087.1:0-3052 GCA_035278205.1 Novosphingobium sp. | reverse complement strand
ATGGGCTCGGGCACTGATGTGGCGATGGAGAGCGCGGGCGTCACCCTGCTGAGAGGCGACCTGAACGGCATCGTCCATGCGCGCCGGCTGAGCCGGGCGACGATGCGGAACATCCGCCAGAACCTGTTCTTCGCGTTCGTCTACAACGCTGCCGGCGTGCCGATCGCGGCGGGGCTGCTCTACCCGTTTTTCGGCCTGCTGCTGTCGCCGATAATCGCGGCGGCGGCCATGTCGCTTTCTTCGGTGAGCGTCGTGGCCAACGCCCTGCGGCTCAATCGGGTGACGCTGTGAACAAAGCGGAGGCCTCTCGCCGCAATCCTTCATGAAGCCGTTGTCCGGGAACAGATATTTTCCCGGGCGGCATCGTCCTGTGCTATGGTCTCTCCCCAGGGGATGTGGGGAGCCGGCGGGCTCGCCGAGAGACGAAGCGATGAAGCAGGGGTACGCAGCTGTCGTGAAAATGGCGAGGCTTGCCTTGTGCCTCTTCCTTGCCTGCGCCCCGTTCCCGCTTTCCTCGGACGCGGCGCCTGAACCGGGCCGCCATGCCGTCGTGCTGAAGATCGATGGCGCCATCGGACCCGCATCGGCCGCCTACCTCGAGGACGGCTTTGCCCAGGCGCGCGAAGGCGGGGCGGACCTGGTCATCCTGGAAATGGACACCCCCGGCGGGCTGGACACCTCGATGCGCGAGATCATTCGTGAGATACTGGCGATGCCGGTGCCGGTGGTCGCATATGTCCATCCCAGCGGGGCACGGGCCGCCAGCGCCGGGACCTACATCGTTTACGCCAGCCATGTCGCGGCGATGACGCCGGGCACCAACCTCGGTGCCGCGACGCCGATCCAGATCGGCACGCCGGGGCAGGCGGAGCCGGGGGGAAACGACAAGAAGGACCTCAGTGCCGCCGAACGCAAGGCGGTAAACGACGCGGTCGCCTATATCCGCTCGCTTGCCGAACTGCGCGGGCGCAATGTGCAGTGGGCGGAGCAGGCGGTGCGCGAAGGCGCCAGCCTTTCGGCACAGGCCGCGCTTCAGGCCCGCGTCATCGACCTGATCGCTCCCAACATGGCAACGCTCCTTCACCAGCTCGACGGCAGGGAAGTGACGATCAAGGGCCAGCAGCGCAGGATCGTGACGGCCGGCATGGCGGTTCGCGAGATCAGGCCGAGTTTCACCAACCGCCTGCTGGCGACGATCACGGACCCGAACATCGCGTTGATCCTGATGATGGTCGGAATCTATGGCCTGCTCTTCGAGTTCATGAGCCCCGGCGCGGTGGCGCCGGGGACCATCGGCGCCATCAGCCTGCTGGTCGGGCTCTATGCCCTTTCCGTGCTGCCGGTCGATCTTGCCGGCGTCGCCCTGATTCTCCTGGGAATGGCGTTGATCGTTGCCGAGCACTTCGCGCCTTCCTTCGGCGCTCTCGGCATCGGCGGGATAGCCTCGCTGGTGCTGGGCGCGACGATGCTGATGGATACGGACGTTCCCGGCTTCCAGATCAGCTGGTCCGTGATCGCCGCGATTGCCCTTGCGGGAGTGGGGCTGGTTGCGCTCGCCGCCCGGCTCGGCCTCGGCGCCCGGCGCATGCAGGTGGCGACGGGGCAGGAGGCGGTGATCGGCGCCAGGGGCAGGGTGCTCGACTGGCGGGGCGGCACGGGCCACGTCTTCGTGCTCAGCGAAAGGTGGAGCGCGGCCGGGCCGCAGGATCTCACGCCTGGCGCCCTCGTCACCATCGTTGGCATCGAGGGATTGCGGCTGACCGTGTCAGGCCCCGAAACATAGGCGCAATTTTCGCGAGGAGGAGAATATGGAGATTGTCGGCGACCTGGGCTTCTATTTTCCGATCCTGCTGCTTGTCCTTATTTTCCTGTGGGCATCGATCAAGATCCTGCGGGAGTATGAGCGCGGGGTGGTGTTCACGCTCGGCCGTTTTACCTCTGTGAAGGGACCCGGCCTCATCATCCTCGTGCCTTTCATCCAGCAGATGGTGCGGACCGACCTGCGCACCGTGGTTCTCGACGTGCCGACGCAGGACGTGATCTCGCGCGATAACGTCTCGGTGAAAGTCAATGCCGTCGTCTATTTCCGCGTCCTTGATCCCAGGAACGCGATCATCCAGGTGGAAGACTACATGCAGGCGACGAGCCAGCTGGCGCAGACCACGCTGCGTTCGGTACTCGGCAAGCACGAGCTGGACGAGATGCTTGCCGAACGCGACAAGCTCAACTGGGATATCCAGGAAATCCTGGACAAGCAGACGGACGCCTGGGGGATCAAGGTCGCCAATGTCGAGATCAAGCATGTCGACATCGACGAATCGATGATCCGGGCCATCGCCCGCCAGGCCGAGGCGGAACGCGAACGGCGCGCCAAGGTCATCAATGCCGAAGGCGAACAGCAGGCCGCCGCCAAGCTGCTCGAGGCTGCCCACATCCTCAGCGGCGCGCCCCAGGCGATGCAGTTGCGCTATCTTTCGACGCTGAACGTCCTTGCCAACGAGCGCAACAGCAGCACGATCGTCTTTCCGTTCCCGATGGATCTCTCGGACTGGCTGAAGGCCATGAAGGACAGGGCAGGAGGGGAGTGAACCCGGAGGGCGGGGCCGGCCTGCCCCGTGATCCGTCTCAGTCCTCGGTATCGTCCCAGCCGTGGATCTCGGTCATGACGTAAGGGACTGCGCGGCCTTGCGCGTCGAGGGCGGGGCGGAAGCGGAAACGCTCGGTGATACGGGCGCAGGTCTCGCGGTCGAAGTCGGGAAAGCCGCTGGAGAGGAGCACCGTGCAGCCGCTTACCCGGCCGTCGGTGCCGATGCGATAGCGCAGCCTTATGACGCCTCCGGCGCGCGCGCGGCGCAGTTCCTTCGGGATTTCCCAGTAGTGCAGCTTGCCCGAGATCTGGCGGGGAAGCGCCGCCGCGTTGCCATTGTCATCGCCATTGCCGCCCCCCGCTCCCGAGCCGTTTCCGCCGCCGGTGCCGCTTCCGATCCCTCCCGCGCCCGGCCCGGCGCCCCGGTCCGCAGCGCCCCCGCGATTGGCGGAGCCGATGCCGGCG
>DATEJH010000086.1:0-10244 GCA_035278205.1 Novosphingobium sp. | reverse complement strand
AGGTTCACCACACGAACCCAGGGCACGATCTCCAGCGCACCGGAAGCCGACTTCGCCAGCGTACCCGATTCGGGCGGGGCGTGCCGGTCCTGCGTCACGATGGCGCAGGCATCGAAGGCCGCGGCGGAGCGCATGATCGCGCCGACATTGTGCGGGTCGGTCACCTGATCGAGGACCACCACCGGGCGTGCAGGATTTCCGTTGAGAATGTCGGCCAGAAACAGGTCGTCGAGCGGCTCGCATTCGAGCACCAGCCCCTGATGAGGTGCATCGCGCGCCACGAGCCGGGCGAGATCGGCACCCTCCGCCCATTCAACCGGAAAATCGTCCGGCAGTTCGCCGTCGAGTGAATCGACACCTTCGCGGGTCGCCCACAGCTTGCGATGGCGACGTTCGGGGTTCCTGAGCGCGCCTTCGACCGCATGGCGGCCCCACAAGCGCACCATGCCGGAACTCGCACGCCCGCTGCCCCTGCCATTCTTCATGCGGCCCGCCCTTCCGCGAAGGGCGCGGGCAGGGCCCTTGCTGTCGCCGCGCTTGCTCATCAATCGTCCTTTCCGATAAAAACTATTCCCGCTCCTGCCAGCGACCCCATTGACAGGCAAGGCTCGCTTCGGCAAAGGCGCGGCTCCTCGGCAACGGGCTCCTGCGGGAGTTTCATTTTGCGGGTTATACCGCAAGCCAGCAAGCTGGTGTGGACAGGTGGCCGAGTGGTTAAAGGCAGCAGACTGTAAATCTGCCCGCGCAAGCGTACGCTAGTTCGAATCTAGCCCTGTCCACCACCGGCTTTCCCGTTTCGTAACCGACAGATGCGCACAGGGCGGTGTCTCGCGCCATTGCGGTATCCGCCGACCAACCCTAGAAGAGAGCCATGCCCGGAGACATTCTCGATAACCAAGGTCGCGGCGAAGCTTCGTGGCAATGGCCTTCCATTCACCCGGAGGGGCGCAAGTTCGGCGCCATTGCCGGCGCGATAGCCCTGGCGGTCTGGTTCCTGTTCGGCCCGTGGATCGGCTGGCCCCTCGCGGTGCTGGCCCTGTGCGTGCTCGCCTTCTTCCGCGATCCTGTGCGCGTGACGCCGCAGGACGAGCGCTGGGTCGTCGCGCCTGCGGACGGCCTGATTACGATGATCCAGAAAGTGCCGTTGCCGCGTGAACTGACGGTGGACGACGGCAGCGGCTCGAGACCCATGGAAGCAGAACCGGTCACGCGCATCTCGATCTTCATGAGCGTGTTCGACGTGCACATCAATCGCACGCCGATCGGCGGGACGGTTCGCCGGGTGATCTATATCCCGGGCAAGTTCGTGAATGCGGACCTGGACAAGGCGAGCGAGGATAACGAACGGCAGCACGTGCTGATCGAGCGTGGCGACGGGCTGCGGATCTGCTTTACCCAGATCGCCGGGCTGGTGGCGCGGCGGATCGTTCCCTTCGTCAAGCCGGGCGACATCATCGCTTCCGGCCAGCGCATCGGCCTTATCCGCTTCGGCAGCCGGGTCGACGTCTATCTTCCTGCCGGCACCGAGCCCAAGGTCCTGCTCGGGCAGAAGACCATCGCGGGCGAGACGGTGCTCGCCGAAGTTTCGGAGAGCCGCGTGATCGAGGGCGTGGCGCAGTGATGGACGAGCCCGAGGCGCTGCCGGACGACGGACTCTCTCCGCGCCGGCGGCTGGCGCGCGGGCTTTCGATGCGGGCTATCGTACCTAACGCGATCACTGCCGCGGCGCTCTGCGTCGGGCTCACCGGCATTCGTTTCGCCATGGCCGGCGATTTCGAGAAATCGGTGCAGGCAGTGATCCTGGCGGGTCTGCTCGACGGAATCGACGGCCGCGCGGCGCGTCTGCTGAGGGCGGAAACGCGCTTCGGCGCCGAACTCGACAGCCTTGCCGATTCGATCTCCTTCGGCGTCGCTCCCGCGCTCATCATCTATCTCTGGACCTTGCACCAGTTGCCGAGCCTGGGATGGATTTCGGCTCTCGCTTTCGCCATCTGCTGCGTGCTGCGCCTGGCGCGTTTCAATGCTCGGCTCGATATCCTAGATCAGCCGCACAAGCAGGCGGGTTTTCTGACCGGGGTTCCCGCCCCTCTTGGGGCCGGGCTGGCGTTCCTTCCGATGTACCTGTGGATCGCGACCGGCATACCTGAATTTGCCAACGGCGTGGCCGTGAGCATCTGGATGCTGCTGATCGCCTTCCTGATGATCTCGAGCCTGCCGACGCTCAGCTGGTCGAAGCTGCAGCCTCCGCGCGCCATTCGCATCGGAATGCTCGCGCTGGTCGGCCTGACCGTGGCGGCCCTGCTCACCGAACCCTGGTACACCCTTGCGGCACTTACGCTGGCCTACCTGGTGCTGATCCCGGTCGGGATCGCATCCTACGGCAGGGTCAGGCGGCGCATTCGAGCATCCGGCATCCCGCACCAGGCCATTCCAGTCCCGGGCGTTGCGCCGCAAGACGGCCCGGGCGCATCCGACGATCGGGCCTGAGTCCGGCCAGTACCGGGACGGGTACCTGCTCGATCATCTTCCAGTTCAGCACAATGGTATCGGGGCATGCCGCCAGTCTGTCCTTCAGTCCAAGCGCCTGGTGGCCATAGCGCTGCCAGCTTGCGACGATGACCCAGACCGACATCATGGCGCCAAGGGCGAAGAGCGACGCGGCAAGTGCAGTCATGACCCGTTCCTTTCGAGGACTGACCACGTCGGACAGCCATGTGGACAGCTTGTGGAAAACGCGAATCTGTTCTATCAATGTTCTGCGGTATTTATGTTCTCTATTTGTTCTTGTTGTCAAGTGAAAATGCGTCCAGATCGGCAGCGGGCGCGCCGCGCCTCATCCGCGCTTTCAAATTGAGGCTGGATTTCCGCAGGAAAGCAAGCTAAGGGCGGCCCCGCCTGAGCATGCCGCCGATCCCCGGCGGTGCGCAGGGGCAAATCCACATGGAAAGCGCACATACCGGTGCCGCAGCGGCCAAAATGCCTTCGGGTGATCCGCACGGTTCCAGCTTTCCAGAGGTCAGAACCGGAAAGGAAACCATTATGGCGGCTCCCGTCGTCACCATGCAGCAGCTTATTGAGGCCGGCGCTCACTTCGGCCACCAGACCCACCGCTGGAACCCGCGGATGAAGCCGTACATCTTCGGCGCCCGCAACGGCATCCACATCATCGACCTGTCGCAGACCGTGCCGCTCATGGCGCGCGCGCTCGACTTCGTCTCGGCCACCGTGCAGGCCGGCGGCAAGGTGCTTTTCGTCGGCACCAAGCGCCAGGCGCAGGAGCCGATCGCCCAGGCCGCGCGCGCCTGCGGCCAGCACTTCGTCAATCACCGCTGGCTGGGCGGCATGCTCACCAACTGGAAAACGATCTCGGGCTCGATCAAGCGCTTCAAGGCTCTTGAAGAGCAGCTTTCGGGCGACACCACCGGCCTCACCAAGAAGGAAGTGCTCCAGCTCACCCGCGAGCGCGACAAGCTCGAGCTTTCGCTCGGCGGCATCCGCGACATGGGCGGCATTCCCGACGTGATGTTTGTGATCGACGCCAACAAGGAAGACCTGGCGATCAAGGAAGCCAATGTGCTCGGCATTCCGGTCGTTGCCGTGCTCGACACCAACGTCGATCCGCAGGGCATCGCTTTCCCGATCCCCGGCAACGACGACGCAAGCCGCGCCGTTCGCCTCTACTGCGAGGCGGTGGCCCAGGCAGCGACCAAGGGCGGCCGAGAGGCCGTGGTAGACAGCGGTGTCGATATCGGCGAGCTGGACGAACCGGTTGAAGAGACTGCCGAGGCCTGATCGGCTCCGGCGATGACATTTTCGTCATGGAATTGTCGCGCGCCGGGTCCAAAGGGCCTGGCGCGTGTTTCCTGTTTTGAGCCGCTGTGCGGTTCGGGCACATTCGGGGCCGCATCGCGGCCCACCCAAACAAGAGGATTTGAGCGATGGCTTACACCGCCGCTGACGTGAAGAACCTGCGCGAACGCACCGGCGCCGGCATGATGGACTGCAAGAAGGCCCTTGACGAGACGAGCGGCGACTTCGAAGCCGCAGTCGACGCGCTGCGCGCGAAGGGCCTTGCCGCCGCTGCCAAGAAGTCGAGCCGCACGGCCGCCGAAGGACTCGTCGGCCTTGCCGTTTCGGGCACCAAGGGCGTCGCCGTCGAGGTGAACTCGGAAACCGACTTCGTCGCCAAGAACGACCAGTTTCAGGACTTCGTGCGCAAGACGACCGAGGCTGCGCTCGGCGTAGCCGGCAACGACGTTGAGGCGCTCAAGGCCGCGGCTTATCCGGGCGGCGGCACCGTCGCTGACGCGCTGACCAACAATGTCGCCACGATCGGCGAGAACCAGCAGGTCCGCCGCATGAAGGCGGTCGAAGTGTCGCGGGGCCTCGTCATTCCCTACATGCACAACGCCGCCGCGCCGAACCTCGGCAAGATCGGCGTGCTGGTCGCGCTCGAATCCGAAGCTCCCGCAGATGTGCTGGAAGCTCTCGGCAAGCAGATCGCGATGCACATCGCCGCTGCTTTCCCGCTGGCGCTGACTGCCGACGACCTCGACCCCGCGCTGATCGAGCGCGAGCGCAAGGTCGCGGCCGAGAAGGCGGCCGAAAGCGGCAAGCCGGAGAACGTGCAGGCCAAGATGGTCGAAGGCGCGATCGCCAAGTACGCCAAGGAAAACGCGCTGCTTTCGCAACTCTTCGTGATCGACAACAAAACGCCGATCCAGCAGGTGGTCGATGCCGCCGGCAAGGAAGCGGGTGCCAGGATCGTGCTCAAGGACTTCGTGCGCTTCCAGCTCGGCGAAGGCATAGAGAAGAAGGAAACCGACTTCGCGGCCGAAGTGGCTGCGGCGGTTGCCGGCTGATTTCAGCCAGTCCTGCGGAATAAAGCGGGCTGGGGAGCGACGAGCTTCCCGGCCCGTTTTTGTTTGTCCGGCAGCCTTGAACGAGGGATCGATTGGGGGAACTGCCCGTCGGTTCCCATCGTCGTATATACTTATATGCTCTCGTCGCCCCCGCGAAGGCGGGGGCCCCGCTTCCTTGTCGACGTGTAGTCCTGACAGGCGGGGCGGAAGAAGAAAGCGGATCCCCGCCTTCGCGGGGATGACGGAAATTGTGGGATGAGACGGGGGCAGCTTTCACGACCGAGCGTGGGCCTGCTGAACGGCTGTAAGGTTTGGGAAAACGGGGCGTTCAGGTCATGGGGAACTGGCGATCCAATGTGAATATGACTACATCCAGCAGCATGCGTCACTGAGTTCGACCAAGGCGCAGGGGTTGTTGGAGACAGCTTGAAGGGCGTGGGATGATGTGGAGTGCCGTCTTTCTCATGCTCGCTGCTGCCGAACTGCCCCCTACATTCAAACTCGATTGCAACCGCGGCGAAGCAGGTAATTGCTTGCCGCCTAGTTTGTCTCCCTTGTCAGAGTTGGCGGTTTCGGACGAAGAATATGCGGCGGTGATCTACACGCCTTATTGGGTTTGCTACTGGAATGCCCTGAAACGAAATGTCGCGTTCGGTTCGAAGAATGGCGAACGCGCCGCACAGGCTTTCACCCATGCTTTTGTCAGTTGTGAAGAGATTCGGGCCACAGCAGATCGGAAGATGGATAACTTTCTCCGCCCGCTATCTGCTTACGGCGGTGAGGCGCGCAAACGTTTCATTCGGGATAGTTTCCGCCGCTTTGCCGGACAGGACTGTCTAGACGCGAGAGCTTCGGCGGAAGGGCTTTCTCACCAGTACTCTGTGATGCTTGCTGCGTATCGAGACTTCGCGATCACCCAAAATGGCATTGCTCCAAATCGCTGAACTCAATGCCGGAGCCGCCGCGTGAAGCCTGAGCGGGAGAGTTTCCGAACTCTCCTCCAAACAGGAACCGGGCCGCCCTCGCAGGTGACCCGGCCCAATCCATCCCACTCCGCCGGAGATCAAAACGCCGGCAGCAGCTTCTTCTCTCCAGCGATGCGGTTCATCGCCTTCTGCAGCTTTTCGAAGGCGCGGACTTCGATCTGGCGGACGCGTTCGCGGCTGACGTTGTAGACCTGGCTCAGTTCTTCGAGCGTCTTCGGATCGTCCGTCAGGCGGCGTTCGGTGAGGATGTCACGCTCGCGTTCGTTGAGCGAGTGCATGGCTTCGACCAGCATGTCGTGGCGGACCGTTGCCTCTTCGGCATCCGCGACCGTCTCGTCCTGCAGCGGGCGTTCATCCGCGAGGATGTCCATCCACTGACCTTCACCTTCTTCACGCAGAGAAACATTCAGAGAGGCATCGCCGCCCATCATCATGCGGCGGTTCATGTTGACCACTTCCTGCTCGGACACGCCGAGCGTGGTTGCGATCTTGGCGACGTCTTCGGGGTGAAGGTCGGTGTCCTCGTAGGCGTCGAGGTTCTTCTTCATTCGGCGCAGGTTGAAGAACAGCTTCTTCTGCGCCGCCGTGGTGCCCATCTTCACGAGGCTCCACGAGCGCAGGATGAACTCCTGGATCGAGGCCTTGATCCACCACATGGCGTAAGTCGCCAGGCGGAAGCCCCGGTCGGGTTCGAATTTCTTTACGCCCTGCATCAGGCCGATATTGCCTTCGGAGATCAGTTCCGAGACAGGCAGGCCATACCCGCGATAGCCCATCGCGATCTTCGCGACGAGCCGCAAGTGGCTGGTCACCAGTTGCGCGGCGGCTTCCGGATCCTCATGTTCCTTGTAGCGCTTGGCGAGCATGTATTCCTGCTCCGCCGAGAGCACCGGGAACTTGCGAATCTCGGACAGGTAGCGGTTGAGGCTCTGCTCTCCGCCAAGTGCCGGGACAGCCGGGAGATTGCGTTCGTTGTTGCTCACGTTCATCCGTCCTTTCCGGTCGGCCAACGGTCAAAGACCCTTTCTAGGCGTCTTAGCTTGTGGCCACCTGTTAAACATAGCACATAAATCCGATTTCAGTTTCGCAATTCGTCAATCAATGCAGCCATATCGACGGGTATTTGGCTGACGAAATGCACTTTCTCCTCCTTAACGGGGTGGACGAAGCCGAGTTCCGCGGCATGAAGTGCCTGGCGGGAAAACGAGAGCCGTTGGAGGATGGGGCGAAGCCCGGAAGGTGTGCGTCCATAGACAGGGTCTCCCAATAGCGCATGGCCGATTGACGACATATGAACGCGCACCTGGTGGGTGCGCCCTGTCTCGAGCCGGCATTCGACCAGTGCGGCGCCCTTGAGCCGCTCTATGGTGCGGTAATGCGTCACCGCGCGCTTGCCCCTGCCGTCCTCGACGATCGCCATCTTCTTGCGATTGGTGCTGGAACGGGCGATCGCGCCGGCCACGGTACCGGCGAGAGGCACGGGATGGCCGGCAACCACCGCCAGATAGGCCCGCTCGATCGAATGGTCGGCGAACTGGGCAGCCAGTCCTTCGTGAGCGCGGTCCGTCTTGGCGACGACCAGCAGGCCTGAGGTATCCTTGTCGATGCGGTGCACGATGCCGGGCCGGGCGACCCCGCCGATGCCCGATAGCTGCCCGCGGCAGTGGTGGAGCAGCGCGTTGACCAGCGTACCGTCCAGGTTGCCCGCGGCCGGATGAACGACAAGGCCCGCCGGCTTGTCGATGACGATCAGGTCCTCGTCCTCGAAAACTACGTTCAGCGGAATGTCCTGCGCAGCCGCCTCGGCCGGCACCGCGGCGGGGACCGAGATCGAGAAGGGCATGCCTTCGGAAACCTTGAGCGAGGCCTGCGCCACCGGCTTTCCGGCAAGCGCGACCCTGCCTTCCGCCATGAGCGCCTTGATCCTCTCGCGCGACAGGCCACTGGCCTCGGCCAGGGCCTTGTCGAGCCGGCCGCCCGCTGGGCCAATCCGGCCTTCGATCAACTCGCTGTTTTCACCGCCCCCCATTGCCGATACGATTTGGGGATGATCGTCGAAGTGACAAGTGGCGTCCTGGCAACACTGCGCGCGGAAGCGGCGCGGTCCGCTCCCCGGGAATGCTGCGGCGTGCTTCTGGGGCGCGGCGACCGGATCGAGGAAGTCATGCCGGCAGCGAACCTGGCGGAACGGCCGGAGATTCGCTTCGAGATCGATCCGGTCGTGCTGCTTGCCGCCCACAAGGCGGCCCGTGCGAGGGAGGTCCAGGTTATCGGCTACTATCATTCGCATCCGAGCGGGCGCGCGGTGCCTTCGCCGACCGACCGCGAACGTGCCTCGGGCGACGGGCGTATCTGGGCGATCGTCGCAGGCGACGAGGTGGCCTTCTGGCAGGATACGGACCACGGCTTCGAAGCGGCCGGGCTCCGGGTCTGCTAGGCAAGGAGCGTCAGCTGCGGGAGAAATCCACTGGCATTCGGTGCGGCCGGTCGGAAATGACACCCGGGCATGGTTGCTTTCTGGCGCAAGAGCGGGAAAGGTCCGGCGCAAACGGGTTTCGGGAATGTTGATGCGGGCCATGCACGCCTCCGCCGCGGCAGTTCTCCCGAGACCCTGCACAATAAATGAGAGCCATTGATTGATGACCGTCAATCCCGTCGAACTTGCCAGCCTCCTTTGCTCCCGCCTGTGTCATGACATGCTCAGTCCCGTCGGCGCCCTGTCCAACGGGATCGAACTGCTGGCCGACGAGAAGGACCCCGAAATGCGCCAGCGCTGCCTGGAGCTTCTCGACCAGAGCGCCCGCATCTCCACCGACAAGCTCAAGTTCTTCCGTCTCGCTTTCGGCGCGGCCGGGGGCTTCGGCGAAATGATCCCGGTGGGGGAAGCGCGCGCGCTGGTGGATGCGCTCGTCGCCAGCAACGCCCGCATCTCCGTGAATTGGGCCCTGGCCAACGACGCGCTGCCCAAGCCGGCGATCAAGACGCTGCTCAACTTCGGGCTGATCGGGATCGAGGCCCTTCCGCGCGGCGGCACGCTGGACATCGCTGCCGAACTGCGTGACGGATCCAGCGAGATCGTGGTACGTTCAGCCGGGCCGCGCATCGCTTTCGACCGCGACGTGGGCCGCGCGCTCGAGGGCACGCTGCCCGACGGCGAACTGTCCAGCCGAACCGCCCCGGCGGCGATGCTGTGCCAGTTGGCGCGGGACTGCGGCGGCGGTCTGCAGTTCGTTCTGGCTGAGGACGCGCTGGTGCTCGGGGCGGTGCTTCCGGGAGCGTAGGCCGAAATGGGGGCACGACGATGAATCGGTGGCTGGTCAATGACATCGTCGAATCGCCCAACTGGAATGAACGCAAGCTGCCGATCTCGATGGTCGTGCTGCATTACACGGGCATGAGGACCGCACAGGAGGCGTTGCAGCGCCTGTGCGATCCTGCAGCCGAAGTTTCCGCGCATTACATGATCGACGAGGACGGCATCGTCACAAGTCTGGTGCGCGAGGAAAAACGGGCGTGGCACGCCGGCCGATCTTATTGGCGCGGGGTGACCGACGTGAACTCTGCCAGCATCGGCATAGAACTGGTGAATCCGGGGCACGAGTTCGGCTATCGCGCATTTCCGGAAGCGCAGATGGACGCATTGTTGCCGCTTCTCGCCGATATCGTGGACCGGCACGACATTCCACGAGCCAATGTCGTTGCGCATTCCGATGTCGCGCCTGCGCGCAAGCTGGATCCCGGCGAGCTTTTCGACTGGGAGCGGCTGGGGCAACTCGGCCTCGCGCTGGAGATTCCTGCCGCCAAAATGAACCTGTTCTACGACAACCCGGGCTCGTTCTATCTTGCGCTGGAGCGATTCGGATACGACATCACGGACGGTCGCGCCGCTGTCCGCGCCTTTCAGCGGCGCTGGAGGCCGAGCCTGATCGACGGCGAGATCGATGGCGAGATCGGCGGAATCCTTTTCGAACTCCTGTTGGAGCGCGACACAGGCCGTGCTAGATGAGCCGAGCCGGGGAGCCGGGCAGCCGCGCCGCTGCGCAAGCAGCGTCGAGGAAAGTCCGGGCTCCACGAAACAAGGGTGGCGGGTAACGCCCGCCGGCTCCGATCATCCTGAGCTTGTCGAAGGAAGGTCGGCGTCAGGGAAAGTGCCACAGAGAGTATACCGCCGATGGCCCCCGCCTCCGCGGGGACACAGGCAAGGGTGAAAGGGTGCGGTAAGAGCGCACCGCGCTTCCGGCAACGGCAAGCGGCACGGCAAACCCCACCCGGAGCAAGACCGAATAGGGGCTGCGTCCCGGATTCGTTCCGGGGGGTCGGTTTCGGACCCAGGCAGCCCGGGTTGGTCGCTGGAGCGGCGCGGCAACGCGCCGCCAAGAGGAATGGCTGCCGCCTG
>DATEJH010000085.1:0-8201 GCA_035278205.1 Novosphingobium sp. | reverse complement strand
GCGAGCAGATCGAGAAGAGCAAGACGCCGATGATGTACTATGACGTCATCTACGAGCTGACCGCCGAGGTCGCCAAGCAGATGGCCGGCATCTGGGGCCCCGAGCGGATCGAGAACGTCGTCGGCCGAGCCGAGGTCAAGCAGGTCTTCCCGGCCGGCAAGAAGGACAAGGCGGCGGGTCTGCTGGTGCTCGAAGGCTATATTCGCAAGGGCCTCAACGCCCGTCTCACCCGCAACGACGTCATCGTTTCGGCAACGACGATCGCCTCGCTGCGCCGCTTCAAGGACGACGTGGACGAAGTCCGCGCCGGCCTGGAATGCGGTGTTGTCCTGGCCGATACCAACGACATCAAGCCGGGCGACCACCTGGAGGTGTTCGAGGTGACGGAGCGCGAACGGACGTTGTAAGCCATGCCCAAGAGCCGGGCTCGCAAGCGCAAGGCTGCCGCGGGTTCGGCTCGAAAGTCTTCCAGGTGGAGCAGGTCGACATTGGCGGAATAGACGCCGGGGTGACCGTCGGCCGCTTACCGGTAATTGGTCATTGTTGTAGTTTCGGCCGCACTGTTGGAATTTAGTCGGTGATCCGCGCGTGTGCGGGGGCAGAGGCTGAACAAAGGTTAGCCAAGGCATCCGTCCCGATCACCTATGCCTTTGCCGCCGCAACTTGCGGCGGCAAAGGCGGGTGATTATGGATGGATGGGTGTCTCGACCTTGCTGGTCGGCCTCGTAACCTTGATGGCCAAGCTTGTTGAGCTCGGCCGCAGGTAAGCCAGTGAGGGGGCCGATGCTGCAACGTCGGTCCCCTTTATGTATTGAGCCCGGGTGCTGCAACACCCGGGCTCAGGCAGTGATGAAATGGAAATCTCAACCGCAGTGGAGACCATGTACATCAAAGGCGGGCATTTTTCAAGATCGACGCCGCCCTCATTCTCCGGCGAGCCTCGGAAGCTGCATTCAATCGTTGCATTTCACCGCCGTTCCTCCACATGAACCGAAACCATGGCACGCCAGCAATTCACTCCCGAACAGCACTCCGTCCGCCTGCTGAAGGTGGGCGAGCAGGTGCGTCATGTGATCAGCGAAATCCTCACGCGTCAGGAGGTGCATGACGACACGCTGACGGCGCATTCGGTCTCCGTCACCGAAGTGCGCATGTCGCCCGATCTCAGGCAGGCGACGGTCTATGTGAAGCCGCTGCTGGGCGAGGAGGAGGAGGCGGTGCTCAAGGCCCTGCGCACCAACACCGCCTTCTTTCAACGCGAAGTGGCGCAGAAGCTCAAGCTCAGGTTCGCCGCCAAGATCCGTTTCCGCGCGGACGAGACTTTCGACGAGGCAAGCCGTATCGATGCGCTGCTCAACGATCCCAGGGTCAAGCGCGACCTCGGAGAGTGAGTTGCCGCGCCTCAGCGCGGTCATCCCTCCACGAATGTAAGCCGCGCCCGATCCCACTTCGCCGCGGCGGCGTCCTGTGCGCTGATCCGGAACTGAAACACGCCGGGGCTTTTCCAGCGCCATTCCATCATGTCATCGTAGCCGAGCTGCAACAGCAGCAGGTCCTGCGCATCGCCGTCGAAGATCTGGTGCTGAGGGCCGGAGGGCACGCGGTGTTCACCGACCAGGGCCCGCATCTCGTCGGACAGGGCGGAGAAGGCTTTCGGCTCGCCCGAGGCCATTACCCGGATGCACAGGGCCTGGAGCGGCGCCAGGGCGTGCGGCAGCGCATGCTGCACCAGCCTGCCGTGCCGAAGGTGGATTTCGGCAAGAATGTCCACCACGAGATCGCGCTCTTCCGCAATGAGCGGATCCCACGGTTCACGATCGGCCACGAAATCATCGAGAGCGCCGACCATCGCCGGGAGCGCGGCGGCCTCCTCCTCGATGGCCTGCAGTCTGGCTCGAATATCGTGCAGCTTGCGGCGGGCGCCAGCCACGGCTCCCGGCAGGGCTTCGTCTCGGGTGTCGAGTTCGGCAAGCGCCACTTCGGCCTTTTGCTCGAGCTGCCTTTCGTCGGCAATGACCCGGTCCGCGCTATCCATTGCCTCGTGCATCCGGTCGGCGAGGTGGAAGACGCCATACCACCAGAGCGGACTGTCGCCGCCTACAGCCAGGATGAGCGAAGGTTCGCCGAAGCGGCCGCGGACCATGTCGTGCACGGCGCTCTCTATCGTACCCTGTGCAAGCGCTTCCTCCGGAATCGCCAGCGCGACCGGTTCTACGGGCCAGAAGGGAAAGAAATCGCGGCTGAGGCGGGAGCGCGTCACGGGAAAAGGGGCACCGCCTTCCTCGAATGCGGGCGGCAGGCCGGCAGGCGGGGCAGTGAAATCATGAGCGTCCGGCGCAACTGCCAGCACAGCGCCGCTGCCGAGGAAAAAGGCAAGCGAACCCTCGCGCGGGAGCGGGTCGTGCGGGCAAAGTTCGGCAATCTCCGCAAGATCGATCTGAGCCGCAAAGGGCAGGGGAAGCCCGTGCTCGTCGCGCGGCCATTCGGCGCCGCTCAGGCGGGGCAACCCGCCCAGCCAGCTCCGGCTCTCCGTCCATTCGTCGCCACGCATGCGCACCTTGCGCGCGAGCACGAGAGGGCAAAGCAGCTGGGGCTGAACATCGGCACCGGCGAACTGTTCTGTATCTGCATTGTCTTCGGAAGCGGGGCCGGCCTGCGCCGGTTGCGAGACCTCAGTACCAGCCCGGCGGCGCAGGCTCGCTATGCGGTGTTCGGATGAAAACGGCTCGGGGCGCCAGACCGGTCCCGGCCCGGGCATGGCGGTGCCATCGTCACCCTGCCTTGGCCTGCCGCCACCGGCGAGCAGTCCGCCGATCATCCCCAGCACCGCTCCGACGGCGAGCAGGGCGAGGATGGCCATGTCGCGGCCCACCGGTTCGGAGATCCGCTCGGCGCTCTGGTCGAAGATCCCAAGCGGCCCCTGCAGGGTCTCCGGCCCTGAACCCGCGAGCGGTGCCAGTGCGACGTAAGCGGCGATGAGGGCCGCCGGAGCAAAAACAGCGATTGCGGCAACCAGCTTCCTCATGACGAAACTCCCCTGCCTGCACGTTTACCTTAGAGACTTCCTCCCGTTTCATTCAAGCCGGGAGAACCGCTCAGCCTCTCGTGCGCGGCCGGAACGCGGGTGTTATCCACCGCGCCGATGGGCAGGCTCCAGTTTTGCATGTCAGCCCGCGTCACGGCACTCGCAGGCAATGCCGCGTATCGGCGTTGCGAGGGAAGCGCAGTGCCCCTAGATGCAGGGCATGACCGACACTCTGCTGCAGCCGGCAGCGCTCATCATTCCCCTCATCCTTGCCATCGTCTTTCACGAGGTGGCGCATGGCTGGATGGCTCTGGCGCTGGGCGACCCCACTGCTCGCGATCGGCGGCGTCTTACCCTCAATCCGTTGCGTCACGTCGATCCGATCGGTACGATTGTGCTGCCCGGGTTTCTGGCGCTTGTGGGTTCGCCGATATTCGGATGGGCGAAACCGGTGCCGGTCAACTACCGGCGGCTGCGCAATCCGCGCAAGGGCATGATGGCGGTCGCCGCCGCAGGGCCCGTAACGAACCTGCTGCTCGCGGCGGTGGGCGCAATCCTGCTGGGTTTGCTGGTGCGTTTTGCCGGCGATGATCTCGGTCCGGTTGCGAACTTCGCGGCTCAGAACTTCAACAACTTCATCCTGATCAACGTCTTCCTCGCGTTGTTCAATCTGCTGCCGATACCGCCGTTCGACGGCTCCCACATCGTCGAGGGTGTCCTGCCGCCAAATGCTGCGCGGGTCTATGCCCGGCTTCGGCCGTTTGGCCTGCCGCTGCTGTTCCTCCTCCTGCTTGTCATTCCCTACTTCTTTCCGGAATGGGGCGTGGTGCGCAGGCTTGTCCTTCCGCCCGTGATCTGGGCGAGCGATCGCTACTATGCTCTCGCCCAGGCGTTCGCCGGCGGCTGAAGCGGCCGACTTGTAACAAAGTGTCGCCCCCCTTGAAGCGAGGGGTGCTCGTCACGACGTCGGGCAGCAACAGGGGTGAGACCGTTCGACTGATCGAAAGGACTTCGCCATGATCAAGAAGCTTTCAGTCCTGCTTGTTCCGATGAGCCTCCTTGCTGCCATGCCGGCCGCGGCCATTGCAGGGCCCAGCCCGACTGCCCGGTCCGAAGCATCCATTCCCTTTGCAAATCACGGCGGCGTGAATGACTGGCGGGCGGAAGGCGACCGCACGATCTATTTTCAGGACCAGCATCGGCGGTGGTATCGCGCAACGCTGATGGCTCCGGCTTTCGACCTGCCTTTTGTGGAGCGCATTGGCATCGATTCCGGACCGATGGGCACGCTCGACAAGTTCGGCGCGGTGATCGTGAAAGGCCAGCGGTATCCGTTCGCCTCGTTCGAGCAGGTTGCGGGGCCGCCGTCGAAGGCTTCGAAGAAGGCCCACCGGATCGACGCTCCCGCGTCTGCCGGACAGCACTAGCCCGCAGCCGTTGACAAATCGGCGTCGGCGGACTTGAGAGACGCCATGAAGCTTTCCCATGCGCCTGCCTGATGCCCCACGGCTGGATCATTCTAGACAAGCCGCGCGGCCTTGGTTCCACGCAGGGTGTCGCGGCGGTCAAGCGCAACTTGCGCGAGGCCGGCCTGGGCAGAAAGACCAAGGTCGGGCATGGCGGCACTCTCGATCCCCTGGCGACCGGCGTGCTGCCGGTGGCGATCGGCGAGGCGACCAAGCTCACCGGGCGGATGCTCGATGCGAGCAAGACCTATGAGTTCACCGTGCGCTTCGGCGAGGAGACCGATACACTCGATCTCGAAGGCGCGGTCGTCGCGCGTAGCGGCGTGCGCCCCACAATGGCGCAGGTCGAGGCGGTGCTGCCGCGCTTCACCGGACGGATCGAACAGGTGCCGCCGGCCTATTCCGCGCTGAAGGTCGATGGAGAGAGGGCCTATGACCTCGCGCGCGCCGGCGCGGAGGTGTATTTGCAGGCCAGGCAGGTGGACGTTTACGAGTTGAGGATCCTCCCCGATGCGAGGGGGGGCGCTGCGGGCCGTGGAGGGGACTCCCGCCCGGCCTCGACCTCTCGTGAGGACGCCAATCCCCTCCGCCATGCCTCGCATGTCCCCCCTCCCGGTGCCGGAGAGGATGTCACCCTCCTGGCGAAAGTATCGAAGGGCACTTATATCCGCTCCCTGGCGCGCGACATTGCCCATGCACTCGATACCTGCGGCACCGTGACCATGCTCCGCCGCGTCCAGGCGGGTCCGTTCGATCTCACGCACGCGATTTCGCTGGACAAATTGAACGAAGTGGGTAAGGGCGCCCCTCTTGAACAGATACTCTTGCCGCTGGAGGCGGGGCTGGACGACATCCCGGCCATCGACCTCGATCCGGAGCAGGCAAGGGCGGTCCGCCAGGGCCGCGTTCTGACCGGAATGCCCCAGGAAGACGGGCTGCATTGGGCGCGTGAAGGAACGGTTCCAGTCGCGCTGGTGGAGCTTTCGGGCGGGAACGTCCGCGTCGTCAGGGGTTTCAACCTTACGGATGTCGCGGAGTAGAATGAATGTCGGTTACCGCCGAGAAGAAGCAGGAAATCATTTCGGACAACGCTCGCGCCAATGGCGACACGGGCAGCCCGGAAGTGCAGGTCGCGATCCTTACCGAGCGCATCAACAACCTGACCCAACACTTCAAGTCGCACCACAAGGACAATCATTCGCGTCGCGGCCTGCTGGCCATGGTCAACAAGCGCCGCTCGCTGCTCGACTATCTCAAGAAGAAGGATGTCGAGCGGTATAACGCACTGATCCAGAAGCTTGGTCTTCGCAAATAAGACTGAAGCGGAGGCGGCCCCGAGCGGGCCGCTTCTTGCATCTGGATGTTCAAATCTGGGTATCCTCGCAATCCGGCGAGGGGCCTCTGGGGCACGAAAGGCCCCGCACCGGACCGGGACGGAATCCCCGGCAGTAAACCCCGCGCGTGCAATAGGGCCCGCGGGCTGAGGAAACTCTATATGTTCGACGTGAAAACCGTATCGATGGAGTGGGGCGGAAAGACCCTCACTCTGGAAACCGGCCGCATTGCCCGTCAGGCTGACGGCGCGGTCCTCGCCACTTACGGCGAAACCGTAGTGCTCTGCGCGGTCACGGCCGCCAAGTCGGTGAAGGAAGGGCAGGACTTCTTCCCGCTGACCGTGCACTACCAGGAAAAGTTCTCAGCCGCCGGGCGCATTCCGGGCGGCTTCTTCAAGCGGGAGCGCGGCGCGACCGAAAAGGAAACGCTGACCAGCCGCCTGATTGACCGTCCGGTCCGCCCGCTGTTCCCGGAAGGCTTCTACAACGAGATCAACGTCATCGCTCAGGTCATGAGCTATGACGGTGAGACTGAGCCCGACATCGTGGCGATGATCGCCGCCTCGGCCGCGCTCACCATCTCCGGCGTGCCTTTCATGGGCCCGATCGGCGCCTGCCGTGTCGGCTTCGTCGACGGCGCATACGTCCTCAATCCGAAGCAGGAAGCCGCGCTGGCTGATGGCCGGCTCGACCTCGTCGTCGCTGCCACCGCCGATGCCGTGATGATGGTGGAATCGGAAGCCAAGGAACTGACCGAGGACGAGATGCTCGGCGCCGTCATGTTCGCGCACGACGAATCCCGCAAGGTCGTCGACCTGATCGTCAAGCTGGCCGAGAAGGCCGCCAAGGAGCCTTGGGAAGTCGATCTGTCGGACAATACCGCCGACATCAAGAAGAAGCTGAAGGACCTCGTCGGCGCGGACATCGCCGCGGCCTACAAGCTGACCAGCAAGTCGGCTCGTTCGGACGCGCTCAATGCCGCCCGCGACAAGGCCAAGGCTGCCTTCGCGGAAGAAAGCCCGCAGACCCAGATGGTCGCGATCAAGACGCTCAAGAAGGTCGAAGCCGACGTGGTTCGCGGCGCCATCCTGAAGGACGGCCAGCGCATCGACGGCCGTACGCTGGAGCAGGTCCGCCCCATCGAATCCATGGTTGGCTTCCTGCCGCGCACCCACGGTTCGGCGCTGTTCACGCGTGGTGAGACGCAGACGATCTGCACCACCACGCTGGGCACGAAGGATGCCGAGCAGATGATCGACGGTCTCGACGGCCTGTCGTATTCCTCGTTCATGCTGCACTACAACTTCCCGCCCTACTCGGTCGGTGAAGTGGGCCGCTTCGGCGCTCCCGGGCGCCGCGAAGTCGGCCACGGCAAGCTGGCGTGGCGCGCGCTCCATCCGGTCCTGCCGAGCAAGGAAGACTTCCCCTATACCATCCGCGTCCTCTCGGACGTGACCGAGTCCAACGGCTCCTCCTCGATGGCGACCGTCTGCGGCGGCTGCCTGTCGATGATGGACGCCGGCGTGCCGATCGCGCGCCCGGTCTCCGGCATTGCCATGGGCCTGATCCTGGAAGGCGATGAGTTCGCCGTCCTTTCGGACATCCTGGGCGACGAGGATCACCTGGGCGACATGGACTTCAAGGTGGCTGGTACGGAAAGCGGCATCACTTCGCTCCAGATGGACATCAAGATCGCCGGCATCACCAAGGAGATCATGGCCAAGGCGCTGGAGCAGGCAAAGGCCGGCCGCGCCCACATCCTGGGCGAGATGACCAAGGCCCTTGGCTCGGCTCGCACCGAGCTTTCGGCCCACGCCCCGCGCATCGAGACGATCACGATCGACAAGTCGAAGATCCGCGATGTCATCGGCACGGGCGGCAAGGTTATCCGCGAGATCGTCGCCGAGACCGGCGCCAAGGTCGACATCGACGACGAGGGCGTGATCAAAATCTCGTCGTCCGACCTCTCGCAGATCGAGGCCGCCAAGAAGTGGATCCTCGGCATCGTCGAAGAAGCGGAAGTCGGCAAGATCTACAGCGGCAAGGTCGTCAACATCGTCGATTTCGGCGCTTTCGTGAACTTCATGGGTGGTAAGGACGGCCTCGTCCACGTCTCCGAGATGAAGAACGAGCGCGTCGAGAAGCCGACGGACGTCGTCAAGGAAGGCCAGGAGGTCAAGGTCAAGGTCCTCGAGATCGACAATCGCGGCAAGGTCCGCCTGTCGATGCGCGTGGTTGATCAGGAAACCGGCGAAGAGCTGGAAGACACCCGTCCTCCCCGCGAGCCCCGCGGCGAGCGTGAAGGCGGCCGTGGCGGCGACCGCCGTGGTCCTCGCCGCGAAGGCGGGCGTGACCGGGGCGGCCGCGACCGCGGTC
>DATEJH010000084.1:0-63070 GCA_035278205.1 Novosphingobium sp. | reverse complement strand
ACTGGGGGGTGCGAAGTCTACGGCTTCGCACCCTTTTTCCATCCGGGCGAATGGCAATGCGTTAACTTGCTGCGCAGGCGTGATCGTCTATAGTGCCGGTATTCTGTCTGGGAGGGGCACTATGTTTGAATACATGATCATGCCGTTTCGCCGTTACGCGGAGTTCAGCGGCCGCTCGCGGCGCCTGGAATACTGGGGATTCACTCTCCTGAACGTCATCGTGATACTTCTGATCATGGCTGTCGCCATGGCCTTCGGGTTTTCCTTTACGGCGCTGAGCAGTATCGAGAAGGGCGCCGATCCGTCGCTGGCCTTGGGCTCGGGTTTCTACCTTCTGATGGGCCTGATCGCCGTCTACGGCCTGGCGATCATAATCCCCAGCGTCGCCGTGACCGTTCGCCGCCTGCACGATCGCGACATGAGCGGGTGGTGGTATCTTGGCTTCATCGTGCTCGGGGCAATTCCCTTCGTAGGCTGGATTGCCAATATCGCGTTCCTGGTGATTCTTTGCCTGCCGGGCACTGCCGGCCCCAACCGTTTCGGGGAGGACCCCCTGGATCCCACGGGCGCGGAGGTTTTTGCTTAAAGGCATGGGGAATTCTACACGCCCTCGCTCGTCCTGAGCCTGTCGAAGGACGCCGGCGCCGCGCCGGATCACATCCGACAGGCTCAGGGTGAGCGGGTCTTGAGTTTGCGCTTCTTGCGCTCGATCACAATTCCCTGAGCGCCTGCGCCGGCTTCGCCCGCAGCAGCGGCAGCGAGCCGGCCAGCGCGAAGGCGAGAATCAGGGCCAGGCCCGCGGCGAGCACTGCGATCATGCGCGGCCAGTCGGGCAGCCAGTCGAATTCGAAGAGCTTCACGATCACCGCCCAGGCCATCAGGCTGCCGCCCGCCAGCGCGACGAGGGCGAGGATCGTGGCGATCAGGCCATATTCGGCGAGCTGTAGCGCCAGAAGCTGGCCCCGGCTCGCGCCGAGCACGCGAAGGACGACGTTGTCGTAAGTCCGGCTCGCGCGCGCGGCGGCGATGGCGCCGAACAGGACGGCGAGGCCGGCCAGCACCGCCACCGATGCAGCGGCAAGGATCGCCCCCGACATCTGGGCCAGCAGCGCCCGCGCATCGCGAAGGATCCCGCCGGTCTCGATCACCGAACTCGACGGGAAAGCGCGCACCAGCCGGGGCAGCAGGCCGGAAGCGGAAGTGCCGGGCTTTGCCTCGATCGTCGCGGCAAGGTTGTGCGGCGCGTTGGCAAGCGTGTTGGGCGAGAACACCAGCACGAAATTGAAGCCCATCGCATCCCAATCAATCCGCCGCAGCGCCGCGATCCGGGCAGTGCGCTCGACACCGAGCAGCCCGATCGTGATGTAGTCCCCCACTTTCAGGCCCACTGCATCGGCAAACCTCTGGTCGAGCGAGACCAGCGGCTCGCCCCGGTAGAACTCCGGCCACCACGCGCCGGCAGTCACCGTGTTGCCCTCTGGAACGCCGACCGAGTAAGTGAGCCCGCGCTCCCCGCGCAGGGCCCAGGCGTCATCGGGGATCTCCTTCAGATCCGCGACGCGCGTCATGTGATCCCTTGGACCATAAGCGAGAATACGCCCGCGCAGGTTCGGGACCATCCGTACGGCGGCGCCGGGAACCGTCTGCAGCACGGCGTCGCGGAGTTCGCCGGCCCGGTCGCGGGGCACGTCGAGCACGAAGAAGTCCGGTGCCCGCGCCGGCACGGTCTGGCGGATATTGGCCTCCAGGCTGGTCTGCACGCCGGCGATCAGCACGAAGGCGGAAAGGCCGAAGCCGAGCGCGGTCACCAGCGCTCCGGTCTGCGCGCCGGGCCGGTGGAGATTGGCGAGCCCCGCGCGCAGCATCGGGCTGGCGGGGCGCGGCAGACGGGCAGCCAGCGCGGCGATACCCCGGCCGAGCAGGGCCAGCACGCCAAGCATCACTGCCGCCCCCGCCAGGAACCCGACCGTCACCAGCGGCTGCGCGGCATTGACGAGAGCGAGCGCGACGATCGCTGTCAGGCCCAGCCCCACCGGCAGCAGCAGCGCCTTGCGGCTGGTCGCGAGCGGCGCGACGCGGGCGCGCATCAGCGCCATGGCCGGGAAGGCCCGCGCCCGAACCAGCGGCGGCGCGGCAAAGACCAGCGCGACCAGCAGGCCGTAAGCGGCGGCGGTCGCGAGCGCCGCGGGCGAGACGGTGAAGCCCGTCGAAACCGGTAGCAGCGTGCCCAGCGCGCTCGCCAGCAGCGGCGTCACGAGAACGCCGGCGGCGAGGCCGGCCAAGCTTCCGATCAGCGCCGCCGCACCGATTTGCAGCAGGTAGATGCGGGCAATGTCCCCGCTGGTCGCGCCCAGTACCTTGAGCGTCGCAATCGAAGTGCGGCACGCCTCCAGGTAGGACGAGACGCCGCCGCCGATGCCGATGCCGGCGATCACCAGCGCGGCGAGGCCGACGAGTACGAGGAATTCGCCCATCCGCGTTACGAAACGCTCAGTGGCGGGCGCCGCGTTGTCGCGGGTGCGGACCTCGAAGCCGGCGTCGGGGAAGCCGGTCTCCAGGTCCCGCTCGACCCCTTGCGGATTGCGCGCGCTGGTGAATTTCACGCGCACCACGCTACGGTACATTGCTCCCGGCGCCGTCATCCCGGCGCGCTCCGGCAGGTCCAGCGTCGACACGGCAAGGTCGCCGAAAGCGAAGCCTTCGCTGAGCTGTTCGGGATCGGCGGCGATGATACCGCCCGCCTTCTGGGCCCGCCCGCCGATGGTAAAGGTGTCGCCGGGCCTGATTCCCAGCCGTTCGGCGGTTCCTTCGGCGATCCAGGCGGTTCCTTCGGGCGGCGCGCCAACCCGTCGCCCGTCCTTGAGTTCCAGTTTGCCGTAAAGCGGCCAGTTCTGGTCGACGGCTTTGAGCGCGACCGGGGCGGTGCGGTCGCCTTTCTGGGCGATCGCCTGCATGCGCAGGCCTTCGGAGATCTCCCCCAGCGGCTGCAGTGCCCCGCGTTCGGCCTGGGTGAGGCCGCGCTGCCATACGCGCAACTCGATGTCGCCGCCCAGGATCTGCCGCCCCTTGACGGCAAGCTCGCGTTCGATGGAACCGGTCAGCGTCCCGATCGCGGCAATGGCGCCGACGCCCAGGAACAGGCAGACGAGCAGCAGGCGCAGGCCCTTGAACCGAGCGGAAAGATCGCGCCGGGCGATGGTCCAGGCACTGCGCCAGGGCAGAGTCATGGTGGGGTCTTCCTGCTGAGCGCTATGGAACCAACAAGGAAGCTATCGTCTCCCCCGTGCAGGCGGGGGTCCCGTTTTTCTCCGGACGTACCGGGCTGACGCCTTAAGCGGGGTCTCCACGTTCGCGCGGACGACGAAGTTATTCCATTGACGCTGGCACTTCGCCCTACAGGTATCTCACCCACCGCCGTCACTCGCGATGCGCCCGTCGGCGATGGTCACGATCCTTTCGCAATGGCGGGCAAGGCTTTCGTCGTGCGTGATGATGAGCAATGTCGCTCCGGTTTCGTCGCGGCGGGCGAAGAGCAGGTCGATGATCGCGGCGCCCGTCCGGGCGTCGAGATTGCCGGTCGGCTCATCGGCGAAGACCAGCGACGGCCGCGGGGCGAGGGCGCGGGCGATGGCCACGCGCTGCTGCTCGCCGCCCGAAAGCTGCGCCGGGTAGTGGGCCAGGCGATGGCCGAGCCCGACCGCGGCCAGTTCCGCTTCGGCCCGCTCGCGCGCATTGTCCATTCCGGCCAGTTCGAGCGGCGTGGCGACGTTTTCCAGCGCGGTCATCGTCGGCAGCAGGTGAAAGGCCTGCAGGACGACGCCGATCCGGCCCCGCCGGGCCCGGGCGAGCGCGTCCTCGTTCAGGGCGGCGAAATTCTCACCGGCTACCGAAAGGGTTCCCGAACTCGCGCGCTCCAGCCCCGAAAGCACGGCCATCAGCGAAGACTTGCCGGAACCCGACGGGCCGAGCAGCGCCAATGTCTGGCCCTGAGGCACGATGAGATCGATCCCCTTGAGGATATCCACCGCGCCTCCGCCGTTTCCGAGGGTGAGCCGCAGTTCGCTGGCGATGATCGACGGCGCCGGGGAATGGGAAGGGCTTGTCACCGCTCCCATATGGGATAGCAAAGCACCGTTCTACAAGGAGAAAGCCTTGCGAGGTCTGACAATCGCATTTCTGGCGCTTCCGCTGGCGCTGGCCGCCTGCGACAAGGCGCCGCCGCCGGTGCCGTCCCGGACTGACGGCAGGGCCGAGGTTGCCCCGGAAATCCCGGTGATGGGGCCGGAGCGCCCGATCCTCGCCTTCGGCGATTCGCTCCTGTCCGGTTACCGCCTCGCCGAAGGCGAGAGTTATCCCGCCAGGCTGGAGCAGGCTCTGCGGGCCCGCGGGATCAATGCGCGCATCGCCAATGCCGGGGTTGGCGGCGATACCACGGCCGATGGCCTCCAGCGGCTGGATTTCACGCTCGAGAGCCAGAGCGAGAAGCCCGAGCTGGCGATCGTCAGCCTGGGCGGCAACGACATGCTGCGCTGCCTGCCCCCGGCAACCGCGCGCAGGAACCTCGAGACGATCCTGCAGCGGTTCAAGGACGAGAATATCCGCATCGTCCTGCTCGGCATGATGGCCGCCCCCAATCTGGGCAAGGACTATGCCGCCAGATTCAACCCCATCTATCCGCAACTGGCGGAGGAGTACGGGGCAACGCTGGTTCCCTTCTTCCTCCAGCCGGTGATCGACAAGCCCGACCTGATGCAGCAGGACCATGTCCATCCGACCGCGCTGGGGGTCGACGCGATGGTTGCCGCGACGGTGGACGATGTGGCGGATGCCTTGCCGAAGCGTGCGATGGCAGGGGCGAAGTAGGCGGCGTTTGGTCCGCGTGCCGGATGCCCGGATATGAGGTCCTCAGCCCGTTCGCCGCACCGCCCCCGCGCTCACCTCCCACACCGCCGCTTCACCCGCAATCGCCTCGAACGGCGCCAGCTCGGTGCCGGTCAGCCAGACCTGCGCGGAGCCGGCACGCAGGCGTTTGAACAGGGCTTCGCGACGCAGCGGGTCGAGGTGGGCGGCGACTTCATCGAGAAGCAGCAGGCGGGGGCGCCTCTCGCTGGCTTCCTCCAGCAGTTGCGAGTGAGCGAGCGTGATGGCGATCAGCATCGCCTTCTGCTCGCCGGTCGAGCATTCGGCGGCGGACTGGCCCTTGCCCGCCATGGTGACAGCCAGCTCGTCGCGGTGAGGCCCGATCAGGGTGCGCTGCGCCGCGCGGTCGCGGGATCGCCCTTCGCACAGGGCCCGCGCGAGTTCTTCGGATTCGGCCGGGCCGCCGGGCTCATACGCCAGGGAAGGCCGCGCGAAAGGTGCTTCGGGCAGGGCCGCGAGCACCGTGTCGAGCCGGGCGACGAGGGCCGCGCGGGCGGAGGCGACGGCGGCTCCGGCGTCGGCGATCTGCATCTCGATGGCGTCCAGCCAGCGCGGATCGGGCGCCGCTTCGTCCGCGAGCAGGCGATTGCGTTCGCGCAGGGCGCTTTCGAGCCGGGTCGCGTGCCCGGCGTGGTCGGGGCGCACGGCCAGCACCAGGCGGTCGAGAAACCGCCGGCGTCCGCTCGCACCCTCCACGAAGAGGCGGTCCAACGCGGGGGTCAGCCAGCCGATCGAAAGCCATTCCGCGAGCCGCACTGCCGGCGCCTCCGCGCCGTTGACCTGTACGATGCGCCGTCCCGGCCGCTCGGCATTGACCCCCGTGCCGAGACGAACCGGCTCGCCCATCGGCATCAGCAGCGAGGCGCTGACGGCAAAACCGCCGTCGCCGCCCTGCGCGGGCATGTCGGCAAGGTTCGCACGGCGCAGCCCCCGGCCCGGGGCGAAAAGCGAAATCGCCTCGAGCACGTTGGTCTTGCCCGCGCCGTTCTCCCCCGCCAACAGGTTGAATTGCGCGGTGCCCTCCACCAGCGTTTCGCGGTGGTTGCGAAAACGGGAAAGGAGGATGCGATCGAGGGCCATTGCCCGCGTGCCTAGCTGCAGATCGGGGGGAAAGCGACTCTGCGCTATACCGCTTCCGTCTTGGCGAAAGGCGAGAAGTCGATGTTCTCGTCGTAGACGTCCACACCCTCGCGCCGCTTGAGAAAGCCGACGACGAGGTAGGTGACGGGCGTCAGCACCGCCTCCCACAGCGTTTTTATCACCCACTGCGTCAGGGCCAGCACGATCACGGTATGCGTGGTGAAGCCGGCGACGCCGAGAAAGGCGAGGGGGTAGAACAGGGCGCTGTCCACGCCTTCGCCGAAGATGGTGGAGCCGATCGTGCGCGTCCACAGGAAACGCCCCGCGGTCAGCACTTTCATGCGCGCGAGCACGAAGGAATTGACGAATTCCCCTGCCCAGAAGGCCACGACCGAGGCGAAGACGATGCGCGGCGTCTGGCCGAAGATGGCGTAATAGGCCGCCTGGTTCGGCGCCGTCACTTCCTTGCCCGCGACCACGTAGCTGGCCGAGGCGAGCGCCCATTCCGGCGCGGCCGGGATGTTGACCACCACCACCGACATCAGGACCATGAACAGCAGCGCAAAGAACCCCGCCCAGATGCACCGCCGCGCGTTGGCATAGCCGTAGACCTCGGTCATCACGTCGCCGATGATGTAGGACACCGGAAAGAACAGCACACCTGCGCCGAAAGTAATGGTGCCAAGCAAAGGCAGTTCGATCCGCGCCTGCTTCGCCGCCCCGATCAGGTTCGACAGCAGCAGGATCACCACGAAGGCGGTCATCACGTAGTCGAAATAGCGGAAGTGGCGTCGGGCGCCCGATTGTCCGTCGATGCGGGTGAGATGGCGGTGCGCGTCGGGTGCTGTGCTCATGGGTGCTGTGCTCATGGGTGCTGTGCGTAACCTGCAAGCCGCCGCTGTGAAAGCGGACTTTTCAACAACCGCTGCGGTTTGCGCGAGCGCCGAAGCGCGCTATGGGAGGCACCGCGCGCGCCCGTAGCTCAGCTGGATAGAGCACGAGCCTTCTAAGCTTGGGGCCGCAGGTTCGAATCCTGCCGGGCGCGCCAGTTTTCCGCGCGGCCTACCCACTTTTCGCCTCTCCGCTCTCCCACAAGAGCTAATTACCCGGCGTCGGGGCGGGTTATTTCTCGTGACTGTCGGGAATTCTCGGGAGTGGGGCACATCCTGCGTCATGAGCACAATGAGTACGGCGCAGCATTGGGCGGTGCGGATGCCGGTTTGAACGATCCCTGTCCCGCAGCGCGGCCTCTGGACCATCTCGTCATGGACGGGGCGGACGAGGCGCCGGCGCTATTGCTTCGTTCGCGCACGCTGACCTTCCGGGAATTGAGAGAGCGCATCGCGCTGCTGAGCGGCTGGCTTGCAAAGGAGGTGCCCGAGCCGGGCGCGCGGGTGGCCAGCTGGGCCGGAAAGAGCGAACTCACCTGCCTGCTTCCGCTCGCTGCGGCCAGGGCGGGTCTGGTCCACGTACCGGTCAATCCCCTGCTCAAGCCGGCGCAGGTCGCGCACATCCTTGCCGACAGCGGCGCGGGCATGCTGATCGCGCCGGCCGCGCGGCTGGCGAGCCTGGAGCCGTCCGATGTTCCGGCCGCCTGCAGGCCGATCGATGAGGGCGATGCGCTGGCGCAAGCAGCGGAACTGGGCGTGAAGCTGCCGCCTTCCGCAGCGGACCCGGCCGAACTCGCGGCGATCCTCTATACCAGCGGTTCGACCGGGCGGCCCAAGGGCGTGATGCTCAGCCACGCGAATATGTGGCTCGGCGCGCGAAGCGTGGCCGGCTACCTGGGTCTGCAGCCCCAGGACAGGGTGCTGGCAGTGCTGCCCCTCTCCTTCGACTACGGGCAGAACCAATTGCTTTCGAGCTGGTACGCCGGTGCCTGCGTTGTTCCGCTCGACTACCTGACCGCGGACGATGTCCTGAAAGCGGTCGCGCGCTACGACATAACCACGCTGGCCGCCGTGCCGCCCTTGTGGGTGCAACTGGCCGAAGCCGACTGGCCGCGCGATACGGCCGCGAAGCTGCGGCGCCTGACCAACAGCGGCGGTGCGCTGACGCCCGACCTCGTCCGCCGCCTGCGCGGGGCTTTTCCGCAGGCCCGGCTCTTTGCCATGTACGGCCTGACGGAGGCCTTCCGTTCGACCTTTCTCGATCCGGACCTCATCGACAGCCATCCCACTTCGATGGGCAAGGCCATTCCTTTCGCCGAGATCCTGGTCATCGGCGACGGGGGAGAGGTCACGGCCGATGGCGAGGAAGGAGAGCTGGTGCATTGCGGCCCGCTTGTGGCCCAGGGCTACTGGCGCGATGCCGCGCGCACGGCCGAACGCTTCCGGCCGGCTCCGCCCGCGTCGCGGTATGGCGGGCCTGCCGTCTGGTCCGGGGACCGAGTCAGGCGCGAGCGCGATGGCCTGCTCTATTTCGTCGGCCGGCGCGACGCCATGATCAAGAGCTCCGGAAACCGGATCAGCCCGCAGGAGATCGAAGAGGAGGCGCTCGCTACCGGGCTCGTGGCCGAAGCGGTGGCGCTGGGGATTGCCGATGAACGCCTGGGGCAGGCAGTCCATCTGGTCGTCCGCCCCCTGCCGGGCGCAGCCGCAGCGGAGACGGAACTGCCGCGGCTCCTCGCGCAGAGATTGCCCGGTTTCATGCAACCCAGGGCCGTGCACTGGCGCGATGCGATGCCGACCGGCCCCAACGGCAAGATCGATCGGCAGCGTCTGGCGGAAGAATGCGGGCGGGCGGCGGCCCCGGAACCGGCTTCGCCCGCCGGCGGGACACAGGGCCCCGGTGCCCCGGCCGGCAGCAGCGGATTTCGCGCCGAGATGGCCGGGATACTGGGCGTGAAAGCGATACGCGACGAGGACACCTTCGTCAGCTTGGGCGGCGATTCGATGAACTACGTTCATGCCACCATTCTTCTGGACGGCACCCCTGCAGGAATCCCGGAAGATTGGGAGCACCTTCCTTTCGCCAGACTGGAAGAACGTCTCTTCGGCCCGGCGGCCGCGCAAGCAGCCGATAGCCTGCCATGGGTCCCAAACCCGTCCGTAGGCCGCCGCCCGAAGGTTCTGGAGACCAGCGTGTTCCTGAGGGCGATCGCGATAATGCTGGTGGTGCTGAATCACACCATCAACGGGAAGGTGAGCGACGTGTTCGCCGGCGCGACGAGTGTGCTCCTGCTTCTGGTCGGCGTGAACTTTGCCCGGTTCCAGCTTCCCCAGCTCGAAGCAGGCATATCGCTGAAAGCGATGAACGGGCTCGCCCGGAACGCAGTCCTGCCGTATTTCGCGCTGCTGACGGCCTACTTCGTTCTGCTGCGTCACGTATTCTGGCCGCAGTATTTTCTCTACAGCAATTTCACCGAAGGTTTCGTCTGGGATGGCGAGCGGCGTTTCAAGACCTACTGGTTCATTGAAGTGTACATCGAGTTCGTGTTTCTCATGTGCTCGTTCTACCTTGTGCCGCAGGTTCGCGCCTTTTCGCGCAAGCGACCGGCGGTGGTCCCTGCTGCGGGTTTCGTCTTCACCACGTTGATGGCGCTCGCTGCGCGGCCGTATCTGGCGGCGGGGACCATTTACGAGCACACGCTGTTCTCGGCACTTCCGCTGGTCATGTTCGGCTGGCTGGCAGGCATCGCCAGGTCCCGCAGGAACAAATACCTCCTGCTCGCGGCGGGAGGAGGGCTGATGATCGTACTGCCCATGGAAGGGGGCGCGCTTTCGGTATCCTCGCTTGTGATCGCGGTGCCCGCCCTGATGTTCTTGCGCAGGGTCGCCGTCCCGTCGTACCTGGCCCGGCCGCTGTCGATCGTCGCCGCCGCGAGTTTTCACATATACCTGCTCCACAGCGTGGCCCTGCACGCGGTGCGCAAGCTTTCCGGCGGTGCCGCCTGGCTTCCGGGCTGGGAAATTCCGCTGGCCTTTGCAGCCTCGCTAGGGCTTGGCCTCATGGCCTGGCAGGTTCAGGAATGGGTGAAGACAGGGCGCTTCCGGCACGCCGCGGCTGCGAAGCTGTTGTCCGGCCGGTTGCAGCAGAAAATCGCTCAGCGCGGCGCCGACGGTTTCGATCGAGAACGCCGCTTCGACCCGCCGGCGCGCGGCGCGGCCGAGCCTGGCGCGTAGCGCCGGGTCGGCGCGCAGGCGCTGAAATCCGGCGGCCAGCGCGCCCGCGTCTTCTCTGGGGATGAGCAGGCCGCCGTGTTCCTCTGCCCCTTCAAGAATATCGGCGAGTCCCTTCGCGTCACTGGCAAGCAGGGGAAGGCCGCAGGCCATTCCCTCGAGCGGGGCAACCGGCATGCCTTCGACCCGCGATGCAGTGACGTAGACATCGGCCGCCGAAAGCCAGGTACGAATGCGCTCCCGGTCGGTGTCGTAGCCGGCATGCCATTCCAGGCCCGGTGCCGCCTGATTTTGCAGCAGTTCGGCGAAACGGGCGTCGTCCTGTCCGGAGCCGATCACGACGAGGCGGTCGCCTTTCCCCGGCTCCAGCAAGGCCCAGGCTTCGGCGAGCACGTCCAGTCCCTTCCTGCGGATATCGATGCGGCCGTGGTTGATGGCGAGGAACGTTTCCGGAGCGATACCGAGCACGCGGCGGGCTTCCTCCCGCGGGATCGGCCGCCACTGTTCGACATCGACCGGGTTGGGAACTGCCGCGATCGGCGGCAGGCGGGATCCGTATCTTTCCCGGACACGCTGAGTTTCGGCCGCGGAAGGGATGATGAGGCCGTCACTGCGTGCGATGGATCGGGCGCGCACCACGCTTTCCAGCCACGATGCCGTCCAGTCGCCCCCCTGGAAGGAGGCGTAGACCGGGATGCCGAGCCGCGCGCCAAGCCCCACCAGCCGATCGAAGCGCGCATCCTCGTATTCCTGCACGATCATGGCCCGGCAGCACTCGCCGGCGATCAGCCGCTCCCATGAGGAGGTCGGCGCGACGAGCCAGCGGCGCAAGCTGGTCCACGCGGCGGGTCCGCCGCAGGGTATCGGCCGCGCCGGAAACAGCCAGATCGCAGCGCCGGTGGCGGGATGGACAATCCGCTCGGGCTTTGCGACTTCGCTCGAACCCCAGAGCAGGATCGGCCGCCACCCCGTCTTCTGCAGTGCGGCCACATAACCGAAAAGCCAGCCGCCGTCGGTCTTTTCCAGATATGTCCGCGCGTCGAGCCCCAGCGGCGAGAGGAAATCCTCGATCACGTCGCCCCATGGCAGGATGGCCACGCTTGGGCCGGCGGCGTCTGGGCTCAGACTTGCCATGCGCATGCCATTTCGGTGCCGCGCGTCTCCTCGCCATGCAGCGCATAGCCTGCTGCCGTGGGCAGTGCGGCCAGCGCGTAAAGCAGACTGCGCTTGCGCGGGCCGAGCCGGGAAAAGGCCACGTCATGATAGAAAGCCGTCAGGCGGTTGATGAAGCTCGCGCGCCGGTCCGGTGCGCGGCCGAACAGGGCGGTCAGTTGATCGGGCCGATAGCCGCGCCGCACATGGCCCCATTCGTCCATCAAGCTCCGTTCCGAGGGGCAGACCGGGCGCATCAGGTCGTAGAAGGGATACCGCCAGTCTGCGCAAGGGGTCGATACCAGTATCCAGCCGCCGGGCCGGACCACGCGCATGGCTTCTGCCGCTGCCGCTGCATCCTCCTCGATATGTTCGAGCACGTCGAACAGGGTGACCACGTCGAAGGTATCCTGGGGGAAGGGTACGTCGCGGGCGTCGCCGCAGACGAACTCCGTGCGCTCGTCGTTGGCGGCCTTGGCGGGGGCAAGCGAAGGGTCGATGTCGAGCGTCGTCACATGCGCATGCGGGTAGAGAAGCGCGGCCATGCCGCTGCGTCCGCCGCCGATCTCCAGAATGCGCGCGCCATCGGCAAGGTGCGCTGGCGCGACGCGGTGGATCGCGCGCATCTTTTCGCGATAGAACAGGCCATCGGTCCAGCCGCGCTCGAAAGGGTTGCGGCGCAGGAAATGCCGCTTTTCCAGCCGCGCGATCACGGCAGGGTCTCCGCTTCGGCGGAACGGCGCCAGCCCGGCATCAGATAGCGCAGCCCCGTTGCCCAGCCGATGACCTCGTGCGCCAGCATTCGACGCCGCTCCGTCTCGCCCAGATGCGTGCTTTCGAGCAGTTCGCGCAGGAAATAGCGTGGCAACTGGCGCCAGATACGACGGATGTTGCCCCGGTCGCCGAACCGGTCGGCCTGCGCCACCAGTGCCGAGACATGGCCTTTCATGTAGGCGCGCATCTGCCGCTTGAGGCCGGGCCAGTCCGATCGATGGTCGTGCATGACGACAGCGCGCGGCTCGTACTGGCAGGCGCCGCCGGTCGCGATGATGCGGTACCACATCTCCGAATCCTCCGAGCAGCCCGAGGCGCCGGCGCCCAGCCTGGCATCGAACATGCCTACCCGATCGAAGACCGATCGCCGGAATGCCATGTTCGCTCCGGCACCGATGCGCCAGACATGCGGGCCGTCGCGCAGCGTCTCGTTGTAGAGAACGCCATCGTAGCGGACAGGCACGAAACGCGTGCCGAAGCCCCCCCTGCGCATCTGGAAAAAGACCTGAGCCGATGCGTCCAGCCGCGCCGGCAGGACCAGCCCTGTCATCGCTTCGGCATCGCCGGCCCTGAACGTGCGTGCGACTTCGCTTGTCCAGAGCGGGGTCGGCTGCACGTCGTCGTCGGTAAAGGCGAGGATCGGGCGGGAGGCTGCCGCAATGCCCGCGTTGCGGGCTCGGCTGAGACCAGGGCGAGGCTCGTGGACGTAGCGGATGCCCGGACGGCCTTCGCAAATTGCGCGCGCGGTCTGGCCGCGTGAATTGTCGACGACGATCACTTCGCCGGGCGGGCTTTCCTGCTCTGCGACGGCGGTAAGGCAGGTGGTGAGCGCTTCGCCGCGCTCGCGGGTGCAGATGATGACGCTGAGATCGCCGGCCGGCTCTGGAGAAAGCCGGGAGATTGCGTCGAGCCAGTCGATCGTCGATCCGCTGCCCGCCGCTGCGGATGCAGCCACCCGCCACTTCGGCTCGCCCTCGGCTCCGCCCTGGACCGGAGCGCCCAGGGCCGGATCGCGGGCCGCGCGCTGCTCCGCCGCGAAGCGGGCCAGCAAGCCTTCCAGCGCGGGGCGGGAGAAGGGCACTTCGTCCGCCGTTCCGGCGACGAATCCCAGCGGCAGGTCGCGCCACCAGAGCACGGCGAGCATGGGGCGCCCGTCGCCGGGCGGCCCGCACCGCCCGCGGCTGAGGTCGACATGGCGCACCATCATCGGATCGAGCTTCACGACACTCTTCCCGCGATGACGTCGACCCTGCGGCGGGAGCGGTCATATTCGCCCATCAGACCCTGTATGCCGCCGGCGAACTCGGCCGTGGCAAAGCGCAGCTCGCGCAGGCGCAGCCTTGCGGCTTCCTTGCCGATCCGGCGCAGCTCCGCGATCAGCCACCAGCGCAGCATGGATTTCTGCCGGGGCCGGATTTCCGGGTCGGTCCGCATGACTTTCACCAGGAAGGCCATCATGCCCAGTCCCCACGTCCAGTACTGGTGACGCAACTGGGCGATCGTCTCGCGGTGTTCGTGATAGACGGCATAGCGCGGCTCGTAGATCACCGCGCGGCCGGTGCGGATCACCCGATAGAAGATGTCGAGATCGCCGCCCCCGGGCAGCGGCGCGCCGGTGTCGAGTGCTTCGTCGAAGCCGCCGATCGAGCGCAGCAATTCGACATCGAACGCCATGTTGCATCCCGCCCCCACCATTCCCGCGCCGGCCGGATGGCGTGAATAATTGAAGCTGGTGGCATGCCATTCCCGCCGCGCAAAGCCGCGCCCGAAGCCGCCGTGACGCTCGAACAGGATCTGCGCCGCGGTGTCGAGCCGGTAGGGCAGGACCAGGCCGGTGAAGCCGCCTGCCTCAGGTGCTCCCGCCCATGCCTCGGCAAGGCCGTGGAACCAGTCTCGGTCGATCACCACGTCGTCGTCGAGAAAGGCCAGCAATGCTCCGCCCGCATTGGCCAGCGCCGCGTTGCGCGCGAAGTTGAGGCCCGCCTTGGCTTCCACGACATGGCGCACATCTTCGAACCGGGTCACGACCTCGCGAGTGCTGTCGTCGCTCGGCGCGTTGTCGATGACGAGGATCTCGGTTTCTGCGAAAGGCGAATGCGCGCGCGCTTCGGCGAGGGAGGCCAGCAGCCGGGCCAGGCGCGCCGCCCGATCCTTGGTGCAGATGGCCACGGTCAGGCTGGGCATGGCGCCGCGCGGGGGAAGGGGAGAGCGGATCTCCTCGGCGACCCGCGCTTCCAGTGCCGCCAGCGCGAACCTGTCGTCGACGATGCGCGCAAGTTCATCGCTTCCGACATGCGATCCGGCAGGAAAGGCTTCCATGTGGAAACCGATCAGCCGGCAGTTGAGGCGTGCGAACAGGCCGATCCCCTCTTCGTCGGGATCGAGGGCGATGGGCGCAAGGGGCCGGGCCACGTCGAGTTCGAGCAAGCGGTAGCGCATCACACACGTTCCCGCGCGAACGGGGCTTCGCGGCCCTGCTGGAGGTCGAGCATCCTGGCGAAGACTCCGGCATCGCGGATCAGTTCCTCGGGCGGGCCCTGTTCCAGCACCCGTCCGCCGCCCATGACGATCACCTTGTCGGCGTTGCGTACGGTCGAAAGCCGATGCGCGATGACCACTACCGTCCGGTTGTGGGAATAGCGTTCCAGCGCCTGCTGAAAGGCCTGCTCTGCCTCGGCATCAAGAGCGTTGGTCGCTTCGTCGAGCAGGAGGAGGTCGGGATCGCGCAGGATAGCCCGGGCAAGCGCGATTCGCTGGCGTTGCCCGCCGGACAGGCGCAGGCCGTGGTCGCCGACGATCGTCTCGTAACCGCAGGGAAGCGTGGCGATGAATTCGTCGGCGCGGGCGATCGAGGCCGCCCGGGCAATCCGTTCCAGTCCGGCATCGGCCCGCCCGTAGCCGATGTTGGCCGCGATCGTGTCGTTGAACAACTGCACGTCCTGCGACATCAGGGAGAGGCGCGCGCGCCATTCCGCCAGGCGCAGGGACGGCAGCGGTTGGCCGTCTGCCAGAACCGCGCCGCGCTCGGGATCGTGGAAGCGCAGCAGCAGCGAGAATATGGTGGATTTGCCCGCGCCGGACCGCCCGACGATGGCGGTGGTCTTGCCGGCCGGGATCGTGAACGCGACGTCGCTCAGCGCCCATGGCTCGTCCGGCGAGTAGCGGAAGGAGACATTGCGGAAGGCGATTTCGGCTCGCAGCGCCGGCGCCGGTTGCGTCCCGTCGACCAGATGCGGCTCGCCGCTCCCGTCAAGAATCTCGGCCACATCCTCGACCGCTGCGGCGAGGCCGTCGACGGCGACCTTGCTCTGCATCAGTTCGCGGGTCGGACCCTGAAGACGGTAGAGCAGCGACAGGAAACCCGCGAGCGCGGCGATGCCCACGCCAGCCTGATCGGCAGCAAGGATCAGTCCGCCGATCAGTATCACGATGGCGACTTCGGAAATGCTGCCGGGCAGCGCCCAGAGCAGGTCCAGCGAGAGCAGCCGCCGGCGCACGCGGTCGGAAGCGGAGCGGAACCGCTCCTGCTCGTAAGGCTCGCGGCCGAAGGCGCGGATGAGCTGGAGGCTGTGCATGCTTTCCCACATGCGCAGGCCGAACTCCTTGTTCTCGCGCACGACTTCCTGCCCGATGGTGTCGGCCCGCCGCGTTGCCGCGCGCATGATCGCGGCGGCGAGAAGCATGAACACCAGCGCGCAGAGCGTCAGCCGCGCCGATATCGCCGTCATGAAGGCAAGGAAGACGGCGATGGTCACGGCTGATACGGCAATGCGGTAGAAGAGGGCCAGCGCGCTCGCCACGCGCCAACTGTGGGTGCTGAGCGTGGAGGCTATGTCGGCGCGGCGGAACCCCGCCCGATAGTCGATGCAGGAACTCAGCGTCTGGTCGAAGATACGCGTGCGCAGGCGGTGCGCGACATCGCCGTCCATGTGCCGGGTCACGGCCGTGTTGGCCAGGTTGACCGCGTTCTTGGCAAGAATGATCAGGCACAGGATGGCGACGAGCCAGGCCGTGCGCTGGTTCGCCGGGATCGGCTCAAGGATCCGCTCCACGGCACCGAGCATGCCGCCGGCACCTGTGCTCGGCGCGCCCAGGCTCTGGAGCAGCGGTATGAACAGGACCAGCCCCAGTCCCTCCAGCAGCGCGGTGAGGAGCCCCAGGCCGATGATCACGGGGGGGGCCCAGCGGCTCGGGCGTGCCAGACGATGCGCTTGCCGTGCCAGCGCAAGAAGCGAGCGCCGCCTCACCAGGCCAATTCCTGGTAATTCAGCCGCTGCGGGCTCAGTCTGGCGCGCACGGCGACGTCCTTGGCCCAGGGTGGTAGGAGCCGGGACTTGAGCCACGTTGTGCCCAGGTCGCGGACGACCTCCCAGCGTGTCCCCTTGCTGTTGGCCGCCGCCTGATTCGCCAGCGCGGCGCCTTCGGCCACGCGCCCGGCCATCACTGCCCGGCGGGCGAGCCAGAGGAGGAAGCTGCGGCGGTGCTCCGTCCAGAGCGCCGCGTATTGCGGGACCTCGGTCTTTATCCGGGCGGCAACGAGGTCGAACGAGCGGAGCATCCGCGCCGTGTCGCTCGACATGTTGCGATGGGTGATGCGGTAGCCGAGCAGATAGCGCGGAACGACCTTGAACGGGTACAGGCGTGCCGCGGACGCGCAGAAGAGCAAGTCTTCGCACCCCTGTGCCCGATTGGCGTGCAGCGAGGGATCGAAGCCGCCGACGCGCTCGAAGATATCCCGCGGCACGAGCAGCGAACTGCCGTTGCCAACGAAGTTGTTGCGGCAGATTTCGGCCAGGACCTCGCCCTCGATCAGCCGGTTCACATAGACCGGGTAGGCCCGGCTGCAGGCGTCGATCTGGGCGAACCAGCAATAGACGAGAGCGGGCCCAGGGCACTGTTTCAGGGCCTCGATCTGCGCGGCGATCTTCTCGGGTGCCCAGATGTCGTCGGCATCGACGAAGGCGAGGATATCGGCGCCGGTCTCGCAGGCGCCCCGGTTTCGCGCGGCGGCGACGCCGGCGTTGGCCTGATGGACAAGGCGGATCCGTGGATCGCCGCGGGCCATCTCGGTAACGATCTGGTTGGAACGATCGACCGAGCCGTCATCGACGACGACGATATCGAGGGCGCGGTGCGACTGCCGGCAGATGCTGTCCAGGGTCTCCGCAATGGTGTCCTGCGCGTTGTGCATCGGCACGATGACACCGACGCATTCGTTCGCGGCGAAGGCAGTCATGGTACTGCCGCCCTGGCCAGCCGCCAGGCAAGGGCGGTCTCGACGATCCGGTCGATGGAGGAAAGGCGGGGCTCCCAGCCGAGCACATCGCGCGCCTTGTCGAACGAGGCGACGAGCGCGCCGGGATCGCCGGCCCGGCGTGGCCCGAGTTCCGCGTTCGGTCGGCGGCCCGTCGCCTTCTCGATCGCCGCGACGACCTCCAGCACGGTCGTGCCCACGCCGGTACCCAGGTTGAAGACGTGGCTGCCATGCTTTGCCAGAAGAAATTCGCCGGCTGCCACGTGAGCCTCCGCAAGGTCGCTGACATGGATGTAGTCGCGCAGCGCACTGCCGTCTCGCGTGTCGAAATCGGTGCCGAAGACGGTGAAGCGCGCGCCCGGCTCTATCGCGGCCTCGATCGCAAGAGGAATGGCGTGGGTCTCGGGCTCGTGGCGCTCGCCGATCTCGCCGTCGGGATCGGCACCGGCGGCGTTGAAATAACGCAGCGCCACGGATCGCAGACCATAGGCGGTGCAATAGTCCTCGAGCATGCGTTCGACGAACAGCTTCGACCGGCCGTAGGGGTTTATGGGAGCCTGCGGATGATCCTCGGCGATCGGCAGGTGCCGTGGGTTGCCGTAAGTCGCGCAAGTGCTTGAGAAAAGGATGGGGGAGACCCCATAGGCCACCATAGCGTCCAGCAGGTTGAGCGTGCCCAGGCAGTTGTTGCGATAGTAGATCGCCGGATCGTCGACCGATTCACCAACGTAGGCGAACGCGGCGAAGTGAGCCACGAGATCGGGCCTGGCCGCGCAGACTGCCGCTTCGATGGCGGCGCCATCCAGCAGGCTGCCTTCGACAAGCGGGCCCCAGCGCACCGCTTCACGCCAGCCTCGCGACAGGTCGTCGAAAGTAATCACCCGCCAGCCTTTTCGGGAGAAGGCCTTGCAACAGTGCGATCCGACGTAGCCTGCTCCGCCGGTCACCAGAACTGTCTTCATCCCCCTGATCCTTTACTCGGCGGCGAGGGCGGTCCCGGCCGGCAAGATGGACGCCTCCCTCAGGAGATCGTCGAAATAGGCTATCGTTCGCTCCAGCCCATCGCGCAGCGGCACTTTGGGCGTCCAGCCGAGCTGTTCCCGGGCGCGGGCGATGTCCGGACGGCGTTGCCGCGGATCGTCGGTGGGCAGCGGGCGATGCTCGATGGCGGAGCGTGAATTGGTGAGCTCGATGACCAGCTCGGCAAGCTCGCGCATGCTGAATTCGCCCGGGTTGCCCAGATTGATCGGGCCGACGACATTGCTCGGCGAGTTCATCATCGCGATGAGCCCGTCGATAAGGTCTGTCACGTAGCAGAACGAGCGCGTCTGACTGCCGTCGCCATAAAGCGTGATCGGCTCTCCCTGCAGGGCCTGGACGATGAAGTTGGACACGACTCGCCCGTCGTCCGGCCGCATGCGCGGGCCGTAGGTGTTGAATATCCGAATGACCTTGATGTCGAGGCGGTACTGGCGCCAGTAATCGAAGAACAGCGTTTCGGCGCAACGCTTGCCTTCGTCGTAGCAGGATCGCGGGCCGATCGGATTGACGCTGCCGCAGTAATCCTCGGTCTGCGGATGCACCAGCGGATCGCCGTAGACCTCGGACGTGGAAGCCTGCAGGATGCGGGCCTTCGTCCGCTTGGCGAGCCCGAGCATGTTGATCGCGCCATGGACGCTCGTCTTCGTCGTCTGGACGGGGTCGAACTGGTAATGGATCGGACTGGCAGGGCAGGCCAGATTGTAGATCTCGTCGGTTTCGACGTACAACGGGAACGTCACATCGTGGCGTAGAAACTCGAAGTTGGAAAAATCCAGGCAGCGTTCGATATTTCTTCTTCTGCCCGTGAAGAGGTTATCCGCGCACAGGACGCTGCACCCTTCTTCCAGCAGTCTTTCGCACAGGAACGACCCGAGAAATCCTGCGCCGCCTGTCACGAGAATCGAATGGTCCGTTTTGATCGACACGCTCTTGCTCCAAACGATGAGGGTGGCTCAGCAAGAGGTCTAAGGTGAGCGCGAATAAACAGGCACAAACTAGGTTAGGAACTTGGTAAATGCCCTCCGGCCGGATCGTCCGGGCCGAAGCGGTCCCGCGCGTTTTGATGTGAAGGCGGCAGTAAAGGAGCGGGTGGCGAAGGTCGCGTGAACGCTCCCTCGCCTCGTCAACTATGCTTTCGAGGCGGAGAGCCGGAGAGGGGGCCGCAACTTTGCCGCTTCCGAAGTAGCCGGCCAGCAAAGGGCGGCCGGTCATCTCGCGCCTTTCGACGCGCGTTCATGTCGTGCGCTGCTCTGCAAGGCGCGTCACACCCGCCAATTTGCCGAGCGCCGCCGGCCACAGTCCCAGCAGGGCCAGGCCGCCCTGCATGGCCAGCGGGTGTTCGGCCGCCCGCTGCAGGAACATGGCGCGCCTGACCTGCGGCGCCGCCTGGGCCAGAAGGCGGCGATGGTATTCCTGCGGACCCAGCCCCGCTTTCACGCAGGCTGCGGCGATCCTGGCGCTGCGCAGGGCGATGGCCATGCCGTCGCCCGTCAGCGGCGCGGTGAGAGCCGCCTGGTCTCCGAGCCGGTACAGGCCTCGCGGCTGGAACGACGCGGGGTCGCAGAGATAGCCATAGGGCAGGTTGGCGATCGTCAGCGGCCTTTCTAGGAGCGCCTCGGCGCCGGCAAGCCGCCGCGCCAGATGGTTCTCGCGCATGAGAGCAGCGAGTAGCTCCTGCCAGCGCCCCCCCTCCCGGACGAGGCGGGCGCGCCGCACGATCAGGCACAGGTTTGCCGTATCGCGCGAAATTCCCTGCAGCCCCGCATAGCCGCCCTTGAACAGGATGAGTTCGATCGCGCTGCCAAGCGCCGCCCGCTGCGCGGGATCGAGGCGCCAATGCATCTTGAACCCGACGTAGTCCTTGTCGGCATACGGCCCGGCGCGGCGCAGGCCTCTGATATCGTGCTTGCCCGTGGCGAGCAGAATGGCCTGCGCCCGGCACGGACCGGCGCTGGAACCGACCTGCCCGTTTTCGATGCCGGTCGCTTTCACGCCGCGCTCAATCCGGGCGCCGTGCCACCGGGCGGCTTCGAGCAAGGCCTCGTCGAGCCGCTTACGGCTGAGACCGTGCGCGACGAAAGGCAGGGCGGCCTCGATCCGCCGGCCGCCGGCGATCAGCCTGACGCGGTCGATCGGGACCGCACCGAGGGCGACGGGGTCAAGCCCCAGCCGCTGCAAGTCGCCGTTAGCCTCGATCGACAGGAACTCGCCGCAGATCTTGTGCTGCGGACGGGCATCGCGTTCGAGCAGCCTGACCGGTACGCCCGCCCGCGCCAGTTCGAGCGCCGCCGCCGCCCCGGCAAGGCCGCCGCCGATGATGAGCACTTCGCTCATCGCTTCATCCGCTCGACGCAGTATCGGAACGGGAACTTCCACTTCAGCTCCGCCTTGCCGGTGAGGTGCGCCCTGTCCAGCAGCACTTCCCACTCCTTGCGCCGAAAGGCCCGGGCAATCGACAGCGGCCCGTCATGCCGTACGAAGGGGTGCCAGCCCATCACCGTCGATAGCAGGCGAAAGCCGTGGTAGGCGAACCAGTGCCGGTGCAGGTCGTTGACGATCCAGCCGAGCCTTGCCCGCGCTTCCATCCAGGTCAGGAACAGGACGATCTCCTCGTCGTCCATGTGGTGCGTCACGAGCGAGGAGATGACGATATCGACGGGCTCCTCCTCCGCCATCGCCAAGGCGTCGCCGGTGCGGAAGTCGATGCCCATGGCGGCCGGCGCAAGCCGTCGCGCCACGGGTTCGCTGCGGGGGTTGATGTCGAACCCGATCAGTCTCGCCCGCCGTCTCCTTCGCGCCGCCAGCCGGGCGACCGCCTGCAGCATATCGCCCGCGCCGTAGCCGACATCGACGACAGTAAGGACGCGGCTTTCCGGCGTCGCCTTCAGGGCCCGATCGATGAAGGCCAGCGTCGGAGGGCGGGCAAGCGTGAGCGTGTTGACCTTTGCCAGATCCTCTATGCAGGCGGCGAATTCCTGCTGGGTCACGTCTTCACCGTCCATCAGTTCCGGATCCCGGCATCGCTGGCGAAGATTGACCACCGCTCTTCCCTTCCTAAAGCATCCTGAACCGGAAGGTCTCGGCCGCGAGGTCGGGTCCGAACGCCATGGCGACGCCGTCCCCGCCCGGGCTCCCCGCCCGGCGGTGCGCCATCATGTCCGCGAGCACGAACATCAGCGTCGCCGAGGACATGTTGCCGAACCGGCGCAGCACTTCGCGCGATGGATGGAGGGACGCGGCAGGAAGTTCCAGCGCGCGCTCCACGGCATCCAGCACCGTTCGCCCGCCGGCATGAACCGCCCATAGGTCGTAGGCCGATGGCGGCTGTCCGCGCAGAATTCCCTGCGCGTCGTTGCGATTGCGCTCGACGCGCAGCGCCTCCGCTATGAAGGCCGGGACTTTCCCGTCCAGGTGCATGTCGAAGCCCTGGTCGCCGATGCGCCAGGTGATCGCCTCGGCCGAGCCGGGGATGGCGGCCGCGCGAAAGTCGGTAAGGGCGAGGCCCGAAGGATCCGCCGTCACCAGCGCTGCCGCCGCGCCGTCGCCGAACAGCAGCATCGAAAGCAGCTTTTCCAGGTCCTGAGTGCGCTGGAAATGCAGCGTGCAGAGTTCGAGGTTGACCACCAGCACCCGGGCGCCGGGTTCCGAGCGCACGATGTGATGCGCCAGCCGCAGCGAGTTGACGGCGGCATAGCAGCCCATGAAGCCGACCACGGTACGCTCCACCGAAGGGTCTATTCCGGTCGCGGAGACGATAAGCTGGTCGAGGCCCGGGGCAACGAATCCGGTGCAGGAGGCGACGACCAGATGGGTGATCCCCTCTTCCACGATGTCCGGGCTGAGTGCGCCGATTGCGGCCCTCGCCAGTTCGGGCGCATGCCGCTCGTACCGCGCCATGCGCGCACCTGTCGTGGGCCAGTCGCCCAGGCCGTAGAACCGGTCGCGGTCGGTGATCCGTCCGTCGGGAAGAACTTCGGGTTCAAGGAAGGAGAAGCGATGCTCGATGCCGGACAGCGAGTTCATCCGGTCGAACAGCCGGAGCTTCTTCGGATCGTCCAGCGTCTGGCGCACGAAGCCGACGAAGGCGTCGTGCACCTGTTGCGGCGGTACGGCCGTGCCGATGGCGTTGATGTGGGCCGTGGTCATGCGTACTTTCTTCCGATCAGCACGGCGTTCAGCCCGCCGAATGCGAAGCTGTTCGATACGAGCACGTCGTGGTCGATCGCGGCCGGTTCAAGAGCGAGCGGCAGATCGCATTCCGGGTCGATGCCGAGGTGATTCAGCACAGGCGGGGCGATCCCTTCCGCCAGGGCCTTCATGCCGATGATGAATTCGACCGCGCCGGTGCCGCCGATGAGATGGCCGTGGGCCGACTTCGTGGCGATGACCATATGCCGATCGAGGGCGGCGCCGTATACCGCGCGCATGGCAGCGGCTTCGACGGGGTCGTTCAGTCGCGTACCGGTGCCGTGGGAAGATATCAGGACGGGAAGGGTCGGATCGACCCCCGCGTCGCGGTGCGCCGCCCGGATGGCGGCTTCGATACCGGCCTGATCGGGCGCGGTCATGTCGGATGCGTCGCTGCTTGCTCCATAGCCGGCGAGTTCCCCCAGTATCGCCGCGCCGCGCGAGAGGGCGTGCTCCTCGCTTTCCAGCACGAGCACGCCCGCGCCTTCGCCCAGCACCATGCCCTTGCGGCCGCTGGAGAAGGGGCGGCAGGTGTCCGGTGCAAGCACTCCCAGCGAGTTCCACGCCACCCACGAGCCGAGATTCAGGCAGGCCTCGCTGCCGCCCGCGACCGCCACGTCCACCCGGCCGCCGCGCACCATGTGCATGGCCTCGCCGATAGCATGAGCGGAAGATGCGCAGGCACTGGCCAGCACGAAGGCCGGGCCGTGCGCCCCCAGCAGCATGGCGACATGGCTTGCGGGGGCGGACATCATGGAGGCCGGAATGGTCTGCGGGTGGACTTTGCCACTTCCGCGCGCATAGAGCCGCTCATAGGCGGCATCGATCGTCGTATTGCCGCCGCTGCCGCAGCCCAGCACGATCGCCGTCCGGTCCAGGAGCGCAGGATGACCGGCAAGCCCAGCGTCTTCAACGGCCTCGCCCGTCGCGACCAGAGCGTAGGTCGAAAGCGGATCCAGGCGGCCGAGGGGGCGGAGATCCTTGCCCTCAAGCGCCGCGATGCAAGCGTTCTGATCGATCCACGCCGCCGGTCCGGAGAAGCCCCAGGCTGGATGGTCCGCCGGCGCTTCGCGCTCCAGCAGCCGGATGGCGCTTTCGCCCCGGCACGTCCTGCGCCAGTTTTCGGCCGTCCCTACGCCCAGGCCGCTCACGCAGCCCATGCCGGTGATGACGACCTTCCGGCTCATGGGGACGACAGGCTGGAAACGAGCTCGACGAAATCGGAGATCGTGGACGTAGGCGAAAGACTGTCAGGATCGATCACGATGCCGAACTCGTCTTCGAGCGTGAACAGCGCGCTCGCAAGATCGAGCGATCCGATATCAAGCTGTTCGAACGTCGCCTCCGGACTGAGCGCGGCCTGGTCGATACCTGCCTCTGCGGCAATCACCGCAAGGACCGCCTCGGTTGATACAGCCATCATATCCCTTCGTGCCGCCTGCGCCCCGCTTGTGGCACAATGCCCGGGTGCACCTTAATGCACAATGATCTTGCCCGTCATCCCCATGGCGGCGTGGCCGAAATGCGTGCAGACCAGCTTGAATTCGCCGGCTGCCGGTACGAGGCGGATCATGGCGGTTTCTCCTGCGCCGAGCTCCACCTGGCCACTCGCGATGCGTGCGGCGTCCTGCGGCGCGACGGTGGCGGCGGCGAAGAACTCGGGCGCGGTGAAGTCATGGCCGCCCGACGCGGTGTTGACGATTTTCAGCACGTATGGCCGGCCGGCTTTCAGGGTCACGTCGGAAGGGGTGAAGCTGAAGTTGCCCAGTTTGACTTCGGCGGTTTCCGCTCCCGAAAAATCGACCGACGAACTGGCAACGCGAGGCTCTATCGGATGGGTGGAGGCACACCCGGCGGTGAGTGCAATGGCGGCTGCGATCAGTACGACTCTCATGGCGCCCTCCTGTTTGTGTGCATTACATATCACAGGAGGCGGGGAGCGTACTCAACAAGTTGGGAGAAAGTCCGCTATCGGACGCCAAGCATCGCCGCCTGCTCTCGCAGGTAGCCTGACTTGCCAGGATTGGCGGCTATGGCGTGCGCCAGGGCGTCGCGGGCTTTCTCTGCCTGACCAAGGGTCGTGCGGCTGCGCATCAGCATGACCCAGCCGTCGATGTTCGACGGGTCCCCCCGCAGGCGCGCTTCGAGCCGCGACACCATGCCTTCGGCCATCGTACGCTGCTCTCCCGGCGGGATGCCCGACGCGCTGGCGAGATCCTCTGCGCTGGGGCCGGGAATGCCCTGCGCCGCGGCGGGGACCGAGGCGCCCGCAGGGGGCGCCGGCGGGTTGGCGCCTGCCTTCGCCAGGCGATCGGCCACATCCAGCTTCTGGATCTTTGCCACCTGCTCGATCGTGCGGATCAGATCGCTGCGCCACGGCGCGTTTGCGGGCGTGTCCTTGAGCAGCGCCAGCCAGTCGTCGATAGCCCCCTGATGGTCGCCGGCGAGGTCGCGCTTCACGGCAAGGAAATAGCGCGCCCGCGGGTCGGCCGGATCGAGGGCGACGGCCTTCTGGAAGGCGGCGGCGGCTTCGCCCGGCATCGGATCATGCGCGCTCGCCATGACGCGCGCTTCGCCGAGTGCCGACCACAGGATCGCCGATCCGGGGGACTGCCGGGTCGCCTTGTCGTAGGCGCCCGCGGCATCGGCAAATCGCCCCTCGTCGAAGTAGGCGAGCCCCAGCCGCTGCCAGACACGGGAATCCTTCGGCGAAGCCTGGGCGGTCTTTTCCAGTTCGGCGATCGATCCGTTGCCGGTGAGGGAAGCGGCGGGCGCCATCGCGTCGCTGCCCGAAGCGGCGGCTTCCCCGTCGTGCCGCACGATCGCCGCGCCGACGGCGCCTGCCGCGAGCAGTCCTGCAAGTATCAGGGCGATCCTTTGCGGACGAAATATTGCCGCGCTCTGTTGTGTCATCGCGATTTCCCATTCATTACAGTACCTGTCGGCCGCGGGGACAGGCCGGGTACTGCAGCAGGGCAGATGCGGGTTTTCGCGGGGCTTTGCAACGGCCGGCCGGCACGACGAGGGGGGAAGTTGTGAAGGATCGCGTCCGCATTGCTATCGTCGGCTCCGGCCCTGCGGGGATGAGCGCCGCGGGCCGGGCGGCGAAGCTGGGCATGCCGCATGTCCTGCTGGAAAAGACGGATCATCTTTCCGACACGATCTTCAAGTACCAGAAGGGCAAGCACGTCATGGCGACGCCCTCATCGCTGGTGCTCCGCTCGGATTTCGCGTTCGATGCCGGCAAGCGCGAGCAGGTGCTCGGCATCTGGGACGAGCAGTCATCAGGTCAAGGCGTCAACGTGCGCTACAATGCCGAGGTCACCAGGATCGAGGGCGAGAAGGGCGCCTTTGTGCTGACTCTCAAGGGAGGCGACACGCTTGAGGCCGAGGCGGTGATCCTTACCATCGGCACGCAGGGGAATCCCAACCGCCTGCGCTGCCCCGGCGCCGACCTGCCGCATATCCAATATCAGCTCGATGATCCCACCGAATATGTCGACGAGCATATCGTCGTCGTCGGCACGGGCGACGCGGGGATCGAGAACGCGCTCGGCCTTGCCGCCGACCCGGCGCAGGGCAATGTCGTCACCATCCTGAACCGCGGCACCGAATTCGCGCGGGCCAAGGAAGCCAACGTCAAGCTGCTGATGGATGCACAGGCGGCGGGCAGGGTCATCGTGCGCAACGAAACCGCGCCGGCCGAAGTGCGCCCGGGCGAACTGGTGCTGGATACGCGCGACGGGCAGGAGACGATCCGCTGCGACCGCATCATCGCCCGCACCGGCTCGGCCCCGCCGCGCCAGTTCGTCGAGGGCTGCGGCATCGCGTTCACCAGCCCCGAGCGCGAGGCCTTCCCGGTGCTATCGCCGGTCTTCGAGACGACGCGGCCCGGCATCCATGTGATCGGCGCGCTCGCGGGCTATCCGCTTATCAAGCACTGCATGAACCAGGGCTACGACGTCGTCGAGTTCCTGAACGGCAATACCGGGCTCAAGCCCGCCGATGAGCCGATCCTGGCAGGGAAGTTCGCGGCCCTGCCGGGTTCGCGCAGTGTCGACGAATGGCTCGGGCTATTCGGCAGCCGCATCGAGATATTTCGCGACATCTCGGCGCTGCAGCTTCGCGAACTGATGCTCGATTCCGACGTCGCTGCCTTCCGCAAGGGAGAGGTGGTGTTCGAGCGCAATGAGCCCGGCTCGTCGCTTTTTGCCATCGCAGAGGGATCGGTCGCGGTCGAGGTGAACAAGGATGATCCCTCGATCACCGTGCCGATCGGGCAGGGCTCCATCTTCGGGGAGGTCGGCCTGATCTCCGGTCGCCGGCGTGGCGCCACGATCCGCGCGGCGGAGGAACTGATCGTCGTCGAGCTTTCCCGCGCGGCGGCGCTCAAGATGATGGCGACGGCGCCGGCGGCGGCCAAGGTTGTGGGCCGCATCTCGATCGAGCGCCAGCTTCTGCAGATCTTCGGATCCGGCCTTGGTGCCGAGGATGTGGCGGAACTGGTCGATGCCGCTGAAGTGCAGGAACTGCGCGCCGGTCAGGTGCTGATGAAGGAGGGCGAGGAGGGCGCCGACATCTTCATCATCCGGCGCGGGTCGATGATCGTCGAGCGGGAGATCGCCGGCAAACCGGTGTTCCTCAGCTACCTGCCGGCCGGGGCTTACGTCGGCGAGATGGCCGTGATCGACGGTTCGCGCCGCTCGGCCACGGTGCGCGCGGCGATCAAGTCCGAAGTGATCCGCCTGCCGGGCGAGGCCTTCGTCCGCCTGCTCGGACGCAAGCCGCAGCTCAAGCGCAAGGCGCTGGGCGAAATGGAGCGGCGGCGCGAGATCAATGCCTTCGTCGAAGGCCGCAAGGAGAACTTCTCCAGCGTCGTGGACATGTATTCGCGGACCGCGCAGTTCCTTGTCGACAACGGCATCGGCGAAGCGACCGACGTGCTCCTTATAGACGAGACGCTTTGCGTCGGCTGCGACAATTGCGAGAAGGCCTGCGCCGACAGCCACGACGGCCTCTCGCGCCTCGATCGCGAGGCGGGGACGACTTACGCCCATCTCCACGTGCCGACATCATGCCGGCACTGCGAGCATCCGCACTGCATGGCCGACTGCCCGCCCAATGCGATCCAGCGCGGGCCGGACGGTGAGGTGTTCATCGAGGAGACCTGCATCGGATGCGGCAATTGCCAGCGCAACTGCCCATACGGCGTGATCCGCATGGACTCGGTGCCGCCGAGGAAGCCCTCGATCCTCTCGTGGCTGTTCCTCGGCCGAGGCCCGGGGCCGGGCGAGCCGAGCAAGAATTGGCGCAAGAAGCACGCCCACGGGGTCGAGCAGCCCAAAAAGGCGATCAAGTGCGACATGTGCGCCGGGATCGACGGTGGCCCCTCCTGCGTGCGCGCCTGTCCGACCGGGGCGGCGATCCGCGTCTCGCCCGAGGCTTTCCTGTCGGTCGCCAAGCTGGCGGAGACCGAGTGATGGCGACCCGCACCGAAACCGGCCCGGTCGCGAACCGGGAATACCGCAGCGACCATGAAGGCTTCCTGCGCCATCGCCGCTTCCGCTGGCTCAAGATCGCGACCGCGCTCAGCGCGGTCTGCATCGCCGCCTTTTTCCTGACCGACCCCAAGCCGCGCCCGGGCGGAGGCACCTGGGTCGGCTATTCGCTGGGCACGATCGGGGCATTGCTGATCGTGTGGCTCTCGCTGCTGGGCATTCGCAAGCGGGCGATCACCGAAGGGCGCTGGTCGCTGAAGGCCTGGACTTCGGCACACGTCTATCTGGGCCTCTCGCTGATCGTGATCGCGACACTCCACACCGGGTTCCAACTTGGATGGAACGTCCACACGCTGGCCTATGTGCTGATGATGCTGGTGATCTTCTCCGGCATGTTCGGCATCTGGGCTTATGCGACGCTGCCATCCGCGCTCAGTTCCAATCGAGAGCAGATGACGCAAGGGCAGATGATCGACGCCGTCCGTGCGCTTGACCGGCAACTCAATGAAGCCGCGCAGCCGCTCACGCGCGGGCCTTCCGACCTGGTACTGGCGGCTCTCGACGAAGACCCGTTCGCGCCCGGTATCCGGCGCCGCCTGTCGGGCTGCTATCCGGATTGCGCGACGCAAAGGGCGATCGAAGGACTGGCCCGTCTGGGGGATCAGGATGCCGCAATAGAGCGCGTTGAAAAGCTGCTGGTGCGGCGCAAGGCGCAACTCGAGCGGCTGCGGCGGCATATGCGGCTCAAGGCCATGCTGGAAGTCTGGCTCTACGTCCACGTGCCGGCGACCATGGCGTTGCTTGCGGCGCTGACGGCGCATGTCGTCTCCGTGTTCTACTACTGGTGAGAGCGGCATGACGTTCCGTATCCGCCAGATAGAGTTCACGGCCACCGGCCGCGAGATCGTTCGAGATCGGGATATCGCCGGCGGGAAGATCACCATCGGCCGCCTCGCCGAAAACGATGTCCACCTGCCCGACCTCGCAGTCGAGCCGCGCCATGCCGAGATCACGCTGAAAGACGGCGGGCAACTGCGCGTCGAGGCGGTCGGCACCCTGGGCTTCGTCGTCGACGGAGCGGAGACCCGCTTGGTCGCGATCGACAGCCTTGGCGGCGCCGAGCTGGGCTTCGGCACTTACCGCCTGACGGTCTCCCGGGAAGGGGACGGGGCGGTGCTGCTGACGGTGCGAAAGGCGGAGACCGCCGCGACGCGCTCGGGCGATCTCGAGAACAAGCGCGGCTTTTCCCTCGCCAGCGTGCTGCCCGGCAAGCGCCGGATGTCATGGGTGCTGGTCGCCCTTGTCCTGTTCGCCTTTCTGGCGCTGCCCATCGCCAGCAATCTCAACCGTGCCGAGGGGCCGGCGACCGCGACGGCCGATGCGGTGATCGGCGATCGGAGCTGGAACCCCGGCGAACTCAGCCTTGCCCACCACTCCCTGACAGACCAGTGCGAGGCCTGCCACGTCAAGCCCTTTGTGTCGGTGCGTGACGAGACCTGCCGGTCCTGCCACAAGGACATGCACGACCACGCCGATCCGCTGCGCCTTGCTGCGGCGCGCGGCAACCTGCCGTTGGGGCAGGCGGCGCTCTGGAAAGTCGCGCATGCCTTCGGGAAGGAAGGGCCTGGCGCCTGCCAGGACTGCCATTCGGAGCACAAGGGCCCAACCCGGCTCACCGCGCCAAGCCAGCAGTTCTGCGCTGATTGCCACGGCCAGCTCAAGAGCAACCTGCCTGACACGCGGCTTGGTGATGCCGATGATTTCGGCCGGCTGCATCCGCAGTTTACCGCCCATGTCATGACCGATCCGGTGCGCAGGCAGGCGGCGGTGCTCACGCTTGATGGCAAGCTGCGCGAGGACAACGGGCTGTCCTTCCCGCACAAGCTGCACCTCGATCCGCTCGGCGGCGTGACGCGCATGGCGCGGAACATCGGGGCCCAGCGCGGCTATGGCGCGAACGGCCTGCAGTGCAGGGATTGCCACCGCCCCACGGAGGATGGCGTGCGCTTTCAGCCGGTGAAGATGGAGCGCGATTGCGAAGGGTGCCACAGCCTCGCCTATGATCGCGTGGGCGGCATCGTCCGGCGGCTGCGGCACGGCGACGTAGAGCAGCTTGCCGCCGATCTTGCCGCCTCGAGGTGGGATCACAGCCGGCCTTTCGTATCGGGCCGCAAACGACCGGGCGAATATGCCGATGGCGGGCTCTACCGGTTCCGTTACTCAGGCCCGGGTTGGCCTGGGCTCCAGCTTGATTCCGCGCTGTCGAAAGACGGGGTCTGCGGCGAGTGCCATCGGCCGATGATGGTCAGGGGCCGGCCGGGCATCGTCCCCGTGGCGCAGCCGATGCGATATTTCGATCACGGCTGGTTCGATCACGCTGCGCACAAGCAGGAGAAATGCACCACCTGCCACGCCGCCAAGACATCGACCAGCGCCTCGGACGTGCTGCTGCCCGGGATCAAGACCTGCCGGACCTGTCACCTCGGCGAGGACGCGCCAAAGACGAAAGTGCCCTCAAGCTGCGCTATGTGTCATGGGTATCACATCACCGAGACAGGCTCGACGGACCGGAAACCGGACGCCGCACCCGCGTTTTCCATGAAAGTCGCGCATCGACGGGAGTAACTAGCAATGAGGGGTGCTGACGAATCCTGGCCGGGAAGCCCGACGTGCTGATCGCGCAGATCACGGACCTGCACATCGGGTTCAGCGGGGACACCGCGGGCGGCTACAACACGCATCGCCTGCGCGCCGTGATCCAGCGGCTGGCGGACGGGCCGAACCGTCCCGACCTGCTGCTCATATCGGGGGACATGACGGAGTTCGGGGACGGGCCAAGCTATGTCCGCCTGGCGGAAATGGTGCGGGGCTGCCCGTTTCCGGTGGCACCTATGGTCGGCAATCACGACATGCGCGCCGCCATGCTGGAAGCTTTCCCCGATTGCCCCCGCGCTGACGGCTTCGTGCAGTACCCGCTCGATCTGGGGGCGCTGCGGGTGCTGGTGCTCGACACGCTGGAGGAGGGGCGGCACGGCGGCGCCTTTTGCGAGTCGCGGGCGGCGTGGCTCTCGGCCGAGCTTGCCGCTTGCCCCGAGAAGCCGACGCTGATCGCCATGCACCACCCGCCGTTCGAGAGCGGCATAGCCTGGCTCGACAGCGACGAGCGCGAGCCGTGGATCGTCCGCCTGGCCGAGGCGGTCGCGGGCCATCGCCATATCAAGGGCATCGTCGCCGGGCATCTCCACCGCACGATCCATGCCTTGTGGCAGGGGATCCCGGTGACGGTGGCCGGTTCGACCGCGGCGACGGTCGCGCTTGACCTCAATCCGCTCGATCCCGACAAGCCTGACGGCCGCGCCATGATCACCACCGAACTGCCGGTCTATGCCCTTCATCGCTGGGACGGCCGGCGGCTGGTCTCGCATGTCGAAAGCGTCGGCACGCTGGACGTGCTGGCGTGTTATGATGAGGGATTCCAGGAAGTGGTGAGGGTGATCGATGCGGAGCGGCGGGGGCTCTGATCCAAGCCCCCCGCGCGAGAGCGTGGCTCAGCGCATCCGCTCTGCCGGATAAGGCGTGCCGTCCTTGTGGGAATAGCCTTGGCTGTCGAACTTCATGTCGATGTCGGAATAAGCGCCGGTGCCGTTGCGATCGCCGGCGCTGACGGCGATGAAGCTGCAGTCGCTGTCGCTCTCGTTGATGAGGTGGTGGCCGTTGGTCACCCCCTTGGGCCAGGCGCAGACGTCGCCGGGCCTCAGCACGGTGCGGCCCTCATCCTCCACGAGAACCGCTTCGCCGGTCAGCATGACCAGCAGCTCATCCTCATGGTCGTGCCAATGCCGCTGGCTCGACCAGGCGCCGGGGGCCAGGACGACGTGGCTCACACCCATCTCCGTCAGCCCGCCGGCCGGTGCGAGGCGCCGCCACCAGCGGCCGGCGACGGCCTGATCGAACGGTTCGGGATAGCCGGTGCAGTTGGACTGCGGTATGGCTTCGACATCGAGCTTCGGCATGGCTTCCCTTTTGCGGCCTATGGTCAAGATCGCGGGCATGTGCGATGGGCCGCCCTATGTCCCAGACCGTGCCTCTCACTGCAAGCGTTGCCGAACTTGCCGAAGCCCTGATCGCGTGCCCCAGCGTGACGCCGGCGATGGGGCTGGTGTTCGATTGCCTCGAAAGTCAGCTCGCGCCCCTTGGTTTCGAGGTGGTCCGCTTCGCTGCCGGCGAGGCGCCGGACGGGCCGGTCGAGAACCTTTTCGCCATTCGCAAGGGACCTGATAGCTCGCGCCATTTCGCCTTCGCCGGCCACCTCGACGTGGTTCCGCCGGGCGAAGGCTGGACGACTGCCCCGTTCCTGCCCGAACGGCGCGGGGACCTCCTCTACGGTCGCGGCGCCGTCGACATGAAGGGTTCGATCGCGGCCATGGTTGCGGCAGTGCGCCAGGTCCCGAGGGAAGCGGGCACTGTCAGCTTCGTCATCACTGGCGACGAGGAAGGCCCCGCGCGCTACGGCACCCTGGCTCTGATGGACCTCATGCGCGAGCGCGGCGACATTCCGGACTTGTGCCTCGTGGGCGAACCCACGTCGGTCGATCGTCTGGGCGACACGATGAAGATCGGCCGGCGCGGCTCGGTCAACATCTTCCTCGAGGTGGATGGCGTGCAAGGACATGTCGCTTATCCGCACCTCGCCGACAACCCGATCACGAAGCTCGTTGCCATGCTCGCAGAGCTTGACGGGCTGACGCTGGACGCAGGGACCGAGTGGTTCCAGCCTTCGAACATCGAGATCACCGACCTGACCGTCGGCAATCCGGCGCATAACGTGATCCCCGCCAGGGCCGAGGCGCGGATCTCCATCCGCTTCAACGACCTGCACACCGGAGCGGAGCTCGGCGCCCGCGTTGCCGGGATTGCCGAGCGTCATGGGGGCAGGGCACGGCCCGTGATCTCGGGCGAGGCGTTCCTCACCGAGCCTGGGCTGTTCTCGAGCTTGCTTGCCGACGCCATCCGCGCCGAGACCGGCATCGAGCCCGAGCTTTCGACCAGCGGCGGCACGTCCGACGCGCGGTTTCTCAAGGATCTCTGTCCGGTCATCGAGTTCGGTTTGCCCAATGCAACGATGCACAAGCGCGACGAGGCCGTGGCGCTGGAGGACCTGGAAACGCTCGCCCGGATCTATGCCCGCGTGGTGCAAGAGGCTCTCAAGGCTGGACAATAGCGGCCGCTCTTGCGAGCGTGGGGTAAGGCACCGTGACGGCGCCGCCTGCGGGGAGCACGAATGACCGACGCTGCTGAAACCAAAGACCGGCCTGAGACTGGCCATGGCCTGCAGTGGCGCATCCTAATCGGCTTCCTCGCCGGCCTGGTGCTCGGATTGCTGGCCTATACCTTCGCGCCCGGCGCGCCCTGGCTTTCTACGGTCGTCACTTACGTCACCGGCCCGATCGGGCAGATATTCCTGCGCCTGCTGTTCATGCTGGTGATCCCGCTGCTCTTCTCCGCCCTCGTCGTCGGCATCGCCGAGATGGGCGAGATCCGGGCGCTGCGGAAAGTGGGGATCGCCACTCTCCTTTACACCGTGATCGTCTCGGGCATTGCAGTCGCCCTTAGCTTGATCCTGGTCAACCTGCTGCGCCCGGGCGAGGGCGTGAACCGCGACGCGGCGCGGGAACTGCTGTCCCGCAGCGCGGATACGGCGGGCAGCATCATCGCGGCTTCATCGAAGTCTGCGTCCGGCGTCGACGCGGTGCTGAACCTCATCCCTTCGAACGTCATCACGGCGATGAGCAACAACGACATCCTGGCGGTGATGTTCTTCGCGCTGTTCTTCGGCATCGGCCTGCTGTTGGTGACGACACCCCGGACGGAAGTGCTCAAGAGCGCGATCGAGGGCATATTCGAAGTGGCGATGCGGCTGATCGGCCTTGTCATCCAGCTCGCGCCCATCGCCATCTTCTGCTTCATGTTCAACCTCGCCGCGCAGTTCGGTTGGGATCTGCTGTTCAAGCTGGCGGCTTACGTATCAGTCGTGCTGCTGGCGCTGGGGCTGCAGATGTTCGGCGTCTTCCCGGCGTTGCTCGCCTTGATCGCCCGCAAGAATCCGCTCGCCTTCTTCCGCCAGACACGCGAGGCGAGCCTGATGGCTTTCTCCACCGCCAGTTCCAATGCGACGCTGCCGACTTCGCTACGCGTGGCGGACAAGGAACTGCGTCTGCCCACCCGCATCGCCCGCTTCGTGCTGACGATCGGCGCGACGGCCAACCAGAACGGCACGGCGATGTTCGAAGGGGTGACGGTGCTGTTCCTGGCGCAGTTCTTCGGGGTTCAGCTCGACCTCAGCCAGCAGCTTTTCGTGATGGTGGTCTGCATTCTCGCCGGAATTGGCACGGCCGGGGTCCCGGCCGGGTCGCTTCCGGTGGTGGCGCTGATCCTCGGCAGCGTCGGCGTTCCGCCCGAGGGGATCGGCCTCATCATCGGCGTCGACCGTTTCCTCGACATGTGCCGGACAACGCTCAACGTCATCGGCGATCTCGTCTGCGCGACCGTGATCTCGGCAATCAGCAGCGAGGAGCAGGGGCAAGTCGCAACTTCGTAGCGCAAGAGCGCGGGTTACGGAGCCAGCTTCACCGGCACGAATGAACCCATGCCGCAACCGGCACCGCGTTGCAGGCTGCTCCCGTAGCGGTGCAGCGGATAGATGATGTCCTGACGGCAGAGCTGGGTCAGAGATGTTTCGTAAGTGAAAGAGTCGGCCGATTTCAGGCCGGGGCAACTGTTCGGCAGCGTCACGCGCCAGACCTTGCTCCCGGCACCGCCGAAGAAGTCGATCGTCCGGTCGTCGCGGATACGGGTGTTGGAGAACTGCGTCACCTGGAGGCAGTCCAGCTCCGGGCCGATCGCTTCGGCGGCCGGCTGGACCGGCGGTGTCTGGCGTGCTTCGCCTTGTGTGCAGGCAACGAGAGCGAGGGGGGCTAGCGAGATCGAAAGTGCAGCGGTGCGATTCATGGCAACCTCCTGTCAGGCAGCCTTTTTACGGACTCCCTTGTCCATGATCTTGGCCTTGTACGCGCACAAGTCAACTACCGGGCAGCGCCAGCACTCGGGCGTGCGCGCCTTGCAGATGTAGCGGCCGTGCAGGATCAGCCAGTGATGCGCGCCGACGCGGAACGGGGCGGGGACTTTTTTCTCCAGCTGCTTTTCAATCGCGAGCGGCGTCTTGCCTTTCGCCAGGCCAGTGCGGTTGCAGACGCGGAAGATATGCGTGTCGACCGCGAAGGTCTCGGCCCCGAAGGCGCAGTTCATCACCACATTCGCGGTCTTGCGCCCCACGCCCGGCAATTCGACCAGGGCGTCGCGATCGGCCGGCACTTCGCCGCCGTAGTCCCGCACGAGGATCTCGGAGAGGGCGATGACATTCTTCGCCTTCGCATTGAACAGGCCGATCGTCTTGATGTGCTGCTTCAAGCCCTCCTCGCCCATTTCGAGCATCTGCCCCGGCGTCTTCACTTCGCGGAACAGCGCGCGCGTCGCCTTGTTCACGCCGACGTCGGTCGCTTGCGCCGAGAGCACCACTGCAACCAGGAGCTGGTAGGTGTTGCCGAATTCCAGCTCGGTCTCCGGCGAAGGATTGAGTTCGGCGAGGCGGCGGAAGAATTCGAAGATCTGGTCCTTCTTCAAAGTCCCAGAACCTCGGGCATGGCGTAGCGCCCTGCCGGCTTGCCAAGCAGCCACTGCGCCGCCCGGACCGCGCCCTTGGCGAAAATCCCGCGGTTCTCGGCCAGGTGAGAGAGCGAGAGGCGTTCATTGTCGGCAAGGAAGTGGACGGTGTGGTCGCCGGCTACCGTGCCGCCGCGCAGGCTCGCGAAACCGATCGTGCCGGTTTCCCGCTTGCCGGTGATGCCGTCGCGGCCTCGCGCGGAGTTGTCTGCCAGTGGTACTCCTCGCCCTTTGGCGGCGGCCTCGCCCAGCAGCAGGGCGGTGCCGGAGGGCGCGTCGACCTTCATGCGGTGGTGCGTCTCGACGATTTCAATGTCCCAGTCCTCTCCAAGCCGGCTCGCCGCCTCGTGCACGAGATGCGCGAGCAGCGTGACGCCCAGGGAGGTATTCCCGGTCTGGAGAACGGGAATCGCTTGGGCAGCATTGTCTATCAGCCAGTGGTGACGCTCTTCGAGCCCCGTGGTGCCGACGACGATCGGCACTCCCGCCGCCACGGCCGCTTCCAGATTCCCTTCGAGCGCGGCCGGGCTGGAGAAGTCGATAAGCACGTCGCACTTGCCTGCCAGTGCGGGAACGTCGCCGCCCTTGTCGACACCCCCCGCGACAGTCTCGCCTGCCGCCGCGACGGCCTGAGCTATGGCGTTGCCCATGCGTCCTTCGCTGCCGATGATTCCGATTCTGCTCATTATTCCCGTTCCCGCTCAGCCTGAGCCTGTCGAAGCCCCGCATGGCGCAAAGACGGCCCTTCGACAAGCTCGGGCCGAGCGGTATGGTGGGGCATGGACAGAATCCGCAATATCGTCGTCCTCACCGGCGCTGGCGTCAGCGCGGAGAGCGGGATCGATACCTTCCGCGACGCCGGCGGCCTGTGGGAACAGCACCGCGTCGAGGACGTGGCGACGCCCGAGGCCTTCGAGCGCGACCCGGATCTCGTCCTGCGCTTCTACGACATGCGCCGCGAGTCGATTCAGACCAGGCAACCCAATGCCGCGCATCATGCGCTGGCGAAGCTGGACCGGGAGTGGCGGGGCGAACTGCTGATCGTGACGCAGAAGGTCGATGACCTGCACGAAAGGGCAGGGGCAAATCGGGTGCTGCACATGCATGGGGAACACCTCAACGCCTGGTGCATGGCCTGCGACCTGCGTTCGCCCTGGACCGAGCCGCTGATCCACCGGCCGCCGTGCCCCGGATGCGGAGAGGCGGCGCTGAGGCCGGACGTCGTCTGGTTCGGTGAGGTTCCCTACCGCATGGACGAAATCTTCGCGACCCTGCGCGAGGCGGACCTGTTCGTGTCGATCGGAACCTCGGGCGCGGTCTATCCCGCCGCCGGTTTCGTGCGCGACGCGCGCGATCTGGGCGCGGTGACTCTGGAGCTCAATCTCGAGCCGAGCCAGGGCACGTTCTGGTTCGACGAAGCGCGCCACGGACCAGCGACTGAAGTGGTGCCGGCGTGGGTCGAGGAGATCCTGGGCGGGAGCGTTTAGAAACTCACGGGGAACACCCGCGGCACCCCGGATCCTTCGCCACTCGCAGCGGCCGCATCGAAGGCGCGAGGCCGTCCATCAGGTGGAGCGTGCCGAACTGGGGATCACCCAGCGTGGCATGCCCCGCAAGAAGCACGCGCATCGCATGCATTGCAGCGAAAGTGCCGACCACGCCGACCATGGCGCCAAGCACGCCGTCGGCTGCACACGTGTCGCAATCCTCGCCATCGAAGGCATCGCCTACGAAGCAGCGGTAGCAGGGCTGATCCGGCAGGTGGCCCGCGAAATTGGCGACCTGTCCCTGGAATCGGCCGACTGCCGCGCTGGTGAGCGGCACTCCGAGCGCCACGCAAGTATCTGACACGAGGAGACGAGTCGCGAAGTTGTCACACCCGTCAAGTACGAGGCTCGCGCCGGCAAGGCACCGCGCAACGTTCCCGACCCCCACCCGTTCGACGATTGCGCGTACCTCAAGGCCAAGATCAAAACGCCGCACCCATTCGGCTGCCGTTTCCGCCTTGGGCTTGCCGAGATCCGACGGCGTGAAAATCGTCTGGCGCTGGAGGTTGCTGACGTCAATCACGTCATCGTCCACCAGAGTCAGCCGACCTATGCCGGCTGCGGCGAGATACTGGAGCGCAGGATTGCCGATCCCGCCGCAGCCGACAAGCACTACATGAGCCTCTGCGAGGGCTGCCTGGCCGGCGCCGCCTACCTCAGGCAGCACGATGTGCCTGGCGTAACGCTCAAGCCGGTCGGGTGTCAGGGTCATGCCCCGGTCGGGTTTGCCTCGGCCTCCTGCGGCAGCCGTTCGCGACGAAAGCCATGAAGGCCGTACCACCACTGCGCGGCGATCACCGCGCCTTTGGACGGCTGGAGCGTCCCCAGCATCATCGCCAGCGACAGCGGCACGAGGACTGAAAGCATCGCCAGCGGCCCCATGCCGAAATCGACGGAAAGCATGACCATCAGCGGTGCCAGGAGGTGCCCGGTGACGAGTATCGCGATGTAGGCCGGGAAATCGTCGGCGCGCTGCGGGCTCCAGTCGGCGCCGCAGTTGGGACAGCTGTCCAGGGGCTTCAACCATTTGCGGAAAAGCGGCGCTTCCCCGCAGCGCGGGCAGGTGCAGCGCATGCCGCGAATGGCGGTCTGCCAGAAGGTGGCGGGCAGGGCGGGACTGGTGGTGTGAGTCATGCGGCCCCGCTTAGAGCAGGAGCGAGGCGAGGGGAAGGGCGAAGAGGGGACCACAGACCGTCCCGATCCGCGCGATTATCCCGCTCATCCGAGCCTGTCGAAGGATGCTGGCGTGGCGTTCGCGTCCCTCGACAAGCTCAGGCTGACCGGAGAGGGGCGGATTGAGCCCCGTTCCCCTGTGCGCAACCCTGTTCAAAAGCTGTGCGTGAGCCGGGGATGCCCCGGCGCAACCTCAGCTTTCGAGCTGCCGCAGCAGCGAGCGCACGTCGCCGTCCATGTCGGCATCGCGGGTGCGCAGTTCCTCGATCAGACGCACGGCGTGGATCACCGTCGAGTGGTCGCGGCCGCCGAACTTGCGGCCGATCTCGGGATAGCTGCGCGGAGTGAGCACCTTGGCGAGGTACATCGCCACCTGGCGCGGGCGCACGACGGCGCGGGCGCGCCGCTTGGAGCTCATCTCGGTCCGGTCGATCCGGTAGAACTGGCAGACGGTGCGCTGGATTTCGTCGATCGTGATGCGGCGGCGGTTGGCCGAGAGGATATCGGTAAGCTGCTCCTCGGCAAGCTGCAGCGACACGGCCTGACCGGTCAGCTGGGCATAAGCGATCAGCTTGTTGAGACCGCCCACGAGTTCGCGCACGTTGCGATTGATCGTCCGTGCCAGGAACTCGATGACGTCGGCCGGCACGTCGATCGAGGTGAAGCGCTGCAGGCGGTTCTCCAGGATCGAGCGGCGCAGTTCGATATCGGCCGGCAGAATGTCGGCGACGAGCCCCATCGACAGGCGCGAGAGCAGGCGCGGTTCGACCCCGTCGAGCGCCTGCGGGGCGCGGTCGGCGGCGAAGACCAGCCGCTTGCCCTCCGCGAGCAGCGCGTCGATCGTATAGAGCAGTTCCTCCTGCGCCGAGGCCTTGCCGATGATGAACTGGATATCGTCGACCAGCAGCAGGTCGAAGCCGCGCAGGCGGGCCTTGAACTCGATCATCTGGTTCTGGCGCAGCGCCTGGACGAACTCGACCATGAAGCGCTCGGCGGAGCAATAGAAGATGCGCGCGTGCGGGTGGCTTGCCAGATAGGCGTGGCCGATCGCGTGAAGCAGGTGCGTCTTGCCTTGGCCTGTCGCCGCCTTGAGATAGAGCGGCGAGAATTGCGGCTTTTCGTTGGCGGCCATGCGCTGGGCGGCGTTGAAGGCCAGCACGTTCGCGGTTCCGGTGACGAAAGTCGCGAAAGTCTGCGAGGCGTCGATGCCGGCGGGGCCCTGCCCCAGCGACGCGAAGGAATCGCCCGCCAGCGCGGCCGAGATCGGATCGTTCGTGCCCTGAGCCGAATCGTTGGCAGGTGCATGGCTGGGGCGTCCGCCGTGGCCGAGACGCAGCTCGGGGAGCTGACGGCGGCCCGGGTGAATGAGGATGCGCACGTGGCGCACGTCCGGCCGCGCGATCTTCCACGCCAGCGAAAGGCGATCGGCGAAACGGTCGTTCACCCAGGTGGCCGAGAATTCGGTCGGCAGGTAGAGGTCGAGCGTGCCGGTCTCCTTGCAATAGTTGCCCGGCTGGATCGGCTTGATCCACTGGCTGTGGGCCTGGTGGCCCAGATCCTTGCGGAGCCCTTGGCTGATGTCGGCCCAGTCCGCCGCCAGATTCACGGCTTCCTGATCCTCTTCCATCGCCAATTTCACCACCTTCGATTTCCTGCCTGCGCCGTTGCCGCCCGGTCCCGCCGAATTTCCTGACACCTGGTCGAACTCCCCTTGTCCGCAACCACCCCCGAGGGCCTGTTGCGAAGACTGGCTCTTAACGATTTTGGACAAACGAGCCCCCGGCTGCAAACGGTGTTTGCAGCAGCAGTTTCGCACGTAAATCGCTATTCCCCGGCCAGTTCCGCAACGGCCGGGAACCCTTTTAGGGAGGGGTTTGCCACAGAGGCAAGATGCCCTCCTTCAAATAAAAAAAATTATCTCGATTGACTCACGGTGGACCGCCGAATTTTCGTCGTGGAAAATTATTTTCTTTTGTTTTCAGCGAATTCTGCACCGCAGTGCGACGAATCGCAGCTATTCCGCCGCTTTTCGAAGGCGGTGTTGCAGCGCAGCAAGCAACACAAACGGAGCCGGAGATCGACTCTCCCGCTCCGTTCTTGTTTCGTTTTGATGACAGCGAGCGAGACTCGGAAAGTCCCGCTTCAGTATCCGCTGTAGATCAGAGCGAAGCGACGCGCTTCGTCAGGCGCGACATCTTGCGCGCGGCAGTGTTCTTGTGAAGCACGCCGCGGGCAACGCCGCGGGCCAGCTCCGGCTGGGCGGCCTTGAGAGCGTCGGCCGCGGCAGTCTTGTCACCGCCGGCGATCGCGGCTTCCACCTTCTTCACGAAAGTGCGGATGCGGCTCATGCGGTTGATGTTGATCTCTGCCCGGCGCTCGTTGCGACGGATGCGCTTGCGGGCTTGCGGCGTATTGGCCATGAACGTTCCTCTGTCTGGCCGCCGGGCGGCCCAATTGCCTGTTGAATCTCGTGAGTGGCGAGCGGACTCGCCGGAAAGCGCGCCCCTTAGCGGCAGGCCGGCATTGCGTCAAGGCGCCGGGGCCGTGCGAAACCGCCTGTTTCTGACGTTTTTACTTCTGGCATTGGCGGCACCAGAAGGTGCTGCGCCCGCTCTGGGCCATGCGCAGGACCGGGGCGCCGCAGGTGCAAAGCTGCCCTTCGCGGCCGTAGACCTGCCATGCGGCGGCGAAGTAGCCGAGCTCGCCGCTGGGCTGCGCATAATCGCGTATGGTCGAGCCGCCCGCAGCGATCGCTTCGGTGAGCACGTCGCGGATCGCCGGCACGAGCCGGGTCAACGCCGGCAAGGTGACACGGCCTGCAGCCTTGTCCGGGCGGATGCCTGAACGGAACAGGGCCTCGCATACGTATATGTTGCCCAGGCCGGCGACGATCGACTGGTCCAGCAGGAGCTGTTTGATCGGTGCAGTGCGGCCGGAGAAGGCGCGCCGCAGGTGCTGCGGCGTCAGCTCGCTGCCCAGGGGCTCGGGTCCCATGCCGGCGAAGGGCCCCCACGTTTCCAGCCCCTCCGTCGGCGCGAGATCAACGGAGCCGAACCGCCGCGCGTCGTTGAGCGCGAGGACATGGCCGGTGCCGGTCTCGATCACAAGGTGGTCGTGCTTGTCCGTCCTGTCCGGCTCGATCCGCCAGCGGCCGGACATGCCGAGATGGAAGACCATGGTCTGTCCCCGATCGCCGTGCACCAGCCCGTATTTGGCGCGCCGTCCCAACGACGTGATCCGCGCTCCGGTCATCGCCTGGACCAGATCGGGCGGGAAGGGGCGTCGCAGGTCCGGCCGGTTGACCGCGATGCGGGCGATACGTTCGCCTTCGAGATATCGGGCGAGCCCGCGCACGGTGGTTTCGACTTCGGGAAGTTCGGGCATTTGCGGCTCGCGTTAGCGGGAATCGAGCCGGGTGTCACGGGTTCTCCCTGTGCCGGGAAGGAATTCGGACACGGCAAGACGCCCGCTGGCGAGTGCGGGATAACGCCGGGGGAGAACGCGGGGCCAAGGGAACATCGGGCCGGCGTCGAGGCGCCCTTTGCTGGGGCGCGGGAGGGCTGCTGGGATGTGCGAGTGGCCGGGTTGGCAGCAGCGCGGACCGGCACAGCCCTGCAGAAACGGTCGGATCGGCGCAGCGGGCTCGCAAGCGGGCGCCGGTCCAGGGTGAAAGGGCTGAGGCAGGCCCTAATCGTGACCGCTTCCGGTGCAGGCGCTTGAAGCGTGGACCACGACTCACCGTCGCGCCCCGGCCCCCGGCGCCGGCCCGAAACACCGCTGACCTGACGCGTTCAGGTAAACGGATGGGTAAGGCATATAACCTAAACGGTTCTAAATGTCAAGCCTGAATCTCCCCTACCTTTCGGCGGAGGGGAAGAGTGGCGGGGCGGAAGAGGCGTCGCGCGAGATCTTCTTTCTCATGCTTTTTCGCCTCACGTCACGCTTTCCCCTCCATGCAATTCCGCCTAAAGCGCCTGCCCATGAACGACACCGTTTCCTTCGGCTACGAAGAAGTCGCCCCTGAGGAGAAGGAGGGCCGCGTCGGCGCCGTCTTCTCCAGCGTCGCGCGCAAGTACGACGCGATGAACGACGCCATGTCGGGCGGCATGCACCGCTTGTGGAAGGACAAGTTCGTGCGCCGGGTCAAGCCGCGGGCCGGCGAGCAGATCCTCGACATGGCAGGCGGCACCGGCGACATCGCGTTCCGCATGGAGACGTCGGGCGCGCACATAACCGTCTCCGACATCAACCAGGACATGCTCGACGTAGGTATCGAGCGCGCAATGGAGCGCGGGGTAGGAAGCCTCGTCTGGTCGCGGCAGAATGCCGAGGAACTGACCTTCCCTGAGCGTTTCTTCGACGCCTATACGATCGCTTTCGGCATTAGGAACGTCACTCACATCGACAAGGCGCTTGCCGAGGCTTTCCGCGTGCTCAAGTTCGGCGGGCGGTTCTTCTGCCTGGAATTCTCGACGACCGAGTGGCCGGGGTTCAAGGAAGTCTACGACGCCTATTCGCATCATCTGGTGCCGCGGATCGGCAAGGCGATCGCAGGGGACGCGGATTCCTACCGCTACCTCATCGAATCGATCCGCCGCTTCCCGCCCATGCCGGAGTTCGAGCGCATGATCCGCGAGGCCGGCTTCCGGCATACGAAAGTGGAGCCGATCATGGGCGGTCTCGTTGCGATCCATTCGGGGTGGAAGGTGTGAGAGTGATCTTCGCACGAAGTAGCGAAGCCCGTAAATTCCCCCGCCTGCGGGAGGGGATAGGGGAGGGTGTGTCCGCTCTCGCCCGAGTATCGCGTTTCAGCACCACGATATTCCCTCCCCCAGCCCCTCCTGCAGGCGGGAGGGGAGAATGCGGGCTCGCGGCCTGGCGGCGCGAGGTGGTTCTTTGACCCATCCCTCTATCCATATCTTCCGCCTGCTCAAATGGGGCCGCGTGCTGGCGCGGCATGGGGCGCTGCGCGGGATAGAGAAGGACCGCAATGCACCCGCCCAGGTCAAGCGGTTGTGCCGCATCGCCCGGCTCGGCACTCGCCAGCCTCGGGAACCCGACTACGCCGGTGCGTTTCAGGAGATCGGCCCCGCGGCGATAAAGCTGGGGCAGGCCCTTGCCACCCGGCCCGACCTCGTCGGCGAAGGCCCTGCGCACAACCTCCTGACTTTGCAGGACAACCTGCCGCCTGTCGCCTTTCCGCTGATCCGCGAGCGAATCGAGCAGTCCTTCGGCAAGCCGATCGACGCCCTGTTCGCCTCGTTCGAGGAGGAGCCGATCGGCGCGGCATCGATCGCGCAGGTGCACCGTGCGGTGACGAGCGACGGTCGGCATGTGGCCGTCAAGGTCCTGCGCCCGCACATCCGCGAGCGATTCGCGCGCGATGTCGAGACTTACGAATGGGCCGCCGCGCACCTCGAGGCGATCGGCGGCGAGGCGGAGCGGCTGCGGCCCCGCGCGGTGATCGACAACCTCAAGCGTTGGACCGTGCGCGAACTGGACCTGCGGCGCGAGGCGGCATCCGCTTCCGAACTCGCCGAAGCGATGAAGGGCGTCCACGGCTATTGCATTCCCGGTGTCGACTGGGACCGCACCAACGGGTCGGTGCTGACGGTCGAGTGGGTCGACGGCATCAAGATGAGCGACCTCGAGGCCCTGCGCGCGGCGGGCCACGATCTGCCGGCGCTGGCCCGCACGCTGGTGCTGACCTTCCTCAAGCAGGCGATTTCCACCGGTTTCTTCCATGCCGACATGCACCAGGGCAACCTGTTCGTGACGGCGGACGGCACGATCGTTGCCATCGACTTCGGCATCATGGGCCGGATCAACCGGCAGGCGCGGCTGTGGCTGGCGGAGATCCTCTATGGCCTCACCACCGGTAATTACCGCCGCGTCGCGGAGATCCATTTCGAGGCGCAGTACGTGCCGAGCTATCACACCGTGGAGGAATTCGCGACCGCGCTTCGGGCTGTCGGCGAGCCGATGCGGGGCAAGCCGGTTTCCGAACTCTCGGTCGGGCAGATGCTCGACGGTCTCTTTGCCATCACGCGCGATTTCGACATGCAGGTGCAGCCGCACCTGCTGCTGCTGCAGAAGACAATGGTCATGGTCGAGGGGCTGGCGACCGCGCTCGATCCGAAGATCAACATGTGGGATGTCTCGGGGCCTTTCGTGAAGGACTGGATTCGCGACGAACTGGGTCCCGAAGCCGTGTTGGCCGATCGCCTGCGCGAGGACCTCGGCATGCTTATGCGCTTGCCCGACCTGGTCCGGCGCATCGAGGAGAGATTCCCTCCCAAGGGCGGCGCTCCCGAACAGGCGCCGCTGCCGGAAGTCGACCTGATCTGGGGCGGCCGGGTCGTGCACGAAAGGGTGGTTAAACCCGATCGTAACCATTGGGCGCGCTATGCTCTGGCCGCAGTCGCTGGGGGCATTGCCGCATGGGCGGTCACGTACTGGAGCATTCTGGGCTAGGCGCAGAGCGCGGCGCGCAGCGATTTGCCCATTGGCCCCCGTTCGTGGCGCGCATCGCCTTGGCGGTGCTGGCTTTCCTGCTGGCCGCTTCGGCGGCAGCGCCAATGAACCCGCCCATAGCGCCCGAGCGCTCCGCCGCGGCGCAGGGCGGCGAAGGCGACATTGCGCTCTATGAAGCCGTCACGGAGCGGGTACGCCATGGCGAGAACTATTACGACTTCATCGTCCCCGAGCAGCGCGCCCATAATTACCCGGTGAACCCGGCTCTGGCGGTTCGCTTGCCGACCCTGGCTTATACCGCCGCCTGGCTCGGCGATTTCGGCCAGGTGGCGGCCGCTATCGTTCTCATGCTGGGGGTGATCGCGGCCTGGCGGCGCAAATTCCGCGAGGATCCGGCGTTGGGCCGCTGGACCGGTATGGCGACGGCCATGGTCTGCGTCGGCGCTTCGCTCGGGGTCAATCGCTCCTTCTTCCCACTTCACGAACTCTGGGCGGGCATGCTGCTGGCGCTGTCCTTCGGCCTCCATCGAATTGGCACCAACGGGCACGGCGGGCACTGGGCCGGCGCCTTCCTTGCCGCCGCGCTGGCGCTGGCGATCCGCGAGCACGGATTGCTTTTCGTGCTGCTGATGGCGGCCACGGCGCTCTACTACCGCAACTGGCACGAAGCTGCGGCCTGGGGCGCGCTTGTGGCGCTGTTCGGCGCGGGACTGGCCTGGCACCTGTCGGTGATTTCCCGTGAGGTGCTGCCGAGCGATCCGATTTCACCGCCCTGGCTGGTCATGCGCGGGCTTTCGGGCTGGCTGGCCAATGTCGTGCAGTCGAGCAACCTGCGCTGGCTGCCGCATTGGCTGGCGGGACCGGCGGTGGTGCTCATGGCCTTCGGCTGGCTCGGCTGGAACTCCCGGACGGGGACCTTCGGTTGCCTGCTGAGCGCAGGGTACGGGCTGGCCTTCATGCTGGCGGGGCGCTGGGACAATTTCTACTGGGGGATGATGATCGCGCCGGCCATGTTCGCAGGCATCGTTTTCGCGCCGCGGGCGTTGCTCTCGCTCGTCGAAGCTGCGCTGCCCGGGGAAAGGGCCGCGTTAGCCGCGGTAAAGTAATTGCGTGTACACCCTGCCTGTTGCACAAGCCTCGACGATGAATGGACCCAGGATTCTTCTGGTCGTCGGCGGCGGCATTGCCGCCTACAAGGCCTGCGAGCTGGTCCGCCACATCCGTAAGGAGGGCGGCGAGGTTACTTGCGTCCTCACCGAAGGCGGGTCGAAGTTCGTCACGCCCATGGCGCTTGCCGCGCTTTCGGAGAAGCCGGTCTATACGACACTGTGGGACCTGAAGAACGAAGCGGAGATGGGGCACATCCAGCTCAGCCGGCAGGCGGACCTGGTGGTGGTCTGCCCGGCGACAGCGGACCTGCTCGCCAAGATGGCATCGGGAATTGCCGACGATCTGGCGACGACGATGCTGCTCGCAACCGATAAACCGGTGATGGCCGTTCCCGCCATGAACGTGCGCATGTGGCAGCACGCCGCCACCATGCGCAACGTCCAGGTCCTGCGCGAGGCGGGGGTCGACGTGATGGAGCCGGACGAAGGCGCCATGGCTTGCGGCGAGTACGGCCCGGGCCGTCTGCCTGATCCGATCGCGATCTGGCAGCGCATTGCCTGGGCGCTCGGCCTTGGCCCGGTCGAAATCGCACCGCTGCCTGGCGAAGCGCGAGGCATTCCGCAGAGCCGCTCGCTGCGCGAGCCGGACCCGCTGCTCTGGCAGCCCCGGTTCGAGGAGCACGACCCGGAGCCGGGCGAACACGAAGGCCTGGGCGGACTGACCGGCGGAATGATCTCGCGCGGGCTGCAGAAGGCGCGGAAGGCGATTTCCTTCGGCCATCACGACGGTACGCCCGCTGCCGATCAGGAACCGGCTGCCTCGCCGCTCGTCGCGAAGAAAGGCGCTGCCCGCGCCGCGCCGCCGACCGATCCGCACGCGATCAATCATCTCGTCTCGGACGATCCGCGGAGCGCCCGGCCCGAGCCTGTCGGCTCCAGCGGCGCCAACATGCCGCCCGCTGATGGCCCGCTGAGGGGACGCCATGTGCTCGTCACCGCCGGGCCGACCTGGGAGCCGATCGATCCGGTGCGCTATATCGCCAATCGCTCCTCGGGAAAGCAGGGCTTCGCCATCGCCGCAGCCGCGGCGGCGGCGGGCGCGCGGGTGACGCTGATCGCCGGGCCGGTCCATCTCGAGACGCCGCCCCGGGTGACGCGGATCGATGTCGAAAGCGCGATGGAGATGGCCGAGGCAGTGAAGAACGCCCTGCCCGCCGATATTGCGGTGATGGTCGCCGCCGTTGCCGACTGGCGCACCGCCGATGTCGCCAAGGAAAAGCTCAAGAAGCGCGGATCAGCGCCGCCCGTGCTGCTGCTGACCGAGAATCCCGACATCCTCGCCACCGTCGCCGCCCGCCCGGACCGGCCTCCGCTGCTGATCGGGTTCGCTGCCGAGACCGACCGCGTGATCGAGTACGCCAAGGAAAAGCGCAAGCGCAAGGGTGCTGACTGGATCATCGCCAATGACGTGTCCGGCGATGTCATGGGGGGCGATGCCAACGCCGTGCACATCGTGACGGACAAGGACGTCGTCAGCCTGCCCGAAATGCCCAAGGAGGATGTCGCGCGCATCCTCGTCGAAAGGTTCGCCGATGCACTCGTCTCCTGACATTCCCGTGCCCATCAAGATCCTGCCGCACGGCGAGGGGCTGCCATTGCCCGCTTATGCGACCGACGGGGCGGCCGGGATGGACGTGGTCTCTGCCGAGGACGTGACGATAGCGCCGGGTGCGCGCCATGCCGTGGCGACCGGCCTTGCCGTTGGCATCCCGCACGGTTTCGAGATCCAGGTGCGGCCCCGCTCGGGCCTCGCGCTCAAGCACGGCATCTCGGTGCCCAACGCGCCGGGCACGATCGATTCCGATTACCGCGGCGAGCTCAAGGTGATTCTCATCAATCACGGGGCCGACGCCTTCGAGGTCCGTCGCGGCGACCGGGTGGCGCAGCTTGTCCTGGCGCCAGTGACACGCGCCTCGTGGCTGGCGGTGGACGAACTCGACGAGACGGGGCGGGGGGAGGGCGGCTTCGGATCCACCGGCGGGGTCGTCGCGCTCGGGAGCTGAGACTGCACAGTCGGGTCGTGCTTCTGACCACGGCGCCGGTCAGCGGCCTTTCGACTTCGCTCGAGACGAACGGGCCCGGCACCGGCTTACCGTAATCTGCTCAATCGTTCTCTCTGTCGCGCTTCCTGCGCCGGCGCTTGACTCCATACCACCCCGCGCAGCCCACGGCCGCGACTGTTGCCGCGCCTTGCGCAAGGGCGGAGAAGGCGGACGAGAGCGCGCCGACTGTCACGCCCCAGAAGAGCTGCGACATGATGGCCATGAAGGTGTTCATCGAAGGAGAGTCTCGGGCCTTGGTCTCGGATGGTCAAGGGCAGCCGCCCATAAAATCAAAGGACGGGCCCGCCTTTCGACGAGCCCGCCCCTCGGTGTCTCCCTCTTCGCAGGGGGAGCCTGTCAGCTCACTTCTTCTCGGGCGCTACGGTAATGCGCACGGTCTCCCCCGAGTTCCCGGGGAATCCGGTAAACATTGCTTCCACCAGATTGGGGACCAGGTACTGCAGCTTGTTCGAGGTCGAAACGGCTTCGGCCTTGCCTTCGAAAAGACGCCGGCCGTCCGCAGCGCGGTCGATCTTCAGCGTCATACCGCTGGTGTAGACGGTGTAGCTTTCGACGCTGTTGTCGAAGAACGGGTCATACCAGCCATAGTGCCACGGACCGCCCCAGTACCCGAACCGGCTCCAGCCGAACGGGCGATAGCCGTACCAGGGATCCCAATATGGACCGAAGCCCGTGGAGCGAATGCGTTCACGGCCATTGTCGACCCCGTAGTCGAAGCGGACGATCAAATCCGCCTTGGCGGGGGCCGCAGCCGGGGTATAGCCGATGTTGGCCAGCCGGTCGCTTACGAGACCCGCATATTGCGCGAATTCAAGCCCGCCGCTCAGCTTCGGATCATCCGCTACGACTGCGAAGGTCTGGCCCGCCGGTGCCGGAAGCTGCGATTGGAAGCGTGAGACGTCGGCCTTGAAAGGCGTGGCGCAGGCGGCAACCGCCATGAGCAGAACGGCAGCGGCAAGAAACCGCAGCCTGCCCAAAAAAGATCCGGATTCTTGTGTCATCCTCGTTTTCTCCTGGGGTCCTGCCTCGCCCCGATGGCGTACCCGCATCACTTGCGATACTGGCTTATAATCAACGGTGTGAATAGCGGTTGAATGGAGCCGCATGCGCGACAGACCGTTCTGGCGCCAGAAGGTGCCAAGCGGTTATGGAAGCGCGGCCATGCGGCGCGACATCCGCATCATTCCTTGGGAGTACAACGGCAGATGACGAGCCATGTTCCCGAACTGTCCTTTCCGATCCTGTCGATCCAGTGCGGCAGGGCCATGCCCTTTCGCAGCCCGCAGGAACCCAGCGCCATCGGCAAGCGGCCCGTCGCGGGGAAAGTGCGCGTCCATCGCCTGGGGCTGGAGGGGGACGAACAGGCAGACCGCGTTGCGCACGGCGGACCGGACAAGGCGATACATCACTTTCCCCACGATCATTACGCGTTCTGGCGCGGCGCCATCGGCGATCACCCGCTTCTGACGGATTATGGTGCGTTCGGAGAGAATATCTCGACCCGCGGGCTGACCGAGGAGATGATCTGCATCGGCGACCGCTGGCGCCTGGGCACCGCGCTTGTGGAAGTGAGCCAGGGGCGCCAGCCCTGCTGGAAGCTGGACCACCGCTTCGGCGCGCCGGTCAACGCCGGTACGGTCAAGGCCCGGCGCCCGGGGTGGTACTACCGCGTCATCGAGGAAGGCGAAGTCGGGGCCGGCGATGCGGTCTCACTGATCGCGCGGCCCTGGCCGGAATGGACGGTGCTGCGCGTCTTCGGCCTGCTTGTAGCCGGCGGCCACAAAACGGACCGCGCGGGCCTGGAGGCGCTGGGCGAGGTGAGGGCGCTTGCGGAACCGTGGCGGCAGAGGCAGGAAAAACTGCTGCGCTCGGAATGACCGACCAAGAGTGCTAGCCCCGCACCAGCCCGAGCGCATCATACGCCGCGTTCAGCGTCGGCGTGGCCAGGGCGCGGGCTTTCTCCGCGCCCTTTCGCAGGATCGTGTCGAGGGCTGCGCGGTCGCGACGCAGTTCGACGAAGCGCTCATTGATCGGCGCGAGCTTTGAAATGAGCAGTTCGCCCAGTGCCGGCTTGAATGTGCCGAAGCCTTCGCCGCCGAACTCCGCCAGCACGCCTTCCACGCTGCCGCCGGTCATGGCCGCGTAGATCCCGACGAGGTTCGCAGCTTCGGGCCGACCCTCGAGCCCGGCCTTGACGGCCGGCAGCGGTTCGGGATCGGTCTTGGCCTTCTTGATCTTCTTCATGATCGTATCGGCATCGTCGGTAAGATTGATGCGGCTCATGTCCGAGGGGTCGGACTTGCTCATCTTGACCGTGCCGTCCCGAAGCGACATTATCCGCGCAGCCTCGGGCGGAATGATCGGCTCGGCCATTGTGAAGACCGGCGCTTCTGCGCTGGCGAAGTCGTTGTTGAATTTCTGCGCGAGGTCGCGGGCGAGTTCGAGGTGCTGCTTCTGGTCTTCCCCCACGGGAACGTGGGTCGCCCGGTAAAGCAGGACATCGGCGGCCTGGAGCACCGGATAAGTGAACAGTGCGACCGAGGCGCCTTCGCGGTTCTTGCCTGCCTTGTCCTTCCACTGCGTCATGCGCTTGAGCCAGCCCATGCGCGCGGTGCCGTTGAGCAGCCACTGTAGCTCGGCGTGCTGCGGCACCTGTGCCTGATTGAACAGTACCGAGCGCGCCGGATCGATGCCGCAGGCCACGAGCGCGGCCACCATCTCGCGGGTGTTGGAGGACAGCTCCGCCGGTACGTGGGGCATCGAGATCGCGTGGAGGTCAGCGAGGAAGTAAAGGCATTCGCCGCCGCGCGCCGTGACATCGTCCTGCATCTTCACCCAATTGCGGATCGCCCCCAGGTAATTGCCGAGGTGCAGATTGCCGGTGGGCTGGATGCCGGAGACGATACGCATGGGAGAGATTGCCTGATGTTATTCCGAAAGATTGACCGGCTCTTCCTTGGCCGGCCGGCGACGCCGTAGCTGGGAGAGCAGGTCCTTGTCGAGAGCGCCCGTCAGGAAGGCGACGGCGAAGAACACTGCCGCACCCGCGCCGACGAGCGCGCCGAGCGACCAGACCTTCTCGATCACGTTGCCGGCGTAGCGCGGCTGCATGGTCGGCACGAGCACCCACAGTACCGCGCTCATGGCAGCCGTCGCGAGAAGCTGGCGGCCGATCTTGGCGGCGAGCCTGCCGGTGAAGTGGAACCAGCCTCGCATCTGCAGGATCGCGTAGAGCGTCAGCACGTTGAGCGTCGAGGTGAACGCCGTGGCGGCGGCGAGGCCGACGATGCCGAAGACCGGCACGACCATGATGTTTATGCCGATGTTGACGATCAGTGCTCCGGCCGCGACCCAGACCGGTGTGCGTGTATCCTCGCGGCTGAAAAAGGCGGGCTGGAACACCTTGACCAATACGTAGGAGGGCAGGCCGGCGACCAGCGCGACGACAATATGCGCCATGATCGCCCCGTTCTCGGCCGTCATCTTGCCGCCCACGAAAAATGCGGTGACGAAAGCCGGGGCGCAGATCGCCAGCGCGGCCGCGGACGGAAGGGTCAGCAGCGTGGCGATCTCCACGGCGTTGGCCTGCAGCCGCTGCGCACCAGCCTTGTCGTCGCCATGGATATGGCGGGCGAGCATCGGCAGGATTGCGGTGCCGAGCGCGATTCCGACAATGCCGAGCGGCATCTGGTTGAGCCGGTCGGCGTACTTCAGCAGCGTCAGCGACCCCTGCGCCAGCGAGGTGGCGAAGAAGGTGTCGACGAACTGACTGATCTGATAGACGCCTGCGCCGAAAGTCGCCGGCAGGATGAGCATGCCGAGGCGCTTCACCTCGGGCGTGAACCGGGGCGCCGTAATCTTCAGCCGCACGCCGGCCTTGTGCGAGGCCCAGGCCATGTAGGCAAGCTGTGCCACTCCCGACGCGGTCACGGCGATGGCAATGGACCAGGCGACCGTCACGTCGCTGCCGCCGGCATCCCGAAGGAAATGGCCGGTGACGATGCCGACGATCAGCACGAGGTTCAGCAGCACCGGCACGAATGCGCCCGGCGCGAACTTTGAATGCGCGTTCAGCAGCCCCGAGAGCATCGCCACCAGGCTGACGAGCCCGAGATACGGGAATGTCACCCGGCTGAGGATGACGGCGAGCTCGAACTTGCCGGGCACGTCCTGGTACTCATGCGCGAGCAACCAGACGATGCCGGGCATGGCGATCATCGCCAGCGCCGAAAAACCCATCAGCACCCAGACGAAGACCGACAGCACGTGACTGGCGAAGCGGTCTGCGATGTCCTCTCCGCCCTCGGTCAGCGTGCGCGTGTACATCGGGACGAAAGCAACCGAGAACGCGCCCTCGGCGAAGAGCCGTCGGAAAGTGTTGGGCAGGACGAACGCGAGCTGGAAGGCGTCGGCCGCCATCCCGGCGCCCAGCACGCGCGCGAGCAGCATGTCGCGCGCGAAGCCGAAGACCCGGCTGAGGGCGGTCAGCCCTCCGATCGTGCCGACATTGCGGACGAGACTCATCGCGGCGGGCCTGCGGCGGCGCGGTTGGCCGGACGGGGCAGGTTCAGGCGTTGCCGGCGGGCTGGCTTTCCGCCGCCTGCTGCTGGGCCTGGAGCTGCTGTACGTAGAGCCCGTTGAAGTCGATCGGTTCGAGCATGAGGGGCGAGAACCCGGCATCGCGCACGGCATCGGCGACGACGCGGCGCGCAAAGGGGAACAGGATGCGCGGCGCCTCCGCGAAGAGGAACGCATGCGCCTGGCCGTCGTCGAGATTGCGCATGCCCACGAGCGCGCAATAGCTGAGGTCGACCACATAGGCCGTGCCGTCCGCGCCCTTGGCGGTGCAGGTGATCTTCAGTTCCACCTCGTGCACTTCGCCTTCGATGGGGCGGGCGCCGATGTTGAACTGAATGTCGATCTGAGGCTGTTCCTGCCACTGGAAGCTCTGCGGCGCGTTCGGATTCTCGACCGAGAGGTCCTTGACGTACTGCGAGATGATGCCCGCGCTTGGCGAAGTGTCCTGGCCGTTGCCGAGATTAATGTCGGAGATGATGTTGCCTTCGTCGGCCATTTTTCGTCTTCCCGGAAGAGTATCTTCGTATTCGTCTGCGCGCGCCTAGAGCATTTTGCGGGCCGGTGGAACACCCGAAGCCGGGGAATTTGCGCCCGGCACGCAAATTGCGCCATCGGACGGACATAAAGATCACGGGCGGGCGAAAAAATGACCCGACCGGACCGCTCACGCGTTGTTCATTTGTAAAGGCTACCTATCTGAGGTTATGTTGAAGTGCTGGAGCGGGCGTTTGCCGGCCGAGTCCGGGCCCTGCGGGATCGTGCGGTCCGATCGGGCCTGCCGCCTGCAAGGTAAGCGTTTCCAGCGCAGAAGGGATGGATAAAGGACTGTGACACCGGAAATTGTGATCCTGGCGATGATTGCAGCCTTTCTGGGTCTGCGTCTTTATTCCGTGCTCGGCCGCCGTGCCGAGCATGAGGAAGAGCCGATTCCGGGGCGGCTTGAAGGCCGTCAGGGGCAGCCGGGTGCACGTGTTCCAGCCCCGAACAAGCCGGATGTCAAAGCCGACGATCGCGCCCAGGCTCCGCAACCGCAGCGGGCCCGCGAATTGCCGCTGGCGCCGCCTTCGGTGGAGCGCGGCCTGGCCGAAATCGCGCACGCAGATCGGCGCTTCGATACGCTCGCTTTCCTCGAAGGTGCGCGCGCTGCTTATCGCATGATCCTTGAAGCCTTCTGGAAGGGCGACAAGGCAGAGCTTCGCGCGCTGTGCGACGCTGCCGTATATGACAGTTTTGCGGCCGCCATCGACAAGCGCGCCGAAGCCGGCGAGACGCTCGACAACCGGCTGATCCGGATCGAGGAGTGCACGATCACGGCCGCCGGGGTCGATAGCGGCTATGCCCGCGTCACCCTGCGCTTCCGCTCGGATATCGCCGCGGTCACGCGCGATGCCGATGGGCACGTCATCGCCGGTTCGCTGGACGATGCGATCGAGGCCGTCGATGTCTGGACTTTCGGCCGCAACGTGAATTCGCCCGACCCGGACTGGCTGCTTGACGAGACTGATGCGGGCTGATCCGTCGGGGCAGACCGTCGGATGAACATCGTTCGAAGCTGAAGCTCAAAAGGCGGGGCCGGTCTTTCCGGCCCCGAACCGTCTGTGGGAGGTCGACTTGTCGAGAGGGGCGATGAGGCATGGACCCGCGAGGGCACGTGCGCGTCAACTGGCGATATTGCCGCTCGTGGTCTTTCTCGCCTCGTGTGTTCGCCTGATCCCCGGGAGCCCGGGTGCGGGACCGGTCGCTCTTCCGACTCCGCCCGTAGTGCAAACGGCGGTGGCGGTGGGCGTTCGGCCCGGCCCTGCCGTTGGTGCCCTCAGGCTCGGTTCGGGCGGTGCCGCTGCCGCGCTGGCGGCGTTCCGCGCCAGTTGCCCGCGCGTCACCGCGCGGATGGACGCAAGCGGCCTGACCCGGCCGGGCGACTGGCGCCGGGCATGCGCCGCTGCGGCCTCGTCCACGCCGGCGACGGCCACCCGCTTCTTCTCCGATTACTTCGAGACAGCCCGCGTCGGCGACGGCACGGCTTTCGCGACCGGATATTACGAGCCGGAGATCGCCGGCTCGCGCGTGCATCTGCCGGGTTACGACGTGCCGATCTACGGGCTGCCGCCCGATCTGGTGCGGGCTCGCGCGGGCGATGCCGAGCCGCTGGAAAACGGGCGGATGCCGCTTGGCCGCTACAACGAGAATGGCAGGTTCATTCCATATTACGACCGCGCCGCGATCGAACAGGGCGCGCTCGCAGGCAGGGGGCTCGAGATCGCATGGGCAGCGGACCCGGTCGAGGTCTTTTTTCTCCAGGTCCAGGGCTCCGGCCGGCTGCGTGCGCCGGACGGTTCGATCATGCGCATAGGCTATGCCGGGCAGAACGGACTCCCCTACACAGGAATCGGCGCCTTGATGCAGGATCGCGGGCTGGTCGGAAGCGGGCCGGGTCAATATCCCGGAAGCATGCAGGGGATCATGCAGTATCTCAGAGACCATCCGGCGGAAGGGGCGTCGCTGATGCGCGAGAACAGGTCCTGGGTCTTCTTCAAGGAACTGAAAGGCGGCGGTCCGCTTGGCGCCCTCGGCGTCCCTGTGCGCGCGCGCGGCTCGGTCGCCGCCGATCCGCGCTTCGTACCGCTGGGCGCACCGGTCTGGCTTGATCTCGACCGCAGCGAGGCGGATGGGCTGTGGGTGGCTCAGGACACCGGCGGCGCCATCAAGGGCGCCAACCGCTTCGATACTTTCTGGGGCGCTGGCGAACAGGCGCGGATGACCGCCGGCGGCATGAGCGGCCGCGGCAGCGCGCTGATCCTCGTGCCGAAGGGAACGCTCGAACGCCTCGGCGCCCAATGAGGCGCCCCGGTCGCAAGCTGAGCCGGGAAGAAGCCGAGGTCTGGGCCAAGGTCACCCAGACCGTCAAGCCGCTGGTGAAGCGCAAGCCTGTTCCTCCCGCCGCCGTGGATGCCAACCAGTCCCGGACCAAGTCGGATGACGGTCGAGGGGCACCCGCTGCAGTCCCGGCGCCGGCGAAGAAGATCGAGGGTCGTGTCCCCCCGCCGTTGCCTGCGAAAGCGGCCCCTCGGAAGATCGAGGCGCAGCCTCACCTCGACGGTTCATGGGAAAAGCGCATCTCGAAAGGCACACTCGTTCCGGACTTCAGCCTCGATCTCCACGGCTCCAATCTGGAGACCGCCTATGGGCGGCTCATGCACGGTCTCACGCAGGCAAAAGCCATGGGCGCGCGAGTGGTGCTGGTGGTGACCGGCAAGCCGAGACCGGCGGATCCGATGGATCGTGGGGAGAAGCGCGGCGCCATTCGTTCGAAGATCGCCGACTGGCTAACCGCCAGCGAGCACGCGTCCGACATCGTGGCGATCCGCGGCGCTCACCGGCGGCACGGCGGGCCGGGGGCGATCTATATAATGTTGAAGAAGCGGAGGTGATTCCTCCCCCGAAGGGGAGGAATCACGCTGCCTGTGCGATTTCCTCGGGCGCCTCGTTGCGGATCAGGTAGTCGAAGGCGGAGAGGGCCGCTTTCGAGCCTTCGCCCATGGCGATGATGATCTGCTTGAACGGCACGGTCGTCGCGTCGCCTGCGGCGAACACGCCGGGCAGATTGGTGGCCGCGTGGCCGTCTATCACAATCTCGCCGAACCTCGTCAGTTCCAGCCCGGAATCCTTCAACCATTCGGTGTTGGGCACCAGGCCGATCTGCACGAAGACGCCTTCCAGCTCGATCTTGTGCTCCTCGCCGGTCGTGCGGTTCTTCCAGGCCAGGCCGTTCACCTTCTCGCCGTCGCCGGTGACCTCGGTGGTCTGGGCCGAGACGATCACGTCGACGTTGCCCATCGATCGCAGCTTGTCCTGCAGCACCTGGTCGGCGCGCAGCTTGCTGTCGAACTCGATCAGCGTCACGTGCGCGACGATGTTGGCAAGGTCGATCGCCGCTTCGACGCCCGAGTTGCCGCCGCCGATCACCGCCACGCGCTTGCCCTTGAACAGAGGGCCGTCGCAGTGCGGGCAATAGGCGACGCCCTTGTTGCGGTACTCCGCCTCGCCCGGGACGCCAAGGTTGCGCCAGCGCGCACCGGTGGTGAGGATCAGCGCCCGCGCCTTGAGCGAGGCGCCGTTGTCGAACACGACCTCATGATACCCGCCGACCTCGGCGGCCGGAATGAGCTTCTCGGCGCGCAGCAGGTTCATGGCGTCGATCTCGTATTCCGAGACGTGCTGCGCCAGCGCGGCGGCCAGCTTCGGGCCCTCGGTATAGGGGACCGAGATGAAGTTCTCGATGCCCATGGTGTCCATGACCTGTCCGCCCATGCGCTCGGCGGCGATGCCGGTCGAGAAGCCCTTGCGCGCGGTATAGATCGCGGCCGATGCGCCGGCGGGCCCTCCGCCGATGACGAGCACCTCGAAGGGCTTCTTCGACGCCAGTTTCTCCGCCGCCCTGGCCGATGCGCCGTTGTCGAGCTTGGCGAGGATCTCCTCCACGCCCATCTTGCCTGCACCCCACATCTCGCCGTTCAGGAACACGGCGGGCACGGCCATGACGCCGCGTTCGTCCACCTCGTCCTGGTAGGCGCCGCCTTCGATGAGGGTTGCGGTGACGCGGGGGTTGTTAAGCGCCATCAGTGTCAGCGCCTGCACCACGTCGGGGCAGTTGTGGCACGATAGCGAGAAGTACATCTCGAAATTGTAATCGCCCTCCAGCGCGCGGATCTGGTCGAGAACCTCGTCCGATACCTTGGGCGGGTGCCCGCCGGCCCAGAGCAGGGCGAGCACCAGGGACGTGAATTCGTGGCCGAGCGGAACGCCGGCGAAGCGCACCCAGGCCTCCGTGTCGGAAGCGCGGCGGATGATGAAGCTGGGCCTGCGGTCGTCATCGCCTGCGAAAGTCGCAGTGACCTTGTCCGAAAGTCCGGCGATCTGCGTCAGCAGTTCGCGCGTTTCCGCCGATTTCGCATCGTCGCCAAGCGAGGCGACCAGCTCGATCGGCTCGCGCAGCATGGCGAGGTATTGCGAGAGCTGTTGCGTCAGGTTGGCATCGAGCATCGAGTTGGATCCTTGGGTGAATGCTGGGGGAAGGGAGATAGCGGCGGCCCGGGGCTGGGGAGGGAGGGGAGGCCCCGGGCCGCGCGCCCTGCGCGCGCGACCCTAAGTCGCGGCGGTCTTAGAGCTTGCCGACGAGATCGAGCGAGGGCGCGAGCGTTTCGGCGCCTTCTTCCCACTTGGCCGGGCAGACCTGGCCGGGGTGGGCGCGCACGTACTGCGCGGCCTTGATCTTGCGGACCAGTTCGCTGGCATTGCGGCCGACGCCTTCGCAGGTGATCTCCATGATCTGGATCACGCCGTCCGGATCGACCACGAAGGTTGCGCGGTCGGCCAGGCCCGAATCCTCGCGAAGCACGCCGAAGTTGTTGGTCAGTGCGTGGTTCTGGTCACCGAGGAAGGCGTAGTTGCACTTGCCGATCTTTTCCGAGGTGTCGTGCCAGGCCTTATGGCTGAAATGCGTGTCGGTGGAGACGCCGAAGACTTCGACGCCCATCGACTGCAGGGCCGAATACTGGTCGGCGAGGTCTTCCAGCTCGGTCGGGCAGACGAAGGTGAAGTCCGCCGGGTAGAAGAAGAACACGGCCCACTTGCCGGCGATGTCCTTTTCAGTGACGTCGAAGAAGTCCTTGCCCGCCTGGAAGGCGGTGTTCTTGAACGGCTTGATGGTGCTGCCGATGATTCCCATGGTCGTGTTTCCCTCTCTTGGGTGTTGAACTGACGAGAGGGAGATAGGCCCATCACATGACGATTTGTAGCGCGATGATCCGATCGGGTTGATCGAGTGTGGCGATTACTTGGCGGTGGATTGTGCGGATGTGTCGATGAGATGCTGGTTCGGCGCCCTGGCATGCAGCTTCAGCAAATCAAGAGGCCTCAAAGCTTCCGTGATAAGCAACGGTGCCTGCGGGCAAGGGGCCATCAAAGGGCAAGCATTGGAAATACTCGGCCGGAACGCCGGGATAGGAAAGCGCCCGGTCATTCGCGAAACCGAAGCGGCAGTAATAAGCCGGATCGCCCAGCACAACGCAGCCGTTTGCGCCTGCCTCGCGCAAGCGAGAAAGGCCGGCCTCGATCAGCCGTGCACCGACACCGCGACGCTGGTAATCCGGGTGGACGGCAGCAGGACCCAATCCGACCCAACTAAGGTCTGTACCGTCATGGGTGACGGGGGAGAAGGCCACGTGGCCGACAATTTCACCGGCGGCTTGCGCCACCAGCGACAAGGCCAGCATGCCCGAAGCACGCAAGGCGTCAATGATCTGGCTTTCGGTCCCGCTGGAATGGGACGCGTTCGCGAAAGCGGCAGTCACCATCTTGCGGATTGCGAAAGCGTCTTCGCCGCGCTCGGGACGTATCGTGATCGATTGCAAGGCGCTAACCACACTGCCCCCGGTGCAGCAGCTTGTGGTCCGCCAGCACCAGCGCCATCATCGCCTCCACCACCGGAACGCCGCGGATGCCGACGCAGGGGTCGTGGCGGCCCTTGGTGAAGAGCGCCGTGGCCTCACCCTCCCGGGTGATCGTCGGCTGCGGGGTTAGGATCGAGCTGGTCGGCTTGAAGGCGACGCGCACTTTCACCGGCTGGCCGGTGGAGATGCCGCCGGCGACGCCGCCCGCGTGGTTGGCATCGAACTCGGGGCCGTTCTTGCCCGGAGTCGTGGAAGGCCGCATGGGATCGGCGTTCTCCTCGCCGGTGAGGCGCGCGGCGGCGAAGCCGTCGCCGATCTCCACGCCCTTGACCGCATTGATGCCCATCATCGCGGCGGCAAGATCGGCGTCGAGCTTGCCGTAGAGGGGTGCCCCCCAGCCGGCCGGCACGCCCGTCGCCACGCATTCGACGACGGCACCGACCGAGGACCCGGCCTTTCGCGCCTGGTCGACAATCTTCTCCCAGCGCCTGGCAGCTTCCGCATCGGGGCAGAAGAACGGGTTGTTGCCGATCTCCGCAGGGTCGAAGCGGCCCATGTCGATCGCATCGCCGCCGATCTCCGAGACATAGCCGAGGATCGTCACTTCGGGGATGACGAGCCGCGCCACCCCGCCTGCCGCTACCCGGCTCGCCGTCTCGCGCGCGGAGCTACGGCCGCCGCCGCGATAGTCGCGAAAGCCGTACTTGGCATCATAGGCATAGTCGGCATGGCCGGGGCGGTAGGCCTTCGCCACGTCCGAATAATCCTTGGAGCGCTGGTCCACGTTCTCGATCATCAGGCTGATCGGGGCGCCGGTCGTCCTGCCTTCGAACACGCCGGAGAGGATGCGGACCTGGTCCGGCTCCTGCCGCTGGGTGGTGTATTTCGACTGGCCCGGGCGGCGGGCGTCTAGGAAGGGCTGTATAACGCTCTCGTCGATCGCCAGGCCCGGCGGGCACCCGTCGACCACGGCGCCAATGGCCGGCCCGTGGCTCTCGCCCCAGGTGGTGAAACGGATAAGGCGGCCGAAGCTGTTGACGCTCATATCTCGCGCTTTGTCGCCGTGCGGGCGGTTTGTCTAGCATTTGCGAGCGCCGCGTGCGGTGCTTCGACAAGCTCAGCACGAGCGGATCTTGGTTTCAGCCCCACCTCCGCTCATGCTGAGCTTGTCGAAGCACGGCTGGCGCGGCATTACGCTGCCCATGTTCCTCGTCGTCTTCCGAAACCGCAAGCGCGCCGATATGGACGTGCAGGGCTATGCCCGCGATGCCGAGACGATGGAGGCGCTCGCCCGCAAACAACCCGGCTTCCTTTCCTTCAAGAGCTACACCAGCGAGGATGGCGAAGTCATCGCCCTGTCCGAATGGACGGACGAGGCTTCGGCGCGGGACTGGGGCCGTCATGCCGAGCACGCCGTGGTGCAAGAGAGGGGGCGCTCCGGCTACTATCAGGAATATACCCTCTTCGCGTGCGATTCGCCGCGCATCCGCCGCTTTGAAAGGTCCGAACCTTGAGCCTTGAATTCTATGGCATTCCCAACTGCGATACCGTCAAGAAGGCACGGAAGTGGCTGGACGAGCGGGGGCTCGCCTACACTTTCCACGACTACAAGAAGGAAGGCGCGGACGCGGGCAGGCTGCTCGCGTGGGTGGAGGCCGTAGGCTGGCAAACGGTGCTGAACCGCGCCGGCACCACTTTTCGCAAGCTCCCTGAGGAGGACAGGGCCGATCTTGATGCGGGCAGGGCGGTCAGTATCATGGAAACGAACCCCAGCTGCATCAGGCGGCCGATCATCGAGCATCAGGGCGGGCTGCTGGTCGGGTTCAAGCCATCCGAGTGGGAGGCAGCGCTCGCCTGAAACCCACGTGCCGCGACGCGAACGCTGGTACCAACCAGACAATGTCACTTATTCGTCATAGAATTGTCATCGTACCCCAATAGGGGCGTCCCAGAACTGAGAGCCCAAGGGGGTATTGCCATGCGTTCGACCAGATCCTTAATTGTCGCTGCCGTTTCGGCCCTGGCGCTCAGCGCCTGTGGCGGCTCGGGCGGTTCGGGCGCAGGCGCGCGCGACCAGATCAAGGCGGTCGGTTCTTCGACCGTCTATCCTTTCGCCACCGCCGTGGCGGAGGCTTACGCCAAGGGCACCGGCGCCAAATCGCCCGTCATCGAGTCGACCGGCACCGGCGCGGGCATGAAGCTGTTCTGCGCCGGCGTGGGCGCCCAGCATCCCGACATCGAGAATGCCTCGCGCCGGATGAAGAAGTCCGAATACGAGCTGTGCCAGAAGAACGGCGTGACCGACATCGTCGAGATTCAGGTCGGCATCGACGGCATCGCCTTCGGTGAAGCCGCCAACGGTCCGGGCATGAAGCTCACCCCGACCGACATCTACAAGGCGCTGGCCGCGAACCCGTTCGGCAAGCCGAACACGGCCAAGACCTGGAAGGACGTCAACCCCTCGCTGCCCGACGAGCCGATCCTCGTCTATGGCCCGCCCTCGACCTCGGGCACGCGCGACGCGCTCAAGGAACTGATCCTCGAGGCCGGCTGCAAGAGCGACCCGGCGATGGAAGAGCTCAAGAAGACGGACGAGGACAAGTACAAGGCCGTCTGCCAGGACATCCGCGAGGACGGCCCCTATGTCGATGCGGGCGAGAACGACAACCTGATCGTCCAGAAGATCTCGCAGAACACCAAGGCGCTGGGCATCTTCGGCTATTCGTACCTCGAGGAGAACGCCGGCACGCTGAAGGGCGTTCCGCTGAACGGCGTCAATCCGACTTACGACACTATCGCGAACTTCACTTATCCCGGCGCGCGTCCGCTCTACATCTACGTGAAGAAGCAGCACCTCGGGCCGATCAAGGGTCTCCAGGCCTATGTCCAGGAGTGGCCGAAGCACTGGGGCGCCGACGGCGACCTGAAGAAGAAGGGCATGGTCGTGGCGCCTGACGACGTGCGGGCCAAGAACGCGGACCTGATCGCCAAGATGACTCCGCTTGACCCCTCGGTCCTCAAGTAAGACAGCCAACGGCCAGACATGATTCTGACAGCGGTATTTCTGGCCGTAATCGGCCTCGGTCTCGTCGGCTGGTTTGCCGCGCGGGGCCGAGCCCGGCTGCTTTATACCGGCCGGGGATCGATGCATTCGATGCCCGGCTATCACGGCTGGCACATGGCGCTGTGGATCGTCGTGCCCGCGCTGCTGGCCCTGGGCGCCTGGTCGCTCGCGATGCCGGGCCTCGTCGAAGGCTCTGTCCTCGCTAGCCCCGCCTCGGCCCAGCTTCCTCCCGACGAAATGAGCCGCGCGGCAATCCTGGCAGAGGCGAGGACGCTGGCGGCAAACCCCGATACGCCGGCTTTCAATCCGCTCTCGACGACGCTGGCCGAGCCCATGTACGCGGCGCAGCAGCGCTTCAGCCTGATCGGCGCGCTGCTCGTGCTGGTCATCGCGGTGGCGGGCGGCGGGTATGGACTGACGCGCGTGCGCACCGGCTTTCGGGCACGCACCCAGGTGGAACGCGCCGTGCTGGGGCTGCTGCTGGCGGCTTCGCTGATGGCGATCCTGACCACGTTCGGCATCGTCGCCTCGCTGGTCTTCGAGGCGGGCCTGTTCTTCAAGGACGTCTCGCCGATCGCTTTCCTGACCGGCACGCACTGGGCGCCGGGCAATGCTGCCGGGGACAATCTTTCCGACAATTTCGGCGCTGTCCCGCTGTTCTGGGGCACGATCTACATCGGCGCGATCATCGCCATGGCGGTCGCGATTCCGCTTGGCCTGATGAGCGCGATCTACCTCACGCAGTATTCGGCCGCGAATGTCCGGCGGGTCCTGAAGCCCGTGCTGGAGATCCTCGCCGGCATCCC
>DATEJH010000083.1:0-31019 GCA_035278205.1 Novosphingobium sp. | reverse complement strand
GGAAGGCCAGGACGTGCTCTTCTTCGTCGACAACATCTTCCGCTTCACCCAGGCGGAAGGCCAGGACGTGCTCTTCTTCGTCGACAACATCTTCCGCTTCACCCAGGCGGGTTCGGAAGTGTCGGCGCTTCTCGGCCGTATTCCTTCGGCCGTGGGCTATCAGCCGACCCTCTCGACCGACATGGGCGCGCTGCAGGAGCGCATCACCTCGACCACCAAGGGCTCGATCACCTCGGTGCAGGCGATCTACGTGCCCGCGGACGACCTTACCGACCCGGCGCCGGCGACCTCGTTCGCCCACCTCGACGCCACCACCACGCTGTCGCGCGCCATCTCGGAGCTCGGCATCTACCCGGCCGTCGACCCCCTCGACTCGACCTCGCGCGTGCTTGAGCCCCGCGTCGTCGGCAACGAGCACTACGAAACCGCCCGCCGCGTCCAGGAGACCCTGCAGAAGTACAAGTCGCTGCAGGACATCATCGCCATTCTCGGCATGGACGAGCTCTCGGAAGAGGACAAGCTGACCGTCGCCCGCGCACGCAAGATCCAGCGCTTCCTCTCGCAGCCGTTCCACGTGGCCGAAGTCTTCACCGGCATCCCGGGCAAGTTCGTCCAGCTCGAGGACACCGTGAAGTCGTTCAAGGCCGTCGTCGATGGCGAGTACGATCACCTGCCGGAAGCCGCCTTCTACATGGTCGGCGGCATCGACGAGGCGGTCGAAAAGGCCAAGAAGCTGGCCGCCGAGGCTTGATTTAACCTAAGCTCCTCCCCTTCAGGGGAGGCGTTGGGGTGGGGCTTTGCCACCGCGCAAAGCCTCACCGCCCCACCCCGTCCCCTCGCCGAAAGGAGAGGGGGGAGAAATAGAGATGGCACTGCACTTCGAACTCGTCACGCCGGCAAAGCTCGTCCGCTCGGAGGACGTCCACATGGTGGTCGTACCCGGCACGGAAGGCGAGTTCGGCGTGCTCCAGGGCCACGCGCCTTTCATGTCGACCATCGCCGACGGCGCGCTCAAGGTCTACCGGACCGAAAACGCGGCGCCGGAAGAAATCAGGATCGCCGGCGGTTTCGCCGAAGTCGGCGACAACGGCCTGACAGTGCTGGCGGAGCACGTCGAGGGCTGACGAGAGGATGGCCTCCGGCGCCTTTGTCGGCCCTCCGGGTCTTGAACCAGCGACCGGGACGGCCAGACAGGCCCGGGTGTGGGGGCTGACCGCAGCAATTACCATTGCCGCAGTCCCCGCTGTTACAGCCCTTTTGACCTGGCGCGCCTGGTCGCTCACCCTCTTTTACCTTACGCCGATCACGTTCGCAGAGCTTCTAGTTGTCTTGCTTGCGATTGCGGCAGGTTTCGACCTCAAGGCAACTCTACAGGAACTTTCGAAACCCGTCGCAGCAGCCGCGCTGATATGGGCAGGGGTCGTAATCGCGGCCGCCTTGTCCGCGACTGGCGATCCTCCGCAAGCGGTGATCCGCGGAGGACAGTCCCTGGCCCATGGGCTCTTCTTCCTCGTCCTGTCGCGCATGTTTTCGTACCAATGGTTTGAATTGCGCCGGCAGTTCCTGATCGCCATAGCTATCGGGGCAGTACTTTTTTTGCCTGTCATTGTTTCGGCAGTCTACGCCGCCCGCCTGACCGTTCCTTTCACATGGAATGCGGTTGCGACGGGGGTGACAAACATACGACAGATCGGATTTTACGGAGTTGCTCTTGCGGGCTGCGCCATAGGCTTGCTGGCAACCGAAGGGTCGAAACCGCTGCGGTGGCTATATGGCCTCGCTCTTGTTGCGGGAATGTATCTCTGCTTCTGGAGCGGAGGGCGCGGCGCCAGCCTGCCGGTCCTGATTGTCCTTGTCTTGGTCGGTTGTTTCACATCCGGGGCGGCGCGCAAACGCGTGGCGCTCTGGTCATTGACCGCGATTGCCGTTGCGGCACCAATGTCGGAGGGTCTCAAACCTTGGAATGAATTCGGCATAGTACGAATTCTCAACCGCGCGACTGCGACGGAGGTGGAAGGCACTGATTATAGCTCCGGCCGGATAGAAATATGGATCAGCACGCTCGAAAGGGTGCCTGAGCATCCCTTCATCGGGCACGGCGAAGGACAATTCAGATCGGAAATTCCTGCCTTACAGCGAATGTTCAATCACCCGCACAACGTCGTAATCCAGTTTCTGTACCAGTGGGGCGTCATTGGAACATTTGCCGTCGTCGTAATGATTCTTCCGGCAATTTGTCGTTCAAGGATGAGAGCGACGGATGATCCCGGAGTCGGCCTGCCTGCCATTGCCGCAATGCTAGGCTTCCTGGGCATGGGGCTGGTTGAGGGCCCTTTCTTTCATCCTTACCCGGTTATGCCTGTGTTGATATGCCTGGCGGCGCTGGCATCGCCGACCGTGCCACGGCTCGCAATCCGTCACTCAGCCGAGGCGTAGCGAAAATCGCCACACTCGCACCGACAGATGCGTTGTCGGCTCGGCGTTTTTTGTGCCCTTATGCAAATGTTCGCCATGTCTGACCCACGTGAAAAAAGTTCGTATTGCTGAAAGCGGGGCGTGGGGAGCAGGTCCGACGTCATCTCGTCTGTTGAGCGCGTTTTGCCGCGGCAAGCTTCATGCGCGCGGCCGAGCGCGCCGCCTCTGGCAGGCTGCAGGGGAGCCCGGTTCGCAGCTGGCGCGGGGGCACTTGAGCTGGGCCGCGCTTTCAAAGCGCCACTCCGCTCCCCGCCATTAGGAAGTTATCAAAGTTTCAACCTTAATCATCGCCTCATTCGCAAGCGATCTGACCCGCGGAACAGACGCGGGCTGTCACAAGGTTGAGAGTCTCATGAGCGCATTTGGGCGGCGGAACGGAATCGGCGGCATGGGCCCGGGTGCTCGTCCCGCCTTCGGTGTAGCCAGGCCCCTCAAGGGTGGAGCGGGGGCGGAGAAGGCGCCGGTTCCGGGAGGTTCGCCGGCGTCGGGAGGCGATCAGTTCCCGCCTCTGCCGGCCGAGCCCACGGCTGCGTCTTCCCAGAACCCGCGCGATGCCGCGATGAGCCGGCTGGCCGACCGCGCCAATGCCATTCATGACTCGCAGTCCGAGCAAGGCGGCTTCGAAGCCTCGATCCACAAGATCAAGGAGCAGGTACTGCCTCGCCTGCTCGAGCGCGTCGATCCGGAGGCCGCTGCGACCCTGTCCAAGGACGAACTCTCCGAGGAATTCCGCCCCATCATCATTGAGGTTCTGGCGGAACTCAAGATCACTTTCAACCGCCGCGAGCAGTTCGCGCTGGAGAAGGTGCTGGTGGACGAGCTGCTCGGCTTCGGGCCGCTTGAGGAGCTGCTGAACGATCCCGATGTGTCGGATATCATGGTCAATGGACCGAACCAGACCTACATCGAAAAGAAGGGCAAGCTCCAGCTCGCATCGACCAAGTTCCGCGACGAGCAGCACCTGTTCCAAATCGCCCAGCGCATCGTCAACCAGGTCGGGCGCCGCGTGGACCAGACTACCCCGCTGGCCGACGCCCGACTCAAGGACGGCAGCCGCGTCAACGTGATCGTGCCGCCGCTCTCGCTTCGCGGTACCGCGATTTCGATCCGCAAGTTCTCCGAAAAGCCGATCACCATCGACATGCTTCGGGACTTCGGATCGATGAGCGACAAGATGGCCACCGCGCTCAAGATCGCCGGGGCCTGCCGCATGAACATCGTCATCTCAGGCGGCACCGGCTCGGGCAAGACGACGATGCTTAACGCCCTTTCGAAGATGATCGACCCGGGCGAGCGTGTGCTGACGATCGAGGACGCGGCCGAACTCCGCCTGCAGCAGCCGCACTGGCTGCCGCTGGAGACCCGTCCGCCGAACCTCGAGGGCCAGGGCGCCATCACCATCGGGGACCTGGTGAAAAACGCGCTTCGCATGCGACCGGACCGCATCATCCTGGGCGAAATCCGCGGCGCGGAGTGCTTCGACCTTCTGGCCGCGATGAACACCGGCCACGACGGATCGATGTGTACGCTGCACGCCAACTCCCCGCGCGAATGCCTGGGCCGCATGGAAAACATGATCCTGATGGGCGACATCAAGATTCCGAAGGAGGCGATTTCACGGCAGATCGCGGAATCGGTCGACCTGATCGTGCAGGTGAAGCGCCTGCGTGATGGTTCGCGCCGCACGACCAACATCACCGAAGTGATCGGCATGGAAGGCGACGTCATCGTCACCCAGGAACTCTTCAAATTCGAATATCTGGACGAGACGGACGACGGCAAGATCCTGGGCGAGTTCCGCGCGTCGGGCTTGCGCCCCTACACGCTGGAAAAGGCGCGCCAGTTCGGTTTCGACCAAGCCTACCTGGAAGCCTGCCTGTAAGCTGGCGCCCACATCTCAGCCGCCGATCCATGCTCTTGCAGAAAGGCCCAGGAGCAGAACGGCGGCGAGCAGGGACCAGAAGAAGATACCCGTCCACGGCATGAAGCCGACACGGTCGAAGTCGCGTCGCCTCATGCGCCGGCGGTCGCTGACCCAGGCGCAAACCGCGATCAAAGCCGCCAGAGTGCCGGCAATTGTCATGAAGCGCGTCGAATCAATCATCCGCGCCCCTTGCCTCGATCCGGCTGCGAGTTAAAGCGCCTGTCCGTGAATCGTCCCGACCGCCCGCTGCTTGCGATCGCCTTGCGCATGGCTGCCATGGCGATACTCTCGACCATGTTCATGCTGGTCAAGTACGCAGGTCAGCGGGGCGTTTCGGCGCCGGAGATGATCTTCTGGCGGCAGGCGATGAGCGTGCCGATACTGCTCTCCTGGCTCGCGGCCACGGGCAGATTGAAAGTCCTGGCGACCAGCCGCATGGCAACTCATGCGCGGCGGGCCGCGACAGGAACGATCGGGATGTTCTGCAATGTCTCGGCGGCAATGCTGCTGCCCCTGCCAGAGGCGACGACTCTGGGGTTCACCGCACCTCTATTCGCCGTCCTCATCACTGCACTGATCCTCAGAGAACAGGTCGGCAAGTGGCGGTGGACTGCCGTAGTCCTGGGATTTCTCGGCGTTATGATCATTGCGCAGCCCGGCCAGACGCCGGTTCCCGCGCTGGGGGTCGTTGCCGGCATCGGCTCGGGCGTGATCGTCTCCATCGTCAGCTTCCAGATCCGCGATCTCGCTCGAACCGAAGAACCGATAAGCTGCGTGTTCTGGTTCGCCTTCTACGGATCGGTGATGACGGCGATTCTCCTGCCGCTTTACATGAAGCCGCACACGCCAGAAGTCTGGATGCTGCTGGTCTGCGTCGGACTGACCGGAACCGTGGCACAGTTTTTGATGGCCGCATCGTTGCGGCATGGGCAAGTCGTGACTGTCGTTGCAATGGACTACACGTCGTTGATCTGGGCGACGCTTTACGGCTTCGCGGTCTGGGGTCATGTGCCGCCCAGCACCACTTGGCTCGGAGCCCCGATCATCATTTGCGCCGGGCTGCTCATCATCTGGCGCGAGCACAGGCTGGCGCGGCGAATCTCCCCGACATCCGCAATCGACGAAGGCGCCACGGAAGAGGCTGCGCCGGGGGCTCAGGGAACCTGACATGGCGCCGGGCGTTCCTTCTGCACTACTCCCCAGGGCCGGGCACATGCAGAAAGGAACCTGGTTATGATCAAGAAATTCGTGTTTGCACTAGCCGCCTCTGCGGTCGTTCTGGGCGTGACAGCCTGCAACACCGTCAAGGGAATGGGCGAAGATATCGAGTCGGTCGGACAGGCCGGCGACGAAGCCATCCATTGATCGGTTTCGATTGGGCAGGATCGGCACGCCGTCCTGCCCGCTTTCAGGAGATCTGACGCAAGAGCTTTCCTTCCGCGCGTCCGGCGCCTAAATCCTTCGCGACGACGGGGTCCGGACGGCTGGACGACAAACCCGTTCAGCAGGAACAGGCAATGATCAGGAAGCTCGTATTCACCCTTCTGGCCAGCGGCATCGTCCTTGGCATCTCGGCCTGCAATACGGTTCGGGGTGTGGGACAGGACATCGAGTCCGCGGCAGACACGGTGGACAACGCTACCTGAGGCTCAGGCCTGCGAGGCGCCGGCAGAGGGCTCGCCCTCACAACCGGCGGCTGTGCGGCTCCACAGCGACGCCAGCAGGCTGCCGATCAGTACATGAATCACTGCAGAGATCGCCGCCGGCACCGGGGCCAGCGCGGCCTGCAGCGGGCCGGAGAACTGGCGGGCGAAGGCGGGTGTCGAGGCGAGGCTTGCGCCCAGCCCGCTGTTCTGCATGCCCACCTCGATGCTGATCGTGCGGGACGAGGCCTCGTTAAGCCTCAGAAGCTTGCTCAAGACATAGCCCAGACCAAAGCCGACAGCGTGCAGGGCGAACACGGCAGCGAGCAGAACATCGACATGCGCGGCAATGAGCGGTTTTGAGTTGGCAATGATCCCTGCCACGATCACGACCACGAAAAGAACCGACACGAACGGCGAAATCGTCGTGGCTGCCCGGGTCAGGCGCGGAAGGTAGCGGTTCATCAGTACGCCGGCCACCACCGGGATCAGCACTACGGTCAGCATCCCCCGGAACAGGTTCCACCGATCGATCTCGATGAACACGCCGGCCAGCCACCCGGTCAGCATCGGCGTCAGCACAATAGCCGCGATCGTGGAAGCCATGGTCATCGTGACCGAAAGTGCGACGTTGGCTCGCGCCAGATAGCTTATGACGTTGGAGGCCGTTCCCCCCGGACAGCAGGCGACGAGTATCAGGCCGACTGCAAGGCCGGGTTCCAGCCGGAAGGCCCAGGCGATCACGAAACCGCCCAGCGGCATTATCGTGAACTGGAGGACCACCCCGGCCAGCACCTGCGAAGGCATCGCCAGGACGCGGCGGAAATCGTCGACACTGAGCGTGATGCCCATCCCCAGCATGATCACGCCAAGCATCACCGAGATCAGCGGCTGACCGAAGGGAGCGAACCGTCCGTCGGCAACCCAGATAAAGTGATCGGGCACGAACCACGCCCAGGTGACGCCCAGCACGGTCCACAAGGCGAAGAGCCTCGTCACCCGATCCATCATCGCCTGTCCCTTCCCCTGAGGCGGTCAGCTCCCGCCGATTTCGCTCAGCGAGGGTTCCGCCGGTTCGCCAGCCTTGCCCTGCCAGACGAGAATGGGCTTACGCGCCGCCAGTGTCTCGTCAAGGCGGCGCCGCGGAGCGAAGTGCGGCGCCGAATGAAGACTCTCATCGCCCGCCTTTGCCCGTTCGGCAAGTCTGCGCAACGATGCGATGAAGCGGTCGAGACCAGTCTTGCTCTCGGTCTCGGTCGGCTCCACGAGCATCGCACCCTTGACCACCAGCGGGAAATAGACGGTCATCGGATGGAAGCCCTCGTCGATCAGGCCCTTGGCGACGTCGAGGGTAGAAAAGCCTTCGGCCAGCCCTGCATCGCTGAACAGCGCCTCGTGCATGCACGGTCCGGCGCTGGCGAAAGGCGCGGGCAGAAGGTCCTCGCAGGAACGCAGCACGTAATTCGCATTCAGCACCGCGTCCTCCGCAACCTGACGCAAGCCGTCGGCACCGTGGCTGAGGATGTAGGTCAGCGCGCGTGTGAACATGCCCATCTGCCCGTGAAACGCGACCATGCGGCCGAAGGCGCTCGCGTGCCCCTCGCTTCGGTTCTCCTCCTCGACGAGGTGAATGTCGCCGTCCGTTCCGCGCGCCACGAATGGTAGCGGCGCGAAAGGCGCCAGCGCCTCGGACAGAACCACAGGCCCCGCCCCCGGACCGCCGCCGCCGTGAGGTGTCGAGAAGGTCTTGTGCAGGTTGATGTGCATGGCATCGACGCCGAGATCGCCGGGACGCACTTTGCCGACGATCGCGTTGAAGTTTGCGCCGTCGCAATAGACATAGCCGCCCGCCGCATGAACTGCATCGGCTATGGCCTTCATGTCCGGCTCGAAAAGACCGCAGGTGTTCGGGTTGGTGATCATCACCCCCGCAACGTCGGGACCGAGCTTCGCCTTCAGCGCCTCCAGATCGACGCGACCGGCGGGCGTCGCCGGGATCGACTGAACCTTGAAACCCGCGAAAGCAGCCGTTGCCGGATTGGTGCCGTGCGCGCTCTCGGGGACGAGTACAACCTCCCGCTTCTCGCCCCGCGCGTCGAGCGCGGCACGGATGCACAGGAGCCCGCAAAGCTCGCCGTGAGCGCCGGCCTTGGGCGACATCGCGACGGAAGCCATTCCGGTCAGCCGCATCAGCCAATCGGCAAGCTGCTCGATCACCTCCAGCGCGCCCTCGACCGACTTCTGCGGTTGGAGCGGGTGAACGTCCGCGAAGCCAGGAAGGCGCGCCACTTTCTCATTGAGCCGTGGATTGTGCTTCATCGTGCAGGAGCCGAGAGGAAACGGCCCGAGGTCGATGGCATAGTTCTGGCGCGAGAGACGCGTGTAATGGCGAATGGTCTCTGGTTCGGTCAGCCCGGGAAGAGCGGGCGGAGCCTTGCGCAGGAACTTCTGCAGTTCCGAAACAGAGCCGCGGTCAGCCGGCTCGATGTCGACGCCGCACTTGCCCTCGGCACCCAGCTCAAAGCTGAGAGGTTCCTCCAACATCAGCCCGTAATCGCCGCTGGACGTTGAACATCCTTCCGTCGATCCGCCTGTTTGGCCCATGGACGGACGCCAACCGGCCGCATTCACCGCGTTCATGCCAGCACTCCTTCCAGTTCCTTGGCGAAAGTCTCTATCTCATCGTCGGTGGTCGTCTCGGTGGCCGCCACCAACAGGCCCCTGTGCAGCTTCTCGTCAGCGGGGAACAGGCGTCCCAGCGAGACACCGCCGAGCACCCTCCGATCGGCGAGCTCCCGCACGACTTCGCGCGCATCGCGCGGCAGAACGAGCGTCGCCTCGTTGAAATAGGCGCTGTTGAGCAGCGAAACGCCCGGGATCTGCGTCAGCCGCTCGAATACGGCCTGCGCGCGCGCGTGGTTCACGGCGGCCAGTTGTGCCAGCCCGTTGCCACCCAGCAATGTCAGGTGAATGCTGAAGGCCAGCGCACAGAGACCTGAATTCGTGCAGATATTGCTGGTCGCCTTCTCACGCCGGATATGCTGCTCCCGCGTCGACAGGGTGAGCACGAAGCCCCTCCTTCCCTCGGCATCGACGGTCTCTCCGCACAGCCGCCCTGGCATCTGGCGCACGAACTTCTCGCGGCAGCCGAACAGGCCCAGGTAGGGGCCGCCGAACTGCAGTCCGACGCCCAGCGCTTGGCCTTCGCCCACGACGATGTCGGCGCCCAGATTGCCAGGGGCCTCGAGCAGCCCGAGGGCGACCGGCTCCGTCACCACCGCGATCACGAGCGTACCCTTCGTATGAGCGGCATCGGCAATAGCAGCCAGATCGGGAATGCGCCCGAAGACGTCCGGATACTGCACGACGACGCTGGACGTGCCATCCTCAATGGCTGCGATCAGGGCCTGATCGTCGGGTTCGGCGCTCAGTTCGGGCAGGAGCGAAACGATGTCGTCCTGCGTGAACCTCGCCATCGTCCGCACCACCTCGCCATAGTGCGGGTGCAGGCCTCCGGAAAGGACGCAGCGGCCTTTGCGCGTCACGCGCGCGGCCATGAGGATCGCTTCCCAGCATGCAGTCGAGCCGTCGTACATGGAGGCATTCGCGATGTCGGTGCCGAACAGCCGCGCCACCTGCGTCTGGAACTCGAACAGGACCTGCAACGTGCCTTGCGCGATTTCCGGCTGATAGGGAGTGTAAGCGGTGAGGAACTCGCCGCGCTGGATGATGTGGTCGACGGTCGCCGGAATGTGATGGCGATAGGCTCCCGCCCCCAGGAAAAACGGCGCCGAACCTGCGCTGACGTTCTTCGCCGCGAGAGCGCCCATGTGCCTCTCCACTGCCATTTCGCTGGCATGGAGGGGCAGCCCCGGAATGGGTCCGGCCAACCGGGCATCGGCAGGTACGTCGACGAAAAGCTGTTCGACCGAAGCGGCACCGATCACTTCCAGCATGGAAGCGCGGTCGCCGTCGGTCAGGGGCAGGTAGCGCAAGGCAGGTTACTCCGGACAATTCAATGAAATCAGAGGGAAACGACGTATTCCTTGTAAGCTGCCTCATCCATGAGGGCACCCAGTTCGGCGGGGTCGGAGAGAGTGATCCGGAACAGCCATCCGCCCTTCTCCGCGTCCGTATTGACGAGTTCCGGTTCATCCCCCAGCGCGGCATTGGCGTCGCTCACGGTGCCTGAGACCGGCGTATAGACGTCGGAGGCGGCCTTGACGGAATCGACCACCGAGACAGACTCGCCTTTGGAAACGTCCGCGCCGACCTCGGGGAGTTCGACGAAAGTGATGTCGCCAAGCTGGCCCTGGGCGTATTCGGTGATCCCAACGGTTCCGGTGTCGCCCTCGACTTCGATCCACTCGTGATCCTCGGTGAAATAACGGGTCATCTGGAGAAACTCCTCAGCGATGGTAGCGGTGTGGGACAAAGGGCATGGGCACGACGCGTGCGTCGAGCCGCTTGCCGCGCATTTCTATGGAGACCGGCGAACCCTCGGCGGTGTGCGCCGCGTCGACATAGGCCATGGCGATGGGGTGCTGCAGCGAAGGCGAGAAGCCGCCTGACGTCACGACGCCGACTTTCTGGTCGCCGGCGAAGACCAAGGCCCCTTCCCTGGCGGCCATCCGGCCTCCTAGCGCGAGACCGACGCGTGCCTTAGGCGCCCCTTCTGCCAGCAGAGCGAGGACGCGTTCGGCCCCGGGGAATCCTCCCTCGCCGCGGCGACGCTTGGAAATGGCGAACGCCAGGCCTGCCGCGACCGGGTCGGTATCAGACGTGAGGTCATGGCCGTAAAGCGGCAGCCCCGCCTCCAGGCGCAGCGAGTCGCGTGCGCCCAGACCGATCGGCTTCACTTCGGACTGAGCGGCCAGCGCGTCGGCGAGTGCCGGGATATCCTCGGCCCGCACCGAGATCTCGAAGCCGTCTTCGCCCGTGTAGCCGGACCGGCTCACACCAAGGGGCCGGCCCTGCCAGAAGAAGGGAGCGGCCTGCATGAACTTGAGGTCGGCAAGCTGCGGCATGCCGGGAAAGGCCGGCTCGAGCCCCAGCCGGCCCAGCACGTGGGCCGCCTCGGGGCCCTGCAGGGCCAGCAATCCGTGCTCAGCGAGGTGGTTGAGCGTGATTTCGTCGGGCAGATGCTCGCGCAGATGGGCAATATCGTCCCATTTGGTGGCGCCGTTGACGACGAGGTAATACTCGCCCCCACGGTTGGTGACCATGAGATCGTCGAGAATGCCGCCGTTCTCGTCAAGCAGCAGCGAATAACGCTGGCGGCCGGCCTTCAGCGCGGTGATGTCGCCCGGCAGCAGCGCCTCCAGCGCTTCTGCCGCGCCTTCGCCGGAAACCTCGAGCTGGCCCATATGGCTGACATCGAACAGACCGGCGTTCTCGCGGGTCCAGAGGTGCTCGGCCATGATGCCTTCATACTGGACAGGCATCATGTAGCCGGCGAACTCTACCATGCGGCCGCCCCTGGCTCGATGCCAGGCATCAAGCGGTAGCAGCGACGGCTCGACCGGACCGGAGCCCTCTTCATCTTCAGGATTTGAATAAACGCTCAAGGCATAGCTCCCGCACAGCACTGGCACACCATTTCAGGTGCCCCCTCTGTCACGGAAGCCTGAGAGCTTTCCCCCGTTCCCACGGGGTTACACCTTCGGCGGCCACGTCCCAAGGGACGAGACACTTTCCAGAGCGTCGCTATCGACCGGCGCGGTCCTTTTGCCTGAGAGATTCCGGGGCGGTTGCTCCTTCGGCGCCTGCCTCTCGGTAAACCGAATCGGCAGGTCTCTCCCGCGCTGTCAGCGACTCATCCACCCTTGGTAGAGCCGCATAGGCGAGTCAACGGGCGTTGCGCGGGACGGCCCGATTATTCCCCATACCGCAGGCGGCCCGGCGCATTGCGTCGAAATCGTGGATGAAGCTCCCCCGCGCCTTTTCCCGCGCCAGCGCCAGGATTGCGCGTGCCATCAGCGAAGCCTGGACGGATCGAAAGCAGCGGTACCTGCCGTGAAGCAACAGCAGATCGGCAATCGGGGCGAGCACCTGGCCGACGCCCTCCAGCCTGCGCCATTCCCGCCGCCTCCCTCGCAGCAGGCCCGGGCGCATGATATCCAGCCGCCGGAAGCCGATCTTGCGCAGAGCCTCCTCGGTTTCGCCCTTGGTCCGCAGGTAGAGATTGCGGCTCGCCCGGTCAGCGCCGATCGAGGATACGGCGATCATATGCTCTATGCCCGCTGCATGCGCCGTGCGGGCGACTTCGAGAACGAGATCATGATCCACCGCTCGGAAAGCCTCTTCGCCGCCCGCCGTCTTCATCGTGGTGCCAAGCGCGCTGACCAGCACGTTCGCGCAAGATGCGGCGATCAGCGCCGGCCAGTCGTCGGTACCGCCGACCAGGACTTCGGTCCGTGCTCCTTTCGGCAGCGGCACCTCGCGACGAGCGATGCTGACAACGCGCATGTCGGCCCGCCCGGCGCTCTCCTCGAGCACGGCGGAGCCCACCAGCCCGCTTGCACCGACCAGGCAGATGCGGCTCGCCGGCAGCTGCGCTTTCGCCGCGGGCTTGCACGCATCGAACGGGTCAGACATTGCACAGCCCCTCGGGCGTGCGGCCGTAGATCTGGGCGTGGCAGGTGATGGCGAACCTGTCGGTCATGCCCGCTATGTAATCGGCGATATGGCGGCTGCGGTCCGGCTCCTGCCTGGGCAAGGTGTCGATCCAGCTCTCCTCCATGAGCACCGGTTCCTGCGAGTAGGCGGAGTAAAGCTCCGCCAGCACCGAGCGGGCCCGGCGTGCGGTCTCGATCTGTTCGGGATGGTAGTAGAGCTTTTCGTACATGAAGCGCTTGAACTCGCGCTCGGCTTCGGCAAGCTCGGGCGAGAACGCGACCAGCGGGCCTCCCGCAGCGCGGACTTCCCCGACGCTCCCCACGCCCGCCAGCCGCCGCCGCGTTTCGGCGAGCAGGTCGTTGACCATGAAGCCGATCTGGCTGCGGATCAGTTCTGCAAGCTGGCGTTCGCGCGCGATGCCCGGATAGCGCCGCTCCACCTCTCCCCAGTGATCGGCCACGAAAGGATGAGCGAGCAGTTCGTCGAGGTCGAGGAACCCGGCCCGTAGCCCATCGTCGATGTCATGATTGTCGTAGGCAATGTCGTCTGACAGGGAGGCCACCTGCGCCTCCAGCGAGGCGTAAGTGCCGAGATCGAGATTATAGGCCTGGTCCAGTTCGGCAAGGGCCCAGTTCGGCTGCTCGACCGGACCATTGTGCTTGGCAAGGCCCTCCAGCGTCTCCCACGTGAGATTGAGTCCATCGTGCTCGCAATACGGGCTCTCGAGCCGCATCAGGGTGCGAAGGCAATGCGCGTTATGATCGAAGCCGCCGGCCTTGTGAAGGGCGGCGTCCAGCGCCTCCTCGCCGGCGTGGCCGAAAGGCGCGTGACCTATATCATGCGCCAGCGCGAGCGCTTCGGTCAGGTCCTCGTCCAGCTTGAGAGTGCGGGCGATGACTCGCGCGATCTGCGCAACCTCTAGACTGTGCGTCAGGCGCACACGATAGTGATCGCCGTCCGGCGCGATGAAGACCTGCGTCTTATACCGCAGCCGACGGAACGCGATCGAATGGATGATGCGGTCACGATCGCGCTGATAGTCGCTGCGCGGCCCACGGGCGATCGCATTCTCGACCGGGAATTCGCGGCCGCGCGAGCGTGCCGGGTTCGAGGCGTAGGGAGCTAGGGCCAAACGCAAGTCTTCCCTGAGTCGGAGTTGGCGAATTCGCACTACCGCCCTAGCGAGCCAGGACGGTGGTGCACAAGGCCGCCCTTCAGGCCAGCGCCTCGCGGCGCTGCGTTTGGGCAAAACGGCGAGCGAGGACGGCGCAGACCATAAGCTGGACCTGGTGGAAGAACATCAGCGGCAGGATCACGGCGCCCACCTGCGCCTGAGTGAACAGCACGCCTGCAAGCGGCACTCCTGTCGCCAGGCTCTTCTTCGACCCGCAGAAGATCAGGACTATGCGATCCTCGCGCAGGAAGCCGAGCCAGCGGCCGAGCAGCGCCGCGGCAAGCAGCACCAGCGCCAGGATTCCCAGCGACAGCCCCGCCATAAGCGCGAGTTCGCCAAGGCTGACCCGGTGCCACAGACCTGCGACCACTGCCGCGCCGAACGCCGTATAGACCACCAGCAGGATCGAACCGCGGTCGATCAGCCCGAGCGCCTTCCTGTGGCGCATGACGAAGGCGCCGATCCATGGGCGCAGGAAATGCCCGGCAAGAAACGGCAGCAGCAATTGCAGGGCGATGGTCACCACCGGATCGGTCGAAAAGCCGCCCTGCTTCCCGGTGATCAGCAGCGCGGTGAGCAGCGGCGTCACGAATATGCCCGCGAGGTTCGAAAACGACGCGCTGCACACGGCGGCGGCAACATTGCCTCCGGCGACGGCCGTGAACGCGATGGATGACTGCACTGTCGAGGGCAGCAGCGTCAGGAACAGCAGGCCTGTCGCCAGAGCCGGATCAAGCCCGGGAATGGTCAAAAGTGCGAGGCCGATCGCCGGAAACAGCATGAAAGTGAGCGAAGCCACGGCCGCATGCAGCTTCCATGCCCGCGCCCCTTCAAGAATGGCCTCGCGCGACAGCCGGGCGCCGTGAAGGAAGAACAGCAGCGCAATTCCCGCGTCGGCCGCCCCGCCCGCGATGCCGGAGAAAGCCCCGCGTGGAGGGAGCAGTGAGGCCAACGCCACGGCCGAGACCAGCAGCAGCAGGAAAAGATCGATGTTGAGGCGGGAAAGCAGTCGGTCCATCATCGGCGCGCCTAGCACGGCGCCACAGCCGGGGCGATGATCCTTTTTCTCGGCGCCAGGCGGATCGAAATCGGAAAGGCACGTTTCGCGGGGAGACCGTGACGCAGCCGCGCTTTCCGGTTAAACCCTGCCCATGTCCCAGCAGCCGGTCGTCCCATCCGTCCTCTTCGTCTGCCTCGGCAACATCTGCCGCTCACCGCTGGCGGAGGCTGCGCTGCGCGAAGAGGCCCTGAAGGCTGGGTTCGAGCTGATCGTCGATTCCGCCGGAACCGGTTCATGGCACATCGGCAAAGCGCCCGACCCGCGCGCCCTCGCCCAAGCCATCCGCCACGACATAGACATCGGCAACTACCGGGCGCGGCAGGTGACGGCCGACGACTTCGAACGCTTCGACCACATCGTCGCGCTCGATCGCTCGAATTTCGAGGACCTGCAGCAGGTCGCTCCTTCCGGGGCCCGTGCCAGGCTTTCCATGCTGCTTGACCACGTGCCCGGCCTGGAAGGGCAGGACGTCGCCGACCCCTATTTCGGCGGCCCCGAGGGATTCGAGCAGACCTGGCGCGAAGTAACTCTTGCGGCTCGGCACCTCCTGGACTCGCTGCGCGGCGGCGGAGCCTGAACCTGCGCCACGGCCCTGCAAGCGCCGGTTTGCTTTTGCCCCGGGTTCGATTATATGCCCGCTCCAACGCCCCGGCCGCGCAGTCGCCAAGCGACTCCATCGTGCCGGGGTTTGCTCTTTTGCAGTTTCAAGGACTACGCGCATGTCCCGTCGCCGCCAGATTTACGAAGGCAAGGCCAAGATCCTCTACGAGGGGCCAGAGCCCGGCACCCTGATCCAGTACTTCAAGGACGATGCCACCGCCTTCAATGCGCAGAAGAAAGGCACGATCCAGGGCAAGGGCGTCATCAACAACCGCATCAGCGAGTATGTCTTCACGCGCCTCAATCACATCGGCGTGCCGAACCACTTCATCCGCCGCCTCAACATGCGCGAGCAGCTCGTGCGGCAGGTGGAGATCATCCCGATCGAGGTGGTGGTGCGCAACGTCGCGGCCGGGTCGATCTCCCAGCGCCTCGGCATTCCCGAGGGCGAGCCGCTGCCGCACACGCTGATCGAGTATTACTACAAGGATGACGCTCTGGGCGATCCGATGATCGCCGAAGAGCACATCGCCTGCTTCGGCTGGGCCAACAACGAGGAAATGCAGGACATCTCCTCGATGGCGATCCGGGTGAACGATTTCATGTGCGGCATGTTCGCGGCGATCAACATCCGCCTGATCGACTTCAAGCTGGAATTCGGCCGCATCTGGGACGGCGACTACAGCCGCGTGATCCTGGCGGACGAGATCAGCCCCGACGGGTGCCGCCTGTGGGACATGCACACCGGCGAGAAGCTCGACAAGGACCGTTTCCGCCGCGACCTCGGCGGCGAGGAAGAGGCTTATCAGGAAGTCGCCCGCCGCCTTGGCCTGCTGCAGGACGACAACGGCCCCAGCGAGGTCTTCGACCTTTCCAAGCACCGCAAGCTGCGCGGCAAATAAGCACGCGCCTTTCGCGTAACAAACGAGGCCAAGGGCCCGCACCGCAAGGGAAATCGCGGTTCGGGCCCTTGTCATGTGCGGCAGGCTGCGGCAGGTCATCCAGCAATGAGAGGATTACTGCTTGCCCTTCTCCTGCTGGTCCTGCCCGCTCCGCTGGCGGCCAAGGAGACCAGCCCGCCGCGCGACGACACGTCCTGGGCCTTCGAGGCCAGCGACATCCCGCTCGATCCGACATTCCGCTTCGGCCGCCTCGACAACGGCATGCGCTACGTCGTTCGCCACAATGCGACGCCCGCCGGTACCGCCGTGGTGCGGATGGTCGTCGAGGCCGGGTCGCTCGACGAGGGTGACAGCGAACGGGGCTATGCCCACTTCGTCGAGCACATGGCCTTCAACGGCAGCCGGCGCATTCCCGAAGGTCAGATGATACCGCTGCTGGAGCGCAACGGGCTGGCCTTCGGCGCCGATACCAATGCCTCCACCAATTTCGACCGCACCGTCTACAAGCTGGACCTTCCCCACGCCGATCCGGTGCTGCTCGACACGGCGCTGATGCTGATGCGCGAGACGGCCAGCGAGCTGACGATCTCGCAAGCCGCGGTCGACCGCGAAAGGGGCGTGATCTTCTCGGAAATGCGAGACCGGAACACCTTCGGCTATCGCGACGCCATCGACGGCACCAACTTCTTCTATCCCCGTTCGCGCTATTCGGAGCGCTTTCCGATAGGCACTGTCGAGACGCTCCAGGCCGCCGATGCCGAAGCCCTGCGGACCTTTTACGAGCGGGAATACCTGCCCCGGCACGTCACCCTCGTCGTGATCGGCGATTTCGACGCGGAGGCGGTCGAAGCGGGGATCCAGCGCCATTTCGGCGGCTGGCAGACAAAGCCGTCCGAACCCCAGCCTGATGCCGGGCCGATAAGATCAAGCTACAAGAACCACATCGACATCTATGTCGACCCGGCGCTGTCCGAACGCATCACGGCAGTGCGCAATGGCCACTGGCTCTACGAGCCCGATAGCGTGGCGCAGCGCCAGGAGAACCTGCTTCGCTCGATCGGCTACGACATCGTGAACCGGCGCCTGCAGAGGCTTGCCCGCCAGACCAATCCGCCATTCCGCGGCGCGGGCTTCGGCACCGGCGACGTGTTCCAGACGGCGCGCTCGACCCGCCTCATCGTTGATAGCGTGGACAAGCACTGGCGCGAAGGCCTGCAAGCGGCGGTGGCCGAGTACCGGCGCGCATTGGCCTACGGTTTCGCCCCTGCCGAAGTGGCCGAACAGGTGGCTGCCATCCGCACCGCGCTGATCGACGCGGCCGGGTCGGCAAACACGCGATCGAACGACACCCTCGCCAATGCGGCCATGGATCTGGTCACCGGCCGGACGGTGCCTTCCACGCCGCAATCGATCCTCCAACGCTTCGAGGCTTTCGCGCCGCGGATCACGCCCGAGGCCGTTCTCGCCGCTCTCGAGCGCGAGGCGATCCCGCTGAAGAAACCGCTGATCCGCTTCGAAGGCCGTTATCCGCCCGAGGGCGGCGCCCGAGCCTTGCGCAAGGCCTGGAAGGAAGCGATGAAGGCACCCGTCGATCGAGCCGATGCCGCGATTGCGGCTGCCTTCGGCTACAGCGACTTCGGCCCGGCCGGCAGCGTCGCCAGCGACCGAACCGAACCGCAGCTTGGCATTCGTGAAGTGCGGTTCGCCAACGGCGTCATGCTCAATCTCAAGCGCACCGATATCGAGAAGGACAAAGTGCGCGTCAGCCTTGCCATCGACGGCGGCGACATGCTCGATACCCGCGGCAACCCGCTTGCCACCGAAATGGCGAACTATCTGGACGAAGGGGGCCTCGGCAAGCACAGCCGCGACGAGCTCGACACGATACTGGCCGGGCGAACGGTGGGCTTCGGCATGCGCAGCAACGAGGCGAGCTTCGATGGCCGGTACCAGACCACCCCGCGCGATCTGCAGTTGCAGCTCGAGCTGATCGCCGCCTTCGTCACTGATCCGGGCTATCGCACGGAGGGGCAGGTGCAGTACCGGCAGATGGTCAACAACTACTTCGCCCAGCTGCGGGCGACCCCCGCATCGGCGCTGCAGGCCGATCTGGGCGCCATTATTTCGGGCAACGATCCGCGTTTCAGCTTGCAGCCGGTGCAGGCCTACCGGCAGCTCACTTATGACAAGCTCAAGGAAGATATCGGCGACAGGCTTGCGCATGGGGCGATTGAGATCGGCATTGTCGGCGATTTCGACGAGGATCAGGCGATTGCGCTCGTGGCGCGGACCCTGGGTGCGCTGCCGCCGCGCGAGCCGGCTTTCCGCGACTACCCCGACCGCGCCCCGCGGGCGTTCGACCCTGAACGGGGACTTCGGGTGATCCGGCACACCGGCCCCGCCGACCAGGCGCTGCTGCGGCTCACCTGGCCGACCCGCGATGACAGCGATCCGGTCGAGGCGCTCAAACTGGAGCTGTTGGAGCGGGTCGTGCGCATCGAATTGACCGATGAACTGCGTGAAGCTCTGGGCAAGGCCTACTCCCCTTCCGCAAGCAGCCAGCTCTCGCGATATTGGAAGGGCTACGGACTGTTCTCCATCAATGCCTCGATCGACGTGGCCGACGTCGCGGCCACCCGCGCCGCCATTCGCGAGGTCCTGAAGTCGCTCCGCGACGCCCCGGTGGGCGAAGACATCATCATGCGCGCGCGCCAACCAATGCGAGAATCCCTGCAGAACGCTCTCAAGACCGACGCCGGCTGGCTTTCGCTGGTCGATCGCGCGCAAACCGAAGCCGACCGCATCGGCCGCTTCATCAACGCAAGGCAACGCCTGGAAGCCCTTAGCGCCGCCGATGTGGAGGAGATGGCTCGACGCTACCTCGATCCGTCGGCGGCGATCGAGATACTGGTCCTGCCGGCGGGCGTGGCAGTGCCGACGTCTTGATCGGTTCAGGAGAGGCCGAATCCGCGTAGAAGCCGCCCCGCAATCTGCGAAGCGGCTTCACTCTGCTGCCGGTGCGTTCGATGCGTGCCTGGCGGAGAATGCGGCTTCGCCGACAGCGCTACACCTCCGCGCCCCCGCATGAACAATTGTTTCCTGCGGCCTCCTCATCAGCGATGGCTGCCCAATTCACATGACTACCGACTAATAACCGCTCGCAACAACGATATCTCTCTGCCCGAATCACTCGATAATGGTTAATATGCCGGAGGGGCACACAGGGGCGAAAACGATGTCGGAATTGCAGGTCATCAATCAGGTCGAACCATTCCCGCAACCGCAACGCAGCAGCAGCGTCGCGGATGAACTGGGAAAGCTGCTCGATCTGCTCAAGAGCGAATTTCCCCAGGCAATCAATATCCTGTTCGATTTCGACGGCAAGCTGAAGCTGCATATCGACGTCCGGACGGGCGAGGAAGTCTCCACGGCGGAAGAACGGCTGGCTACCCTATGCGCCGGGACCTTCTCCCAGATGCACCACGGCGCGACACCGCATCATCCTTTCTTCCACCGGGTCACGGCGCTCGTCGATCGTTAGATGGCCCCGCCGTCATCCGTTGGGATGATAGAAGTCATAAATCGTTTGTGCCACGGCCTTGCTAACGCCCGGCGCCCGCTGCAGATCCTCGAGGCTTGCGGCGCGTACCTTTCCGGCGGTTCCGAAGTGGAGCAGCAGTGCGCGTTTTCGGGCCGGGCCAATGCCGGGGATTTCATCGAGCGGGCTTGCCGTGATCGCACGGCTGCGCTTGGCGCGGTGGGCGCCGATCACATAGCGGTGAACCTCGTCTCGCAGGCGCTGAAGGTGAAAGAGCAGGGGTGAATTGACAGGCAGCATCTTCTCGCGCCCATCGGGAAAATGGAAGACTTCGCGGCCCTCCCGGCCGTGATGCGGCCCCTTGGCGATGGCGATCAGGGGAACGTCCTCTATCCCGAGTTCCTCGAGCGCATCCTTCACTGCGCTCATCTGCCCCCTGCCTCCGTCGATAAGGACGAGATCGGGCCATGTGCCGCTCTGTCGCTCGGGATCCTCTTCCTGCACGCGGCCGAAGCGGCGGATCATCACCTCGCGCATCATGGCGAAGTCGTCGTCGGTCTGCGCCGACTTGATGTTGAACTTGCGGTACTGGTTCTTGAGGAAGCCCTCCGGCCCAGCCACGATCATGGCGCCCACGGCCTTGGCACCCTGAATATGGCTGTTGTCGTAGACTTCGATGCGTTGCGGCACTTCGGGCAGCTCGAGGAATTCCGCCAGCTCGCGCATGGTCTTCGCCTGCGTCCCACGCTCGGCGAGGCGGCGGTCGAGCGCCTCCACGGCGTTGCGCGTCGCTTGCGCGATCAGGCGGCGGCGGGCACCGCGCTGGGGCACAGAGATTTCGACCTTGCCGCCGGCCGCTTCTCTGAAGGCCTCCGCCATTAGGTCTGCTTCGGGCAGTTCGCGATCGACCAGGATGCAGCGTGCCGGGGGGACCTCCTCGTAGAACTGCGCAAGGAAGCTCTGCAGCACCTCCTCTTCGGACAGCCCCTCGGTGTGCGCCGGGAAGAAGGCGCGGTGTCCCCAGTTCTGGCCGCCGCGGATGAAGAAGGCCTGCACGCCGATCTGCCCGCCCTTGCTGGCGAGCGCGAAGATGTCGGCGTTGTCGAGGCCCTCGGCATTGATCGCCTGGCTGCCCTGGATGAAGGTCGCCGCGCGCAGCCGATCGCGCAGCATGGCGGCACGCTCGAAGTCCAGCGCCTCGGCCGCTTCGGCCATCTGTGCCTCGATCTTGCGCTGCACGGCATTGGACTTGCCGCCCAGGAAGTCCTTCGCCTCCTGCACCAGCTCGGCATAGCCCGCCTCGTCGATGCGGCCGACGCAGGGGGCAGAGCAGCGCTTGATCTGGTAGAGCAGGCAGGGCCGGTCGCGCCGGGCGAAGAAGCTGTCGGTGCAGCTCCTCAGCAGGAACAGCTTCTGCAGCGCGTTGATCGTGGTGTTGACCGAGCCGGCGCTGGCGAAAGGGCCGAAGTAGTTGCCCTTGGCCTTGCGCGCGCCGCGATGCTTCATGATGCGCGGATAGGCGTGATCGGCGCGCAGGAAGATGAAGGGGAACGATTTGTCGTCCCGCAGCAGCACGTTGTAGGGCGGGCGGAAACGCTTGATGAGCTGCGCTTCCAGCAGCAGCGCCTCTGCTTCGGAGTTGGTGGTCACGATGGTCATGCTGCGCGTCTGGCTGACCATGCGCTGGAGGCGGCTGGGGAGGCGCTCCCACTGGACGTAGTTGGCGACGCGGTTCTTCAGCGCCCGCGCCTTGCCGACATAGAGCACGTCCCCCCGGGCATCCTGCATGCGGTAGACGCCGGGCTTGTGCGGCAGGGTTCGCACCGTACCGCGGATCACCTCGGCGCCGGCCTGCAGGTCGGGCTGGTCCGACCCGCGCACGGTGTAGGTCGCGCGCTCCTCGTTGAAGCGCTCGAGGCCCTTGGGGTGGTCTGGTTTGCCGGCAGGAGTACGCGCCATGCCCGCCAGATAGAGGCTCGGCGGGCGAAGGGGAAGTGATGCGGCGAGCGTCAGAACATCTTGCGAAAGTCAATGCCGATCACGCGGCCCTGCGGATCGCGGTAAGCGGGTCCATATGCGAGCGGCACCACACCGTTCTGGTCGGTGACCCTCTGGCGCGAATCAAGCAGGTTGTCCGCCGTCAGCGACAGCCGCGTGCCCTTGAAGAACGGGACCTTGGCAACAAGGTCCTGGTTCCGTCCGAGGTCGACGAACAGCCGCGCGCCGAGCACGAAGGTACTGCCGAAACGCAGGTCCGAACCGCCGGGCAGGCCGCTGCCGTTGACGTGGGCCGGCGCGTTCCATTCACCCTTGAGCCTGAAGCCGTATCCGTTCTTGAACAGCCCGCCTTCCATTTCGATGGTGTGGCGCGGCACGCCTCCGGCGGTAATCGAATCGCCCGAGAGCTGGTCCAGCACCGGCGTATCAGCGGCGATACGTACCCGGTCTATGAAGCGCCAGGTGTGATAGATCGACAGGTTCCAGCGGCTGCCCCCTCCCCGACGCCCGCCGCCGAAGCCGCCACCGCCGCCCGACGGCGGGCCGAAACCTCCTCCGCCCGAGCGATCGTCCCGGCTTTCACGTGCTCCGCCGGGACGGCCGTCGCGATTCCCGCCCGATGTTGCATCCGGCCCGCCGTGCGCCTGTGCCGGCGGTGCCAGATCACGCCCGCCGAAGCCCCTCCCGCCCTGGTCCTTGCCGAGGCTGCCGGACAGATTGAAGCCCCAGCGGATGCTGGAACTGGCGATCTCGTCGTAAGTCACCGGCCGCCGGTCGATGGCGATGAGCCGGCCGTCGGCGTCGCGAATGACGCGGCCCGGGAACGCCGCCTCGATCGCCGGCGTCAGCAGCGGAAAAGTCTCGGTCACGTCGCTGGAGCGATTACGGAAATACTCCACGAGCAGGTTCGACCGCTTCAGGAACGGCAGTTGCCAGGTCGCAGAGAGCTTGATGTCACGCTGCTTCTCCTTGACCAGGTCGGGATTGCCGCCGGTCGTGACCGTCACCAGCGAAGTCATCCCGTTGGCGAAATCATAGACCGGCACGTTATAGGTCAGGATGGTCGGGGCCCCGAGCTGCGCCAGCGTCGGCGCCGCGTCCTCGACGAGATAGCTCGCCTGGAACGAGAGCCTGTCCGTGGGATTCCACGTGAGCCCCAGGTTCCAGTTCTTCAGCGTGCCGAAGTCCGACAGATGATCGACGCCGCCGCCGAGATTCAGCGTGAAATCCCCCAGCGCGCCCAGAAAGTCGCCCCGCTTGGCCAGCGGCAGGGCCAGATTGACCCCGCCGGAGACGTCGCCGCGCTTCAGCCGGACCGGATCGAGTTCGGAGCGAGTGTCCTCGCTGTTGGTGTGATCGAAATCGAAGCCGGCCTTTATGGTAAGGTTCGCATCGCCCGCCGGCATGCGGAACGGCGTTCCCGTAAGCGTCGCCAGCGATGTCAGCGACAGTTCCCGGTTTCGGGCGATATCGACCCCGAGGCCCGGAACGAACTCACCGTCCGTCGGGTCTTCCGGGCGTTTATCGACGCGCGTATTGGTATCGGTATAAGTCCCGTCGGCAGTGGCCGAGAAAGTCCACCGGCCCAGCATGGTGCTGTACCCCAGGCCGCTCTGGAAGGTATCCGTCACCACCAGGCTCGTCAGCGGATCGACCGTGATCCCGCCGTCCGGCCCCATAGTGGCCGAGCTGATGCCCGATAATGACGTGGACTGCTCGTGACTGTAGGCACCGTTTACTGTGATCGAGCCGGCAAGCCCGCCTTCCCCCAGGCCCTGCGTCATGGTGCCGTTGAGTTCAAGCACCGAATCTTTGGGTGCCAGGCTGCGGTAGGGCGTGGGGTCAATAAAGCCGACACCCGGCACGTTCACGCCGTTCTGAATGATCCCGCGTTCATTCTCGGTCAGCATCGAGGTTTCGGTCAGCTTGGCGGAAATGTTGTAGCGGCGCGGACCGGCAATCTTGAACAGGCCGCTTTCCACCTCGTAATTGTCATAGCCGCCACGCGTCGGGCGATTGTACTCGCCCGCGGCGGTAACCGCATTGAAGCGATCCTTGAGGATGATGTTCACCACCCGCTGGTTCGCGGGGTAGCCGAAGCGCAGCGCCACTTCTTCTGGCAGGACCTCCAGCTTGCGGATCGCCTCGGGCGGGATGTTTCGCATCTCGCGAAAGCTCGTGATGCGCTGGCCGTTGATCAGCATCACCGGCCTCCCGTCGCCGCGCCCCCGACCGCTCGTGGTCTGCGGCGAAAGGGCATCAATCAGATCGGCTATCGAATCGGCGCCGTACGAGGCGATGTCTTCCTCGTCGAAAGTCTGGATCGGCTGGTTCGGAACCTCGATTTCACCATGGATGCGCGGTGCGGTGACGACGATCTCGTTGGCGGTGACGCCGATCGTGTCTTCCTCGTCCTTGTCGTCGTCGCCGGCCGTCGTCACCGGTTCGCCGGTGGCCACGGCAGTGTCGGCCGCCGCAGCCGCAAGGGCCAGCGAAGGGATGGAAGTACCGGTAATCAGGGAAATCATCAGCAGGGAACGCAAGCTACATCTCCGACAACAGCATGCCTTCCCTCTCCCTCACCCGCTCATGCCGTGCGCCATTTCAGCGTTCAAGCCGTTGCCGCGTAACATATTGTCGCAGGTATCTTGCGCCTGGATGAACCGGCGAGGCTTTCCTTTTCGGCAAGTCGTAGCTATGTCGCCCCGCTATGATGCAGCAAACCTACGGATATTGATCGCCGATGGCGAAAGAAGAACTCCTCGAAATGCGTGGTAAGGTGGTGGAACTCCTGCCGAATGCCATGTTCCGCGTCGAACTGGAAAACGGGCATGAGATTCTCGGCCACACCGCCGGCAAGATGCGCAAGAACCGCATTCGCGTGCTGGTAGGCGACGAGGTCCTCGTCGAGCTTACCCCCTACGACCTTACCAAGGGCCGCATCACTTACCGCTTCATGCCCGGTCGCGGTGGCCCCGGCCAGTACTGACGCCTTGTCCGTTTCCGGGCCGCTTCCCGGCGATACCAGCGCAAGCACGCCCGGCCTCCGGCTCGTCCTCGCCTCTGCCAGCCCTCGCCGGCGCGAACTGCTTTCGCGGCTGGGGCTGGTTCCGGCGGCCGTTGTGGCGGCCGACGTCGACGAAGCGCCCCTGAAACAGGAACTTCCGCGCGACTACGCCCGGCGCGTCGCCCGCGAAAAGGCGCTGGCGGTTCACGCTGATGGCGCGCACGTGCTCGCGGGAGACACCGTTGTCGCCTGCGGCCGGCGCATTCTGCCCAAGGCGGAAGACGAAGCGGCCGCTCGGCAATGCCTGGCGCTGCTGTCCGGCCGGCGTCACCGCGTGCTTTCCGCGGTCGCCCTGAAAGCACCCGACGGCACTTTGCGAGAACGTCTTGCCGAGACGATCGTGCGTTTCAAAGCGCTGAGCGGCGAAGAAATCGAGCACTACATCGCCGGCGGCGAATGGGAAGGAAAGGCCGGCGGCTACGCCATCCAGGGCAGCGCCGAAGGACTGATCGCGTGGATCGGCGGAAGCCATTCCGCCGTCGTCGGTCTGCCGCTGTTCGAAACACGCGCGCTGCTCAAGGCAGCAGGCTTCCCGATTGGCTGAGTGGCTGGTCGAGAGCGGGATCGGGGAGACCCGCGCGATCCTGGTGGAAGCGGGACAGGTTATCGCCGCCCGTCTGGAATGGCCGGGCAGGCTGGTCGCCGGTGAAGTCGCCGAAGCGACGCTGAAATCCCGCCGTGCCGGATCGAGCCGGGGCACCGTCGTGTTCCCAAATGGCGAGGAGGCACTGATAGGCCACCTCCCGGCAGGCGCAAGCGAAGGCGCACCTCTCCGCGCGGCGATCACGCGTTCGGCCATTGCCGAGACGGGACGCCTCAAACGCGCACAGGCCCGTTTCACCGACCGCGCGCCCCGACCTGCCCCGCCGCTTGTGGAGCGCCTTCGCGGGGAAGGGGCCTCGGCGCGGACGATCGCGCGGTTCCCAGAAGATCCCTGGCCAGAGGTCATCGCCGAGGCATTTGACGGGATGATCGCCTTCGATGGCGGCGCCGTCATCGTGACGCCCACTCCGGCAATGACGCTGATCGACGTCGACGGCGATCTGCCGCCTCGGGCTCTTGCCCTGGCCGCCGTGCCGGCGATTGCCGCGGCGATCGGCCGCTTCGACCTGGGCGGGTCCATCGGCATCGACTTTCCCACGCTGGAGCGCAAGGATGACCGGCGCGCTGTCGACGAAAGCCTTGCGGCCGCGCTTGCCGGCTGGCCGCACCAGAGCACTGCCATGAACGGCTTCGGCTTTGTCCAGCTCGTGGCCCGGCTGGAGCGTCCCTCCATCCTCCAACGCGTTCGGCAGGAGCCTGCCGGCGCCGCAGCCCGCCTCCTGCTGCGCCGCGCCGAGAGCGTGAACGAGCCGGGCGTGCTGCTGATGACCGCGCATCCGCAGGTCTGCGCCGCACTCGCCGCTCCGTGGCTGGACGAACTGGCGCGCCGCACCGGCCGCACCGTCCATATCCGGGAAGACGCCGGGCTTGCACTTGAAGGCGGATTCGCGCAGGCCCTGGCGCCATGACCCGCTCCGAACGCAAATGTCCGATCTGCTCCAAGCCCCGCGTGCCCGAATTCGCCCCCTTTTGCTCCAAGCGCTGCCGCGACCGCGATCTGCTGAAGTGGCTGGACGAAGGCTATGCCCTCCCCGGCCCGCCAGCCAATTCGGACATTCCACAGAACGATTGAAAATTCGTCGCGCTTTGGGGGTTGCAATGGCAGGCCAGCTTCGCCATAGGCCCGCCACCAACCGCTGAACGGTTCCCTTGGGGGCTGTCACCGCGAATGCCCGGGTAGCTCAGTTGGTAGAGCACATGACTGAAAATCATGGTGTCGGTGGTTCGATTCCGCCCCCGGGCACCATCGCCCCCTCCACAGGGGTCAGCGATGCCCATGACCGTTCCACGAAATTGACGGCGGTATTCTTGTTGGTATCGGGGGCCTGTTAGCGTCAACCAAGATGCGCGTGTCGGGCATCGGGACACCACTGCCCATCGTTGGGTAGCCTGCTGGCCGTGCGCCTGGACCAGTCCCATCACACAGCCGGCGAAGGCCTTTCGCTGAGCTCGCGCTCGGGCGTTATCGGCGCGAATTCAGGATAGGAACCAAGGCGGAAGACAGCGAGTCCGGCTAGCAACGAGCTGGGCATACCCAAGGCCAGTACCAGTACGTAATCGCCGGTCATGTCGAAGATGGTCGCCGCCAGCACCGGTCCAATCCCCGCCGCCCCCGCCATGATGCTGGATATTACACCAAAGATAGCGCCGAAGCTTCTGAGACCCGCATAGCGTGTAGTAAGATAGACCGCGAGTTGCAGTGCAGCGCCCGCGCAATAACCGATCATGAAGACCGCGCCTGAAAGCAGCCAGACCGAACCGTTTGCCTGCAACAACAGCGCACAGGCGACGCCCGGCCCTCCAAATCCGATCACAGGCATCAGGCCGCCGTAAACGCGATCGATCAGCCAGCCGGTGGTCAGCATGCCTGCGATCGACGCGACGCCAAGGATCGCGGCAACCGTGGTCGCATGTGCCGGCGTGAGGCCATCATGAGTCAGCATGGGAACGAGGTGCACCATGGCTGCGGTACCCATCACCGACTGCAAGAAGACGGCGATGGCGATGCGGATCATCGGCCGGCTGCGCACCGCCTCGCGCAGGGTCAGGCCACCGGGAAGTTGCGCCGGACCGAAGGAGACCGGCCTTGGCGCAGCGCCATCAGTGCCCTTGACATCACGAAAGAACAGCACCGCCAACAACAGCGCGAGCCCGTCCCAGCCGATACCGATCCCGATGTAACCGCCGCGCCAGCCCCATTTCTCTATGAGGAGGCGGGCCATGGTCGGGCCCAGCGACATGGCGATCGCAGTTCCGCAGAGCAATACCGCAAGGGCCAAACCCCGACCCTCGCTGAACGCGGCGGAGATGGCACTGCTGAACACGAGCGAACGCGTCATCAGAGAGGCGAAAGTGTAGGCCACCCAAAGCGCAATCCACTGAAGATAGGAGCCGGTCATCAAACCGAATGCGGCGAAGCAGACGCCGCTGAGAAGCAGGCCGGGCAAAGCGACGCGTCGGGGGCCGAGCCGGTCGACCAGCATTCCGGCGAAGGGCATCAGCGGCAGCGAGATCAGCGCGAAAACCGTTAGACCCAGCGAAACTTGGGTCCGGCTCCACCCAAAGGCTGCGCTCAACGGCTGCATGAACAGGCCCAGCGTCGCACTCGGCAGCACTCCCACCGTCAGGCCGATCATTCCGGCAAGGACTAGTGTCCAGTTGTTTCGCCACTCCTGCGCGGCCGAAATCGGGCCCGAAGGCGCTTGTGTCGGCATGTGCTCTCCCGGTCGTGTCGTTATGCTCGGAAATTCAACAACTGCCTCGGCCGCCCCCTCCAGAGTTCGCAGCGGCTTTTTTCACGGACCGGCGTCGCACCTAGTGGCCGAAACGGTACCGAAGACGGAAACCCCACATGCGCGGTTCATTGACGATCTGCGATTCGAAGCCGAACGGGTTGTAAGCGTTGTTTACGTTCAGGGGGAACTTCTCGTTGGTTGCGTTGGTCATGAAGAACGACAGGTCTACGGGCCAACCCAAGACGTCAGCCCAGGTCGCGTTGAGAGTGACCAGGTTCGTCGCCGGCAGCTTCTGAAATTGAGGCAGCGTCGCGAGACTGGCGATCTGTTCCGCCGTATAAACATAAGTGGCGCCGAACGATATCCGGCCGATGCTCTCATCCAGCGGCAACGTATATGTGCCAGTCAGGCTCAGCCTATGCTTCGGCGAAAGTGACAACGGACCACCCTTCACGGCCGTCGGCACGATGGCGATGAAAAACTGTTGCGCGTCAGCCGGAACCGCGGGGGGATTGAGCTCAAGCACCTTCGTCTCGAGGTAGGTATAGCCGCCGTCTATCCGCAACTGGTCGAACAACGTCACCGAGCTGTCGACCTCAATGCCCCAGATCCGCGACTTGCCCGCGTTCATGATCGCGCTGCCTCCGATGAAGGGGTTGCCCGGACGGGGGTTCCGCGTCAGCGTGCCCAATATCTGCTGGTTGCGGAAGTCATTGTAGAACCCGGCAACGTTGAAATAGCCGCCCGCGAAGGACCCGCGGAAGGTGGTCTTGGCGCCTATTTCGTAAGTGTCGACCTTTTCAGGTCCCCATGTTTCAAGGCCAACATTGGCAGAGGCCACACCGCCGGCTCGGTAGCCGCGCGCCCATTTTGCATACAGCAGGATGTCCCCGGTCGGTTTGTAGTCGACGTCGATCAGCCAAGTCGGCTTCCGCGACTTTGCGGCAAAGGTAACCGCGCAGCGCTGGTGGCTTCCAATATCCGGAAGGATGATCGTCCCGCCGAGACGAACTACGTTGGCGCAGGAAAATGCCGGCAAGTTGTCCGCTGGAAAGCCGATCGTTACCCCCTCGTAGCGGTGCCTCTGTTCGTCCCAGGTGTAACGGATGCCGCCGGTCAGACTGAGCTGATCGGTGAAATTGAAGGTCCCTTGGGCGTAGAGACCTTTGCTGCTGAACCATGTCTTCTGATATGCCTGTGAAACGTTGCCGCGGATCGTGACAGTCTGGGTCCCGCCGCCTGCTGCGGGGACTCCCGTGACGTTTACGGAAGACAGGCACTGCAGATTGGCGATGTTCGAGCAATTGAGGAACTGGGCGCCCAATTGCGAGGTGTAGCCTATCGGGTCGCTCGCCTCATAGTAGCCGCCCGCCTGCCAAATGAGGCTGCGATCGCCCGAATGCCCTTGGAACTGCAGCTCTTCGGTGAACGTCGACTGGCTCGCATTTTTGAAGCGGTTGGTGTTATTGAGCCGAATAATGGTGAAGGCGAGCTGGCCCGGCGTCGCGCTCGGGTAGGCGTCCCCCTCGAAGCTATAGCGAGTCGTCTCGTAGAACTCGGCATAGCTGGCGATGTTCTTGATCGTGAGCGTGCCGCTGGCGCTCCAGGTCGTGGTGTTGATCATCTGCCAGCTGCTCTGGATCGAAGCGGCATTGGGCTCGTTGTTCTCGATGTCCCACCAGCCGTCGCCGCGGGCGTTCTGCCGATCGATCTGCTGGCAGGCGAGGAAGGCGTAGGCTGTCCGCGCGGCCGCCGCGGTGGCATTGCGATCACAACCGACCAGGCGCGAAACGATGCCGTAATTGTCGGATCTGGAGAAGCTGCCGATCAGGTAATTTTCGAGACCAGGCGTCAGATCTGCAACGACGCTGAGTCGAACGGCGGTAAAGTTAGTGTTGCCGAGGCGATCGGGCCCCACATCCGAGTGATTCTGAAGATAGCCGTCTCGTTCCATATGGTCGACGCCGAGGCGGACCTTGAACGCGTCGGCCAAGGGTAAATTGATCACACCCTGCGTGCGCCACATGCCATAATTGCCGGCCGAGCCCTCGACATAACCCTCGAACCTGTCCGTCGGCTTCTTCGGTACGAGCAGCACGGCGCCGCCCGTCGTGTTTCGGCCGAACAGCGTGCCTTGCGGCCCTTTCAGCACCTGGACATTCTGCAGGTCGAACAGATTGCCGATGCCGACACCGTTGCCGCTGGGGGTCGATCCGCCCGCACGCGGACCGACCACATCGGCGAAGTAGACGCCGACCGAAGGCGCGGTCGCCACGTCCTGAACGAAGCCGCGGATCACGAAGGAGGCCTTCTCGCTGCCGAACTTCGAATTCGTGGTCAGCGAGGGCGTGTAGGTACCCAGATCCGCCGCGTTGATGATGTTTCGGCTGGATATCTGCTCCTGATTGAAGACGGTGATCGAGATCGGCACGTCCTGCAACCGCTCTTCCACGCGCCGTGCAGTCACCACGATCTCGTCATTGCCTGTCTCATCAGCCGCAGCAATGCTTGGCATTGCTATCGCGACGAAGGTGCTGCCAGCTAGAAGGCAGGCTTGGATCAGATGTCTGGACAGATTGGAAACCTCTTTCATCGTCACTCCCCGTCAATGATTTCCCCGCATGAATTCATTCACCCCCACCCCCGTTGTTAGGCTCGCGGAAAAATAACCGGGCAGCAGGG
>DATEJH010000082.1:0-60229 GCA_035278205.1 Novosphingobium sp. | reverse complement strand
CCGCGTCTTCACCTCATACGACAACATCGTCGACCACTGCTGCGAGGCCTGGAACAAGCTCGTCGATCAGCCCTGGCGCATCATGACCATCGGTTGCCGTAAATGGGCACGTGGGTCATGATCATTGCAGGATGGTATAAGTTTTTTGGAGTTGTTCCCGAATAGGGCCAGCGGCCAAAAGCCCCTTCGTCTGCATTGAGGGGCAACCATGTCTAGCTATCGCCAACATAAGTGCATCGCCGTGCGTGAGGATCGCCGCGACGATGTCCCTTTTCAAAGATTCTGTTGGCTGGCGTCTGACATAATTCCGTCACATCTGGACTTGCGGCGCCGGGGGTGGGAGATCTCCAGTTGTGGGACTCCCGGCCGGCACTGCATCGGTATCTTTCACAAGCCCGGCCTTGATAGCCCCGACTGGATGGACATCCTGTCATCCATCCCTGATGAGACGCGCAAGCATATCCTGGTAACCGGGGTCGAGAGGGCGGAAGAGCGGGGCGAACTGCTGCAGATCGGTTTCGGCGACGCGCTTTCTCGCGACGTGGACCTTGGGGAACTCGAAGCAAGGGCCCGCCGCGTGGCCGAAGCGTCAAGCTGGCTGCCGCGTCACCGGCAGATCGGGCCGCTCCGGCTAGACCTTCTGGCGCGTGAGGCGTTCGGGTTCGACCGCCCGCTCAACCTCAACCCGCGTGAATTCGCCCTGCTCTGGCGGCTCGCCGAAAGCATCGGACAATCGGTCAGCAAGCAGTCGCTGGTGCAGGACGTGTGGCGCATGGGCTTCGTTCCCGAGACGAACAGCATTGCTGTCCACATGTCGCGCCTGCGGCGCAAGCTTTCCTTCGTCGGCCTAGCGGGTGTGATCGAGACCACTTCTCCCGGTTATTGCCTGCGCCCGCCTCACGAGAAACGCAGCCAGCCCTCACGCCGTAAAACCGAACCGGAAACTATCCGTCTGTTGACGCCGGATCTCAGCGAGGTTTGAGAGCACTTCTAACGAGGCTACCGGCCCCATGGCGGCGGCACGCGCGATCACGACCTTCGGTTCAGTGCTGAAAGATCGTGCGGCGTGTTGACGTTGGGGACGGGTTTGTCGGTCTGCACCTGGCGTGCGCCCAGCGCTTCCGCCAGGCGTCGGACTGAATGCTTGTCGTCGCTGTGGAGCAGTCTCTCCACCACGTTCGCGGCCGAAGCGGGCCAAAGGCCGATCACCGGTTGATGAGCGAGACACGCCGGCGCCGGTGACAGCAGTTCAAGGAGGTCGTCGGGCAGCATCGCGGCATCAACGCCGCAAGTCAGCACTGCCATGTAGCCTTCGTCCTGGGCATAGTGCAGCGCAGCCGCCACTCCGCCCAAGGGCCCCATGTTCGGTGCCGGCCAGTCCGGCAGAGTCGGAGCCGGTGCCGTCTCCCGGCCAACGACGACGACGTGATCGCACCATCCCGAAAGGGCATCGACGGCAAGGGCAAGAAGCGTGTGCCCGCCAAGTTCCGCCAGGGCCTTGTCGCTGCCGAACCGACTGGACCGCCCGCCTGCGAGAACTGCTCCGAGAATCATGGCAAGGCTCCGTGTTCAACTCGACCGGCGGGCACCGGACGTATGCACGCAAGCCTAGCGCAAGGACAACAGGAGCCAAGCGGTAGTTGCGCCTTCGCCTCCACCGACGCTAATTTACCCCACCAATGGCGCCATCACGGCTTCGCGAATCGGATTGCGTCATGTCCAGAGGGTTGCTAGGGCCCCACCTCCACACCTCGGACGGCCCGATGGCGGAGTGGTGACGCAGCGGACTGCAAATCCGTATACGCCGGTTCGATTCCGGCTCGGGCCTCCAATATTATCAAACACTTAGGCGAGAAATCGCCAATGATGACTAGTGGGTGGGGCATTCAAGGTGGGGCAATTTGCCCCTCGCGAGACCCCACGTGGACAGCGGCGCTGGGAAGCTCAAGGGCCGCAGATGCACGTGTGCCAGCAAAAGCTACACTTTACAGTCGGAACGCGTCCGCAAACATGGTCACCAGTTCGACCTCGCGGTTGACGCCCACCTTCGCGAAAATGGACTTGAGCTGGGCCTTGACGGTCTGAATACTGGTGTTGCGGGCAGCGGCAATCTCGTCCCGGGTTTCGCCGCGCGCGAGCGCAAGGGCTACGTCCGTCTCGGCCGCCGAAAGGCCGAAAGCGGTACGCAGAACAGCCGGCGCGGCATCGTGCCAACGGCGACCGGAGCGGACGATAATCATGAATTGCGACACCAGGGTCAGGTGCCGCGGTTGGCGGGGAAGTCGGCAGAGGTCGACTATGAGCGGCATTTGTTGGCTATCGCCCCTGAACATCAAGGTTTCGTACCCAAACGAGTGACGGTGACGTCGTGCCAACGCCTGTAGCAGGGCAGCGTTGTCCTGGGGATGGGCAAGTCCGATCTTTCCCTCCACTATCCGGAAAAGACCTGCGGAGAGCAGCGCCTCGGCTTCGGTTGTCCTGGCCTTCAGACCGCCTGTCTCATCGCAGATGAAGACGGGCAGTCCCACATATTCCAAGGCGCCATTCAGGAGTGCGGCGCCACGATCTTCGAGAGCCAGCTGAATCCGCACCGCACTGCGGACATGCGGCGCGATCGCGGCAAACAGCGCCCGCGTCTCGGCGTCGGTCTTGCCGTCCTTGCGACTGCGGTGAAGCGATAAACCGATGAAACGATCACGGCCTTCCAGCAATTTCGTCTGGCATCCATCGGAGATGTCATAGGCATCACTCATGTCCCGATAGAAATCGAAACCCGGGCCCCGCCCGACCGCGCGATAATCCGCTTCACTTCGAATGACGAGCGGTCTGTCGTTCAGAGACGCACGCACGCGGACATTGATGTCGGGATCGCCGCGCTCCTGTTCAACGAAGCGCGCAATCTCGTCCTCATCAGCATCACTGAACCAGTTGAACGGGACCGCTCCAGGAACGAAGCCCACAAGCTGCCCGTGAGAGCTGCCAGTCATTTCCGCCATCGCCCGCAGTGCTGGCAGCCATTCGTTCCCGTCGACGGCAGCCAGCGCGAAATGTTCGCCCAGTGCCAATATCTTGTCATCCACCCCGTTCTTATCTCCCGGCAGCGACCCGGGTCAAAACATCACGCCTTATTGGCTGACGCGACGCCCCAACGTTCACGTCCAGCGCCTGAATTTAAACAGCGTTCATCATGAAACACAATATATTCTCCGGTTGTGCGCAAATACCCTTATCGGGGGATGCGAACATGGCCTCACCCTGACTAGAGCTGCCGTCGCCAATTGTAGCAGGGGGGATTTCATGATCAGTCGGGTTTCCAGGCGCTCGCGCATTCATCTTGGGCTGGGTGTCGGAGTGAGTGCACTCGCGCTTGGGGCGAGCAGCGCTTCTGCACAGCAGGCACCCGCCACGACTTGCCCCGACGGAACGGCCGGCCCGGTTTGCATCATCGCAAATACAGGCTCAGCCGGGCCGATCACCGGCACGCTGGGTACTGCGATCATCGTAGACAACAGCGGCACAATAACCGGCGATCCAGCGATCGGCGCCGGTCAGGCTGTCGTTGTCTCGGTGACGAATGCCGCGGGTGGGGTGATCGGCGGCGGGACCAAAGCCATTGTGGCCCCGGCCAGAACCGGCATACCGCTGCTGAGCTTCAACGTGACCAACGCTGGCACGATCAACGGCAATGTTTCCTATGTAGAGCCCACCCCGGCGCCAGGGCAGAACCCTTTGGCGGGCGCGCTGTATTATTATATTTCGGACGGCGGCACGCTGAACGGCAACCTGCAGCTTGGAACCGCCTTTAGCACGGCCAATTTCGTCCAGCGTGGCGCGGAAGATGGCGTCACTGGCACGATCAGCGCCGGCGGCGGTATCGACATCTATACCCGCAGCTACAATCAGTCGAAGTCGATCGAGCTCGGCGCCCGCGCATTGCCTTCCACTTTCGAGATCGAAGGTTTTGAAGCGCGCGGCGATGCAACGACGCTGACGCTGGCCGGCCAGGGACAGACCATCAACCTGATGGGTGACGGCAATGTCGTGAACGAGGGCACGATCAACCTGCTCGACACAGCCGGCCTGTACCCGCCGGGAGTAACCGTCATACCCGCGGCAATCGGCTATTATCAACAGCGGTTCGCAGTGTTTCAGCGCGAAGTGGTGCAGCCCGGTACCGTTCCGCTTTACACACAGGGCTATGGCGACGCGTTGACCAGCTTCGTCAACAACGGCATCGTCAACGGCGATATCCGGATCGCAACTGCAAGCTTCATCAACAATACGCAGATCGAGCAGGCCACGAACGGCATCGGATCAGTCGTCACCACGTCGGCCGGCGAAGACTTCCTCTTCCGCAATACCGGCTCCATCCAGATGGCTTTCAACGGCGCGCGGTCGGCAACCACCAATATCGAACGCGAGTTCGACGATGGGGTGAATGCGGCGGTACGCATCCGCCAGGCACTCGAGACCACGGAAGCCGCGACGGTTACGATAGAAAACAGCGGCACTATCGTCGGCGGGCTGGACGGCAATGTCGCGGCGAGCAAGTTTTCGTTCACGAACAGCGGCCTGATCAGCGGCATCGACGCCAATGGCTATTTTCAACGGGGCCTGACCCTGTCCGTCGGCGAACTCGATCTCCTCCTCCCCGACGCGAACGACGAGTTCAACGCCCAGAACGCAACCATCATCAACGCGGCGGAAGGCGCGATCAATGATGGCTTCTATGCGGGTGTCGCCACGCAGAACCTGCAGTTTGAAAATCACGGCAGCATCGCGGCATCGGCCCGCGAAGGGGGGACGGCTCTTTTCATAGAGACCGGTCTCCTGCAGGATGACGGGCCCGGTGACGACAACGTGATCGACATCGCCGCCCAAAGCTTCGGCTTCGCGAACACCGGCACCATTGCCGGCGCGGTGGACGTCTCCGTCCATAACCGTACCGCGTCTTTCGACAATAGCGGCATGGTCACGCGGACCGAGCTCGCCATCGACCAAAGCAACCCCCCTCTGTTTGGCGGCGTGACAGCGTTCGATGTGGAGTCCGAGACGGACGAGAGCCACGTGATCACCTTTACCAATAGCGGCAGCATCATCGGGCAAGACCGCGGCGGATCGGGCCTCGCGATTGAAGCCGAAGCGGGCGACGACGACGCCGCGGGCGCTCCTCCCGCCGATTCTACAATCCGCCTGGTCAATACGGGTACAATCAAGGCGACGGGCGGGGCGACGGTCTTTCCCATGGCGATCATGAGCCCCGGAGCCACCGACATCTTCGTCAACCAGATAGCGGCGGTCGCCATCGATCAGGAAAGCAGCGGCGCCGGCCTGGTCACGATCGAGAATCGCGAGGGCGCGCTGATCGAAGTGTCTGGTATTCCAAGCCTCATCATCCCAACCCCGCCGTCGGGCGCATTCTCCTACATGCCTATTGGCGTTGATGGAGGAATGGCGGCGGCAATCGGCGTGTCCGCCAAGATCGTGAACATCGTGAATGCGGGCACCATCAGGGGCGGCGCCGGGTCCGACTATTCCGGCAATCCCGACATCGTCGTCGATAATGCGCTGGGCCAGCCCAACCGCTACTTGGCGGGCGCGATCCATACAAGCGGCGACCAGTTGGAGGACAACAGCGGCTTCCTGCCCTCAATCGACCATGTGACGAACACCAAAACGGGCGTGATCATCGGATCGATCGATCTTAACGGGGGCGATGACCGCATCGACAACGCCGGCGTGATCACCGGCGACATCCACATGCGCGAGGGCAATGACACGATCGTCAATGCAGGCGCAGTCAATGGCGCTGTTCGGATGGGCGAGGGCAACGACAGCTTCACCCACCTGCTCGCCTCAGCCGCGCTGAACGGTTCGGTCGACGGCGGCGAAGGCGAGGACATTCTGTCCTTCGACATCACCGGCACAACCTATACCGGCACGATCGATCCGTCCCTGCGCCAGCTGTTCACCAGCTTTGAGACTGAAAAGATCATCGGCACCGGCCAGGTCGTGGTCGAGGATACGGTACAGGTCTCGAGTGGCGGAGAACTCAACCTGACCGAGGGTTCCAGCATCGTCGTCGCTCCGGGCGAAACCGCGATCGACGGCGGCAGTGAAAGCGTCAGTGTAGCGAACAGCGGCGAGGTGATTGGTAATGTGAACCTCGGTGGCGGCGACAATATCCTGAGCAACACCGCGGGAGGAACGATTACAGGCGACATCACGACGGGCGACGGCGCAAACACCATAAGCAACGACGCCGGGACGATTACCGGCAGCATTGTCGCCGGGAGCGGTGCCGACAGCCTGACCAATAGCGGCGCGATTTCCGGCGCCGTCGACCTGGGTGCAGGTGCCGACACACTGACGATCGGCTCCGGGGCAAGCTTTGGCGGCACGGTTGCCGCAGGCGAAGGCGTTGACAGTCTCGCGTTCAACACTGGCAGCACTTACGAGGAGCAGACAACAATCGACGGCGCCAGCTTCACCGGCTTCGAGGAGGTGAACAATGCGGCGGGCGTGAACAGCTTCACCGGTGATCTTGAAACGGAGCAGGTGAACGTCACCGGAGGCCGACTGATCGGCCTCGCGGGTTCCACCCTGACCGGTTCCGTTGACGTCGCCAGCGGAGGCACCTTCGGCACGGCAGGTGTGGTCAATGGCGATGTCGCCATTGAAACGGGCGGCGCGCTGTCGCCGGGCGCTTCGCCCGGCATCATGACGATCAACGGCAATCTGGCCATAGCCGACGGTACAACCACGACCTTCGAGTTCGTACCCGTAGGCCAGAGCGATCAAATCGTGGTCAACGGCGGTTCGGTGACGATCGGCGACAGCACTACGCTCAATCTGACGGGCACGCTTACGCCCGGCGCCTCGCGCGACCTGATCGTCGTCAATGGAGGCGGCACCATTATCGGCGACTTCGATACGATCAATCGCGATCCGGGCATCGTCGGCGTGGTCCGCAACAACGGCGCGACGCTGCAGCTGCTCGGGACCTTCGTGGCGCCGACCGGCACCAGCGTTCAAGCCAATGCGGCTATCGACTATGTCAACGACCTGCTGGTAGCCGGCACCGCGGGCACCGCATTGATCAATGCGGTGCCGGCACTGCTCAGCGGCAGTGCCGCGAACGCAGCCGCGTTCGGGCAGATAACGCCCGAAGCTTATGCAGCCGCATCGCAGCTTGGCGTGGAGCAAGGGCTGACACTCGCCAAGATGGGGCGTTCGGGCTTTGCCGAGACCGGGCGGGAAGCAGCCGGCCTCTACACTTTTGCGCAAGGTCTGGGCGATTGGCGTACGCTGAAAGGTGATGCGGCAATTGGGACATCGCCCGCCAAAAGCCACACCTACGGTGTCGTGGGAGGCATCGGCTTTGGCACCGAAACCGCATCGGTCGGGGCGTTCATCGGTTATATCGATAGTCAGCAGACCATAGCCGGCATCGATGCACGCACCAACGCGGACGGCGTGGTCGCCGGCATTTCGGGCTTTTTCAAGAGCGGCGGCTTCGATGCCCGTGTCACGCTCGCCCATGACTGGAGCAAAGCAGACACTCGACGCACTGTGCCTGGCGCGGCAGCGGTGTCGGCTGATTATCGCTTGCGCAGCTTCGTCCTCGACAGCTCGATCGGCTACAGCTTCCCCATGGGTAGCTGGGCCGTTCGGCCGGAAGTTGGCCTGACCCATGTCTCCACTCACCGTGGATCGGCGACCGAGACGGGCAGCGCCGCCTTTGCATTGGCGGTCGATCGGGCAAAGACCCATTCCACCTTCATCGATGGCGGCATCAAGCTGAAGGGCGGACTGGGCGATGTCTCTGTCTTCCATCCCTGGGCGCTGGTAGGCGTGCGCCATCAGCTGGAGGGCGAACGCCTTGGCGCCAGCGCGGGGTTTGTTGGCAATGCCGAACGTTTCTCGGTGCTGGCGGCGGGCCGAAAGGAAACGACCGCGACCGCCGGTGCCGGCGCAAGCTACGACCTCGCTCCCGGCCTCAGCTTGTACGGCGCCTACCAGGCTGAGTTCGGAGGCGGCCGCAGCCATAATGTAAACGTCGGGGTACGTTTCGACTTCTGACAGGCCTGTCAGCATCTTTAAAGTTGGCGACAATTCACGGGACCGCCGGTGGCAAGACCGGCGGTCCTTACGTGCTGCAAACCGATCATATGGCTGCTCCGGAGCGCCGTGGAAATTGCGGCGGCCGCCGGTGACGATGCAGCGTGCGTTCACCCGCGGCTTTCGGCGGAAGTTCAGCCCTGAACGTTAAACGCCGACATCCGGCACGCGGGCATCAGCTGACAGCCATCTGCGCCAACATCACATAGTCCACCTTTCCTGTGCCAAGCACCGGCAGCACTTCGAGGGCGCGGATTTCGCGGGGGATCATCAGTTCCGTGACGCCATTTCCCCTGCCCCACTGCTGGAGCGTTTTCGGGTCGGCATCCTTGGCGGTCGTGAACAGCACGAGCTGCTCACCCTTCTTGGGGTCCGGACGGGTCACTACCGCGTGTTCGGCGCCCGGCCAAAGCGCCGCCGCATAGCCCTCCACTGCCGGCAGCGACACCATTTCGCCGCCGATCTTGGCAAACCGCTTGGCGCGTGGGGATTCCCGAGCATCTGGCAAAACAACGGGGGCAACTGATGGACATTGTCACCCACGAAGTTGCCTCAGTGCTACCCGGCGACAAAGGAGGAGGCCGAGCGACTGTCCCGCTCCCTGGTGGCAACAGTACATGGCCACTGCAGCTTCGCACTAGGCGGCAGTTTCGCGTTGATGGGTGAAACCGACCCGTTCGAGCTCGCTATGAAACGCGTTATTGAAATACGGCGCGCGAACGGGGCTCACCTCGACCCGTGAATGATCGACGGGATTTCTGCCGATAGCCTTCAGGGCCTGCGTGGAAAGCCGGCAGCTATAAACGGGAGTTATGCCGCGAACGTCGGCAATCTGGCCGGACGCGACCCGCAAGTCGGCACCTTGGAACACCTGCATGCCCACACGCGTGCTGCCGCCTACCGCCCCCCTGTTATATCCACGAGCGCACCAGTGACGTACGACGCTTCAGGGCTCGTAAGCCACATGATGGCGGACGCCACCTCTTCAGGTGTTCCCGGTCGCCCCAGCGGAGTCTGAGAACAGAGTTGGTCGGCTCGTTCCGGTCTGCCGCCGCTCGCATGAATGGCGGTTTTGATCACCCCCGGCCGGACAGCGTTCACTCGTAGCCGTTGAACGACGGTCTGTCGCCGGCGGCCCGCACACCTTTTCGAGGAAATTCGCGATCTGGGCGGCCCCGGAGGTGGGGCTCCTGTCACGCAAATGGATGACGATGGCATATCGGTCTCTCGCGGCCTCCAGCGACGATCCGGCGCAGCTTGTCGAGGTCGCCCGGCTTCAGGAGGTCGAGCCCGGAATTGGCGACATGCAACTTGATGCCCCGGTAATGCTTGCGGGAATACTCGCGATCACCGAAGATCGTGCCGGCGGGTACGGGTTCATGATCACAGTCGCAAATGCCGATCAACTGATTGCAGGCGCCATGGGGCTGGCGCTGGGCCTGCTTGTCGGCATCCAGCGCGGCTGGGCGCTGCGCGACTGGGCCGCGGGCTCGCGCTTTGCCGGCATCCGCACCTTCGCGCTCATCGGGCTTGCCGGCAGCGTGGCAGGCGTGCTTAACGCCGGCGCCCCCGCCCCCGCGGTCACCTTGCTGGTCGCGGTCTGCGTGCTCGTCGTTCTCGGCTACGAGCGCGCGACTCGGGTGGGGGAACGGATCGACGGCACCTCTGGCGTCGTCGCCCTGCTCACGCTCGCCAGCGGGTTCCTGGCCGGGAGCGGCGAACAGCTGCTGGGGACGGCCGTTGCCGTCGTCATGGTGCTGCTCCTGGCGATGCGCACTCAGCTGCACGGATGGATCAGCCGCCTGAGCGAGAAGGAAGTGCTGTCGATCGCACGCTTCGCCCTGATCGCGCTCGTCATCCTGCCGCTTCTTCCGGACCGTTCATTCGGCCCCTACCTCGCGTGGAATCCCCGCAAGCTCTGGCTCATAGTCGTGCTGGTCTGCGGTTTCTCCTTCGCCGGCTACTTCGCCGCCCGTGTCCTGGGCCCGAGGCGAGGGATCATCGCGACGGCAGCGGCAGGCTCGCTGGTCTCATCGACGGCCGTGACCGCATCGCTCGCCACGAAAATGAAAGAAGGCGCGGGCGGCACCACGCTTCTGGCGGCCGGCATCTCGGCGGCCTCCGTGGTGATGTTCCTGCGCGTCCTGGCGCTCGTCGCCGTGCTCGCGCCGATGGCGTTGGCGGCACTGGCGCGCCTCGTGGCGCCGGGCATTCTCGTCAGCCTTGCCTTCACCGTGTGGTACCTGCGGCGGGCCGGCAAGGAGGGCGGCGGCAAGGCCGGCCACGAGGTCGAGATGCGAAACCCGTTCGACATCGGGCCCGCGGTCCTGCTCACGCTGATGGTCATGGCCATGACAGTGGGCGCGCGATGGGTGCTCGAACGCTACGGCGGCCAAGGGCTGTCGGTGGTCCTCGCCATTTCCGGCACGGTCGACGTCGATTCGGCGATCATCACCCTCGGCAATCTTCCCGAGAGAACGCTGGACCCTGAAACGGCGGGGCTGGTGCTGGCGGTCCCGGTGGTGCTCAACACCGCGTTCAAGGCCTTCATCGCCGTCAGCGTCGGCGGCTGGCACAAGGGGCGGCATGGCGCCGTGCCGCTTCTCGCCTGCATACTTCCCGTGATCGCGGCCTGGGCGCTTCTGCGCTGATCGGGCGCGAAATCGTCAGTCCAGAGCCGAACGCCTGATCGCCGACCGACTGCGGCGGGCCGTGGATCGAATTGCGATGCCGTTCGTTTCCGTGATGGAAGGGCCAAGACGGTCGAGCCCTGGCCGCACGGCAGGGTTCCCGTCCGCCCGATTCCGGCAGCCAATGGAGAGTCGATCATGAACGAACGTGAATCCTATTCCCGCAACCGGCAGTTCGGGTCCGGCCAGGATACCTCGAGGCAGGCGAACCAGTGGCAGTCTGGATCGCAGCGCCAGGCAGGGTCCATGCAGGACACCGACCGCTCCTACGACGAATACACGAGAGCGGGCGATTATCGCTCTTCGGACATGGGCAATCGGGCGGAGGACTACTCCTCGATGTACGATACTGACCGCGCCGGCATGGACGAAAGGCGGGACTATGGCCGCGAGCGGGGTTACGGAATGTCGGGCCGGCGTTCGCAGCGTGAGTATGGCGCAACGCACGCCCAACACTTCTACGATCCGGCTTACGGCAATGATTTCTCGAGCTTCACCAGCGAAGACTACGGCGGGCGGGACTTCTATGCCGGCCGGGGCGGCATTACCGGCGGAATGAGGTCGTCGGGAACCTATCGCCCGAGCTACGGCACCACCCGCTGGTTTGGCGATGACTATTATCGCCGGGATCGCGACCGCCAGAACGACTACGGCGACTGGCGCGCCTACGGTGAGCAACGCGGCTTCTTCGAGCGGGCCGGCGACGAGATCGCGAGCTGGTTCGGTGACGAAGACGCCGCCCGCCGCCGCGAGATGGATCACCGCGGCCGCGGCCCTTCGGACTACATCCGGTCCGACGAGCGCATCCGTGAGGACGTGAACGACAGGCTTACCGACGATCCGCGCGTGGATGCCAGCAGCATCTCCGTCAGCGTCAGCGACTGCGAAGTCACGCTGACAGGCACGGTGCAGGACCGGTCGGCCAAGCGCCGGGCGGAAGACTGCGCCGAAAGCGTCTCCGGGGTCAGGCACGTGCAGAACAACCTGCGGGTGACTGACCAGAACCGGCTTGGCGCCTCCACGACCAGCGGATGGTCCTCGACTACCGGGACCACCGCTTCCGGTACGAGTGAGAAGGCGCACTGAGAGAGCGCCAAACGAAAGACCCCCTCCTCGACAGAGGAGGGGGTTTTTGTTTGGCATGGAAAGCGAAGTCGGTTCCTGTCGAATGGAGAGGAACTACAACTCGATCAATGGGGGCTGCGGGTAAGGCCCGAGGCGGCAAGCTGTTCGTCGATCCGGGCCAGGAGGCGCTCCAGACCTTCGGGCGTATCGCTTTCGGCGCGCGCCACGAGCACGTCCTGTGTATTCGAGGCGCGCAGCAGCCACCAGCCGTCTGCGGTGGTGACGCGCACACCGTCGATGCCGATGACCTCTGCATTCGTGGCGGCGATGCGCTGCCGCACTTCCTCGATCGCGGCGAACTTGCGGCTTTCATCGACCTGAAAGCGCAGCTCCGGAGTGTTGAGCATCTCGGGCATGGCCTGCCGAAGCTCGGTGACGGATCGGCCCAGGCGCGCGGAAGCGGCGATCAGGCGGATGGCGGCATAGAGCGCGTCGTCGTAACCGTAGAAGTCGTGGGCGAAGAACACATGGCCGCTCATCTCGCCGGCAAGCGGTGCGCCCACTTCCTTCATCTTCGCCTTGATCAGCGAATGGCCCGTCTTCCACATCAGCGGCCTGCCGCCGCCTCGCGCGACTGCATCGAACAGCGCGCGCGACGCCTTGACGTCGGCAATCACGGTAGCGCCAGGCATCAGGCGCAGCAGGTCCTCGGCGTAGATCATCAGCAGCTGGTCGCCCCAGATCACCCTGCCTGTGCCGTCGATCGCGCCGATGCGATCCGCATCCCCATCGAAAGCGACGCCGAAATCGAGGCCCTTCGCGGCGACCAATGCCTTGAGGTCGGCGAGATTCTTTACCTCGGTGGGATCGGGGTGGTGATTGGGAAAAGTGCCGTCGACCTGCGTGAAGAGCAGATGATGCTCGCCCGGCAGCTTCGAGGTCAGCAGTTCCAGCGCGGGACCCGCGGCGCCGTTTCCGGCGTCCCAGCCGATACGAAGCGTCGAGAGCGCCTCCTCCGGGATGCCGGCAAGCCCTTCGATCAGCCGATCGACATAAGCACCAAGCACATCGCGCCTCTCGATGGTACCCTCACCCTCGTCCCAGTCGCCCGCCGCCGCCATCGCGCCGAGTCGGCGGATGTCGTCGCCGAAGAAGGGCCGGCCCATGAAGACCATCTTGAAACCGTTGTAATCGGCCGGATTGTGGCTGCCGGTGATCTGGATGCCGCCCTGCACATCAGCGGCCACCGCTTCGGCATAGTAGAGCATCGGCGTCGGCCCCATGCCGATCCGCACCACGTCCACGCCGCTGCTCTTCAACCCCTCGACAAGCGCTTCCTCGAGCATCGGCGAACTGACGCGGCCGTCGTAGCCTACCGCTACCTTGCGGCCTCCGGCACGGCGCAGCACGGTTGCAAAGGTACGGCCTATGGCGCGGGCATCGTCGGGCCGCAGCGTTTCGCCGACGATGCCGCGCACGTCGTATTCGCGAAGGACGGTCGGGTGGAAACGGTGGGTCATGTCAGTTCTCGCTGAAAGCCTCCCCCTTCAGGAAATAGGCGCCCCATTCGACATCACTCCTCCCCCTGCGCCTCCGGCGGGAGATCCGCCAGCAGAAGATCGCGCGCCGCGTTGGCCTCGTGGACTTTCTCGTTCGATCCCCCCCGGTCCGGGTGGACCGTGGAGATGACCCGGCGATGCGCATCGAGAATTTCCTTCCGGCCCGCGCCTTCGCCGACGCCGAGCAGCGCCCGGGCCTGCGCGCGCGGGAAGGCCTGCGGCTCGCGCTTGCGGGGTTGCCAGGGCCAGCGGCCCACCGCCATCTTCCATACGAGGCAGGCCAGAACCGCCAGCCAGATCAGCTTCATGCCTCGGCCGCAAGCTCGAGTTCGCCCGGGCGGCGCGCGGGCATCGGCAGGTTGAGGCCGGCGACAAGCGCGCGCAGTTCCTGCCGGGCGACGAGGTGGCTGGTGCCCAGCTCGCCCAGGTGGCCCTTGTCGAGCAGGGTGAGACCCGAAGGAAACAGCTCGCGGAAGATGACGCGCTCTGAAAGGCCGCTTGCGATGCGGAAGCCCACGCGCTTGGAAAGCTCCTGCAGCGCCCCTTCGAGGCGGCGCATGTTGCGCGCCTCGACATGCTGGACGCGGTTGCGCACGACCACCCAGTCCAGCTCGCGGCGCCCTTCCTGGATCGTCTTCATGCCGCGCTTCTTGCGCGTCTCCCACATGAGCTCTGCATAGAAAGAGAGCTTCTTGACCTTGAACGTCTCGCCTTCGACCTGGCCGATGAGGTCGAAGTCGACAAAGCTGTCGTTGAGCGGGGTGACGAGCGTGTCGGCGGTGGCCGCGACATGGCGGGCAAAGGGATCGTCGCGGCCGGGCGTGTCGAAGATGAGGAAGTCATAGCCCTCGGCAATTTCCTCGGCCAGCGCATCGAGTTCGCCGAGGTCTTCGCCATCGTAGACCGCGAAGCGCGCACCGGGCAGCGTGATTTCGCGCCGGCGTTCGGTCTCGATGCGGTTTTCCAGATAGCGGAACAAGGTACGCTGGCGCGGATCGAGATCGATCGCGGCGACTTTCGCGCCCTGGTAGGCTAGGCCGATGGCAACGTGAACGGCGGTCGTGGACTTGCCGGTGCCGCCCTTTTCGTTAGCGAAGACGATGCGATGCGCTGTCACGAGACCCCTGTTCGCTTTCCTGTTGATGCGGGGTATGCCCCGGCGAATACTTCAAAATCCCTGATGCCCGTCAAAATCATTGCCGCCCCCGGCGCGCTGCGGCTAATGGCTCGCGCGCCAGCCGGTCAAGGGCATCATATCGGAGCCGCCGTCAGCAATGCAAACCGTCCACAGTCTTGATCCACTACGCCGTGCCGTCGAGGAACTGCGCCGCGACGGTCCCGTCGCCATGGTGCCGACCATGGGCGCGCTCCATGAAGGGCATCTGACACTGGTGCGCGAGGCCCGGTCCAAAGCCGGGCGCGTGGTGGTCTCAATCTTCGTCAATCCGCTGCAGTTCGGTGCCGGCGAGGATCTTGATGCCTATCCGCGGCAACTCGAACGGGATTGTTCACTGCTCGAAGGCGAAGGTGTCGATCTCGTCTGGGCCCCGACCGTGGATGCGATGTATCCGGCCGGTTTCGCCACCAGCATATCGGTCATGGGCGTCAGCGAGGGTCTGTGCGGTGCCTCGCGGCCGGGCCATTTCGACGGGGTGGCGACAGTGGTGTGCAAGCTGTTCAACCAGGTCCGGCCCGACATAGCACTGTTCGGCGAGAAGGACTGGCAGCAGCTCGCGGTGATCCGCCGCATGGCCCGCGACCTCGACCTGACGCTGCCCTATGCCGACGCCGTGGTCGGCGTGCCGACCGTGCGCGAGGCCGACGGGCTCGCGATGTCTTCGCGCAATGCCTACCTTACGGCCGAGCAGCGCGCTCAGGCGAGCGCTCTGCCGCGGGCCATGAAGGCGGCGATCGCGGCGATCGAGGGGGGCGCGGACGTTGCAACGTCGCTGGCGGAACTGGAGCAGGCCTTGCTCGCCGGCGGCTTTGCCACGGTCGATTACGTGCAACTGGCCGATGCGGAAAGCCTCAGCCCCCTGACGCAGCGGGGCGGGCGGCCCATGCGTCTGCTGGTCGCCGCCAGGATCGGGACGGCGAGGTTGATAGACAACATGGCAGTTTCCCCCAAGTGATGTCAGAAATTTCATAGAACTCCGCGATTGGTTGGCGCCGAAATCTGGACTAATACTCCGTGTGCGCCTGAAAGGGGCCGCCGGCACGGCGAGATGTGCCGAACAGGAGGGATATCATCGTGAAAAGGTTCGTCTGCGCGCTGGGCGCGCTCGCCGTTGCAATTTCGGCGCCTGGTGCCGTTGCCGCCGACAAGTCCTCGGCCCGCAAGCAGCAGGAAAAGGGAGTGCAGGACATACCGAGGTGCACGAAGAACCTCGGCACCGTCGCCATCGTCGAGCCGGACAATCAGTGGTGGCGCCAGCTCAATCTCGGTAGCCCGGAAGCGATTTTGCGGGTCTTCGTGCAGCGTTCCGGCTGCTTCACCCTGGTGAACCGCGGCCGCTCGCTTGAAAACAGCGCGATGGAACGCGCGCTCGCGGAACAGGGCGAGCTGCAGCGCGGCTCCAACATCGGCAAGGGCCAGATCAAGGCCGCGGACTACTTCCTGCAGCCCGACATCGTCACCACCAACTCGAACTCAGGCGGCGGCGGCATCGGCGGCGTGCTCGGCAGCGTCGGCGGCGGGCTGTTCGGCCGCGGCTTCGGCGCGATCGCGGGCGGGCTCAACGTCAAGAAGGGCGAGGCCAACGTGACGCTCTCGATCGTGAACTCGCGCACGACGGTAGAGGAAGCGCTGACCGAGGGCTATGCACGCAAGTCGGACGTCAGCTTTGGCGGCGGCAGCTTCTTTGGCGGCAATACATTCGGCGGCGTCGGCGGCGGCGGGTACCAGAATACCGAGATCGGTCAGATCATCGTCCTGGCCTATCTCGACGCCTACACCAAGCTCGTTACCCAGCTCGGCGGATTGCCCGTGGACGCTTCGGCGGCTGCACCCGTGGCGCGCTGACCGGTCATGCAGGCTCGGCCCACAGCGGCCGGGCCCGCCGGTGCTCGGGAACCCGGCGAAAGGCCAGGCATTGCAGAACCGGGAGAGGCGAAATCCCCGCTTCCCCCGCAAGGAGCAGTGAAATGGCCAGATCCGCCACAGAGCAGGAACCGGTCAGCGCCGATTTCCAGAGCCTGGCCGAGCTTTATCGTGCGCTGGAAGACGAGGAGCAGGAAGCGCTGGCCGGGTTCGCGGAACATGTCGTTCCAGGCGAAGGGCCGGTCGGAGCGCCGCTGATGCTCGTGGGCGAGCAGCCCGGCGACCAGGAAGATCTTGCGGGACGGCCATTCGTCGGTCCCTCAGGCCGGCTCCTCGATGCCTGCCTGAAGGACGCGGGGATCGATCGGGGCAAGGTTTTCGTCACCAACGCCGTCAAACGCTTCAAGTTCGCGCCGCGCGGCAAGCGGCGCCTGCACCAGGCGCCCAACGCCGGCGACATCAAGCACTACCGCTGGTGGCTGGACAAGGAGATCGATCTCGTCGGCCCCGCGGTCATCGTCTCCCTCGGCGGAACGGCGCTCAGGGCGTTGACGGGCAAAGCGGCGCTCGGACCGGTTCGCGGCCGGGTTCTCGATCACGGAGACCAGAAGGTACTCCCTACCATCCACCCGAGCTATCTGTTCCGCTTTCGCGAAAAGTCGGAGCGCGATCGCGAAAGGCAACGCTTCGAGCAGGACCTCGCATCCGCGCGGGAATTGGCGGCGGGGAAGTAAACGGTCAGCGCTCCTTGACCAGCAGCGATTGCCAGTCCCCGTCCAGAGGACGCCCGCGGGTAGCCAGGACCGCTGGCCGGTTGGGCCGCTGCGCGCCCAGATCGGCAATTGCCTTGCGGATCGTCGACAGGCGGTCCCGCCACGCCGGATGGGAGCGGCTGCGCAGCACGCCGCCGGCGTTGGAGGGGCCGAACTTCTCCCAGAAACGTACCGCCACGCCGGGGTCGTATCCGGCATTGGCGAGCAGCGAGACAGAAAGGATATCCGCCTCCAGTTCGGTCTGGCGGAAATATCTGACATTGCGGCCGAAGCCCGCCATCAGGCCATAGGAAACGCCCCTTTCCTCCAGCCGCTGGCGGTGGTGCAGGATATTGTGGGCAAGCTCGTGGGCGATCGCCGCGGCCACCAGGTCGGGGGGATAGTCCTCGAAGAAGCGGCTGCTGATCTGCACCATCTCGCCATCCGCCTCGGCGGTAAACTCGGGGCTCACTACGAGCTCAAAGCGCGTCCGGCAGGCAGGCACCGGATCCACGATGCGGACGTAGTCCTGCCCTCCCCTCCGCCCATGTACCTCAAACGGCGCATCGGCCGGCAGGGCGGCGATCTGGCGGTAGACGGCTACGAGCGGTGCCGTGCTCGCTTCCGCCTGGGGATCGGCGGCGGCAAACCCGGCCGAACCCATCCCGGAAAGCGTATCGTCGGGCTGCACGCCGGCGGTGGCGGCGGGTGAGCCGGCGATCACCGCCTCTACGCCGACCGGCCCATCGAGGCGGAAGTGACGGACGGCTTCGCTGCGCAGATCCCGGGCATATTGCCCCGGGGTTTGCAGAAGAAGTCCCGTACCCGGTTCGAGGCGGTCGCAAAGCGGCGCGTTCGCGGTGGCGAGACGGTAGCCAATCCCCGCCAGCGCAGCATCCGCGCCGCGGATCGACTCGAACATGACATCGTCCGCAGACGCCGGCGCAGCGGCAAGGAGCATTGCCGACACGGAGAGCGCCAGCAGCCGGCGTGCGCCCGCACCACAGCGTCTTGCGAGAGTTTCAATCCATTTGCCGTGAACGACGCGCCGGCTGCGGCACGCTGCTTGTTGCCATTCAGTGTTCATGAAGCGGCTGTACCGCGCTATCGCCGATCGCAAAACTCTTCTCGACGCCGGAAAGCCTGAGACCTACCGGCGCGTTAGAAAGACGTGCCCGGAAGACCGCCGGTGCACAACAGTGCTGATGTAAATTCGCGGGTTAGTTATTTCTTAAATCAGTTGGACGAAAGCGAAGTGCAGTTCAGCGGATGCTCTTGTATGGGCAACGTTAAATTGCATTAAACGGCTTGTGCGGTTGCGAAGCCAGTGCTAGGTCGCCGTTGAATCAGGGTTTAATTAGGGAGCAGAAGATATGCGTTTGAATAAGCTGCTTGCTGCGGTGGCCGCGTCCTCGCTGATCGCCACTCCGGCGCTGGCGAACGGGGCTTCGTCGCTTTCGGTTGCCAAGGCGGTGAACGCCAAGGCTGCTACTTCGGCCAAGAAGTCGAACAAGCTGACCGGCACCACGATCGCTGTTGCCGTTCTCGCCACTGCGGCGGTCGTTGGCGGCATCGTTGCCATCGTCGACGACAACGACGACTCCGACAGCAACTGAGCTGTCGAACGAGTTTCGGAAAAATGGCGGCCTCGCGCCGCCATTTTTTTGTCCGGAGTTCTGGACCGAAACCGGGAAATTTGCGCCACACCCGCTAACCTGGGCTCGTCAAATCTTGTCCTGAGCGGCTGCCGCAAGCGGCGGGCCAAGGGTGTGCCGGACGCAGCGCGGCGCCAGCGTGCTTCGACTGACTCAGCACGAGCGGGGCTGCTCCGAATTGTGCACGATCATCCAGCGGCTGGGCTTTGAGCGGCGCCTTGACGCAGACCACGGGCTCTTCCCGCAATGGAAAGGACGGCCGGTCAGAACACCGGCATCTAACTGCACCGGCTCCCGTTCGTATCTCGACTCCGCTCCACACGAACGGAGAGGCCTCTGATTTTAGGCAGCCTGCTCTGTCGCATCAATGCCCGTGAGTCTTGATGCCGCGCCGCCGAAGCCGCTCCCGGCGGCGGCGGCGCAGCGTGACGGTCCCCGCCACGACGCCGAAGATCATGACCCCGGCTATGAGCCCCAGGGCGACGAGAATGCGTGTTTCCATTGAACGATATTTCTGTTGAAGCGAAACGAATCGGGAAAATCGCCGGGTCTGGCTGCCCCGCCCGACGACGTTCAGGCATTATGCAGAAAAACTCTCGTTTATCAAACCATCCGTGCCGGCATTCAGGCGATATCGGACAAAAGAACATTCAGCTTCTTGCACCCTCAACAAAACCATGTCTGGCCCCTAGATGAACTTTCCCGAATTCTATCACTCAATCATAATCTGGATCGGCGATGGCACGGGTCTTCCCGATTCCATATTGCACATTCACGCCGGCTTGGCCGTATTCCTGCTGATGCGGTTGGCCAGCGGGCGTTCCTTGGGAACTTTCATTCCTTTCGCATTCGTGCTGCTGGCAGAGGCAGCCAACGAAGTGCTCGACTTCTTGAGCTATGGCTGGCGACCGACCGACACCTATCTCGACATCGCCAATACTCTGTTCTGGCCTTTCGTGCTCAGCCTTGCCGTGCGGCTCCGCCCGATGAGCAGGCGGGATCATCGCTAGGCCGGCTCAGGCTTTCACCTGAAATCCCCCTTCCGACGGCGCGGCGCTCGCGCTGATGAAGAGCGGTCAGGCGGCCTTCTTCTGCAGCAGTACCGTGCGCAGCATCGACAGCGCGATCTCCCCGCGCTGGTTGGCGAGTTCGTGCTTGAATACGGCAATGCCCTGAGTCGGGCGCGACCTGCTCTCGCGCAATTCCACGACTTCGCTGGAGCAGGTCAGCGTATCGCCGATAAAGGTCGGCTTGGGCGTCACCACCTTGTCATAGCCGAGGTTGGCGACCAGCGTGCCAAGCGTGGTGTCGGCGATCGACAGGCCCACAGCCAGACTGAAGGTGAAGGTCGAGTTGACCAGGATGCGGCCGAACTCGCTCACCTTCGCGGCCTCCGCATCGAGGTGCAGCGGCTGCATGTTGTGCGTCATGGCCGAGAACAGCAGGTTGTCCGTCTCGGTCACGGTGCGGCTGGGCTGGTGGACGACCCGGTCGCCGACCTGCCATTCGTCGAAATACTTTCCGGGCATTACCTGGGCCTCCCCGTGCCGGAGCGGATCACTCCGCTTCCTCGATCTTCGCCAGCAGCGCCTCGACCTGCACTTGCGCGCCGGTTTCGGCGTTCAGTTCAGCCACCACGCCATCGAAAGGCGCTGCCAGCGAATGTTCCATCTTCATCGCCTCGAGCGTGAGCAGTTTCTGTCCTTTCGTCACCCGGTCACCCAAAGCGACTTCCACGGCGATCACCTTGCCGGGCATGGGCGCCAGGATCGTGCCGGAACTGTCGGCCCCGCCGTGAGCGGCGTCATGCCGCCAGGACGAGAGCAGCCACGCCTGGCCTTCTTCGGTCACGAGCACCCCCGAAGCCGGATCCTCGCTGCCCTCGCCGGCCAGTTCGATTTCCACTTTGTCACCGTCCAGCAGAAACCATGCCGAGCGGGCGGGCGGGGCGTTGAGACGGAAGCCGGCCATGTCCGTCACAGGCACCAGGGCATTCGCCGCCGCCTGCAGGGCCTCTGCGGAGGGTCTCGGCGGTTCGGCCAACGCTTCGCCATCGCGGCCGATCAGACCTGTGTCGACCTTGCCTGCGGCGAAGTCTGCATGCTGGAGTGCCTTGACCAGGAACGAGGCGTTGGTCCTCACCGGCCATACGGCGCTGTCGGCCAGCATCTCGCCCAGCCGCCCGCGCGCTTCCTCACGGTCCTCGCCCCAGGCGATGACCTTGGCGATCATGGGGTCGTAGTGGGGTGAGACTTCGGCGCCCTGGTACACACCGGTATCTATGCGCCCCCCTTCAGCCTCGCCGAACTGCAGCAGTTCCAACCTGCCGATCGAGGGAAGGAAGCCCTTGGCCGGATCCTCGGCGTAGAGGCGTGCTTCCATCGCCCAGCCGTCGATCGAAAGGTCCTCCTGCCGCAGCGGAATCGGCTCGCCGCTGGCGACGCGAAGCTGCCATTCGACGAGATCGACCCCGGTGATTTCCTCCGTCACCGGATGCTCGACCTGCAGGCGCGTGTTCATTTCCATGAACCAGATCCTGTCCGCCGACAGGGCGCCGGAACCATCGGCGATGAACTCGATCGTGCCCGCGCCGACGTAGTCCACGGCCTTGGCTGCGCGGACCGCAGCCGCGCACAGCGCCTCGCGCGTGGCAGCGTCCATTCCGGGAGCCGGAGCTTCCTCGATCACCTTCTGGTGGCGGCGCTGCAGCGAGCAGTCGCGCTCGAAAAGGTGAACGACATTGCCGTGCTTGTCACCGAAGACCTGCACCTCGATATGGCGGGGAGAGGCGATGTATTTCTCGATCAGCACATGGTCGTTGCCGAACGAGGACGCCGCCTCGCGCTTGCACGAGGCCAGCGCATCGGCGAAATCGTCCTCGCGCTCGACCAGCCGCATGCCCTTGCCGCCGCCGCCCGCGACGGCCTTGATGAGCACCGGATAGCCGATCTTTGCCGTTTCCTCGGCAAGAAAGGCGGCCGATTGTTCTTCGCCCATGTAGCCTGGCGTCACCGGCACGCCGGCCTCCGTCATGAGCTTCTTGGCCGCGTCCTTCAGGCCCATCGCGGTAATCGAGCCGGGGTTGGGCCCCACCCAGACGATCCCCGCTTCCATCACCGCCTGCGCGAATTCGGCGTTCTCGGACAGGAAGCCGTAACCGGGGTGAATGGCCTCGGCGCCAGTGGCCAGCGCGGCGGCAATGATCTTCTCGCCGACGAGGTAGGATTCGCGCGTGGGCGCCGGGCCGATGTGCACGGCCTCGTCAGCCTCGCGCACATGCAGCGCGTCGACGTCCGCGTCGGAATAGACTGCGATGGTGCGGATGCCGAGCTTGCGCGCGGTGCGGATGACCCGACAGGCGATCTCGCCGCGATTGGCGATGAGCAGGGATTTGATCATTATTTAACTCCCGATCCCGCCGTGAGGCGGGAGGAATGACGAGGCGATGACCACCCCCATCACATCCGGAATACGCCGAAGCGGGGCGCATCCGGGATCGGCGCTTCCAGGCACGCTCCCAGAGCCAGCCCCAGAACGTCCCGGGTCTGCGCCGGGTCGATCACGCCATCGTCCCACAAGCGCGCGGTGGCATAGTAGGGGTTGCCCTCATCCTCGTACTTCTGCCGGATCGGCGCCTTGAAGGCCTCCGCCTCGCGCTCATCCCACTTGGCCGCGTCGCGGTGGACCGTCGCCAGCACCGAGGCCGCCTGTTCGCCGCCCATCACCGAAATGCGCGCATTGGGCCAGGTGAACAGGAAGCGCGGATCGTAGGCACGGCCGCACATGCCGTAATTGCCGGCGCCAAAGCTGCCGCCGATCAGGACCGTGATCTTGGGCACCGTCGCGGTCGCCACGGCGGTCACCAGCTTGGCGCCGTGCTTGGCGATCCCTTCGGCCTCGTACTTGCCGCCCACCATGAAGCCCGAGATGTTCTGCAGGAACAGCAGCGGGATCCTGCGCTGGCAGGCCAGCTCGATGAAGTGCGCCCCCTTCTGCGCGCTTTCCGAGAACAGCACGCCATTGTTGGCCAGGATCGCGACGGGCAGCCCGTGGATATGCGCGAAGCCGCAGACCAGCGTCGCGCCGTAAAGCGCCTTAAACTCATGGAACTCGCTGCCGTCGACCACGCGGGCGATCACTTCGTGCACGTCATAAGGCGCGCGCACGTCCTCGGGGATGATCGCATAGAGCTCTTCCGGATCGTACTTCGGCGGGCGCGGCTCTTCTACCGGCAGGCCGTGCCGGTGCGGCGGACCGAGGTGCGAGGCAATGTCGCGCACGATCGTCAGCGCATGCTCGTCGTTGTCGGCGAGATGATCGGTCACGCCCGACTTGCGGGAGTGCAGGTCGCCGCCGCCGAGGTCCTCGGCGGAGATGATCTCGCCCGTGGCGGCCTGCACCAGCGGCGGGCCGGCGAGAAAGATCGTGCCCTGCTCCCTTACGATCACCGTCTCGTCGCTCATCGCCGGCACATAGGCGCCGCCGGCAGTGCACGAGCCCATGACGCAGGCGATCTGCGGGATGCCTTGCGCGCTCATGTTTGCCTGGTTGAAGAAAATGCGGCCGAAGTGGTCCTTGTCCGGGAAAACCTCCGCCTGGTGAGGCAGGTTGGCGCCTCCGCTGTCGACCAGGTAGATGCAGGGCAGCCGGTTTTCCAGCGCGATCTCCTGTGCGCGGACGTGCTTCTTCACGGTCATCGGGTAATAGGTGCCGCCTTTCACGGTGGCATCGTTGCAGACAATCATGCACTGACGGCCCGAGACGCGGCCGATCGCAGTAATCAGGCCGGCGCCGGGGATGTCCTCGCCGTAAAGGCCATTGGCGGCGAGTTGACCAAGCTCCAGCAGCGGCGAGCCAGGATCGAGCAGGTGCTCCACCCGCTGCCGCGGGAGCAGCTTGCCGCGGCTCACGTGCCGCTCGCGCGCCTTGGCGTCGCCGCCGAGTGCGGCCTGCGCCGCTTTTTCCCGCAGCCTGGCGGCGAGAGCGCGGTTGTGCCGCACCCGTGCCTGCGCTTCCGGGCTGTCGAGATTTACGTGGCTCTGAAGGACAGGCGCGCTCATGCCCGGATCATCCTTGTTGCTGTGAAGGGCATTCCCTTTGTCCCGATCGAGTGATTTGCGACGTCTATCTAACGCTCCGGCTGCGGGGCTGGAAATTGAAAGTTACACAGTCTCGTTATAGACAGCGCCTATGATAGACCAATATCTCCTGCGCTATTTCCTCGCTGTAGCTGAAACCGGCAATTTCAGCCGCGCGGCCAAGGCGGTCAGCGTCACCCAGCCCACGCTCTCGGCCGGAATCGCCAAGCTGGAGCGCGAGCTGGGCGCGCGTCTGTTCGACCGGGATCGGCAGGGGGTGGCGCTTACCCCCGCCGGCAGCCGTTTCCTGGTCCGCGCCCGGCGAATCGCTGCGGAATATGAACGCGCGCTGGTCGAACTCTCCGAAGTCTCCGACCCGACGCTGCTGCGCATCGGCGTGCTGGGCACGATCCCCACGCGCGCGATCGAAGACCTGCTGGAGCAGCACCGCGCTCTCGGCTCGAGCGAGGCGCTGGAGGTCCTCGACGGCGGCGAGCGCGACCTGACCGAACGGCTCGAGCGCGGCCGCATCGATGTGGCTCTGACCGTGGTGCGACCGCATCACGGGCGTTTTAATCCCGAGGTGCTGGTGCGCGAACGCTACATGATGGTGCTGTCGAAGGACCACCCGCTCGCGAACGAACCCGAAATCACGGCCGAGCACCTCGCGCGCGACCGTATGGCGCTGCGCCGGCACTGCGAGGCGCTGCCCGAGATCAACCGTTTCTTCGTTGCCCGCGGCGTGCGTCCGCGTTTCGTGCTCAAGACCACCAGCGACGAACGCGTGCTGGCTGTCGTCCGCACCGGTGCGGGCGTGGGGATGATGCCCGAGTGCTTCGCGGACGCCTCGGTACGCTTCGTGCCGGTCAGGGATTTCGAGCTGCATAGGGAAGTGGGCCTGCTCCACGCGAGCGAAGCGCATAGGGTCCAGGCACGCTCGAGTCCGTTCCTGGCGCTGGTCCGGCGCCGCTACGGCAAGGAGTGAACGGCCGGTGCCGGCAGTGACCGGTTGCCACCCGGCCCGGGTCCTCCTATGCGAGCGGCAAAGGGCAGGAAACGCGCAGCGGGCGGCGAACGACAGGGAAACTCAAGAGATGGCTTACACTGATTTTCTCAAGCAGCAGTGCTACATCGGCGGCCAGTGGTGCGACGCGGATTCTGGCACCACGTTCGAAGTGGCCGACCCGGGCAGCGGCAAAGTGCTGGGTACCGTGCCGAAGATGGGCAAGGCGGAAACGGCGCGGGCGATCGACGCTGCAGAAGCGGCTCTTCCCGCCTGGCGCGCGAAGACGGCCGGTGAACGCGCGAAACTGATGCGCAAGCTCTACGACCTCATGATCCAGCATCAGGACGACCTGGGCGAACTGCTCAGCCGCGAACAGGGCAAGCCTTTTGCCGAAGGAAAGGGCGAGGTCGTATATGGCGCCGGCTTCATCGAATGGTTCGCCGAAGAGGGCAAGCGCGCTTACGGCGATGTGATTCCCTCTCATGCCGCAGACCGCCGGATCGTCGTCATCAAGCAGGGGGTCGGCGTCGTCGGCGCGATCACCCCCTGGAACTTCCCCAATGCGATGATCACCCGCAAACTCGGCCCGGCGCTCGCGGCGGGCTGCACCATGGTCATCAAGCCGGCTTCGGCCACGCCTTATTCGGCGCTGGCGATCGCGGCGCTGTGCGAGATGGCGGGCATTCCGAAGGGCGTCGTAAACGTGGTGACCGGCAGCGCCGGGCAGATCGGCTCCGAGCTCACCGGCAACCCCAAGGTGGCCAAGATCACTTTTACCGGTTCGACCGAGATCGGCCGCGAGCTGCTGAAGGAATCGGCAGAGACGATCAAGAAGTGCTCGATGGAGCTGGGCGGCAATGCGCCATTCCTGGTCTTCGACGATGCCGACGTCGATGCCGCGATCGAGGGCGCGATCATTTCCAAGTTCCGCAACGGCGGCCAGACCTGCGTCTGCACCAACCGTTTCTACGTGCAGGACGGCGTCTATGACGAATTCGTCGAGAAGCTGGCCGCGCGGGTGAACGCCATGAAGGTCGGCTATGCCATGGATGAAGGCACGCAAGTCGGCCCGCTGATCGACGAGAAGGCGGTCGAAAAGGTCGAGGAGCACTTGCGCGACGCCATCGATGGCGGCGCCAGGGTCCTTGCCGGCGGTTCGCGCAACGAGCGCGGCGGCTCCTACTTCAATCCGACGGTGGTCTCCGGCGTGACGCCCGGCATGAAGCTGGCGAAGGAAGAGACTTTCGGCCCGCTCGCCGGCGTGATCCGCTTCAGCGACGAAGCCGACGCGATCCGCATGGCGAACGATACCGAGTTCGGTCTCGCCAGCTATTTCTATGCGCGCGACCTCGGCCGTGTCTGGCGCGTGGCCGAAGCGCTGGAGGCGGGCATGGTCGGCATCAACACCGGGCTGATCTCCACCGAAGTCGCGCCCTTCGGCGGCGTCAAGCAGTCCGGCCTGGGCCGCGAAGGGTCGCACTACGGTCTCGACGACTACATGGAGGTCAAGTACCTCTGCATGGGCATCAAGCCGGCGTGAGCTGGTACGGGGGCCGGGGCGGGGACACCTGCACCAGCCCCTTCGTCCCGCAAAAATGCGGGCGCCTACAAGCCGGCAGCGGGAATTACTCCTGTTTCCGTAGGCACTTGACTGCGGTCACGGATGTGTCATCCTTGCCCTGCTGCACTGCAATAGTGGGCAGTGCCGAAGGAGGGCCATGGCGGTTCGCGGAATCGGGTCAGGTCGCGATTTCCTCATGCAACTCGAAGGCTATGGGCTTTCGACCATCGAGATCCACTATTTCCTGCCAGACCGTCCGGGCCTGCTCCAGCTTTTCGCCTTCCAGCAATATGATGTCGCGCCCAAGTTCCCCGTCCTTCGTGATTTCCTCGATTACTGGCGGCGCGAGATCGAAGGTCCGCTGCATTCGGTGCGCATCGCGCACAAGCACCTGATCGGACCGCAGGAGTGGCGCGCCGTGGACGGGTTGATATCGATCCATTGAAGGCCGGACGGGAACGGCTCGGCACCTGACGGGTTGCAGGGACAGCTTGCAAGCAGGAGACCGCCATGCCGCTCAAGATCGCCGTCGTCGTCGGCAGCCTTCGTGCCGAGTCCTTCAATCGCCGTCTGGCGCAGGCGCTGATCCGGCTGCCGGCCGCCCAAGGCCACGAATTCACATTCGCCGACATCGGGGCGCTCCCGCTTTACAACCAGGACGACGACGCTAAGCAGCCGGAACCCGCAAAGGCACTGAAGGCGCTTATATCCGGGTCCGACGGGGTGCTCTTCGTCACGCCCGAGTACAACCGGTCAATGCCCGGTGTGCTCAAGAATGCCCTCGACCATGCCTCCCGCCCCTACGGCACCAGCGCCTGGGCCGGCAAGCCGGCCGGCGTGATAGGCGTTTCGCCAGGCAAGACCGGCACGGCCCTGTCGCAGCAGCACTTGCGCAACGTGCTGGCCTACCTCGACATGCCGGCGCTCGGCCAGCCCGAGGCGTTCGTACAGTGGAGCGAGGACCTCATCACGCCCGAGGGCACGGTGGCTGGCAGTTCGGCGAAGTTCCTGGGCAAGTGGATGGAAGCGTTCCTCAAGCTGGTTGAGGACCACTCGGATTGAGCCGGTATTCCGTTCGTGCGAAACGGGATCTTGTTTCCGGTTCTTTCTGGAACAGGACACAACCTGACGCCGCTCGTCCCGAGCGTGTCGAAGCATGGTTCAGAGCGTCCGTTCTTCGACGAACTCAGGATTCGAGCTCAGACGAGCGGTGGTTGGTACAGGTCAGGATCGCTCACCCCGCAATCCCCACCGCCTTGCCGGCGCGCTTGAACATGCCGATGATCTGCTGGACCTGCTCGGCCGAATGCTCGGCGCAGAGCGAGCAGCGCAGCAGGGTCATGTTGGCGGGCGTCGCCGGCGGACGGGCAAGATTGACATAGAGGCCTTCCTTGAGCAGTGCCTCCCACATCGCCGCGCCGCGCTCCAGGTCTGGCATGATCACAGAAATGATGGCGCTTTGCGGCTCCTGGGTGCCAAGCTGGAAGCCGGCATCGCGCAGGCCCTTGTGCAGCGTGCGCGAGTTTTCCCACAGATGCGCCCGCTTGTTGCCCGCATGCATCAGCTTGCGGATCGAGGTGGCGGCGGTTGCCACCACGCTCGGCGGCAGGCTGGCGGTGAAGACGTAGGGGCGGCAGACGAGCCGCATGATCTCGAACTTCGGATGGTTGGAGACGCAGAAACCGCCGACCGTACCGACCGATTTCGAGAAGGTGCCGATCACGAAGTCGACCTGGTCCAGGACGCCCTGTTCCTCGGCAACCCCGCGCCCGTTCGGGCCAATGAAACCCATTGAGTGCGCCTCGTCCACGAGCACCATGGCGCCGTGCTTCTTGGCGACGGCGATCATCTCCTTGAGCGGGGCGATATCGCCCAGCATCGAATAGACGCCCTCCAGCACGACCAGCTTGCCCGCGCCCGCCGGAATGCGGCGCAGGCGCTTTTCCATGGCGTCGAGATCGTTGTGCCTGAACGGTACGACTTCCGCGTCGCCCATCTTGCAGCCGTCCCAGATGGAGGCATGGCTGTCGATGTCGAGGACGATGTAGTCGCCCTTGCCGGCGATCGTGGAAATGATGCCCAGGTTGGCCTGGTAGCCGGTCGAGAACACCATGGCATGGTCCATGTCGTAGAACTCGCACAGCGCCTGCTCGACCGCCTTGTGCCCGGCGTACGTGCCATTGAGCACACGGCTGCCGGTGGTGCCCGAACCGAAATCGTCGAGCGCCTGCTTGCCGGCCGCGATCACGTCCGGGTCGAAAGTCATGCCCATGTAGTTGTAAGTGCCGAGCAGGATCGTCTCGCGTCCGTTGCACATGGCGACGGTGGGGGAAACGACCCGCTCCATGACAAGACCGAACGGGTCCTCGACTCCGGAAGCGAGCAGCCTCTCGCGCATTTCTATCAGCGGATCGAACTTGCTGAACAGGTCCTTGTGGCTCTGGGTCACGTTGTCGCTGAGCATGTCGGTCATGGGATCAGGTTCCTTCAGCCCTGCAGCTTCACCACGGCATCGACGAGCTGGCCGTAGTTCTCGATCTCGGCCTGCTGGTTCATCGAGATGATGATGTCGAACTCGTCCTCGATGGCGGCGACGAAGTCCATCACCGTCAGGCTGTCGAACTCCAGGTCGTCGGTGAAGCGGGTCCCATCTGTGATCGCGATGCCCTTCTTGTTGAAGGGTTCGATAAGGCCGGCGATCCGGGCCGAGGTTTCTTCGCGATCCATGTCAAGTCAACTCCGATTGGGTCCGGCGGCTCCCTGGCCGTGAAATGCGGCGCAAAAGCGGCGTGGATGTCTAATGTCAAGTTGTGCGTGGTCGAGTAACACTGGCCTTCGCACTATTCACCCTGGTCATCGCGAGGGGCGCAGCGACGAAGCAATCCACGGCGGCATCCTACAACAACCCCCTCACCGCCTGCATGAACGGGCCGATCGACACCGGCTTGGCAAGATAGCCCTCGGCACCGGCCTCGCGGATTCGTTCCTCGTCGCCCTTGCCGGCATAAGCGGTGACGGCAAGGACGGGAATTGCCCGCAGCACGGGATCCTTCTTGGCCGCCTCGATCAGGTCCAGCCCGGAGACGTTGGGAAGCTGGATGTCCATGATGATGAGGCTGGGCACGAACTGGCGCGCGCGTTCCAGCGCGTCGAGGCCGTCGGCCACCGGCTCGACGGCGAAACCCTGGCTCCTGAGAACGTCGCAAAAGAGCTTCCGGTTGAGATCGTTGTCCTCGACAACGAGGATTCGCTTTGCCATTCGACGCCTGGACCACCATCTTGGATGCGCACCCGCTCTATGACAGCCAGGCGAGACTGACAATTCTTCGAGACCCGCCATCCCCAGCCGCCGGTCCCGGCGCCGATCCTCACGCGCTGGCGCTCAATGCGCTCGGCTGGGTGCTGGGCGACGGCGACCGCGCTGCCCGCTTTCTCGCCCTGACCGGCCTCACGCCCGATTCGCTGCGCGTTTCGCTGGGCGAGCCTGCGACGCTGGCCGCGGTGATCGAATTCCTCTGCGCGCACGAGCCCGACCTGATCGCGGCGGCCGATGTGCTGGGCGTCGAGCCCGACACGCTGGCGGCGGCGCGCGAAAGGCTGGGCGCATGAAGCGGCCCCTGCTCATCACCGACTGCGATGAAGTGCTGCTCTACATGGTCACCCACTTTCGCGACTGGCTGGCCGAGGACGAGAGCGTCAGCTTCGATTTCGGCCATGGCGATTTCCTCCGCTCGATGCGCCGCCTCGATTCCGGCGAGCCGCTGGAGCAGGCTGAGATGTGGGCGCTGCTGAACAAGTTCTTCGACAGCCAGATGCACCGCCAGACCCCGGTCGAGGGAGCGGTGCTGGCGATCCGGGAAATCTCGGAACATGCCGACGTGGTGGTGCTCACCAATCTCCTGGATTTCCGCAAGGAGGCCCGCACGCGCCAGCTCGCGGAGCATGGGCTGGGTGCGCGCGTCTTCACCAACCAGGGACCGAAGGGGCCGGCGCTCAAGGCAATTCTCGACGAATACGCACCAAGCCGCGCCGTCTTCGTCGATGACCTTGCCCCGCACCATGGTTCAGTGTCAGAAGTGGCGCCGAAAGTCGGACGGCTGCATCTCTGTGCCGAACCGGCAATAGCGCCGCACATCCCCTGCGCCCTCAAGGCGGGCCATGCCCATGCCCGAATCGACGACTGGGAAAGCGCCCTGCCCTGGCTGCTGGACCGACTTGCAAATCCACAAGAGGCCAATCCACTGGAACAGGATCGTGAAGAGAATGAGTGAAATCGATGCCCGTCTCGAACAGCTCGGCCTGACCCTGCCCGAACCGGCGGCGCCAGTCGCGGCTTACGTGCCGGTAGTGGCCGCCGGCGGCCTGGCGCATGTCTCGGGGCAGCTTCCCTTCGTCGGCGGCAACCTCGTCACCGGCCGCCTGGGCGAGGATGTTTCGCTCGAGCAGGGGATAGAGGCAGCGCAGGCCTGCGGCGTGATGATCCTTGCCCAGCTCAAGGCCGCACTCGGTTCGCTGGACCGGATCGAACGCGTGGTCAAACTCGGCGCCTTCATCAACTCGACGGGCGATTTCACCGATCAGCCCAAGGTCGCCAACGGCGCCTCCGAACTCATGGTAGCGGTCTTCGGCGAAGCGGGCAGGCATGCGCGCAGCGCCGTCGGCGTGCCGGTTCTCCCGCTTGGTGCCGCTGTCGAAGTGGACGCCATCGTTGCCCTTCGCCCTGCTTGACCGCTGGCTGTCGCCGGCCCCCGATCCGCGAAAGATCGAGTGGATCGGCGAACACGACTATGCCCATCGCGGGCTGCACGGGGCCGGCGCGCCTGAAAATTCAATGGCAGCGTTCGAGCGGGCCCTGGCGCGGGGACTGGGGGTTGAACTGGATGTGCAGCGCTCCGGCGACGGCCAGCCGGTGGTCTTCCATGACGACGATCTCGACCGGCTGACCGGCGAGACCGGCCCCGTGATCCGGCGCAGCGCCGCGCAACTGGGGGCGATCGCGCTCTCGGGCTCGAGCGAGACGGTCCCGACCCTGCGGCAGGTTCTGGCGAGGATCGCCGGGCGGGTTCCCGTACTTATCGAGATCAAGTCGCGGCGGAACCAGCAGCCCGCCGCTCTCTGCCTCGCGGTGCGCCGGGTGCTCGAAGGCTATACCGGCACACACGCGGTCATAAGCTTCGATCCGCGCGTATCCCGTTGGTACTGGAAATATTCGCCGCATATCGTGAGGGGCCTGGTCGTCTCCGAGGGTGAGGACAGGGCGCTGCCGGGCAAAGTCCGCAGGCATCTTGCGCTGTGGCGCGGAAAGCCCGATTTCCTCGCCTACGATGTTCGCGATCTGCCGAGCAGATTCGCGACGGCGCAGCGGCGCCGGGGTCTGCCGGTGGCGACCTGGACGGTGCGCTCCGCCGAACACCGCAGGCGGGCTGCGGCGAACGCCGACGCCGGCATAGTCGAGGGTCCTGCGGCCGAAGTCATGGGAGCCGGCGCAGAGGCGTGAGCGAGGGCGAATTCACCGCGAATGTCCACGGCTCCGTCGGCGAAATCGCGGCCGACGAGTGGGACGCGCTGACTTCGGGCGGCAATCCCTTCGTCTCCCACGCCTTCCTCAAGGCGCTCGAGGATTCAGGCAGCGTCGGCGGCCGCAGCGGCTGGATTCCGGCGCCGATCACGATCAAAGGGCCGGACGGCCGGCTCGCGGCGGCCCCGCCTTCCTACCTCAAGCAGCACAGCCAGGGCGAATACGTCTTCGATCACGCCTGGGCCGATGCGTGGCAACGCGCGGGAGGCGAATACTATCCCAAGCTGCAGATCTCGGTGCCGTTCACGCCGGCGACCGGCCCTCGACTGCTGACCAGGCATCCCGAACTCGCCCTGCCCCTCTTGCGGGCGGCCGAGACCTTGTGCCGGGAGAACGGCTTTTCATCGGCCCATGCAACCTTCATCGAGCCCCGGCAGGTGCCGGTGTTCGAACAGGCGGGCTGGCTGCTGCGCGAGGAGATCCAGTTTCACTGGGAGAACCGGGGCTATGAGAGCTTCGACCAGTTCCTCGCAGCCCTGTCCTCCCGCAAGCGCAAGGATATCCGCAAGGAAAGGGCCAAGGCGCAGGAGGGGGTGGAGATCCGCAGGCTTGCCGGCTCGGAGCTTGGCGAGGAGCACTGGAATGCCTTCTGGCATTTCTACCAGGATACCGGCGCGCGCAAATGGGGCCGTCCGTACCTGACGCGCAAGGCATTCTCCCTGATTGGAGAAACCATGGCCGAGCGCATCCTAATGGTCATGGCATTCATGGATGGCACGCCGATCGCCGGCGCGCTCAACTTCATCGGTTCGGAAGCGCTATACGGGCGCTACTGGGGCGCGACCGTCGACAAGCCGTTCCTCCATTTCGAGCTGTGCTATTACCAGGCGGTGGATGCTGCCATCGCCCTGGGCCTGTCGCGCGTCGAGGCGGGAGCGCAGGGCGGTCACAAGCTGGCCCGCGGCTACGAACCTGTGCGCACCGTTTCGGCGCACTACCTCGTTCATGCAGGCCTGCGCGAGGCGATCGCCGAGTATCTGGAACGGGAGCGGGCGGGAATTGCCCAAGACCAGATCTGGCTGGGTGAGAGGGCACCCTTTCGTCGAAGCTAAAGCTTCCGATCCGAATAGCCCATTGTGTTCAGCGAGATCCGCATCACTCCCGCTCTCCTGAGCTTGTCAAGGACGCTGGCGCCACGCCGGGCCGACACCCTTCGACAAGCTCAGGCGAGCGGGCCTTGATTCGGATTTCCTGAGTATTGCCTCAAGCAGCCTGCCGCATCGAGGCGGCGAGCCATTCACGAGCGCGGCGCTGCGCCTCGGCGATTTCGCGGGCAGTCATCTCATCGGCGACTTCGGCGCGGCAGGTGGGCGCTTCCTCGTGCCCGCCGACGGCGGCGAGGTTGAACCACTTGTGCGCTTCTATTAGATCGCAGCTCGCACCATGGCTGCCGGTGGAATAGGCCACGCCAAGGTCGAAATAGGCGGAAATGTCGCCTTGCGCCGCAGCGGCTAGGCAGTTGGCGACCAGCAGGTCTTCGGCTTCGAGGTCGGCTTCGGCGGCCGCGGTGAAGTTGACGTTCGTGATCCAGGCAGTTCGCATCTCGATACCCCCGTCTTCGAGCCCAACGGACTCGTTCGACAAGGGCACGCTGCGGCATCCATGGTCAATAAATGGTTAATGAAGGCCGTGAAAGTTTCGGTCCATGTCCGGAAGATGTTTCGGTTTGAGCCGGTCTTAAGGTTTTTTGTGGACGGTAGAGCGAATGAACTTGTGCCGCGAAAACGGCCCATTTATAGGCCCCCCAACCGCGGATCGTCGAAGGTTGCCGGAAACGTCCGGAGCCGCGGGGCGTGAAGATCCGGGGGGCATTCGTGCGGAGATTCTCTGGAATGGCAACGGCCCTGTCTGATGAAATTGATGTGCTTGCCAAGGCAAAGCGCGCTCTGGGTGGCTCCTACGTCGCCGAAGAAAACGAATCCTACATGTGCGAGCCGCAACTCGATTATTTCCGGCGCCTGCTTCTGGCCTGGAAAAAGTCGATCCTGGATGCTGCCGCCGGCACCCTGCAACAGCTGCAGGACGGCCCGATCCGGGAGCCTGACCTCAACGACCGCGCTTCGAGCGAGACCGACTGGGGCATCGAACTGCGCACGCGCGACCGCCAGCGCAAGCTTATCGCCAAGATCGACTCCGCGCTGCGGCGCATCGAGGAAGGCGAATACGGCTATTGCGAGGTGACCGGCGAGCCCATCGGCCTGGGCCGGCTGGAGGCGCGGCCGATCGCGACCATGACCGTCGAGGCCCAGGAAGCCCACGAGCGGCGCGAAAAGATTTCCCGCGACGATTGACCCGAAATGGCACGGTGCCTCGAAAATGCCATTGGGTTACCGGCGCGTTAACGGATTGTTTTCCACTCCCGGATAGCATTCATCGGCAATGCGTCGGTGCGCCGGCGCATATGCCGCCCCCACGCCGGATGGAGCTCATGATCGAAGGTGACAATCGGCAGATTCCGCGCGACAGCCTGTTCCTCCTGGCTGATCTGCGCGTCGACGGCCTGCCAGGCGACCATCGCATCAAGGTGCGCAACCTTTCCGCGCGAGGCATGATGGGCGAAGGCGCGGTCCACGTCTCGCGCGGCGCCGTGGTCTCGGTCGACATCCGCAATGTCGGGTGGGTCAGGGGCACCGTCGCCTGGGTTCAGGACAATCGTTTCGGCGTCGCCTTCGCCGATGAAATCGACGCCAGGCTCGCCCGTGCGCCGATCATTGCCGGTGAGGATCCCGCGCCGCATTATGTGCGGCCTCGTCCCGAGCCGGCGCCGAAGGACGGACCTTTTCGCAAGATCTAGACCTCCGTCCTTTCAGCGATATCGGAACCTGATTCCAGGCCCCTGCTTCGACTTCGGCCTTGGCATCAGGAAGACTCCGACCCCAAGGTCCTCGCTACTGCGCGAAATTTTCCTGGCCCGCATTTGCGGCGCGGCGGAAATCGACTACTCCCGCAGCCATGCTCGTCGTGCGCAAAGACTTCCGGGTCCTGACCGCTCTGGTTGCGCTCGGCCTCGCCGGATGCAATTCAGTCGACAAGTCAGCGTTCAGCGTCGCGGTCATCGGCGGCCCTGACGATCCCTTCGAAAAGGGCGCGGAACTGGCCCCCGCGGGCCAGCTCGTCCGCGCCGCGACGGTCGAGGGGCTGGTCGCGTTCGACGAGATGGGCCGGGTCATCCCCGCACTTGCCGATCGGTGGATCGTCACTGACGACGGCCAGAGCTACATCTTCCGGCTGCGGGACGGCGCCTGGGCCTCGGGCGATCCAATCTCCGCCGAATCCGCCAAGAAGTCCTTCGACGCAGCGCTCCGATCGCTGAAGGGCTCATCCCTGGGCCTCGACCTGTCGGGCATCGAGGAGGTCCGGGTGATGGCCGGACGGGTGATCGAGATCAGGCTTGCCCGCCCCATGCCGTACCTGCTGCAACTTCTCGCGCAGCCGGAACTTGGGCTCTACGACCACAAGAAGGGCGCCGGCCCGATGGCCATGGCGCGTGAAGGCGCGGTCGCGCGGCTGACGCCCATCGATCCCGCCAAGCTGGGGCTTCCCGAGATCCGGGACTGGAGCAAGCGGACACGCTTCATCACCCTTCGTGCCGTCGCCGGGCCGGACGCGGTCAAGCGTTTCAACGAGGGTATGGTCGATCTGGTACTTGGGGGCCGGGTGCAGGATTTCCCCCTGACGCGCTCGGTCGGCATTCTGCGCGGAACCATCCAGCTCGATCCGGTCGTCGGCCTGTTCGGGCTACAGGTCATGAACGATCGCGGCTTCCTTGCCGACCCGGCAAATCGGGAAGCACTGGCAATGGCGATCGACCGCGGCAAGCTGATTGCCCCGTTCGGCCTCGGCGGCTGGTCCCCTACGACGCGGATCGTCACGCCCAGCCTCGACGGCGACCTCGGCACCATCGGCGAGCGCTGGAGCGAACAGTCACTCGAAGACAGGCGGGCGGTTGCCGGCGCGCGTGTCCGCCAGTGGCGCTTCGGTTCCGCCCTGAAGGGTGTCAAACCCCCGGCTGCCGACGGGCAGAAGAAGGCGCCGGCTTCACCCGCACCGCCGGCCGGTCCGTTGCTGAAGGTCTGGCTGCCGGATGGCGAGGGATCGAGGATCCTCTTCGGCAACCTCTCGTCCGACCTTGCGGCTATCGGGGTCGCCCTCGAAAGGATCGAAGACCCTGACGCTGCCGATCTGCAACTGGTCGACGACATTGCCCGGTATCCCCGTGCCACGTGGTATCTCAATCGCCTCGCCTGCGGTTCCACTGAAGGGCTGTGCTCCGAAGAGGCGGACGCCAGGGTCGAGGAGGCGGCAAGCGCCCCGACGCCGGAAGAACGCGCGGCATTGCTGACCGAAGCCGAGGCCGAACTGACCGCCGCCAACGTCTTCATTCCCTTCGGCTCGCCGATCCGCTGGTCACTCGTGCGCGGCAGCGTCAGCGGCTTTGCCACCAACGCCTGGGGCTGGCACCCCTTGATGCCGCTCGCCTGGCTGCCCAAATGACCAGCAGCATTTGAGCAAGTTTGACAGAGAGGCAAGATCTTGGCGACTGGCCAGAATTTCACCCGCCGCATGGGCGTCGACCTGCCGCTCGGTTCGGATCCGATGTCGATCCGCCGCCGTATCGAAGCGCTCGAGCGCGTTCTCGAGGGAACGTTCGCGCTGCCCGGCACGAGCCGCAAGGTCGGTCTCGACGCCCTCGTCGGCCTGGTGCCCATCGCCGGCGATCTCATTGGGGCGGCGCTCGGCATGTACCTGGTCTGGGAAGCGCGCAACCTCGGCATGTCCAAATGGCAGCTTGCGCGCATGACCGCCAACGTCGGTATCGACACCGCGCTCGGCGCGATTCCGATCGCGGGGGATCTTTTCGACTTCGTGTTCCGTTCGAACAGCCGCAATCTCAGGATCATCCGCAGGCACCTCGACAAGCATCACCCGCATACCCGCGTGATCGAAGGCTGAGGCCGTGAAGCGCTTGTGCCTGCTCGCCGCCGTCCTGGCGCTTCCCGGATGCGGCAAGAACGATTCCGGCCCGGGTCCCGGCAGCGTCACCATGGGAGAGGCGCGGGCCCTCGATGAGGCCGCAGCGATGCTCGACGAGCGCAAGCCGCCGTCCGAAGCGCCGCAGCCTTCGCCGGGGACGGCGGCCGAAGCTGCCCGGTGACGCTCAGTCGAAGCTGACCTTTCCGCGTCCCGCTTTCACCGCCCCGCGGATCTTCTTGCCCTTGAGCCGCTGTTCCTTGCCCACTCGGTTGAGACGGCTCTTTGCCCGCTTCTCGGGAAGCCTGTGCGCTTCCTCCAGGAGCTGGTTCAGGCGTTCGCGGGCATCGGCGCGATTGGCTTCCTGCGTGCGGAACCTTCGCGCTGTGAGGACAAGTTCTCCTTTCGCTGTCATGCGGCTTCCGGCCAGTTCCTTCACGCGCCTGAACACTTCCGGCGGCAGGCGCAGGGCATAGACGTCGAGGCGCAGTTGCACCGCGGTCGCCACCTTGTTGACGTTCTGCCCGCCCGGCCCGGCCGAGGCGATGAAGGTCTCGGTCGCGAGGGCTTGCGCACGCTCGACGACCGCTTCACTCATCGGCGAAGCCGAGGGCGATGAAGTCGGCGGGCAGCGGACTGGCGGCGGTGATCGGCGCCTTTTCGCCGCGCGGGACGATCAGGCCGGCGGCGTGCAGCATGGTGCGTCCGGCCCCTCTGCCGGAACCGTAGACCGGATCGCCCAGGAGCGCGGCGCCAAGGCCGGAGGCAGCATGGACGCGGATCTGGTGGGTGCGCCCCGTCTCGGGCCGGAACTCGACGAGCGTCAGCCCCTCGCGCGCGTCGAGCTTGCGCCAGCGGGTGACCGCGGGCTTGCCCTTGCGCGCGGGGATCATGCGCCAGCCGTTATGGGCCGTGCTGACTTTCGACAGCGAGAGGGCGATCGTTCCCTCCTCCTCGGCCACCTCGCCACCGACCACGCCCAGATAGCGTTTCTCGACCAACCGTTCCTCGAACGCTGCCGCGAAGCGCCTGAGCGCCTTGGGGTTGCGCGCCAGCAGCAGGCAGCCCGAAGTATCGCGGTCGAGCCGATGAACCGGCACCGGCGAGCGCAGAAAGCCGAGTTTGAGCGCATCGAGATGATTGTCGAGGCTGTCCCCCCCGGCGCGCGGACGATCCAGCGGCAGGCCGGCCGGCTTGTCGATCACCAGGGCTTCGGCATCTTCGAAGAGGATTTCCAGGTCCATTCCTACCTGGGTCACTCCGGGGCAGCGGCCAGCGTCCTTCGACAAGCTCGGGACGAGCGGATGAGTGGCTTCGGCGTTCATGTCGATACTTTCACCCCGCTGGCCCTGAGCTTGTCGAAGGGCATGTTCACGCTACCGCCCGGGCTATCCGGCGGCAGGCTTCTTTCAGCTTGGCATCGTCCGCGGCGAAGCTGATGCGGAAGCCATCGCGGCTGCCGAATGCGGAGGCGGGCACGATGGCGACGCCATGGTCGAGCAAGTGCAGCGCCAGCTTCGCGTCGTCGCCGAAGCGCTCCATCAGGGGCGCCACGTCGACCATGCAGTAGAAAGCGCCGTCGGGGGTGGGCGTAGAGAGGCCTGGGATGGCGTTGATCGCGCTCACCACCATGTCCCGCCGCGCACGGAAGCGTTCGCGCCATTGGTCGAGGAAGTCCTGCGGCCCTTCGAAGGCGGCGACGGCGGCCGCCTGGCTGATCGAGCAGGGATTGCCCGAGGAATGCGACTGCAGCTTTTCCATCGACCGGATGAGCCATTCGGGCCCGGCCGATACGCCTATGCGGAAGCCGGTCATGGCATGGCTCTTGGACACGCCCGAGACGGTCAGGATGCGGTCCGCCAGGTCAGGGCACAGGTTCGCCAATGTCGCGTGTGGCTGGCCGGTGTAGTTGAGCGGCGCATAGATGTCGTCCGAAAGGATCATGACGCGCGGGTGATGGCGCAGCACCTCGCCGATGCCGCGCAGCATCTCGGCCGGATAATAGGCACCGGTCGGATTGCCGGGACTGTTGAGCAGCAGCCAGAGCGTGGACGGGCCGATCTGCGCTTCCAGGTCGGCGGCGGTGAAGCGGAAATTATCCTTTGCCGACGTCATCAGAGGGACGACCTTGCCGCCGGCGAAGCGGACGATCTCGGGATAGCTCACCCACCAGGGCGAAGGCACGATCACCTCGTCGCCCTCGTTTACGGTCGCGAGCATGGCGTGGAAGATCGCCTGCTTGCCGCCCGCGCTCACCGTAACCTGAGAGGCCGGCACCTCGATGCCGAGGTCGCGCGCGAAGTGTAGGGCGGCGGCCTGCTTGAGCCGCGAGGTGCCGCCGACGGGGGTGTATTTGGTCTGGCCCTGGTCGAGCGCCGCCTTGGCTGCTTCGATCACGTGGGGCGGTGTCGCGAAATCGGGCTCGCCGACCGACAGCGAGATCATGTCCACGCCCTGCTCGCGAAGCTGCGTGGCACGGTCGGTCATCGCCGTCGTCTGCGAGGGCGTGATGCGGGAAAGGCTTGCGGATGTGTGCATCATGTCAGCAGCCTTGCCGGAATAAGGCCGCGCAGAGCGTTGCCGATCAGAAAGCCGCCGGCAAGGTCTTCCAGCTTCAATTCGGCTTCGACGACGCGGCCTTCGTCTATCAGCGAGCGGCGCAGCACTCCAGGCAGCAGGCCAAGGCGTGCCGGCGGGGTCAGCAGCCTGCCCTCGCGTTCGACGAAGATGTTGGTGAAGCAGCCTTCGGTCACCAGGCCATCGTCGCGCAGGAAGATGGCCTCGTGGGCGCCGGCTTTTTTAGCGGCGGCGAGGCCGGCTTCGTAGAAACCGCGGTCGCTGGTCTTGTGGCGCAGGCGCCAGTCGCCGCTGTCCACCGGCAGGCGCAGCACGGCAACCGCAGCCGGTTCTGGAAGGTTGTCGGGCATGACCGCCAGTTCCAGCGCATAAGCGCCGCTGCGCGCGGCCACGAGGCGCAGCTTCGCGGGGCGTTCGGCATCGAAGCACAGGGCCTGGATGGCGTTGCGCACCGCGTGCCGGTCGAATGTGAAGCCGAGCTGCGCGGCACTGGCCTTGATCCGCTCGAGATGCAGCTCGAGGAGCGGAATGCCATCTTCGGGCGTGAAACGCATGGTTTCGATCAGATCGAAACTCGCTAGCGGGGATGCCCCCCCCGATTGTCGAGCTCCCGACTCTCGCACGAAACCCCCTTTGACCAGGCACTCCCGCCACTCGGGAAGTGCTTGCGAATCGGCGACTACTGCCGACCCGACCCCTAGAACCGCTCTACCGCCCCCGTTTTCTCCGGGGATGAGCCGCAAGGTGCGGATTGCCACATTAAATGCCGCATCGCCAGAGGGTTCGATCCGTCCGATCGAGCCGCAATAAGCACCGCGCAGGTCACGCTCGACCCGGGCGATCAGTTCCATCGCGCGAATCTTGGGTGCGCCGGTGATCGAACCGCAGGGAAACAGCGCGCGCAGAATATCGACGGCGCCCTTGCCTGCAACGAGGTTTGCCCGGACCGTGGAGACCATCTGGTGGACAGTGGGATAGCTCTCAACGGTGAACGGAGCCTCGACCCGCACCGACCCCGCCTGCGCCACTCGCGAGAGGTCGTTGCGCATGAGGTCCAGAATCATGAGGTTCTCGGCCCGATCCTTTTCCGAGCTGGCGAGTTCCTCGAGCAGGCAGCGGTCTTCAGCCGGGCTGCGGCCGCGCGGCCGGGTGCCCTTCATCGGCTTCACCCGGATGGAACGGCCATGCAGCGAGAAGAGCAGTTCGGGCGAAAAGCTCAGGATCGAGCGGCTGCCGTCATGGACGATGCCGCCGTAGCCGGCTGCGGCGGCGGGACGGATCGCGGCATAGAGGGTCAGCGGATCGCCATGCCAGGGGCCGGCGAGCGGGAAAGTGAGATTGGCCTGGTAGATGTCCCCCGCCCCGATGGCGCCGTGCAGGACGTTGAAAGCCCGCTCGTAGTCGCCGATCGCCGCCTGCGGTTCGAGCGGGCCGATGCCGGCTTCGCTGCCGTCGGCCGCACCGGCGAGCCACGACGGAACCTCCGAAGCGGGTATGGTCTCGTAGCCGCTGAAGGCGCCGAACCACACGAGCGGTCCCGCCGCGCCGGTGCTTTGCGGCAGCAAGGGCGCGAGGCGCGGCTCGAGGGCAAGGCCCGCCTCGTAGGCGAGGTAGCCCGCAAGGTGCCTGCCCTGGCGCCGCAGCGCCTCGATTCGTTCCAGCGCCGGCCCCACCTCCTCGCCTCGCCATGCGACGACGAGTTCGGCCGGATCGCGGTAAAGCCGCGCATCGGCTGCCCCGCTGCTGCGGGCATCATCGAAAAGTACGAAAGGCTCGGGCATGGTGTGGCCCGGCCTTTAGCGGCACAATCGACGGCTGGCAAAATCCCGCTCGCGCTTGCGCGCGCGCGCTTCTATCACCGGGAGGGAAGGCTGCACGAAGGGGCTTGCGGAACGAAAATGAGCGAAATCTTTCTGGGCCTTGGCGCCGACGGGAACAGGCAGGAACTGCACCTCAACCGGGCCAACCGGCATGGGCTGGTCGCCGGGGCGACGGGCACGGGCAAGACCGTCACGCTACAGACCATGGCCGAACAGTTCTCCGCAGCCGGCGTACCGGTGTTCCTTGCGGACGTGAAGGGCGACCTTTCGGGCATTTCCATGGCCGGCAACCCGCAGTCCAGCAATGCCGGAAAGCTGGAGAGCCGCGCCAGGGAAATCGGGCTGACGGACTACGCCTATGCCGATAATCCCGCCATTTTCTGGGACATCTACGGCGAGAAGGGCCATCCGGTCCGCACCACGATCTCGGAGATGGGGCCGCTGCTGCTCTCGCGGCTGATGGACCTCAACGAGACGCAGGAAGGCGTGCTCAACATCGTTTTCCGCTTCGCCGACGAACGTGGCCTGCTGCTGCTCGATCTTGAGGACCTGCAGTCAATGCTGGCCTACACCGCGGAAAATGCGGCAGAGCTTTCGACAAAATACGGCAACGTCACCAAGGCCACGGTCGGGACCATCCAGCGCCAGCTCCTCGCGCTCGACAGCCAGAGCGCAGGGCAGTTCTTCGGAGAGCCGGCGCTGGAGATCCAGGACTTCATCAGATGCGACGACAAGGGGCACGGGTATATCAACGTGCTCGCCGCCGAACGGCTGATGCGCAGCCCGAAGCTCTACGCAACCTTCCTGCTCTGGCTGCTGTCGGAGCTGTTCGAGGCCCTGCCCGAAGTCGGCGACCCGGAAAAGCCCAGGCTGGTGTTCTTCTTCGACGAAGCGCACCTGCTGTTCGACGACGCCCCCAAGGCGTTGCAGGACAAGGTGGAGCAGGTCGTGCGCCTGATCCGTTCCAAGGGCGTGGGTGTCTATTTCGTGACGCAGAATCCGATCGACATCCCGGAAGACATCGCCGGGCAGCTCGGCAATCGCGTCCAGCATGCGCTGCGCGCCTTCACGCCGCGCGACAAGAAGGCCATCAAGGCGGCAGCCGAGACCTTTCGCATCAATCCAGATCTGGACGTCGAAACGGCGATCACCGAGCTTAAGGTGGGCGAGGCGCTGGTCTCCACGCTTGATGAGGAAGGCGCGCCGACGGTGGTCCAGCGCACCCTGATCGCGCCGCCGCGCTCGCGGCTGGGGCCCGTCACAGAAACGGAACGCGCGACTGTGCAGTCGGCCAGCCCCTGCGGAGGCAAGTACGACACGCGGGTCGATCGCGAGAGCGCCGAGGAAGTTCTGGCGGTCAAGGCCGCCGATGCCGCAGCCACTGCCGGCGAGGTGGCAGAAAAGGGCGAAGAGGAAGTCCGCAGGCGCGAGCGCAGGAGCCCCAGCCTCTGGGACGGCCTGGGCGGCAAGGTCACCAAGGCAGTCGTCGGCGCCGCGGCGGCGAGCGCCGGCTCGATCCTCGCCCAGACCATGCAGGGACGCAAGAGCCGCGCCAATCCGGGCGCCTCGGCAGCCGGCGCCGCGGCCGGTACTGTCGGCGATGTGCTGGGCAAGGCCATCGGGATACCGGGGATCGGCCGCTTCGCGCGCAATCTTATCGGCGGGCTGATGCGGTAGGGCGGGCCCTTTGCGCCGTCTGCCATCGCCTTGAAGTGGTCGGAAGACGTCCTGCCTCCCCGATCAATCCGCCCGTTTTTCTCCCTTGGCGATCTTGTCCGCGTCCGAACCCTGGGGCGCTTCGGGGATTGTCGACAGGTCGATCATGTAGGGTACCCTCACCTTGCCGAAGCCCATGGTCGGCTTCCCCTTGAAGATGCCGCCGCCGGAAACGTCGGGCGGATGCAGCCGTCCATCATCGAGGGCCTCCTTGGAATTGGGGTCACTGTCCGCGGTCGAAGGCATGCGGAACTCGTCCGGCCTCTCGGCGCAGACGACGATGTCGCCCCGCCGTTCGGGCTTGGGGCAGCGATCGGTCAGGGTGTCGGGCGTAACGCGGCCGGCGGACATCATCTTTTCCGCAATCTGCCGGTCCCCTTCGCTGACCTGTGCAATCGCCGGGGCGGGGCCCATTGCGGCAATCGCCAAAAGGAGCTGCCAGCTTCTCGACAATTCGAAATCCTCTGTCTAAGCGGTCCGGACCTCTCCTCCCTGGATCAATCCGGAGCGACCATGTTCAAGAACAAGACCCCCGCAAGTAAAGTACTCGATCGCGTTCTCGTTCTCGAAATGGTGCGCGTGACCGAGGCTGCCGCCATCGCCGCTTCCGATCTGGTCGGCCGCGGTGACGAGAAAGCGGCCGATCATGCCGCAGTGGAGGCAATGCGCAAGGCTTTCGACGAACTCTATATCGACGGCACGGTCGTGATAGGCGAGGGTGAGCGGGACGAGGCGCCTATGCTCTTCATCGGCGAGAAGGTGGGCGGGGCGCCCGGCAAGGGCCCGAAGATCGACATCGCTCTCGATCCGCTCGAAGGGACGACGATCACCGCCAAGGCCGGCCCGAACGCGCTGGCGGTGCTCGCCGCCGCGGAGGAAGGCTGCCTTTTGAACGCGCCTGACGTCTACATGGACAAGATCGCGGTCGGCCCCGGCTACCCCGAGGGCGTGATCGACCTCAGCCGGACTCCTACCGAGAACATCAGGGCAATCGCCGCCGCCAAGGGCGTGCAGCCGGACGAGATCATCGTCTGCGTGCTCGACCGTCCGCGTCACGCGGAACTGATCGCCGAGCTGCGCGAAATCGGCTGCGGCATCCAGCTGATTCCCGATGGCGACGTGGCCGGCGTCATCGCCGTGACTGACGAGAACACCACCATCGACGTCTACATGGGCTCGGGCGGCGCCCCTGAAGGCGTTCTGGCGGCAGCAGCGCTTCGCTGTGTCGGCGGCCAGATGCAGGGCCGCCTCCTGTTCCGCAACGACGACGAGCGGGCACGGGCGCGCAAATGGGGCATCGTTGATCTGGACCGGATCTATTCGCTGAACGATCTCGCCAAGGGCGACTGCATCTTCGCCGCGACCGGAGTCACCAGCGGCTCCCTGCTTGAAGGTGTCAAGCGCCTTAAGGGCGGCAAGATGACGACGGAAAGCGTCGTCATGCGCGCAAGCTCGGGAACGGTCCGCTGGATCAAGGGCGAACACCGCGTCTGATCCACGGGCGCTCTCCGCGTCAGGCAAACCAGGCCGGGTCCGCTTCGCCGGGCTCGGCTTCGCCTTTTCCGGGCACGGGTGAAAAAGCGCGGCGGTCTATTGCAATCGCATGACGCATGACTAGAGGCCTGCGGCAACAGACTCGGCAAACCGGCCGCCCGCGGGGATTCGCAATGAAGATCATGTCCGGCAACAGCAACCTTCCGCTCGCACGCGCGATTGCGGGATACCTCGAGTTGCCGCTCACCGACGCCAGCGTCCGGCGTTTCGCGGACGAGGAGATCTTTGTCGAGATCCACGAGAACGTGCGCGGCGAGGACGTCTTCGTCGTCCAGCCGACCAGCTATCCGGCCAACGACAACCTCATGGAGCTGCTGATCTGCATCGATGCGCTGCGCCGCGCATCGGCCAAGCGGATCACGGCCGTCATTCCCTACTTCGGCTATGCCCGCCAGGACCGCAAGCCGGGCCCGCGCACGCCGATCTCGGCCAAGCTGGTCGCCAACCTCATCACGGAGGCCGGCGCCGACCGCGTGCTCTCGGTCGATCTCCATGCGGGGCAGATCCAGGGCTTCTTCGATATCCCGACCGACAATCTCTTCGCCGCGCCGGTAATGGCCGCCGATATCCAGGCCCGGTACGGCGACCAGTCGCTGATGGTGGTCTCGCCCGACGTCGGCGGCGTCGTGCGTGCCCGGTCGCTCGCCAAGCGCCTCGACAACGCGCCGCTGGCCATCGTCGACAAGCGCCGCGACCGGCCCGGGCAGTCCGAGGTGATGAATATCATCGGCGACGTCAAGGGCCGCGCCTGCATCCTGATCGACGACATCATCGATTCGGGCGGAACCCTGTGCAATGCCGCGCAGGCGCTGATGGACGAAGGCGCCACCAGCGTGACCGCCTATATCACCCACGGCGTGCTGTCCGGCGCTGCCGTTTCGCGGGTCAGCAAATCCGCGCTCAAGGAGCTGGTGATCACCGATTCGATCCAGGCCACCGAAGCCGCGCGCGAGTCCGATCGCATCCGCATCCTTACCATCGCCCCGCTGCTTGGCGAGGCGATCCGCCGCATTGCTGACGAGAGCTCGGTTTCCAGCCTTTTCGACTGAGGCAGCGCCTCGACCGGTTCATTCCCAGGGACGATTCTGCCCCGGCTCGATCCGCTTGAGCGCTTCGAGCCGGCGCGCCTGCCGCGATTCGAGGGCCAGGGTCAGGATCGGCTGCGGCCGGCGCACGAACTGGCGCGGCGACATGCCGAAGAGTTCGGTGAACTCGTGGATCAAGTGGCTTTCGTCGTAGTAGCGCAGCGCGATCTCGTCCGCTTCCTCGGTGTCGGCGACGCCGCGCAAGTGGCTCGCCATGTCCAGCGCACGGGCCCGGCGCAGCAGTTGTTTGGGCGGCATGCCGAAGTCACGGTTGACCACCCGCTCCAGCTTGCGCCGCTCGACCCCGCATTCGCGCGCGGCATCGGCGACCGAGATACCCGGATTGGCGAACGAGATCTCTTCGAAGCGCGACGCGACCGGGTCAGGCAAGGCACCATCCACCTGTTCGACGCGGCAGCGGAAGAGCACCTCGATCGCATGCAGCCAGTCTTCCGGAGTGCCGTCTGAAGCAAGCCCTTCCAGGATCTTTTCGGATGGCATGGCAACGACATGGGTCGGAACCAGGCGGTCGAGGAAATCGCCGACGCGAGGGCCCTGCAGGGCGGTGGTGGTGCCCGGCCGCAATGCCACGCCGACACTGATGAAACTGCCGGTGACCGCCACCGGCATGCGGCGCGTCTGGGGGCCGAAGAACAGGGCGGCCTTGCCGAACTCCTCGTGGCCGCTGGCCGTTTCGGCCGTCCACTGGCCGGCAAGCTGGACGCGAACGACGGCGGTGTCGTTGAACAGGCCGCAGGACAGGGTGTAATCCGCGGGTGCATTGACCTTGGTGACGTAAAGGCGCCCGATCCACGGCGCCAGGTCGGGAGCGGGCGCCCTATTGTAAGACAAGGGTTGGCCCTTGCGTGTCACCCCTTGTTCCGGCGCAATGGCATGATCGACCGCCGGATGCTTTTTTTGCTGCATGCCCCTCTCTTGCCGCGTGTGATTCCCCCATAGGTAGATAGCGGCACGCCGTCCCGCGCCACAACTTGGGCAAAACCTATATTTAAATCATCTAAGCTGCAATTATCTTACAGGTTGGTCTTTTGCCGCATTGCAGCTTGACCAGCGGCAAAGGCCCCGGGCAGAGAAGGCCGATGAAGATCGATCAGGACCTTGCGCTTGCCCTACGGCTTGCCGATGCGGCCGGTGATGCCATTCGGCCACACTTCCGCTCCGGCCTGGGCGCCGAACGCAAGGCCGATGCCACCCCGGTGACACTCGCCGACAGGGAGGCGGAGGAAGTGATGCGGCGCGTCCTCATGGCAGAAGTGCCGCGCGACGGGATTGTCGGCGAGGAATTCGGCTCGCTGGAGGGTTGCTCTGGCCGCTGCTGGGTACTCGATCCGATCGACGGCACCGTGTCCTTCATGGCGGGCCGTCCCATCTTCGGCACGCTGATCGCCCTGCTCGTCGATGGCTGGCCAGTGCTCGGGATCATCGACCAGCCCATCCTCGGTGAGCGCTGGATCGGCGCAACGGGGAGGCCGACGACCTTCAACGGCAGGGAAGTACGCACCCGCGCCTGCCGGGAATTGTCCGAAGCCATGCTGGCCACCACGGGACCGCAGTATTTCAACGACCACGAGGGCGACCATTTCATGGCGCTGGCCGCCCGGACCGATCATCGCCGGATGATGATGGGCGGGGACTGCTATAATTACGGCCTGCTCGCCTCCGGTCAGATCGACCTCGTCTGCGAGGCCGGCCTGAAGCTCCACGACTGGGCCGCTCTGGTGCCGATCGTCGAAGGGGCAGGCGGCACGATGTGCGACTGGCACGGAGAGCCGCTCACCGCAGAGTGCGACGGGGAAGTCCTGGCGATCGGCGATCCCGCCCGGCTAGAGGACGTGGTCGAAGCCCTGGCCTGTCATCACTGAGCCGCCGGCGCGCGATGGCCCGGCTGCGCCTTTTTCTATACGGAACGCTGCAGCCGGCCGCACCTACCGGCGTGGCATCGTGGATCGGACAGCGGGCGGTGTGGAGCGAAGCGGCCAGCGCCGCCGGCCGGATCCTCGCGGTGCCCGACGCGAACGGCTGGTATCCCGCCCTTGTCCCAGCCAGGTCGTGCGAACGCGTCCACGGCACCATTTGCGAACTCGATCTCCGGGCTGGCGAACTTGCCCTGCTCGACCGCTATGAAGGTCCCGAGTACCGGCGTATGACCGTTCCGGTCCGCAGCGGCAGCCGCGCCGTGGTGAGCGCACAGCTTTACTTCTGGCGCGCTGCCCTGCCCCGCGGCGCCCGGCCGGTACGATCCGGGGATTTCCTGAAATGGCTGCGCGACAACCGGTCGGGCGCCTTCTGCCCGCGCGCGGGGCATGAACGCGTCTTTATGCGGGCTTGCCTTTCGCGGGCCATGGCACTAAAGGCGCGTCCTTCAATCGACACGGACGAAGCTCCCTTGCGGAGATTCGACGCGCCGGCCTGGCCATCAGGGCTGCCACGGCTGGCGGGACGTGTCCTGAGAACAGGAGACGAAAATGCCCAAGTTGAAGACCAAGAGCGGTGTGAAGAAACGCTTCAAGCTCACCGCCACCGGGAAGGTGAAGCACGGCGTGGCCGGCAAGCGCCACCGCCTCATCAGCCACAACGGCAAGTACATCCGCCAGAACCGCGGCACCGAGGTCATTTCCGACGCGGACGCCAAGGTCATCAAGAAGTGGGCGCCCTACGGGCTCAACTGAGACAGGAGTACTAGCCAATGTCCCGCATCAAACGTGGCGTCACCACGCGCGCCAAGCACAAGCGGATTCTGGATCAGGCCAAGGGTTATCGCGGCCGCCGCAAGAACACGATCCGCGTTGCGCGCCAGGCCGTCGAAAAGGCCGGGCAGTACGCCTATCGCGACCGCAAGGTGAAGAAGCGGACCTTCCGCGCGCTCTGGATCCAGCGCATCAACGCTGCCGTCCGCGCCGAAGGCCTGACCTACTCGCAGTTCATCCACGGCGCCAAGCTCGCCGGCATCGAACTGGACCGCAAGGCCATGGCCGATCTCGCCATGAACGAAGGCGCAGTCTTTACCGCCGTCATCGCGCAGGCGAAAGCGGCGCTGCCGGCCGCCTGAGCCGGCAGTTCGATTTCGCTTCACAGCGCACTGAAAAGGGCGTGGGCGGCTGGTGCCGCCCGCGCCCTTTCGCTTGGTAGTCCGCACGTGGAATATCGTTCTGATCAAGGAGGCGAATACCGACTGGCGCGGCCTTGCGGCGTGCTTCAGCTTCGAACCGCTGCCACGGCGCCCGGCCGTTGGGTTGGGGCAGGAGATGGGCTTCCGCTTTCGCGGGAATGACGAGGTATCATGGTGACTGATTTTGAAAACGCTAACGGGCGTATCCTCGACGAAGTTGCCTCTGCCGCGACGCTCGAAGCGCTTGAGGTTCTGCGCGTCCGGTATCTGGGCAAGACCGGGGAGATAACCGCTCTGCTCAAGACGCTGGGCGGCATGAGCCCGGAAGAGCGGCAGGCCGAGGGGCCGAAGATCCACGCCTTGCGCGAGGCAGTGACTGAAGCGATCGCGCAGCGCAAGGCCGCCCTCGAACGCGCAGCACTCGAAGCGCGGCTGGCCGCCGAGACGATGGACCTCACCCTGCCCTCGCCCGAGGCTCCGCGCGGGTCCGTACACCCCGTCTCGCAAGTCATGGACGAGCTGGCCGAGATCTTCGCCGACATGGGTTTCGCAGTCGCCACCGGGCCGGAGATCGAGGACGACTGGCACAACTTCACGGCGCTCAACATGCCCGAGACGCACCCGGCGCGCGCGATGCACGATACGTTCTATTTTCCGGACCGCAGCGAAGCGGGGCGCGAGATGCTGCTGCGCACGCATACCTCGCCGGTGCAGATCCGCACCATGCTCTCCCAAGGGGCTCCCCTACGGATCATCGCGCCAGGCCGCGTCTACCGCTCCGACAGCGATGCGACGCATACGCCGATGTTCCACCAGATCGAGGCGCTGGTGATCGATCGCGGCATTCACCTCGGCCATCTCAAATGGACGCTGGAGACTTTTCTCCGGGCCTTCTTCGAACGCGACGATGTCGTCCTGCGCCTGCGCCCCAGCTACTTCCCTTTCACCGAACCGTCAGTGGAAGTCGACGTCGGCTATACGCTCGTAGACGGCAAGCGCGTCATCGGCGGCAGCCAAGGTTGGATGGAAGTGCTCGGCTCAGGCATGGTCAACCGCCGTGTCATAGAGTTCGGCGGCCTCGCCCCGGACGAGTGGCAAGGCTTTGCATTCGGGGTCGGCGTAGACCGGCTCGCCATGCTCAAGTACGGCATGGACGACCTGCGCGCCTTCTTCGACGGCGACGCGCGCTGGCTCTCCCACTACGGCTTCTCCGCCCTCGACGTGCCGACCCTTTCGGGCGGCGTCGGGACGTCGGCCTGAGCGGAAGGAAAAGAACAGATGAAATTCTCCCTCTCCTGGCTCAAGCAGTACCTGGACACCGAGGCAGCGGTCGAGGAAGTCGCGGCAACGCTCAACGCCATAGGCCTCGAGGTCGAGGGCATAGAGGACCCGGCCACGAAGCTGGCGGGCTTTCGCGTCGCGCGCGTGCTGACTGCCGAAAAGCACCCGCAGGCGGACAAGCTGCAGGTGCTGAAGGTCGATACCGGCGAAGGAAACCCGCTTCAGGTCGTCTGCGGCGCCCCCAATGCCCGCGCCGGGCTGGTAGGGGTGCTCGGCCTGCCGGGCGCAGTGGTGCCGGTGAACGGCATGGCGCTGAAAGTCGCGGCCGTCCGCGGCGTGGAATCGAACGGGATGATGTGCTCGACCCGCGAGCTCGAGCTGGGCGAGGATCATGAGGGCATCATCGAGCTGCCCGAGGATGCGCCGGTCGGCACCCCTTTTGCCGAGTACCATGGCGCCGATCCGGTAATCGACGTCGCCATCACGCCCAACCGGCCGGACTGCATGGGCCTTTACGGCATCGCCCGCGATCTCGCCGCTGCAGGTCTCGGGACGCTGCTGCCGATGGAGCGCATCGACCACCCCGGCTCTTTCCCCTGCCCCGTCGAGGTGCGCACCGATGATCCCGAGGGCTGTCCCGCCTTCTACGGCCGCGTCATCAGGGGCGTGAAGAACGGCCCTTCGCCGCAGTGGCTGCAGGACCGGCTCAAGGCGGCGGGGCAACGGCCGATCTCGGCGCTGGTGGACGCCACCAACTACCTGATGCTGGCTTATGGCCGCCCTGCCCATGCCTACGATCTCGCCAATCTCAAGGGCGCGGTGGTGGCCCGGCGCGCGCGCGACGGCGAGACGGTGCTGGCGCTCAACGAGAAGGAATATGCGCTCGATTCCGAAATGACCGTGATCGCCGACGAAGCCGGTGTCCACGACATTGCCGGTATCATGGGCGGCGAACATTCGGGCTGCACCGAGGAGACGACCGACATCCTGCTCGAGATCGCGTATTTCGATCCCGAGCGCATCGCCCGCACCGGGGGCAAGCTGAATCTCACCTCGGATGCGCGCAGCAGGTTCGAGCGCGGTATCGATCCCGATTTCCTCGATACCGGCATGGATCACCTGACCAGGCTGATCCTGATGCTCTGCGGCGGCGAGGCTTCAGAAGTCGTGCGCGCCGGCGCAGCGCCGAACACGCCGAAAATCGTTCGTTTCGATCCCGCGCTGACGGCAAAGCTCGGCGGCGTTTCGGTGCCCGATGAAGAGCAGAAGCGGATCCTTGCCGCCCTCGGCTTCGCGGTGGCGCCCGACTGGGCCGTGACGGTTCCCGGCTGGCGGCCCGACATCGACGGCGCTCCCGATCTGGTGGAAGAGGTCGTACGCATTCACGGCCTCGACAAGGTCGAGAGCGTGCCGCTGCCGCGCGCCGATGGAGTTGCCCGGCCTACCGCAACGCCGATGCAGAAACTGGAACGCCGCGTCCGCCGCGCAGCCGCAGCGCGCGGGATGCATGAGGCGGTGACCTGGTCCTTTCTTCCCGAGGCAGAAGCGGCGGCATTTGCCGCGGGCGACGGTAGCCTCTGGATTCTTGCCAACCCGATCAGCGAGGACATGAAGGCCATGCGCCCCTCGCTGCTGCCCGGCCTGCTTTCGGCGGTGCGGCGCAATCTTGACCGGGGCGCATCCAGCCTGCGCCTGTTCGAGCTCGGCCGCCGCTACTTGCGCGGGCAAGCCGGCATGAGCGACGAACGGCTGACGCTGGGGTTTGTACTGGCGGGCGAGAAGACTCCACGCGGCTGGGCGACAGGCAAGGCGGCGGTGTTCGATGCCTACGATGCCAAGGCCGAAGCCCTGACACTGCTTGCGGAATCGGGTGCACCAGTCGACAAGCTGCAGGTCATGGGCGACGCGGGGCCGCAGTATCATCCCGGCCAGTCAGCAACGCTACGGCTCGACCCGAAGAACGTGCTCGCGCGCTTCGGCATGCTGCACCCGAGCCTGGCCCGGCAGTTCGACATCGACAGCCCGGTGGCTATGGCCGAGATCCATCTGGATGCCACCCCCCCCCGGAGGGGTGCGGCAGGCTTCGCCCGCGCGCATTATGCGCCGCCCGCGTTGCAGGCCGTAAAGCGCGACTATGCCTTCCTCTTGCCGGTCGAGACGCCGGCGGGCGATCTGGTGCGCGCCGTGCAGGCGGCGGACAAGGCGAACATCGTCGCGGCCCGCGTATTCGACGACTTCCGCGGAACCGGCGTGCCCGAAGGGCAGAAGTCACTCGCGCTGGAAGTGACGCTGCAGCCGCTCGAAAAAAGCTATAAGGAGGAAGACCTCAAGGCGATCGCCGACAGGGTAACCGCCGCTGCAGCCAAGCTTGGGGCCGTTCTGCGCGGTTGAAATCGGAAGAGGAGAGTGCCGGTGTCGGAAATGGATTTCGTGACCATCACCTCCGGCGATCTCACCGCACGGATAAATCCGCTAGGCGCGGAACTCTGGTCGCTGACGGACGCGCAGGGCCGCGAGTTCATGACCGATGCCGATCCGGCGTTCTGGGCAGGGCACGCGCCTGTGCTCTTCCCGATCGTCGGCAGCATCAACGGCGACCGGTACAGGCTGGGCGGCCAGGAGTACGAGCTGCCGAGACACGGCTTTGCGCGTCACTCGGCTTTCGAAGTGATCCAATCGAGCGAAAGCAAGGCGTCCTTCCGGCTGCGTGACAGCGCGGAGAGCCGTGCGGTCTATCCATTCGCTTTCGAGCTGGAGATCGCGTTCCGCGTGCAAGGAATGACGCTGCATGTCGAAGCGATCGTTCGGAATCCGGGGGCCGAGCCGTTGCCGTTCAGTTTCGGCTATCATCCCGCTTTCGCCTGGCCACTGCCCGGCGGGGCGGAGAAGGCAGACCATGTGATCGCTTTCACAGAGGCCGAGCCGCAGCCGATCCGTCGCCTCGATGAGTCGAGCGGCCTGATGACGCCCGGCGCATTCCCCACGCCTGTCGAGGGGCACCACCTTGCGCTTCATGACGCGCTGTTCGAGGCCGATGCGATGATCTGGGACAACCTGAACAGCCGCTCGCTCACCTTCGGCACGCCCGGCGCATCGCAGATCGCGCTCTCTTTTCCCGACACCCCTATGCTGGGCATCTGGCAGAAACCGGGCGCGCGGTTCCTTTGCATCGAGCCCTGGCAGGGCCACGCCGACCCGGTCGGTTTCACCGGCGATTTCCAGGACAAGCCGGGTGCCGTGCAACTCGCCGCGGCGCACACCGTTCGTTCCGCATGGACGTGGCGGTGCTTTCGGCCGATTGAACGGGCTCCCGAACGCTGCGGTTGAACTCAACCCTGTGTGAGCGCGGCGTCCAGAAGTGTGTCAATGGACCAGCGCCGGACCTCGCGTGCCTCCGCTTCGTCAAGGCCGACGACGTCGGTCAGAACGATGAAGCTCTCCGCCCCGACAATCATGGCGAGCGCACGAGAGAGAAGCTCGTGCCGTTGCGGATCCAGCCGCGCGCGAAGCGGGGAAAGTGCTTCCTCGATCATCGGCACCCGCCGATTCTGGCGCAGCGGCTCGCTTGTCTCGCCCAGGGCAGAACGTTCGAGAATGCGCGCAAGCATCATGCGGAGCGCCACTTCACGAGACCGGCACGCCCGATCGAAAGTGTCGTCGACCAATGCCAGCCGCTCCTTGATATCCTGCGATGCGCCGTCAGCGAAAAGCGTGTCCGGCTCCGGCACCAGCGCGTCCACCGCAGCCTCTCCAAGCAGTGCTTCCATGCCCGGAAAATAGCGGTATGCCGTTGCACGTGAGACTTCGGCTTCTGCGGCGATATCGTCGAGGCTCGGCCGCTCGCCGCGTTCCAGCAGGCGGGAAGCGGCGCGCAGGATAGCCTTGCGCGTGCGCGAGCGTTGTGCCGTCCGGCCCTGCGTGGCAATCTCCACAATCAGTCCTGCGGCAGTTGCTGCTGGATCGCGGCGGTGTCGATCCAGACGTTCTCGCGCGATATCCGGCCGCCCTCGGTGAATTCCAGGACATGGAGCAGCCGAAAGGAAAGCGGCCGCCCGCGCCCCTCTAGACCGAACGGCCGGCCGGCGGCGCGCCCGCTCCAGACCGATTCGTCGACAAGGAAGTTGTCCCCATACAAACGACGGATGCTCTTCACCTGCCCGTCGGCAAGATCGGCGAACAGGGCGGTGTAGAAGCCCCGCGTCGCCTCGCGGCCGTGGCTGGGCCCCGCAGGCCAGCCGACGATGTCGTGCTCCACATCCTCCGTCAGCGTCGAAAGCACCCCTTCGACATCGTCCCGCGCCTCGAAACCGAAATGCTCCTCGAGCTTGGCGTCCATCATTTCCCTGGCCAGCATGATCAACCCCTTTAATAAGACCATGTTCTCATAATGCGATTACCATCTCATGTAAAGGCCGGGTGGACGCGACCAGCCGGGGAGGCTAACCGCGCGTGCCATGACGTCCGCAATTTCGAACCGCCGTACCTTCGCCATCATCTCGCACCCTGACGCGGGCAAGACCACGCTGACTGAGAAGCTGCTGCTCCAGGGCGGCGCGATCCATCTTGCCGGCGAGGTCAAGGCGCGCGGCCAGGCTCGGCGGGCGCGGTCGGACTGGATGAAGATCGAGCAGCAGCGCGGCATCTCGGTGACCAGCTCGGTCATGACCTTCGAAAAAGGCGGCATCACCTTCAACCTGCTCGACACGCCAGGGCACGAGGACTTCTCGGAAGATACCTACCGCACGCTTACCGCGGTCGATTCGGCGATCATGGTTATCGACGCGGCCAAGGGCATCGAGCCGCAGACCCGCAAGCTCTTCGAGGTCTGCCGCCTGCGCTCGGTGCCGATCATCACGTTCGTCAACAAGGTGGACCGCGAAGGCCGCGCCTGCTTCGATCTGCTGGACGAAGTGGCAGATATCCTCGCGCTTGACGTGTGCCCCATGTCCTGGCCGATCGGCATGGGGGGCCTGTTCGAGGGCATCCTTGATCTCAAAAGCGGCAAGGCCAGCCGTCCGGAAGGCGGCAGCAAGGAATTCCTCGGGAAGGTCGAGGAGAACGTCGAACTGCCCCCAGAGGTCGCCGAGGAACTCGAGCTTGCACAGGCCGGCTACCCCGAATTCGATCTGGACGCGTACCGCGGCGGCGACCTGACGCCTGTCTATTTCGGCTCGGCGCTCAAGAACTTCGGCGTCGCCGAACTGATCGACGCCATAGCCCGCTTTGCCCCGCCGCCCCGGCCGCAGCCGACGGAGGACGGGCCGGTCGAGCCCGATCACAGGGAAGTCACCGGCTTCATCTTCAAGGTCCAGGCCAACATGGACCCCATGCACCGCGACCGCATCGCCTTCATGCGGCTGGTCTCGGGCACTTTCAGGCGCGGCATGAAGCTCACGCCCTCGGGTCTGGGCAAGCCGATCGCGGTGCATTCGCCAATCCTGTTCTTCGCGCAGGACCGCGAGATCGCAGACAGCGCCGAACCGGGCGACATCATCGGCATCCCCAACCACGGCACCCTGCGCGTGGGCGACACGCTTTCCGAGAAGAACCAGGTCCGCTTCACCGGCCTGCCCAACTTCGCCCCCGAAATCCTGCGCCGCGTCGCGCTGAAGGACCCCACCAAGACCAAACAGCTCAGGAAGGCGCTTGACGATCTTTCCGAGGAAGGCGTGATCCAGGTCTTCTATCCCGAGATCGGCTCGCAGTGGATCGTCGGCGTCGTCGGCCAGCTCCAGCTCGACGTGCTGATTTCGCGGCTAGAGGCGGAGTACAAGGTGCAGGCGGCGCTGGAAGCCTCACCCTTCGACACGGCGCGCTGGCTCAAGGGCAGCGACAAGGCGCTGGGCGATTTTGCCGAGTTCAACAAGATGAACCTCGCCAGGGACCGCGATGGGGACCCGGTGTTCATGGCCCGCTCCGCGTGGGATGTCGGCTACCAGCAGGAACGCAATCCGGACCTGACTTTCAGCGCGACGAAGGAACGCTGAAGGCGCGCGGGGGAACCGCGGCTCCCTTCGCGGATTGACTTCTCCGTCCGACCGGCGCCCCCTGCGAAGACTTGCGACGGGCACGCGTCCGGGCGCTAGCATCGATGCGGCCAACCAGCAGCGGGACCGGGCGTGCAGATCAGGGTAGCGAGCTACAACATCCACAAGGCGGTCGGCCTGGACCGGCGGCGCGATCATGAGCGCATCCTTCGCATCCTGCGCGAAGTCGATGCCGATGTCGTAGCACTGCAGGAAGTGGATCGCCGCTTCGGCCGCAGAATGGCCGCCCTGCCCCTCGACGCGATCCACGACACCACCGACTATCATCCCGTTCCGCTCTCGATGAAGCCGGACAGCCTGGGCTGGCACGGCAATGCCATTCTCGCGCGCAAGGGCATCGATCTCGTCGACGCCGCGCCCGTGCCTCTGCCGGTGCTGGAACCTCGCGGCGCCATTCGCGCGGACCTCAGCGCGGAAGGGCGCCGCTTTCGCATCATCGGCATGCATCTCGATCTCTCGGGCCTGCGGCGGCGCCATCAGGTGCGCAGCGTCCTTTCGCACATCGGCGCATGCGAGGAATCGTGCCCGACCGTGATGATGGGCGACCTCAACGAATGGACGCAGCGCGGCGGGTGTTTCCGCGAGTTCGACGATCGATGGCGTGTCCTCGCTCCCGGACGAAGCTTCCCTTCGCGGCGGCCGGTTGCCTCGCTCGACCGGATCATCGTCTCGGAACACTGGGAAGTTCTGGGGTGCCATGTGCACCACAGCCCCGCTTCGGCGATCGGATCGGACCACCTGCCCGTCTTTGCCTCGCTACATCTGCCCAAAAAATAGGCAACTGCACAGGAAATGAGCGCCTGATCGCGCGTAGGGCTCGCCGCAACCGGCAAGCTGCTTCGATCTTCAATGGCAAAGCAGGAAATCGGAATCGCTATGCGCTCATCCTGAGCATGTCGAAGGACGCTGGCGCCGCGCCGGGTTCCACATTCTTCAACAAGCTCAGTACGGGCGGAGAATGCTGCGGATCGTAGCGGCGCGATCAAGTGCAGCGAGATTGGCACGCAGCTTGCTTAATCCCTTTCCGGCCGGCGCGGTGCCGGCGGCAAACAGGGGATAGGCATGAAGTTCATCATAGCCATCGTCAAACCCTTCAAGCTCGACGAAGTTCGCGAGGCGCTGGGTGCGATCGGTGTCGCCGGCATGACCGTGTCCGAAGTGAAGGGATTTGGGCGTCAGAAGGGCCAGACGGAAATCTATCGCGGGGCCGAGTATTCGACGAACATGCTGCCGAAGGTGAAGATCGAGATCGCCGCTACCGACGATCTCGCGCCCAAGATCGTTGAAACGATCCAGCAGGTCGCCAGCACCGAAGCCATCGGTGACGGCAAGATATTCGTCCTCGATCTCGCTTCGGCCGTGCGCATCCGCACCGGCGAATCCGGCGACACGGCGCTTTGATTGGGAGGGAAAACACAATGATCCGCAAGATTTTTTGCGGCGCCGGTGTGCTTGGCACATCGATGCTCGCAGCTTCATCCGCCTGGGCGCAGGCGGCCGGACCGATCAAGGCGCCGGCGGTCGAGCAGATGGCAGCCATGGTCAACAAGGGCGATACCGCCTGGATGCTGATCGCCTCGGCCCTGGTGCTGATGATGTCCATCCCCGGCCTCGCGCTTTTCTACGGCGGCCTGGTCCGCGCCAAGAACATGCTCAGCCTGTGCATGCAGGTGTTCATGATCGTCTCGGTGGCAGGGCTGCTCTGGTGCTGCATCGGCTACTCGCTGGCGTTCACCTCGGGCGGTGAGAACCACTTCTTCGGCGGTCTGTCTAAAGCCTTCCTGATGGGCGTCGACGGAACCACGCTGGCGGCAACGTTCAGCAACAACGTCTACATCCCCGAGTTCACTTTCGTCGTCTTCCAGATGACCTTTGCCATGATCACGCCCGCCCTGATCGTCGGCGCCTTTGCCGAACGCGTGAAGTTCAGCGGCCTGATGATCTTCGTGGTGCTCTGGTCGATCCTCGTCTACTACCCGATGGCGCACATGGTGTGGTACTGGGCCGGACCGGACTTCCTGGCCGATGCTCCGACCGACTACGGCCTGCTCTGGGGCTGGGGCGCGCTCGACTTCGCGGGCGGCACCGTCGTTCACATCAACGCCGGCATCGCAGGCCTCGTGGGCTGCCTCATGATCGGCAAGCGCATGGGCTATCCCAAGGAGCCGATGCCGCCGCACTCGCTGGTGATGACGATGATCGGCGCCTCGCTGCTGTGGGTGGGCTGGTTCGGCTTCAACGCCGGCTCCAACCTCGAGGCCAATGGCGTGACCGCCGTCGCCTTCATCAACACCATGGTCGCCACCTGCGCCGCGGCGGTCAGCTGGTCGCTCATCGAACAGCTGCATCACGGCCGGGCCAGCATGCTAGGCGCAGCCACCGGCGCGGTTGCCGGCCTCGTCGCAATCACTCCCGCTTCGGGCTTCGCCGCGCCGATGACCTCGATCGTCCTCGGCTTCCTGGTTTCGCCGATCTGCTACTTCTTCGTCGTCAAGGTGAAGGGCATGTTCGGCTACGACGACAGCCTCGACGTGTTCGGCGTGCACTGCGTCGGCGGCATCGTCGGCGCCATCGGCACGGCCATCGTCGCCGCGCCCTCGCTCGGCGGCCAGGGCGTGTTCGACTACACGCAGTTCCCGGCTGCCTTCGATCCCGCCTCTTACTCGATCGGCACGCAGCTTCTGACGCAGGTCAAGGCCGTGCTGGTCACGCTGGTATGGTCGGGCGGCGTTTCCGCGGTGCTCTACTTCATCATCGACAAGACCATCGGTCTGCGTCCGAGCGCTGAAGAAGAAAACCAGGGCCTCGACATCACGAGCCACGGCGAACGCGCCTACAATATGTAAGTCTCACGAGTTTGGCGGCGGCGGGGGACTTTCCTTCTCACCCCCGTCCCCGCCTGCCGGTGTTCCTCCTGCGGACACAACTCAGGGCCGGAGCCAGCCGCTCCGGCCCTTTTTTATCTGCGCATATGCCTTCGGCGCCTGGCCTGCCCGACCGGTTCAGCTCTTGGCGGCGAGCATCTCGATCAACTGGCGAATCGGCGAAACGTCATAACCGGCCGCGGCCGCTTTCGAAGCGATGACCGCGGGACTGTCGCCCGCTTTCGCCCGCGCCAGCGCCCACAGCAGGGTCGAACGCGTTCCGGAGCGGCAGTAGGCCAGCACCGGCCCGCCGGCACTGTCGAGCGCGTCGCGCATGGCTTCCACCTGGGCCTCGCTGAACCCGGCATGGGTAACAGGGATCGCCACATAGTCGATCCCGGCGGCTTTCGCGGCGGCCTCGATGACATCGCCGGGCGTCTGGTCGTCGCCTTCGCCTTCCGGGCGATTGTTGATAATCCGCACGATTCCCATGTCTTTCGCGGCCTCGATCGCATCGATGCCGATCTGGGGGCTGGCGAAAACGGTGTCGGTGATCTGGCGGAACATGGGTCTGATACTCCGGTCTGGAAGAGCTGCCGCGGAGTCGTGGCACCTCCTGTCTGGAGGCTCAAAAGACCCTGATCAAGCAACAGGCAAGGGCAAATCCCGATCAAGCGGGTGCGTTTTTCGTCGGGCCTACCGAAAAAGCGACGTAATTCTGTTCGCATGGGCCGGAGACTCGTGTATGATCCCCAATTGCAGGGGAGGGTCGAGCTGTCGCTCGGCCACTCTTTCTGGCGCCCGGCACGGTTCGTCCACGTGTCCGGGCGAATAACTGTGGGGCGCATCGAAGGTACGTTCGTAAAGATGGGTTTTGACAAAGGTCGTCGCGGAAGGGGACGCGACAAGCGGGATCGGTTTGGAGAGGACGAGTTCGATCCGTTCTTCGCCGGACAGGATCGTTTCGGAGGCGGTGACCGTTTCGGCGGCGGCGATCGTTTTGGCGGCGGCGGCGACGACCGTGGCGGCGGTGGCCGTGGCGGCTTCGGCGGCGGCCCGCGCAGCGGCGGCGGCGGTTT
>DATEJH010000081.1:0-8769 GCA_035278205.1 Novosphingobium sp. | reverse complement strand
TCGCGGACGCGCTGCAGCATGTTGGTGACTTCCGACAGCGCGCCTTCGGCGGTCTGCGCCATCGAGATGCCGTCGTTGGCATTGCGGATGCCCTGGCTCATGCCGCGGATCTGCGAGGTCATCGAGGTCGAGATGGCAAGGCCGGCGGCGTCGTCCTTGGCGGAGTTGATGCGCTTGCCGGTCGACAGGCGCTCCATCGCGGTGCCGAGCATCTTGTTGGCTGAGATCGAAGCGTTGGAAGCGCGGATGGCCGCGATATTCGTGTTGATGACAGACATGACTATTCCCCAGTTTTCGGGTGCGTCGTCGATGGCGCGTCCCGGATAGTGCCAAGGACGGCGGACCTCGACGGTCTTTAAGGGCTGCCCCTGTTTCGACGGAAGGCGGCGCTGAAGCCGTAGGGATGCGCCTGCAAAAGCGCGGCAATTCCATGCCTTGCCGCGCTTTCACTTGATCGGCGGAGCTTTCGCCGACATGGCTTGCTGCTGCGACAACAGCGACATGAAGGATTTCGCGCCAGATGCCCACCGGCCTCGTTGCCCTGCTCGATGACGTTTCGGTCATTGCCCGCGCCGCCGCTGCCTCGCTCGACGACGTCGGGGCAGGGGTCGCCAAGGCTGGCAGCAAGGCAGCCGGCGTCGTTATCGATGACGCGGCGGTGACACCGGGCTACGTCACCGAATTCACGCCCGACCGCGAATTGCCGGTCATATGGCAGATCACCAAGGGTTCCCTTCGCAACAAGCTGCTCATCCTGCTGCCGGCTGCGCTGCTGTTAAGCGCCTTCCTGCCATGGGCGATCACGCCGGTCCTGATGCTCGGCGGCCTCTATCTCGCCTTCGAGGGAGCGGAGAAGGTGATCGAGAAGCTGGGGGGCGAGAAGCATGGCGAGACGCTGGAGGACCCGGTCGAGAATGTCGCCGCGTTCGAACAGGAAAGGATTGCCGGCGCGGTGCGCACCGATCTGATCCTGTCGGCGGAAATCATGGCAATTTCCCTCTCCCAGGTGGCGGAAAATTCCTTCCTGGCCCGTGCCGCCGCACTCGCCGTGGTTGGCGTGCTCATCACCGTGCTGGTCTATGGAGCGGTGGCGTTGATCGTGAAGATGGACGACATCGGCCTGCATCTGGTCCGCAGGCGAAACCGTGCCTCGCAGCGGACCGGGCGCATATTGCTGCACGCCATGCCCAAAGTGCTCGCCGTGCTGAGCACGGTCGGCACGGTTGCCATGCTCTGGGTCGGAGGAGGGATCATTCTCCACGGCTTCGAGGAGCTTGGCGTGCCCATGCCGGCGCATGTTGCCCACGACCTGGAACACGCCGTCTCGGCAGCGACGGGGCCGTTGGGCGGTGCGCTGGGGTGGCTTACCTACGCCCTCACTTCAGCGCTTGTCGGCCTGGTGCTGGGCGCCTTGATCGCTGCGGCCCTGCATCTCGTTGCCAAGGCGCGCGGGAATGGGCACTGATTGGGGGGAGCGATCGGGCTTCGAATCTGAATCAAACCCTGCTCATCCCTAGCTTGTCGAGGGATGATGGTTCCAGCGCCTGCGTCCTTCGACAAGCTCTGGACGCGGGGCGGTGCAGATTTTGTGCGCTCTGCCGTGCTGCAAGTCAGGGCAGCCGGCTCAGCAGATCCCTTGCAAAGAGTGTCAGCGTATCATCCCGCGCGCCCATGACGACGATCCGGTCCCCCGGTCTGGCGATCTCGAGGATCCGCCTCGCAGCGTCGTCGCGTGAGGCGATGTGCTCTGCCTGCCCTCCGGCTGCCCTGATGAGAGCAACGATCCGCTCGCTGCCTTGCGAGCGGTCGACCGTGCCGCCGAAGTAGACAGGATCGCAAAGGATCGTCACATCCTCCGGGGCGAGGCCACGGGCGAAGACTTCGGCCAATTCCGCGCCCATCTGCCGCAAAGGCCCGTAGCCATGCGGCTGGAAGAAGGCGATCACGCGGCCGGGATGCGCCCTGAGCGTCGCCAGCGTGGCCGAGACCTTGTCGGGATTGTGGCCGAAGTCGTCGATCACGGCGATGCCCGAAGACGAAGTGCCGACCACGTCGAAGCGGCGGGCCAGTCCCTCGAAGTCGCCCAATGCGGCGACGGCCTGGGACATCGGTACACCGCAGGCATTGGCGGCGGCGATGGCGGCAAGCGCATTGTAGAGGTTGTGCCGGCCCGGAACCCTGAGGCCGAGCGGATACATCGCGCCGTCCCGGCGGTCGACCACGGTCGCGATCATTCCGGTGCCTCCTGCTATCACGTCGGTCGCGGAAAGATCGGCTTCGGGCGAGGTAAGGCCGAAAGTCACCAGATTCTGCGCGCGGGAGGCGAGCGCCGCCGTCTCGGCATCATCGAGATTGACCACCGCGACTTCGGCGCGCGCGAGGAAATCGCCGAAGAGCTGTCGCAGTTCCTCCATGGACTTGTGATCGAGGCTGACGTTGCCGAGCACCGCCACCTTCGGGTGATAGAGGGCGATCGAGCCGTCGCTCTCGTCGACTTCCGAGACGAAGACGCGGCCCTTGCCGACCCGTGCGCTGGCGAAAGGCGCGTCGGGCCGCACGAAGTTCTTCATCACCGCCCCGTTCATGATGGTCGGGTCGCGGCCTGCCTCGGTGATGATCCACCCGGTCATGCCGGTGACGGTGGACTTGCCGCTGGTGCCGCCGACGGCGATACCCTGCGGCGCGGCATTGAAAAGCGCTGCAAGCAGTTCGGCCCGGCTCATCCTCGGACAGCCCAGATCGCCCGCCCGCACGACTTCGGGGACGGTATCCTCGACCGCGGCCGAGGCGACAAGTGTCTGCTCGGGCGAAGTGACGCCGCTGCCGTCCTGCGGGAACAGCGGAAAGCCGAGGCTTTCGAGCCAGGCGAACTTTTCCAGCGTGCGGCCCTGGTCGCGGCTGCGGTCGGAGCCGGCGACGTCTGCGCCCAGGCCCTTGAGGATCAGGGCCAGCGGCAACATGCCCGAGCCGCCGATGCCGCAGAAGAACCAGGGGTGGGCCGTAAGGTCGTCGGTTCGAGTCATTGTGCTTCGGTATGCGGCCTTGCCCCTCCTGACAACCTCGATAGGAAGAGGGGATGGCCCGCCCGTCAGTCCGCGTCGCAATCTGCGCACCGTCCACCCCGATCACCCGTGAGGATGCGGAGCGCGTCATGGCGATCGCTGCCGCCGAATTTCCCCGCGTGGAACTGCACGTCCACCCGCAGTGCTTCGAGTCGCACGGACATTTCGCCGGCAGCGATTCCCGGCGGATCGAGGTGCTCGCGGAGTGCGCCAACGACGCGTCGTTCGATGCTGTGTGGTTCGCGCGGGGCGGCTACGGCGCATGCCGCGTGGCTGAGGACGCGCTGGCCCGGTTCTCGCACGTCGCCGAGAGCAAGACCTGGCTCGGCTATTCCGACGCCGGCTACCTGCTGGGTGCGCTCTATCGAGAGAAGATCGGCCAGCCGGTCCATGCGCCGATGGTGGCGGATGTCCGACGCGAAGGCGGGGAAGCGGCGGTTCGGCGGACGCTGGCTTACCTGTCCGGCGATGGCTCCGGACTGGAGCCTTCGCTGGAGCGGCATCCCACGGTCGCCTTCAACCTGATGACTTTGACGATGCTGTGCGGAACGCGGCTGATGCCGGGGCTCGCCGGGCATGTGGTCATGGTCGAGGAAGTGTCCGAATATCTCTATGCCGTGGACCGGCTGTTCTTTCACCTCACGTCGCACCTCGGCGGCATCGCCGGCCTGCGCCTCGGCCGCATCAGCGAAGTGCCGGAGAACGACCGGCCTTTCGGCCACGACCCGCAGGCCATTGCCCGTCACTGGTGCGAGCGTCATGCGATTCCCTACCTTGGCCCTGCCGATATCGGCCACGACGCGGCCAACAAGATCGTGCCTTTTGGCGCGCACTAGGGGCTTGCCCTTGGCCCTGCGGAGCAATAAGCGCTGCCGCTTTCCCCGTCGGGAGCGGCCATGGGCGGAGCACGGGCCGGGAGAGTGGAGGACATAAACGATGCGGGCTTTTGTTTTTCCGGGTCAGGGCAGCCAGAAGGTCGGCATGGGCGTCGAACTCGCCGAGGCCAGCGCCGTCGCGCGCGAGGTCTTCCAGGAGGTTGACGACGCGCTGGGGCAGAACCTCTTCAGGGTCATGACACAGGGTCCGGAGGACGAGCTGACCCTTACGGAGAATGCTCAGCCGGCGATCATGGCCAACGCGATCGCCGTCCTTCGCGTCCTTGAGAAGGAAGGCGGCATCGCTCTGGCTGATAAGGCGGACTTCGTCGCGGGCCATTCGCTTGGCGAGTACACCGCGCTTTGCGCCGCCGGAGCCTTCGGCCTGGCCGACACCGCGCGCCTTCTGAAACTGCGCGGCCGGTCGATGCAGGCCGCCGTGCCGGTCGGCATCGGGGCCATGGCCGCGCTGCTCGGCGCCGATATCGAGAAAGCCGCTGCTCTTGCGCAAGCTGCGGCGCAAGGCGAAGTCTGCGCCGTCGCCAACGACAACGATCCGGGCCAGGTCGTGCTTTCCGGGCACAAGGGCGCGATCGAGCGGGCCATCGGTCTCGTGAAGGATTTCGGCATCAAGCGCGGCCTGGCCCTGCCGGTCTCGGCACCATTCCATTGCCCGCTGATGCAGTCCGCGGCTGACGCCATGGCCGAGGCTTTGGAGAAGACCCCGCCGGAAACCCTGCAGATCGCGCTCTTCGCCAACGTCACCGCCAGCGTCGTCACCAATCCCGCCGAAGTCCGCCGCTTGCTCGTGGAGCAGGTCACCGGCCGCGTGCGCTGGCGCGAGAGCGCGATCGCGATGAAGGATGCCGGCGTCGAGAATTTCGTCGAGCTGGGCGGCAAGGTCGTCGGCCCGATGATCAAGCGCTCGGCGGGCGATGTGGAGGTTTTCTCGGCCTCGGCGATGGGAGAGATCGAGGAACTTGCGAAGGTGTTGTGAAAGGGCTGCCCCGGGCTTGACCCGGGGCGTTGCTGGTTTGAAGAGGCGTCGTCGGTACGCCAGCGATCCCGCTCCTCGGTTAGTCCTTGGGGCCGGAATCACGATTCAGGAGACCCCATAATGTTCGACCTTCACGGAATGACTGCCCTGGTGACCGGCGCCTCGGGAGGGATCGGGTCCTCCATCGCCCGCGCTTTGGCGGCGCAGGGCGCGCGGTTGGTGATTTCTGGTTCCAATGCCGAGAAGCTGCGCATTTTCCGCGAGGAACTGGATGAACATACGCCGCAGCACCTGCAGGAAGTCGATCACGTTGCCATCGCCTGCAACCTCGCCAATGCCGAAGACGTGGAGAAGCTGGTACCCGCCGCGCTGGATACGCTCGGCAAGATCGACATCCTCGTCAATAACGCCGGCATCACTCGCGACAATCTTGCCATGCGCATGAAGGACGAAGAGTGGGATGCGGTCATCAGGGTCAATCTGGAATCCACCTTCCGCCTGATGCGTGCCGCCACCAAGCCGATGATGAAGGCGCGCTACGGCCGCATCATCAACGTGACCTCCGTCGTCGGCACGACCGGCAATCCCGGACAGATGAATTACTGCGCGGCCAAGGGCGGCATCACGGCCATGTCGAAAAGCCTTGCGCAGGAACTGGCAACGCGCGGCGTCACCGTGAACTGCATCGCTCCCGGTTTCATTCGCACGGCAATGACCGACGTCCTGCCAGACGCACAGAAGGAAGCGATCAACGTCAAGATCCCGATGGGCCGCATGGGCGAGGGAGAAGACATCGCCGCCGCCGCGGTGTTCCTGGCTTCGAAGGAGGCGGGCTACGTAACGGGGCAGACCATTCATGTGAACGGCGGCATGGTCATGGTGTGAGAGCCAACGGTAATCACTGCCAGCTCACGTCTGCATAGAAATCTCGTCGCCTTCGCGGGGCGACGATAAATTTTCAAGGCCGTGAATTCCGCAAGGCCCCGTGTGAAGGGGCCACAGGCTCAGCCCTCCTTGCCCTCGGCGTCCATGATCCGCGCCTCCAGCTCAGTCGCCAGCGCGCGGGCGATGTCCGTCACAGGGTCCTCGTCCTTTTCGGGAGCGGCGAAACGCACGATGCCGCCGGGCGTCCACCACAAGGCGCGCAGCCAGCGTTGGCAGTCCGCGCGGAAGATCTCCGCATCCCCGCCGCGGTTGGGAATGATGATCCGGCCCTGGGTCAGCGGATTCACGGCAGAAGCATCCCCCTCGGCCATGCGGACTCCATCGACTCGCTCGACCGCTTCCTTCCATTCGGGAAGCGTGATCGGCCGCGCCTGGCCATCCAGCATCTCGCGTTCAATGTGAAGAGTGCGGGTCAAGTCTTCGTCTCATGGATATCCGGCACAAGCCTCAATCGACTGTGCCGAGATGTGATCGAAGCGCCCCGGCGGCAACCCCGCGCCGCGGCAGCGAGGGGCGTCACGGCTCGGAAAACGGTCATAAAACTGCCCATTTATCCCCAGATTCGCCCCGCCGCAGACACTTGATGCTTGCCGCTCGCCTTGGGGGCGTTAGAGATGTTCGTCCTGAAATTCGGGATGCGCGCATCCCGCGGCCTACCAAGGGGGAACCGAGGCTATCATGAAGGCCACGATTGAACGTTCCACACTGCTGCGTTGCCTGTCTCACGTGCAGTCCGTTGTCGAACGGCGCAATACCATTCCCATTCTCTCGAACGTGCTGATCGAGGCGTCGGCCAGCGGCTCGGTGAAGATCATGGCAACCGACCTCGATCTTCAGGTGGTCGAGACATTTGGCGCGGTTTCGGTCGAAATGCCGGGCGCCATCACGGTTTCCGCGCACCTGCTGTTCGACATTGCCCGCAAGCTGCCCGACGGCAGCCAGGTGAGCCTCGATTCCGCCGAAAATCGCATGACGGTGAAGGCCGGCCGCAGCCGCTTCCAGCTGCCCACCCTCCCGCGCGACGATTTCCCGATGATCGCCGAGGGCGAACTGCCGACCAGCTTCGAAATTCCGGCGGCGACACTGGCGCAGATGATCGACCGCACGCGCTTTGCGATCTCGACCGAGGAAACGCGCTATTACCTCAACGGCATCTTCCTTCACGTCACCGATGATGAACTGAGGGCAGCGGCGACCGACGGCCACCGCCTGGCGCGCTTCACGATCAAGCGGCCGGACGGCGCCGAGGGCATGCCCGACGTGATCGTGCCTCGCAAATGCGTCGCCGAACTGCGCAAGCTGCTGGAAGAGGCGCTTGACACCAATGTGCTGGTCGACCTTTCGGCCTCGAAGATCCGCTTCACGCTTGGCGGCGAGAATGGCGTGGTGCTGACCAGCAAGCTGATCGACGGCACTTTCCCCGATTACTCACGCGTCATCCCGACCGGAAACGACAAGCTGCTGAAGGTCGATCCGCGCACTTTCTTCGAAGGCGTGGACCGCGTGGCGACGATCGCCACCGAAAAGACGCGTGCCGTGAAGATGGCGCTCGAGAACGATCGGGTGACGCTGTCGGTCACATCGCCGGACAACGGCACCGCGGCGGAGGAGGTTCCGGCAGACTATTCCTCGGAAGGCTTCGAGATCGGCTTCAATGCCAATTATCTGAAGGACATCCTCGGCCAGATCGACGGCGACACCGTGGAAATGCACCTCGCCGACGCCGGCGCGCCGACGCTGATCCGGCAGGATGAGAAGAGCCCGGCGCTTTACGTGCTGATGCCGATGCGGGTTTAGATGGTGGTTGAAGGGCTGGGGATACTCCCGCCCTTCCTGGTTATTGCCCTACGACCTGCGACTTCATAGGCCGCAAGCCGGAAAGGACCGCATGAGGGGCCGTTGCCTCACCCCGCTCAGCCTGAGCTTGTCGAAGGCCGGCCACTGCCGCTGGCGCACTCCCTTATCCTGTTCGTGCGAATTCTGCGAGGGCGTGACGGCGATATAGCGGAACCTTCGCGTCGCGCGCTGCCTTCGACAAGCTCAGGCTGAGCGGGGTGTATGTCTCGAATGTGGGGGTAAGCGGTCAGGTCCTCACCTCTGCCCGTTGCGAGGCGATTAGGGCTTAGGCACCACGACTAACTTATAGGGGATGTAAAGCATCACCTCTGACGAGCCCGCGCGTGTCCAAAGCACGGGCATATTCAGACCTTCAAGGGTTACGGCGTAGCCATTACCCATTTTGGCGGCAAGTGTGCGGGCATCTTCCATCACTTTATCTGCGATTTGTGTACGGTATTGATCCGGGCCAACAATCGACAAGGAGGGATCGCCATATTCGTCCATTTGTGCACGGCCCACCTCGGGAACTGCTTCAACGTAGTCTTCTATCCGCTTTTGAGCAGCCGTACCGGATTCAGAGCCTCCAAGCGGCGCCTTGATTAGAAACTCCAGCTTCTGGCTGTCTGGCCTGTTATCATTGGCTAACGTCACGTCATCCAGATTTTGGAGAGTCAACGGCGTTAATATGTAGTCCCCGAAGGCAAGTTGTACTCCATGCTTGCTTGCCATCTGCACCGCCCTCTCCAGCATCTGCCGAATTTCTGAGGCACGTTGTTTAGGGTCGCGGGTATCGCCGCGAATTGTGACCTTCTGAACCAAAAAGTCTGCTGTTCTACGCAGCCCCACAGCCGGCATATCGCGTTGGTAATCATCCTGCTCCGCTCGCATCGCCGTAACAACAACTTCCTGAGATGAGAGGTCTTGAGCGGAGGCCGGTAGGGCCAAGGTCACGGCTAATATCGCCAAAAATGCACGTTTCATGCTTTCCCCCCATCCTACCCGCGAGTCATCGCAAGCTCACTTTGCCGTTGAAAGGGGAAGATGAGGAGAC
>DATEJH010000080.1:0-33364 GCA_035278205.1 Novosphingobium sp. | reverse complement strand
ACTGCGGCGTGGAGCGAGGACAGCGACAGGAAGCGCTCGTCGTCGGGGCGGGAGAACCACTCGGAGGAAACGCGGCCGATGCGCTGACCGCGTGAGATATCGACCTTATAGCCCGCCGAAACCGGCCGGGGTGTGTCGGATTGCTTGAGGATCGTCGCCATGGGAAGTCTCCACGACGGGCGCCGAGAGCCTCTCTCTCAGCCCTTACCCGTCACGGGATTTCACGAGATTCTCTCACTCTCCGGGGCGTTGCGGGGGGCAGAGCCCCCCGAAGATGGGGTCACGGGAGACCGGTGGGCTCCCGTGCAGGGGAAGGCCTTCCCCTCCGAATGTCAGGATAATTTGAAATTATGTTTGACAATGTCAGATTGACTGCCGATTATGATGGCAGGAGACTTGCGATGAGTGATGGACCCTATCGTTCCCTGCCGATGTCGCCGCGCTGGAAGCTCGCGGCGAAATGCGCTTATGTTCAGGCCTTCTCGACGCGCGAGATCGCCGATGCGCTGCATGCGGCCGCCGAGCGGGATTGCCGGGCCGAACTGTCGCCGGGCTTCCTGGGCAAGGTGTCGAGCCTGATCATCGGTCCCGATGATCCTGGCCTGTTCCGCGATCTTCCGATCGCCGATCTTCGCGCGATGCACGCGCAGGCAAGCTCGCCGATGGAGGCCAGCTTTCTGCGCAATGCGGTCGATGCACTCAATGATGGTTGCGCTCCGGCCGACGCCCTGCAACAGGCGGCCGAGGGCACCGTTTCCGATCGGCTGCTCGCAGGATTTCGCCAGGTCGAAGAGCATATGTTCCGCGAGGCGTCTGACCAGCGCGCTCGCGCGGTGCGGTCACGTCTCGAAGGCGCCCATGGCGAGATCGATATTTCCGCAGTGGCGCGGCAAGTGCTTCGCACAGCGGATGCTCCGCAGGCTCCGGCCGTCGCCACCTATTCCGGCCTAGACGACGGAGTGCCGCTGTGAATGTGAGGGCTTATCATGTGGCGGATGCGGCGGGCGTGCGGGTCGACGCCGTCGAAGAGGGCGAGCGGCTACGCGATGGAGCGCAGGGGGCGATCCTCGGCAAGAGCATCACGCTGTCGATCGAGGGGCTGAAGGACTTCTTCTTCGCGGACTGGCATCCGGAGCTGGTCGACCTGATGATCATCGCGGCGGCGGTCGAGTATTGCGACCTGAGCGTGCGCCGTCCGGCCTGGGGCTGGGCGCGCGCCTTCGATCTGCGCGTCGCTGTCCATGAGGATGCGCTTTGGAACGGGCCGGCCGTGCGTCACGCGCTGGAGGAGGCGCTCGCTTTCCTGACCGGCGATCGCTGGGCATTGAGCTTCGTCCGGCGCCGGCACGATGTCGTGAAGGTCGGACCGCGTAAGCTCGATCTGTCCACCCCCGACAAGATCATCATGCCCTATAGCGATGGTCTCGATTCGCGTGCCGTGGCCGCGATTGTCGGCGCGGAGGAAAAAGGTGGGCTGGTGCGGGTCCGTCTCGGCACCAAGGGCGCTGATACCAGGGGGACACCGCGCAAGCAGCGGCGGTTCACCGCTGTTCCGTTCGACGTCAAGCTAGGTAAGCGCCAGCGCGTTGAATCCTCCGCGCGGTCGCGCGGGTTCAAGTTCGCCATGATCACCGGCATTGCCGCGCAGCTCGCGAAGGTCGACCGGATCGTTGTCACCGAGAGCGGACAAGGGGCTGTCGGCCCGATCATCGCGTCGAGCGGCCAGATCTATCCCGACTATCGCGTACATCCCGCCTTCACCCAGCGGATCGAGAAGCTGTTCGCGGTCATGGGCAAACGGGTTCCGACATATGAATATCCACGCATTTGGCACACCAAGGGTGAGACCCTCGCCGCGGCGCAGGCGCTGGAGACACCGCCGGCCTGGCACGACACTCGCTCCTGCTGGCAGGATTCCCGGCGCGTCAGCTTCGACGGACGCCGTCGGCAGTGCGGCATCTGCGCGGCCTGCATGCTGCGCCGCATGAGCATGTACACCGCCGGGATCGTCGAGGCGCCCGACGAATATATCTGGGAGAATCTCGGTGCGAGCGACATGCGCGCCGGCACCGTCAGGGGGTTCGCCCGGATGGGCAAGGCATTCGAGGAATATGCCATCGCGGGTATCCTGCATCTGGATCATCTAGCCGCGCTGGCTCGCTCAGACCTGCACCGCCGGGCGGTGCGACGAGTCGCCCATGAGACGGCGGAGGGCCTCGGAATTGAGGCTGCGCTCGCCGAACGTCAGCTGTTTGATCTCCTCGAACGGCACAGGGCAGAATGGCTCGCCTTTCTAGCGAGCCTCGGCAAGGATTCGTTCGTCGCCCGAATCGCGATGGTGTCGCCATGGCAATGATCACCGGATCCCTGACCGCCGAAGGCATTGGCGAACTCCTGCGCGACGCGCGAGAGAACGCGAAGATGACCCAGGCGGCGGCCGCCGCCGCGCTCAATGTCGCCCGGACCACTCTTGTTGCGATTGAACAGGGCCAACGCCGCGCGCGCGTCGACGAGCTGCAAAAGCTCGCGGCGCTATATGGGACCTCGCTTAACGTGTTGCTCCGGCAGGACAGCGCGAAGGCCGATCTGCGGCCGCGTTTTCGCAAAGCCGGCGAACAGGGCGAAGAAGTCGACCCGGCGATCAATCTGCTCAACAGCCTCGTGCAGGCCGAGCTTGAGCTGGAAAATCTCCTCGGCATCAAGCGTGTTCGGTTTGACCCGCCCGAGCGGCCTTTGCTGCCGGGCAATGTCCTGCTCCAGGCGGAACAGGATGCGTGGGAACTTCGCCAGCTGCTGGGCCTTGGCCTGGCACCGATCCACGACATTGTCTCCTTGCTCGAACTGCAGCTTGGCGCACGCGTGTTCATCCGCCGCATCGACCCCAGGATTTCCGGTCTCTATGCCTTTGACGACGCGATCGGTGCGTGCATCCTCTTGAATGCCGCCCATCCGCGCGACCGGCGGGCCCAGACCGGCGCGCATGAGCTTGGACATTTCATTTCGACCCGCCGATCGCCCGATGCGCTCCATGCCAATTCGCCGGAATCAAGCCGCGAAGAGCGCTATGCCAATGCGTTCGGGCGCTGCTTCCTAACCCCGGCCCGGGCGGTTGCGGCGAAATTCCAGGAGCTAACTGCGGGCGCGGCTAAGCTTACCCGCCGCCATATCATCCTGCTTGCGCATTATTTCGGCGTTTCGCGCGAAGCGATGGTGCGCCGGCTCGAGGAGCTTGGCCTGACCAAGGCGGGGACCTGGGACTGGTTCGCGCATCAGGGCGGCATCACCGATATCCAAGCCCGCGAAGTCCTTGGCGACGCGATCCCTGTCGATGACGCGCGGGCGGATGCGCGACGCCAAGTGTCGATGCGGATGAGCCTGATGGCGAGCGAGGCATGGCGCCGCGAGCTGATCAGCGAAGGTCAGGTCGCGCGCCTTCTGCATATCGACCGCGTGGACGCCCGCGCGCTGATCGACGAGTTCGAAGCGGAAGGAGCGGAGGCCGATGAGTCCCCCTCGTTCCTGGGTTGATGGCGGCCGTCCGCTCGTGGCGGATGCCAGCGTCTGGATCAACATCATCGCAGGGGGACAGGCCAGGGCGATCCTGCGCGCGCTGGCCCGGCCGCCCATCCTGCCGCGGATCGTGCTCGGCGAGCTGGAGCGTGGCCGCAACAAGGGCCGGGCCACGGCGGAGAGAATGGCCGAGCTGATCGAAATGGGCCTCGTGGAGGTCGCCGACCTTCATGCCGATGCCGAAACCACCTTCATGAGCCTGGTCGCCGGACCGATCAGCGAGACCCTCGACGACGGCGAGGCTGCGACTTTGGCGCACGCCTCCCAGATCGGTGGCATCGCGATGATCGACGAGCGCAAGGCGATGGGCCTGGCGGCCCGCCGCTTTCCGGCTCTGCCGATTGTCAGTTCGGCAGCATTGCTGCTGAGTCCGGTCACGCGCGGCGTGCTGAATGAAGAGCAGATCGCGGTCATGCTGTATGCCGCTCTGCAAAGCGCCCGGATGCGGGTTCCGGACGAACTTCTCTCCGAGGTTTGCCGGATTCTTGGGCCCGTCCGGGCTACCGATTGCACGAGCCTGCCGGCTGCAATGCGGGGCGAGGCAATGCTGGTGTCGAACGGGGAACAAGGAGGCGACCTTGCCGGGAGGCGCTATGAGCGATGACATCGTTGGTGATCAGCGCATTCCCGGGGTCAGCGACCGGCGCGCGCGGCGCTTCCGTATATTCAGTTTCGACTTCGACTCACGCGGGATGGATTTCCAGGATTCACCAAATGAGAGGTGGAGCGAGGAGGCGCGGGAACAATGGCAACGGCGGCGCGAGCAGCTCGTTGAAGGTCTCGCCGCCGAATATGGTAGCCACGACATCGACCGGAAGGTCGAGGATTTCGGGGCTTTCGGGACGAAGCCATTCTCGATCGTGGCCCACCACAATGTGATGTTCGATCATGTTCGCACCGCCTTTGTGAGCGGAGCCTATTATGCCGCGCTCACCGGCGCCTGCGCGCTCGGCGAGCGCATCCTCAACCATCTCATTCTGGATTTGCGGGATCACTTCAAGGCCACGCCGCAATATAAGAATGTGTATCGGAAGGCTTCGTTCGATCGCTGGTCGATGGTCATCGATACGCTCGAGGCCTGGCAGATTCTCCTTCCGCCCGTCGTCGCGGCGTTCAAGGATTTGGAGCAGCTTCGCAACCGCTCGATCCATTTCAACCTGGATACTGCATCGAAACTCCGGGCGGATGCGCTGCTCGCGGCCGGCTTGCTGACTCGCATCATCGAGCAACAATTCTGTGCGTTCGGACCGCAGCCCTGGTTCATCAAGGGCACGTTGGGAGCCGGCTTCATCAAGCGCGAATGGGAGAGCAACCCCTTCGTTGCTCACTATTATTGCGCGAAGAATGTCTGTGTCGGCCCACTCCACTCGGTCGACCTGCATCCTGTTCATGGCTGGCGGTTCGTCGATCATCCGGACTATGGTGAGTTCGGCATCGACAGCCTGACGGATGAACAGTTCAAGGATGTGTTCAACGACCATGATCCGGCTGCCAACGCACGAGCCGAGGGCGAGGAAGGGGCATCGAGCTGCTCTGACCCCACGTGAGGTGCGCTACGGTTGGCCCGGCCCGAAGGGATCAGGATAATCGGGGTCGTCTCCGAATGGCCATAGGGTCGGGAAAGCCTCGACAAGGTCGCGCGCTGCTGCTGACGCCTGACCGAGAAGGAAACGCGGTTGCGGATTGTGGCCTGCCGAAACGCCGTATCGACAGGCAATGTCGAGCCAGGCGGCGCCGCACCGAACATGATGGGTCGCTGCGATCAGGAAGCCATGCCGCTCGACAGCATCGGACATCTTCTCAAGCCGCCTTGCGCGCTGACCAGGCGGCAAGGACAAGAACTCGCTGATCTCCCCTCCACGGTTGTCAAGAATGTCGCTGAGTCCTATCGCGCCGAGCGCGATCCCCGAGCGCCATAGCGCATCGACCCCTTCTGCCCGCAACCGATCGAGGCACCACCTCATCTCATTCCAGGCTGCATCATTATAACGATCTAAGTCCATTGATGAGCGCCTTCCAGGGGCGGGTTGATCTCCTACTCTGCATCGTTGCTGATTGCGCCGCCATCAGCTTCTTCGGAGTGACGAACCCTCCGCAAAAGCCGCCCACAAACCGCGCCGGCTACAAGCCACCGGCTACCTCCGTTAGATGGTGTAATTGCCGACGCCGAGAGCTTCTCTCAGCCTACCCGTCACGGAATTCCGGCTTCCCTCTCACTCTTTCGGGGCGTTGCGGGGGCGGAACCACGCGCAGAAGGGGGTACGCCGCGACCTTGGCGCGGTGCCAGGGTGAAGATTTTCCCCTTTGGATACCGGGAATATTGTCGCCAATCTTGGCCGCAAACGCGATTTTAGATGGATACGAATTGGAGACGAGCGTAACGCCGAGGCGTTTCGCATCCACGTAAAGCGCAATCGCTCCACGAATAAATCTATGATATCGTTCGGAAAAACTGGAGCGGGCGAAGGGATTCGAACCCTCGACCCCAACCTTGGCAAGGTTGTGCTCTACCCCTGAGCTACGCCCGCTCTGGCGTTCGGTGCCTGCTGCGTTACGCTGCAGGTTCCGGGGTGAGGCGCGCCACTAGCAGTGGTTTTTGGGGCCTGCAAGAGGGAAAGCGAAAGTTTTTCGGCCGGCGATGGCGAGGCGGCGCGAAACAGGCGCTCCTGGCGTATTGGCCCTTCACAAACGCTCGGAAAATCCCGATCTATGCCGCTGCATAGAAGTTACGGGAGCAAGCATCTTGGCCAGCATGGGTCTCAACATCGACGAACAGAAGGCAGTGGACCGGTTTCGCAAGACCGTTGCCGAACCCTCGATGTCGCAGCTCGTGATCCTGGACTTCTGGGCCGAATGGTGCGGGCCTTGCAAGGCTCTGGCGCCGGTGCTTGAGAAAGTCTCCGCCGAATATGCCGACAAGGGCGTGATCCTGGTCAAGATCAATGTCGACGAGGAACAGTTCATCGCCTCGCAGTTCCAGGTGCGTTCGATCCCAACGGTCTATGCGATCTTCCAGGGACAGCCGGTGGCGGACCTGACCAATGCACGCAGCGAATCGCAGCTGAGGTCGATGCTCGACCAACTCCTGGCCAAACTGCCCGTGCAGCCGGAAGGGGAGCCGAAAGCGGATCTCGCGCCGCTCCTCGCGATGGGCGAGGAGGCGCTTGCCGGAGGTGATGGCGAGCGGGCGGCCAGCATCTTCATGCAGATCGCGGAGATGGCGCCGGATAATGCGGAGGCGGCTTCGGGTCTGATCCGCAGCTTGGTCGCGGCAGGGCGCCTTGGGGAGGCCGGGCAGGTGCTGGACGGCCTTCCGGCCGAACTTTCCGGAGACGCAAATGTCGAGCGCGCCCGGGCGGCGCTGCAGCTCGCCAGGGACAAGCCCGACGACAGCGAACTGGCTGCGCTGCGCGCCGCTGCCGTCGAGCGCCCGGCGGACATGGAGGCCCAGTTCGCCTTCGCCAATGCCGCGTTCGCTGCAGGGGAACGCGAGGCCGCCGCAGAAACATTGTTGGGCATGATCCGGGCCGACCGGGAATGGAACGAAGGTGCGGCGCGGGCCAAGCTGCTGCAGATTTTCGAGGCCGTGGGGCTCGAGGATCCGTGGGTCTCGGCTACCCGCCGCAAGCTTTCCACCATCCTGTTCGGCTGAGGTCGTGTGACGCGCATCACGATCTTTCCGCTTCCCGGCGCGGTGCTTTATCCCGGGCTGCAGCTGCCGTTGCACATCTTCGAGCCGCGCTATCGGGCTATGGTAAGCGATGCGCTGGCGCGGGATCGCCTGATCGGCATGGTCCAGCCGCAGCGGACCGAGGAAGGCGCTCCCCTCTATTCGATCGGATGCCTTGGCCGGATCGGCGACGTCGAGGCGCTGGAGGATGGCCGCTTCAACATTGTCCTTGAAGGCCGGTCGCGCTTTCGCATCCTGTCCGAACTCGACGTCACGACGCCGTTCCGCCAGGTCGATGCGGAACTGATCGAGGACGAAGAGGAAGTGCTCTCGCCCGTGGAACGCGCCAGTTTCGAGCGCGAGGCTCGCCGCTTCGCAGATGCGCAAGGGTATGCGGTCGATTGGGATCATGTCTCACGGCTGGACGACATGTCGCTGATCAACGGGGTTTCGCAGATCGCCCCATTCGATTCGGCCGCCAAGCAGGCTTTGCTCGAGGCTCCGGGCCTGGGTGCGCGCTGCGAGCTTCTCGTCCAGCTCATGCAATTCTTCGGCCGACGGAGCGAAGGTGACGAGGAGAGCGTTACCCTGCAATAACCCGGGCAACCGGGGCGAACAGGACCGCCTTCGTTCCATCGATCACGTATTGAGCGGCGAGCGCCGCCAGTAGCACACCTAGCAGCCTGGTGATAACGGCCTCCACCTTGTCGCCCAGGATCCGCATGAGCGGGCCCGCGGCGGCGAGCGCGGCGAAGCTGATCACCAGAACCAGTGCCATGGCGGCGAGTATGGCAAGCGTCTGGTCGACGCCGCGGGCGCGGGCGGTCAGCAGCATTATCGTCGCGATAGAGCCGGGGCCCGCCAGCATCGGCATTGCCATGGGAAAGACCGAAACGTCTTCGACCTCATGTGCTGCGAGGATTCTTTCAGCCCGCTCCTCGCGGCGCTGCGTCCGCTTTTCGAATACCATGTCGAGCGCGATCATGAACAGCATGATACCGCCGGCGATGCGGAACGCGTCGAGTTCTATATGCAGCGCGTTCAGCAGATCCTCGCCAAACAATGCGAAGACAACCAGGATGACACCAGCGATGGCGCAGGCGCGTGCGGCCATGGCGATTGCCTGCCGCCGCGGTGCATTGGCCGAAAGCCCCGCGTAGATCGGGGCGCAACCCGGCGGATCGATGACGACGAACAGCGATACGAAGGCGGACAGGAACAGCTCCATCGCCCTACTTCGCGTCCTCGGCACTGACCTCCAGCATGAGGACCTGCTTCATCTCGCCGCCCTTGCGCAGCGAAACGGCAAGCGTTCGCGCGAAATCGGCGGCGACACGATAAGACCAGGTCAGGGTACCGTCGTCCGACGCTCCACCGCCTTGCATGCCGGCCGACTTCATGGGCTTTTCGCGCGTGCTCTCCTTGCTCTTGCGCGGTTCCTCCTGCGAACCCGGCCAGGCACCGCGTCCCGGGCAATCGGCAACCGAGGCGGAGAGCATCAGCGGCTTTTCCATCGGCTGCCTCAGCGGCGCGCCCTGATCGAGAACCCAGCGGTAGTTTCCGTCCTTCTGGCGTTGCCAGATGGTGGTGAAGTAACCCGCCGCTCCTTTGGGACTCTGCCATGCGCCGCGAGTGACGCCCAGCGTGCCGTCGCAGCTCATCCAGACTTCGTAGGGTTCCCATTGGATCGGCGCGGAAGGATCGGCTCGGCCTTTCAGCCATTCCTTCGCCATCACCGGCTGGGGCTGAACATCACCGCTGATTCGGCTGCCGTCCTGCGGAATGCCGTCCATTGCCCTTTATCCCGCGCGAGGCGGTTGAAGGCGATCTCGGCGGCGATCAGGGCGCTGGGGTTGGCCGACCCGGCGCCGGGACGGCGCTGCGCTTCAGCCGTTGTCGACATGGCCAGCACTACGGCAATCGCCGCCAGTCCAAGCCGGAGCCCGGCGGGTTTCAAATCGAGGTCTCGGCCAGCGCGATGCCAGCATTTCGATACGCAGCAACAATCGTGTTGCGAAGGAGCACTGCGATGGTCATCGGACCGACTCCTCCGGGTACCGGCGTGATCGCACCAGCCACCTGAGACGCCGATCCGAAGTCGACGTCTCCGACCAGCCGGGTCTTGCCCTCTTCGGCGGCAGGTACGCGATTGATGCCGACGTCGATGACCGTTGCGCCGGGCTTTATCCAATCACCCTTGACCATCTCCGGCCGGCCCACGGCTGCAACGACGATGTCCGCACGGCGGACAACCTCGGGCAGGTTCTTCGTCCTGCTATGCGCGACAGTGACGGTGCAGCTTTCGGCGACGAGAAGCTGCGCCATCGGCTTGCCGACGATGTTCGAGCGGCCGATGACCACGGCATCGAGGCCGGAGAGCGGCCCAAGCCTGTCCTTGAGGAGCATGACGCAGCCGAGCGGAGTGCAGGGGACGAAGCCCGGAAGGCCCGTCGCCAGCCGCCCGACATTGACCACGTGGAAACCGTCGACGTCCTTGTCGGGGTTGATGGTGGCTATGACTTCCTGCTCGTTCATGTGCGTGGGCAGAGGCAGTTGCACCAGTATGCCGTCGACCGCCGGATCCGCGTTGAGCTTCTCCACCAGCGCAAGCAGGTCCGCCTCCGGCGTATCGGCGGGCAGCTTGTACTCGAAGCTCCCCATGCCGCAGGCTACCGTCTGCTTGCCCTTGTTGCGCACGTAGACCTGGCTGGCGGGATCCTCCCCGACTAGGACTACCGCAAGGCCAGCCTTGCGCCCGGCCTTCGCTTCGAATTCAGCCGCCATTTCGGCGACGCGGGCGCGCAGGCCTGCCGCAAAGACCTTGCCGTCGATGATCGCTGCTCCGGACATCACGCGAAAGCAATCGCAAGGTTGCGAAGGATGATGCCCAGGATTGTCAGTCCGATGATCAGCACCATCGGCGAAAAGTCGATCGCTCCGGTGTTAGGCATGATGCGCCGGATCGGCCGCAGCATGGGATCAAGAATGGCGTTCAGTGCCTGCCACACGGCGGCGACGAAGTTGTTGTGCATGTTCACGACGTTGAACGCGATCAGCAGGCCCAGGACGAACTGCACGATCACCACGAACACGATGATGTTGATGAGATACGAAACGATCTCGTAGAGAGTGGCGAACAGCAACGCGCGTGCTCCTTTCAGGCTGGTCTCTGCGGCGTGCTGATAGCGGAGCATGGGCTGCCCCGGCAAGCCTTGGGGATGAGGTCCGTCCACGCCACCGTACAAACATCGCGTGTCAAAATCTGCACCCCGGTGTCCTGACCCTGTCGAAGGACGCGGGGCACAGCGCCCGCCGGCATTCTTCGTCGGGCTCAGGACGAGCGGGTCCTGGTTCGGCTTTCCTGTATTTTATCTTGGCTCACTGAGGCAGCGTGGATGTCCGGGCGATGCGCCAGTTGAGCTGCTCGTCGCTGGCACCCGGCACGTCGTTCGCCCGGCGCAGGACGATGGTGCCACGGCGCGAGGGCCGGCCGTCGGCAAAATCGATCACCAGCGGCGCCTCGTAATAGATTGAACCCGCGGCCCCTTCCGTGTCGCCCTTGCCAACGGCGAGCTTGGGTCCGGCGTCGCCGCCGAATTCGTTCTCGAGCTTCTCGGGCGTCATCTGCGCATCAAGGCTCCAGGCGCGGGCGGCATCCTTCCAGTCGCCAAGGCGGATCGCGTTGGTATAGAAGCGCAGCAGCCGCTCGGGATCGCGGCGCTCTTTCAGGGCTGCCATGTCGAGCTTGGCTGCAAGTGCCGAGCTCGCCGCGACTGAGGCATCCGCAGAAGGCACTTCGACAGTCGCCACCGCTTCCGTGGCCTCGGTAGTCGCTTCCGAAGAAGGAGCGGCTGCCGGCTGTTCCCGGTTACAGGCCGTCAGCAGCAGCATTGTTGCCGAGAATGCGGCGGCGGTTGCGGCTTTGCTACGCATGATTTCCAAGATGCCCCTTCAGACCGTGAGCCCCTTCACGAAAAAACTAGCCCGCACGGATAAGTGTGCCGGCACCTTCCTGTGTGAATATTTCCAGTAACATGGCATGCGATACCCGTCCGTCAAGCACAACGGCGGCCTCGCAGCCGGCCTCGACCGCATGAACGCAGGTTTCGAGTTTGGGAATCATGCCGCCCGAGATCGTCCCGTCCTTCTGCAGGCGGTTGATGTCGGCGGGCCTGAGGTCGGTGAGCAGTTCGCCCTGCTTGTCGAGCACGCCGTGGACGTCGGTCAGCAGGAACAGCCGGGCTGCACCCAGCGCCGCGGCCAGCGCGCCGGCCATGGTGTCTGCATTGATGTTGTAGGTTTCGCCGTTGGGGCCCGCGGCGATCGGCGCGATCACGGGAATGAAGCCCGCTGCCGATACCGTTTCGATAACCTTGACGTCAATGCTTTCCGGTTCGCCGACGAAACCGAGATCGATGGCGCGCTCGATATTGCTGTCCGGGTCCTTGGACGTACGCTCGACCTTGCGCGCGGTGACCATTCCGCCGTCCTTGCCCGAGAGGCCCATGGCCTTGCCCCCGGCTTTGGCGATCCAGCTCACGATCTCCTTGTTGATCGCCCCCGAAAGGACCATCTCGGCCACTTCGGCGGTTGCCTTGTCCGTTACCCGCAGGCCATCGACAAAGCTGCTCTCGACGCCCAGCTTCTTGAGCATGGCTCCGATCTGCGGGCCCCCGCCGTGCACCACCACGGGATTGATGCCCACCGCCTTGAGCAGGACGATGTCCTCGGCGAAGTCGTGGGCCAGTTCCGGATCGCCCATGGCGTGGCCGCCGTACTTCACGACGAATGTGCGGCCGGCATAGCGCTGCAGATACGGCAGCGCGTCAACGAGCGTTTCGGCCTTGGACAGAAGGGTGGGATCGTGGGGATTCGGCATGGGACGCGCTTTAGCCCTCCTGTACGCGATTTGAAGTCATTTCGGCACTTGCGTCGAGATATCGGCCCAGTCTCACGACGATCGCGATCACCACCGGCACGAGAATGGCCGAAAGTACGACCTTGGCCAGCGCTTGCCCGATCATTATCCCGAAGATATCGCGTACGCCATAGAACGAAATGGTGATGAAGATCGCGGTGTCGACTATCTGCGACAGGGCGGCGGCAATGAAGCCGCGAACGCCGGTGAAACCCCCGCTCGCCGCCTTGAGCCTCGAGAAGATCCAGATGTTGAGCGTGAGCGAGACCGCATAGGCACAGATGCCCGCCCCCATCATCCGCCAGGACTGGCCGAGAATGATCGGGAAGGCCGCTTGCGCCGGCTTGTACATGCCCGCATCGGTCGGCAGTTGCAGCACGAAGAACGTCAGCAGGATCGCCAGCACCAGGGGGACCAGGCCGAACCGGGCGAGTTGGCTGGCGGTGTCCTTGCCGTAGAGCTCGGCGATCCCGCTCGAGATTGCGACCAGTACCAGGAAGGGGAAGATGCCCGCCTCCACCGCCAGTGGACCAACGGCGATCTGCTTGGCCCCAAGCACCCCGGCTAGAGTGACCATGCCGCCATAAAGCAGCGCAAAGAGCAGGAGGGCGGGCGGATAGGAGCGGGACTGCCGTTGCATGGGCGTGCTCTAACGGCACGTCTTCCCGAATGCACTAGCCGTCGTGCCTGCAGGGCACTAGGTTCGCCGGGCTTTCAACCTGAGAAGCGCGGAAACGATGCACGTTGCCTACAGCCTGATCGGCATCGCTCTCATCATGTTTGCCGCCTTCCTCCTCTCCGCTGACCGCAAGGCCATCCGCCTTCGGGTGGTGGGGCCTGCATTCGCGTTGCAGGCGGGGTTCGCCGCGCTGGTCCTTTACGTGCCGGCGGGCCGACGGGTGCTCAACGGCGCCTCGGCGGCCGTCGGCGAGTTGCTGGGGTATGCTCATGCCGGCATCGATTTCCTGTTCGGACCGCTCGCGACGCCGGCGGTCGGCGGCACCAGCTTCGCGATCTCAGCGCTTCCGGTGATCATCTTCTTCGCATCGCTGATTTCGATCCTCTACTATCTGGGCGTGATGCCGCTGGTGATCCGCTGGATCGGCGGCGCGCTCGAGAAAGTCACGGGGATCAGCAAGGTCGAAAGTCTTTGCGCCGCTTCCAATATCTTCGTGGGCCAGAGCGAAAGCCCCTTGGTGATCCGGCCTTATATCGCCGCTCTGACGCCGCCGCAGCTCTTCTGCGTGATGACGGTGGGCCTTGCGGGCGTCGCCGGCACAATCCTGGCGGCATATGCCAGCATGGGCATTCGCATCGACTATCTCGTTGCCGCCGCGTTCATGTCGGCGCCGGGCGGCATTTTCATGGCCAAGATGATCATGCCCGACCCGCTCGGGCCCCCTCGCGCTGAAGATCGTGTGTGCGAGGGCATCGGCCAGCCCATGCCGGCCGGGCTCGAGGAGGAAAAGCCCGCGAACATCATCATGGCCGCATCGCAGGGCGCGCAGACGGGCGTCAGGCTCGCCGTCGCGGTCGGCGCGATGGTGCTGGCCTTTGTCGCGCTTATCGCCTTGGCCAACGGTATCGTCGGCTGGGCGGGAGGGCTCTTCGGCCTTCCCGGCATCACTTTCCAGGCACTGCTGGGCTATGTCTTTGCGCCCGTCTTCTACCTGCTCGCCGCGCCCGACTGGCATGAGGCCATGCAGGCGGGCGGGCTGTTCGGCACCAAGATCGTGCTCAACGAATTCGTTGCCTTCATCGACCTCGGCAGGAACGGCATGCTGTCGGAGCGCACCGTCGCGGTGGTGACGTTCGCCTTGTGCGGCTTTGCCAACTTCTCTTCGATCGCGATCCAGATGGCGGTCACGGGTGGCCTCGCACCCAACCAACGCCCCGTCATCGCCCGGCTCGGGGTGAGGGCGCTCGCCGCGGGCAGCTTGTCCAACCTGATGAGCGCCGCGCTCGCCGGGCTGTTCCTGGGGCTGACCTGAAAGCCGCGTCTTCTCTCCGGGCCCGGTGCCGGTTATCATCGGGGCGGAGGACGCCATGAAGGCAGAACAATTCCGCGAACGGTACGGTCCCGTCGCTCTGGTGACGGGCGCTTCGTCGGGCATCGGCCTTGCCATTGCCGAGGAACTGGCCGCACGCGGCTTCGACCTCGTGCTCACGGCGAGGCGTACCGACCGGCTCGAGGCGATCGCCCAACGCCTGCTGAGCAAGCAGGGTGTGCGCACATGGGTGATCGGCGAGGACCTGGCCGACCCGGCCGCGCCCGCTCGCCTTCTCGCGGAAACCCAAGACTGCGACATCGGCCTCGTCGTCAGCAATGCCGGGATCAACCTGAAAGGGGCCTTCGAAGCGAACGAGGCATCGGCCATGGCCAGGATGCTGATCGTCAACTGCCACGCACCGATGCAGCTGGCCCACGGCTTCCTGCCGCGCCTCAAGGCTCGCGGGCGCGGCGGCATCATTTTCACCGCGTCGGTCAAGGGCCTTGTCGGCTGCCCTTATTCGGCCGCCTACGCGGCGTCCAAGGCGCTGGTCGTCTCGCTGGGGGAAGGGCTGTGGGGCGAATGCCTGGACTCCGGCGTCGATGTGCTCACGCTTTGTCCCGGCGCGGCGCAGGGCGAGGCGACTGTCGGCACGGAGGGCCTGCGCACCCTGCAGCCTGCCGCCGAAGTCGCGCGCCTCACGCTCGATAATCTGCAGAACGGTCCCACGTTCGTGCCAAGCGAACACTACCGCCGGATGTTCGAGAACCTGCGCGCTCTACCCCGGCGGGAGGCGCTGACCGGCATGGCACGGGGGATGGAAAATTTCCCCAGCAGATGACAGCACCGCCCGGACGGGGATTCGCGCTGCCCGGGCGGTACCTGTCGGCGTTTCCGCCGACGTTCGCGACTGAACTGGTCCTGTTGAGGCGTGCGGACGCTCTCAGGACTTAAATACCTCATGCGCCGGCGAGGTTGCATGAATGCGGCAGTCATCGGTCATTCACGCAGAAGAGGTTTGCCGATATATCAGTGCCTTGACCGCTTCCACCCCGGTCCGCCTCGATTCCGGCCGGATGAGGCGTGCACGGCATGGGACCGGCCGCGGGGCGGCGGTAACTGGCGCCGCCGAACGGCCCGCGATGACGAGCGCACCCAGCTTATCCGCCGCCGCGCTCCGGCGTGAGGGCGGACTTGGGCAGGCGGCTGGCAAAGTGATCGGCAGAGCCGTCGTTGTAAGCGTAGATCTGTGTGATCGGAACCTCATAGTCGGCGCTGCCGTCGGTGACGACGATGGTATTGCCCGCGACTTTCTTGACGGTCCCGATCGTCTTGCCGCTGTCGTCGACGATCGGCACTCCCGGCGAAAGCTCGACGTGCGAGACGTTGCGCACCGTCACGGCGCTGGGCGGCGGCGAGGGGCTTTCCGCGGCGCCGGCTGCCGTGTCCTGCGCCAGAGCGGAGGCCGACATGCCCAATGCGGCGCCGAAGAAGGAAAGCATGATCCTGCTGTTCATCCCCATTCTCCCGGGACGGTTCGATACCTGACGAACAACGCCGCCCGGCCGTGCCGGTTGCCGCCTGGCATATGGAATTTCGCGAAGTTCACCCGCAGCGGCAATGGAGAGTTCGAAGAAATGACAACAATTTCAGGTAGTTAGCATTTGAAAACTTCACGCCTTGGCGCGGTTGCGGCTGGTTGGAAATGGACGATTCAAAGAGCCCGGCAAGATCATTGCCATGCGCAGTGTGGCAGGGGCCGGCGATGTAGGAAAACGGAAAAATCCGCCGAAACGCAGTTCCACCCTCTTTCAGCGGCGTGCGCCGCCCGTGCCCAGCGCCGAAATCTCCTCCGCGATCAGCCATACCGCTCCTTCGACATCTCGAGCACCTACGCATTGGTAAACCGCAGCATCCGAAAATGTCCACAAAGTAAGAGCAAAAGTATTAACTGTGCAGCTCGCGATAAATGACTAGAGGACTTAGCCCGTGTGCCGTTATTGGCCGCCCGAAAAGGCCGACCGTGACCCCAATCAACTGCAGCATGTGGGCGACCATTCCCGGAATTAAACCGTCTATGCTCTTTTCGATTATCGGTGTGAGCGCGTCAACATGATCATGGGGGAGGGCGTCAATCACCCCAAGAACGTTCCACGTCCCACTAACATGAGCAGGAAACTTCAACGGAATATCGAGATCGTAGAGACTAAGATATTCTTTCTTAACGCCAAACCAAAAGTGTCCAATTTCCGTTATTAGTATAAAGCCTATACCAAGAGGTAAGCCTTTCAGGAAATGCCTAACAATTTCGGCCTGATTTTTCTTTATTTGCTCCGCCGCTTTTTTACTCCGATTCTCAAATCCGGTGTTGTCTGTGGCGCCAGCAGCGATAAATTCCGTCATCGCGTCAGCTTGAAGCATTGCGGTCAATGAAGACAAATCATACGCGAGCAATGTGCCAGAAAGAATGGTCAGCTTCCCTAAGGACAGATCATCAGAACAAAATCCCTGCTGATCGGAAACATGTTCAATTAAAGTTTTAGAGTTAATCCAAAGAGGATCAAATTGATGTCTGATCTCTTTGCTCCAATCCCTATCAGAACTTATGCCAAAATCTGCGAACGGCAGTTTTGCTGACCCTTTCGATCCTTCATTTTTGCTTTTGGAAGATGTCTGTTCGTTGGATTTAAGCACTCCTATACCATTTAACTGGGCAAGAAACGATGCTACCCTTTCATGGTCGGAGTAAAGAAAATCGCATAAACCGGCCATCCCCCCTCACTCCGCCGCCTGCGTCCCCCCAAACATATCCGGCTCGCTCCCGTCATCGCCTTCGTCGACGTCGTTCGCCTTGGCCTTGCGCCGCTGGTCGAAATTCGCCCACACCGTGTTCCAGTCGCCCCGTGTCGCGCCTTTCGAGTACTCCGTCGCGCGCGTCTCGAAGAAGTTGGCGTGCTCGACGCCGTTCAGCAGCGGCTGCAGCCAGGGCAGGGGGTGGTCGTCTATCATGTAGATGGGGTTGAGGCCCAGCTGGCCCAGGCGCCAGTCGGCGATGTAGCGGATGTACTTCTTGATGTCCTTGGCGGTCATGCCCGGCACCGGGCCCATTTCGAAGGCGAGGTCGATGAAGGCGTCTTCAAGGCGGACCGTCTTCTGGCAGCAGTCGATGATGTCTTCCTTCACCGCCTTGGTCAGGCAGCCGCGTTCCTTGACGAAAGTGTGGAACAGGCGGGTGATGCCTTCGCAGTGCAGGCTTTCGTCGCGCACCGACCAGCTCACGATCTGGCCCATGCCCTTCATCTTGTTGAAGCGGGGGAAGTTCATCAGCATGGCGAAGCTGGCGAAGAGCTGCAGCCCTTCGGTGAAGCCGCCGAACATGGCCAGGGTGCGGGCGATGTCCTCATCCGTGTCGACGCCGAAGGTGTGCAGGTAGTCGTGCTTGTCGCGCAGTTCCTGGTATTCCAGGAAGGCGCCGTATTCGCTTTCCGGCATGCCTATGGTGTCGAGCAGGTGGCTGTAGGCCGCGATGTGCACCGTCTCCATGTTGGAGAAGGCGGTCAGCATCATCTTGATCTCGGTCGGCTTGAAGACGCGCGCGTACTTTTCGTGGTAGCAGTCCTGCACCTCCACGTCGGCCTGCGTGAAGAAGCGGAATATCTGCGTGAGCAGGTTGCGCTCATGTTCCGAGATCTTCTGCGCCCAGTCGCGGCAATCCTCGCCCAGCGGCACTTCCTCGGGCAGCCAGTGGACCTGCTGCTGGCGTTTCCAGAAATCGTAGGCCCAGGGATATTCGAAGGGCTTGTAGGTCTTGCGGGCTTCGAGAAGGGGCATGGGCGGCTGGCTCCGGTGGAAACGTTGATCTCTGGCCCCGGTCGATTCGGCTGGCCGCAGGCGCGGCACGGCAGGACTTTCCAGGTCGAACGACGACGATAACCAAAAAACCCTTCGCAAGGGGAGGACGCTGCCCGACATATTCACAGACGCGTTCGGCACATCTTGCGGCCATGCCCATATGGGGACGCAAGCCCTCGTATTCCACCCCCGCCGGTGTGCGGCTCCCCGGTCAATCCTGGCCTTGGGGCCGGGAAGGAACCGCCGGCTCGCGCAGGTATTATTGCACTTTGGGGAACCGGCGGCGCCGGCGCCATCATCAGGAGAAATCCCGTGACACAGCAGACGGCATGGACCACGGCGGCAGGCACGATCCGCAAGGGCATGCGGGTGATCGATGCCGATGGCACCTGCATCGGCACGGTCGCATCGCTGGAGGGCGAGGAGATCATGCTCGAGCCGGAGGGCGAGGGCGGCGAAGCGGAATTCGTCACGCTGACGCAGGTCGACGGCGTCGACGAGAGCAGCGTGCTCCTGTCTGGCAGGGGCGATGCGACCTTCGGGCTTGGCGGAGAGCCTTGAGAGCGGCGCGGCGCGTCTCCGCCGCGAGCCGTGGCCCTGTTGCGGCCAGTTCCGGAACGGTCCTCCCCCCGGCTTCGTTGCCTTGGTGAAGCTACGGGAGAACGCTCATGTTGGAAAAGCTACGCATTCGCGAACATATGGAAGTCACGACCAGCACCGGCCAGCATGTCGGCACGGTCGACGAGGTCGAGGACGATCGGATCACGCTGACCCGTTCCGACAGCAAGGACGGCGCGCATCACTACCTCTCGCTTGATGACGTGGACAGGGTGGACGATAACCGCGTCTACCTGAAGGAGGGCACCTCGGGCCCGATGTGACCCGTCCCCACAGTGAAAAAGCCCAACCCCGCCGCGGCTGGCCGAACCGGTGAGCCGCAGCGGGGTGGGCTTTTCACTCCCTCACTGATCGATCACGCGCCGATCACCCGATCGCGATAGACGACGCGGGTGCCGCGATGTGCGCCGACGCCCAGGAACATGATCCCGACGAAATAGCCGAAGTCGTACCAGCCACCGTTGTTGGGCACGGCGTAGATCGCGACGTTATCAAGAAACAGCGAGAGCACCCAGGCAACGGGAAAGATGAACCCGTGCCATACGCCCAGCAGAAAGCCCGGTGCCTCCGGCCTCACCCCCGCGGAGACCTGATGCGCGCAGGCGCCGAGCGCCAGGAGCGCGGCGATCGGCACGAGGCGCACGAGGTGTTTCATCGGTTTACAGGCATAGGACGATTTAATGCGTAAACCAAGACTCGGCTGCTTCCATATCAACATCGCCGAAGTGCAGATGGTCAGGCGAACGCCCGGGCCAAACACCTAAGCATTGATCTGCTGTTCAGATGGAATGCAGGGGCGGCAATTTGTTTCCGCTGTCTTGGCGGGCATCGCGCCGACTGTTGACTGATCGCCTGACGCATCCAAATATCTCAGCACGCTCTTGCGAGCCGCCCAGAAGAGCAGCAGCGATATCGCTCCTCCAAATGCTGAAACCAGGCCCAGCCCTACGCCCAGCGCAGCATTTCCGGTGCCGAAACGGTTCGAAAGGTCTCCTACGAGCGGCGGAGCCAAACCAAGCGCGACGGTGGTAAGAAAGATGAGCAGCATCGACGTCAGAGTGGCGCGCATGTGCGGCGGCGTGAGCTTGTGAAACGAAGAGATGGTGTTACTCGCACCGCCTACGGCGAAAAACATTCCTGCAAACGTATAGAATAGAAAATATTCGTGCGTCGGCTGAAGTACTGCCATTACCAAAGAAAGAGTGCTCAATATCGCGCAAGCCATGCCTGCTATTACAATAATGTCGCGTCGATATCGTGAGCCCCACATACAGGCGAGCGGAACGGCCAGACTGGCCGCGATGAACGCCAGCAAGTTATACATGCCGAACAGCTGCCCTCCCTCAATAGTCGACATGCCGTACGCCCTTGAAAGATAGGCCGGTGTCCAGGCAAGGAAGCCATTAGCGCCTAGCACCAGGCAGCCCGCGCCTATGAAGAGGCCGGGATAAAGCCACCCGTGCGATCGCATAAAGCGGAGAACCTCCGAAAAGGACCTTGCTTCGAGGGCAACGGGAACGGCTTCCCTGGACGGCTCCCTGGCAGATGCCGCGAAAACGAGAGCCAGGAAAATCCCTGGAAGCCCAATGATAATGAAGACCGCTTGCCAATCCCTTAGATCGGCGAAGTAACCAGTTCCTTGCGCGGAATTCGCGATGGTGATGGCGGCCGCCCCGATCAGATAGGCAGCAGACGCGCCAGCCATTCCGAAACAGTTGAACACAGCGCCGCCCAGCGTCCTGCGCTCGGCCGGCAGTGCGTCGGCAATCAGGGAATAGGTCGCGGGGACTAGCGCGGCCTCTCCTATCGCAAGACCGATACGCAGCAATATCAGCATCGGAAAAGATGTCGCGAAACCCGAGGCAATGGTGCACAGCGACCAGAGGAGAACGGCAAAAACGATGAGGCGAATGCGATTTCCCCGGTCTGCCAATCTGGCCAGCGGGATGGTCATTATTCCATAGAAGATGGCAAAAGCAGAACCGAACAGGAAACCAAGCTGGACATCCGAGACGCCCAGATCCCGCTTGAGCGGTTCGACAAGCAATCCCAGCGCAAAACGGTCAACCATCGACACGACGAACAAGATCGAAAGGACGCCGATCATTGTCCACGCCCGCACAGCGCCAAAGGCATGCCGCTGAGCGGTCATTGGGTTAACCATGTGCCCCACCGAGTCTTCTCCTTGGCCTTCCTGCGGAAGCGAACTGCATTCTCTGAAAGCGAAACGTGCCATTGGGGCCGCGGGCCTGCCAGCATTGTAACCTGCTGAATCCAAGCGACTTGTCCCAGCAAGTCCTGCGTTGGTGGTAAGGTGAATGGCTTGATACTGTCAAGGCTCGTTCCGATAAGACCGTTGACGAGTCACAGCCGCAACGAAAGCGCGCCGCGATCTGTGGAGACACCATCGAGGACTATGGCACGCCTTTGTGCCGTTGGGCAAGGGAGCATGGCCGGCCCGCGAGCCCATTTATCGGGGGCACGATCGGACAGCTATTCTCGCACGACAACACCAATCACGATGGATCGGTGCTCCAATCGCCATTTTCGCTGGAATCCGGTGTCGGGGCGGGCTCGCGACTATCGCGCTGATTGTCCTGGTCGGGATGGGAATCGATCCCGCCGTATGTTGGCCGGTCGGCGGGCTGCCGGTCGTCATCATTGCTGCGTTCGCCGAACGTGCGCGAGCGCACATCGAGCAACTGCGTTTCAATCTCGCGCAGCTCGCGAATATAAGCGTCCGCTTGGCTTGGGGAGATCCGGCGCTGCTGATCCGCCGCGTAGATGCTTTCATCGAGATTCTGAATCTGCTGCTCGATGTCTTGGGTGCGAACGTCAGCCCGATCTTCGTAGGGAGGGCTGTAGGGCGCGCGTTGCGCAAAGGCGGACACTGCGAGGACGGCCGCGCAGCCGGCAACCAGACAGGCGATTTTCTTCATTGTCGGACTCCGGCGACTGACTTCGCAACACTGGCCGAGGCTTGATGTAGGCCGAATGAACGGACCGGCACCTTGCCCTCTGGCGGCCAGAGATGCGCAGCAATGCGGCACGTGGCGCTTTCAGCGGAAGAGCTTGGGTTTTGCGACAGTGGTTCTTGCCTGCCTCTGACCGTTTTCGCTCACCTTGCCGCGGCCGCTTCATGCGTTGGAGCCGGATGGGTGTCTTCAACAAATTCGCTGGGAAGGCGCGTCGCAACTGCAAATTGGTCCTCAAATGCAAACTATTTGGGCCGTTGCTGCACAGTTTAGCTCTTGGACCATCCATAAGCTGCGCAGGTGAGGTGCAGCTTGTGCCGACGCCGAAGAGAGGAGATTATATGGTGCGAGGGCTTCATTTCGTCAGAAATTTGTCTGTACCGCTTGCCGCAGGAGTTGCGCTTATCGCGCTGGCGGCCAATGCAGCTCACGCTCAAGATACTTCGCAGGCCACGAACACCACGGAAGGTGAGGGACTAGGCGACATTATCGTTACAGCCCAAAAGCGCGCCGAGAACGTACAGGACGTTCCCATCTCGATCACGGCGTTCACCGCAGAAACTCTTGCCGCTCGTGGTATTTCGGACGTCACCGCCATGGGCAATCTGGCTCCGAACGTATCGCTTGATGCCGGCACGCCATTTTCGGGTTCCTCTTCGGTTCTTTCCGCATTTATCCGGGGCATCGGTCAAAACGACTTCGCGTTCAATCTCGATCCGGGCGTCGGCGTCTACCTCGATGGGGTGTATCTGGCGCGCTCGGTCGGCGCGAACCAGGATTTGCTCGACGTCGAGCGCGTTGAAATCCTGAAGGGGCCGCAAGGCGACCTTTTCGGGCGCAACACCATCGGCGGTGCGATCTCGATCGTGACGCGGCGTCCGGCCAAGGAGTTCGGCGGCAAGCTTGAAGTGACCGCGGGCCGCTTCAACCGTATCGACACCAAGGGCATGGTGAATATTCCGATTGCCGACTCGCTATATTCGTCATTCAGCTTCGCGACCAAGAACAACAAGGGATACCAGCGCCTTGTCGATTTCCCCGGCTTCGCCAACGGGGTCATCCCGGATGCCTTCCCATCGTTCGGGACCAAGCGCCCCAACAGGTTTGGCGGCGAAAACCAGTACAGCCTACGCGGCAAGCTTCTCTGGGAAGCGTCGCCGGATATTTCAGTGGTTCTGGCGGGCGACTATCTGCACCAGGACAATAACGGTGTGGCGTCGACGATCATCAAGACCCATACGAACCCGGCCGATCCGAGCAATGTCTTCGGTCCGCTTTATAATGGCTGTTTGGCAGAAGCGTTGCCGTCCTTCGCCATAACGGGTGTTTGCAACAACATCGTGGGTGGGGCGAGCCTTGGCGGGCTCGGTCTTGCCAACCCGAGCCTGTTCTATGGCGATCAGTTCATCCCGCGCAGCATCGACGAGACCTACGCGACCGGCAACAGCTTCTCGCGCCTGCGCAACTATGGCGGCTCGCTTACGGTTGAATGGGACCTTGGCGCAGCCCAGCTCAAGTCGATCACCGGCTATCGCGAACTGCACTGGCAATCGGCGCAGGACGAAGACGGATCGCCGCTTCCGATCCTCCAGACCTCGTTCGACATGAACCAGCACCAGTTCAGCGAGGAGCTGCAACTGACCGGCAAAGCGGCCAGCGACCGCCTCACCTATGTGCTGGGCCTCTATTATTTCGACGAAGGCGGCAATCTGCACGACCTCGTGACTTTCCCGGGAGGATTGCTGCAGGTAGACGGGCAGAACTTCCTGGGCACCAAGAATTATGCAGCTTATGCGCATCTCAACTACAAGGTTTCCGATCAGTTGAGCGTCACGCTCGGCGGCCGCTATACCCACGAGAAGAAGGATTTCACGGGTTTGCAGGCCGACCCTAACGGCACCTTCTACAAGCTGAACGGCTATTACACCGTGAATGAAGCAGCGCGTCAGGCGCTGTGCGCCAGCGGGGCGGCGGCCTCCTCGCTCCAGGGCATTCCTCCCGGACTGTTCTGCTATCCCAGTGCGACCAACATCACGCAGGTCTATCCGGTCGCACCGGCTGGCGGCTTCAGGCAGAGCTTCAACAATTTCTCCCCGAAGATCGGCCTCGAATTCAAGCCAGTCGATGATGTGATGCTCTATGCCTCGTTTGCGAAGGGCTACAAGACCGGCGGCTGGACGACGCGCCTCACGTCGCCGCAGCCCGCCGGTACGGTTGCTCCGACCTTCGATCCCGAAAAGGCAACGACTTGGGAACTCGGCCTCAAATCGGAATTCGCCGACCGCAAGGCGCAGTTCAATCTTTCCAGCTTTTACACCAAGTATAAAGGCATCCAGTTGAACTTCCAGGTTGGGACCTCACCGACATTGCAGAACGCGGGCACGGCGGAAATCTACGGCTTCGAAGCCGAATTCCTGGCCCGTCCCGTTCCTGATCTGACTCTGTCTGCAGGCGTTGGTTATACGCACGCCCGCTATACGGAGCTTTCGCCGTTCGTGACCGGCGTGACGCTCGATTCGCGCCTGCCCAAGACGCCCAAGTGGAAATTCACCTTCAGCCCCCAATACCGGGTCGACCTGGGCGGGCATGGCGACGTGATGCTTTCGGCAGATTACACGCATACCAGTTCGCTATTCAACGATACCGAGAATACGCCGCTGATCGCCCGCCCGGCAACCGACATGCTCAACGCTTCGATTACCTATCGGGCACCCGACAAAAATTGGGAACTGGCCGTCGGCGCGACCAACCTAACCGACGAGCGCTACCTGACCACCGGCCAGGGGCAAGTTGCCGGTGGTGTCACCTATGGCACCTACAACCGTCCGCGTGAGTGGTACGTCACTGGCCGGATCAACTTCTGAGCGGATCGCAAACCCTGTTTCATGGAGATTACGGATGATCGTTTACACTCCACCCCGACCTGCCGAGACGATTCCGGTAATCGACTTGGAACCGAGCTTTGGCAGTGACCTGGCCCAGCGCAAGGCGGTCGCTTGGGAAATTCACAAGACAGCTCGCGATACCGGGTTCTTCTATATCAAGAATCATGGCGTGCCGCAGGCGATGATGGACGGCCAGCTCAATCTGGCGCGCAGCTATTTCGCCCTTCCCATGGAAGAAAAGATGAAATTGGACGCGCGGCAGTTCCCCTGCACCCGCGGCTATGAAGTCATGGGACTCCAGACGCTGGACGACGGTTCACCGCCCGACCTCAAGGAAGGCTTCCTCCTTGGGCTCGATCTCGATGAAAATCATCCTTACAGGCGCGACGGTGTTCCCAATTGCGGCCCCAACCAATGGCCCGTCGAGCCAGCCGGCTTCAGGGATCGCTACGAAGCCTATCTCGGCGAGATGTTTCGTTTGGGCCGCCACCTCATGGGGCTCTTGGCGCTTTCGCTGGATCTCCCCGAGGATTATTTCGCCGATGGTCTGAAAGAGCCGCTCTTCAACAGCCGGTTGCTCCGCTATGCGCCGCAGCCCGAAAATGCCGCTTTCAACCAGATCGGCGCCGGAGCGCATACCGATTGGGGAATGATTACCATCCTGCTTCAGGACGATATTGGCGGCCTTGAAGTCGAGAACGCCGCTGGCGAGTGGATTTCCGCCCCGCCGATCCCGGGAACATTTGTGATCAACCTTGGCGAAATGGTGCGGGTCCTGACCAATGGGCTCTATCACGCGAACATGCATCGCGTCTTGAATAACCATAGCGGCAAGGACCGCTTCTCAGTGCCGACCTTTTTCGATCCAAATTACTTCTATGAGGTTCGCTGTGCGGACACTTGCCTGCCTGAGGATGGCGAGGTGAAATACCCCGCGACTACAGTGGGTCACCACGTCGCCGAAATGTATCGCAAGACTTACGGCCTGGCGCCCGATGGGTAAGCGATAGGCTCGCTCTGCAACATCTCCGCTGTCGACGCATCAAACTCCCCTCCGCGGTCGGGCCGCGGAAGGGATAGGGGTCGGCCGGGTGTTCGCAGTATTGTCCGATGGTGCCGACATCCAATGACTGGCGGTCGATGCCAGCCCCCGTCCGTGGGCTCCGGTGAAAAGGGGGGCGTTCAAGTCCAGCCTTTCGGTACGATTGCCTGCGCTTGTCTGGGCTGAAGTGTCCGAAACAGTTGGCTGCCACCATGCGGTTCGCTCGTCGGCCTTCCTTTTCTCGGCACACGTAAAAAGGGCCAGGATCCCTGCGAATCCTAGCCCTCAAAAACGTTCGCAAAGCCTACGTTCGCGCCGGGCGCCGTTCTACTGGCAGGCCAGGCACTCGTCGTAATCGGTGGTCTCGCCGATTTCGAACTTGGGTGCCTCGGAGGTGTTGTCCGCCTCGACGCCGCCGGCAAAACCTGCGCGTTGGACCGACTTGGAGCGCAGGTAGTAGAGCGACTTTATGCCTTTTTCCCACGCCTGGAAGTGCAGCATCATCAGGTCCCACTTGTCTACGTCGGCGGGGATGAAGAGGTTCAGCGACTGCGCCTGGTCGATGTAGGGGGTGCGGTCCGCGGCGAATTCGAGGAGCCAGCGCTGATCGATCTCGAAGCTGGTCTTGTACACCGCCTTTTCCTCCGGACTGAGGAAGTCGAGGTGCTGGACCGAGCCGCCCTGCTCGAGGATCGAGTTCCACACATTGGTGGAATCCTTCGACTTGGAGGCGAGCAGCTTCTGCAGGTAGGGGTTCTTCACCACGAAGGAGCCCGAGAGCGTCTTGTGGGTGTAGATGTTCGCCGGGATCGGCTCGATGCAGGCGCTGGTGCCGCCGCAGATGATGCTGATCGATGCGGTGGGCGCGATCGCCATCTTGCAGGAGAAGCGCTGCATCACGCCCATTTCGGCCGCATCCGGGCACGCGCCGCGCTCCTGCGCGAGGAGCAGCGAGGCCTCGTCGGCCTTGGCGGCGATATGCTGGAACATCTGCAGGTTGAGCGCCTTGGCCATGGCGCTTTCGAAAGCGATGCCCTTCTGCTGCAGGTAGGAGTGGAAGCCCATCACGCCCATGCCTACCGAACGCTCGCGCATGGCGGAGTACTTGGCGCGGGCCATCTCGTCCGGCGCCCGGTCGATGTAGTCCTGCAGCACGTTGTCGAGGAAGCGCAGCACGTCCTCGACGAAGCGCTTGTCGCCCTTCCACTGGTCCCAGGTCTCGAGGTTCAGCGAGGAGAGGCAGCACACCGCCGTCCGATCGTTGCCCAGGTGGTCGCGCCCCGTCGGCAGGGTGATTTCCGAGCAGAGGTTCGAGGTCGAGACCTTGAGGCCGAGATCGCGGTGATGCTTGGGCATCATACGGTTCACGGTGTCGTTGAAGACGATATAGGGCTCGCCGGTGGCAAGGCGCGTCTCTACCAGCTTCTGGAACAGCGCGCGGGCATTGACCTTGCCGCGCACTTCGCCGGTCTTGGGGCTCTTCAGTTCGAAATCAGCTCCGTCGCGCACCGCGGCCATGAACTCGTCGGTGAGCAGGACCCCGTGGTGCAGGTTGAGCGCCTTGCGGTTGAAGTCGCCGCTCGGCTTGCGGATCTCCAGGAACTCCTCGATCTCCGGGTGGGAGATGTCGAGATAGCAGGCAGCCGATCCGCGGCGCAGAGAGCCCTGGCTGATGGCGAGCGTCAGGCTGTCCATCACGCGTACGAAAGGAATGATGCCGCTGGTCTTGCCGTTGAGGCCCACCGGCTCGCCGATGCCGCGCACCGCGCCCCAGTACGTGCCGATGCCGCCCCCGCGGCTGGCGAGCCAGACGTTCTCGTTCCAGGTGGCGACGATGCCTTCCAGACTGTCATCCACCGAGTTGAGGTAGCATGAGATCGGCAGACCCCGTCCAGTGCCGCCGTTCGAGAGAACGGGCGTCGCCGGCATGAACCACAGCTTCGAGATGTAGTCGTAGAGCCGCTGCGCGTGTTCCTGGTCGTCGGCGTAGGCGTCCGCCACGCGGGCGAAGAGGTCCTGGTACTTCTCGCCGGGCAGCAGGTAGCGGTCGTCGAGCGTCTCCTTGCCGAAATCGGTGAGGAGCACATCGCGGCTCTGGTCGGTGACGACGTTGAAGCGGCGGTCGTGGATCGTCTTCGAATCGCTCCTCGGCGCCGCCCTGACCGCGTCGAGGAGGTCCACCGTTCCGGTGTCGGTCTTTTCCATGGCGATCGCCGGGCTTGCGCCCTTCTCCTTGTTTCCGTTCCTGGCGCCCTGCGTCACTGCCTCCGGGGCATGATCCAGGTCAGCACTTTCCAAGAGATCGTCACTTCCGTTCCTGAAATCCACTTTCGCCCCCAAATGCCTGCGACACAGCGTGTCATCGAACTGCCCGAAAGCAGGTTCACAAATATCCCCCGTCAGCCGGGCGGTGCCGGTGCGAGTCGGCGGGCGTTTCCGCAAACCCGCCTACCACATCCGGCACAAAAAGAGAACAAATCTCCCGCCCGGCTTCCGGCGCAGCCGTTTTCCGAATGCCCGCGTCCACCCGGACTCATCGCGGGCAGGCCGAAAGTGCCTGCCCGCGATTTCTCTAGGTGTTGAGCCCCGGCGACCGTCGCGCCACAACCCATAGTGCTCTTTCTGGATTCAGGCGCAAGAGGGGGGCGACGAAGCGGGCGTGGCGCCGCGACGGGGACCGGACGGCCCAACGCATAGCACGACGCGTGGGAAGTCCTGCACCGGCGCCAATGACAAGTGGGAATGTCGCCGCCGCCCGGAAAAATTTTTCCCCAGTTTTTGCGGGGCGAACCGAGTCCCCTCTGCGGCAGGACGAGTCCGCGGCCAAGTGCCTGGCGGCAGCGGATTCACGCCCTTGCGCAGTGCACGGGCGGTGAGGAGCCTGAAAATCCGGCTGGGCATGCAACCGGGCGGTCGGTCGGCACTTATAAGCCAACGATACGGGCGCGCGAAAGCGGCAGGAGCGAGGCAGGACAATGTTGAACATCATCGGTGCCATCATCAGCGGCCTGGTCATCGGCGTGCTGGCGCGCTTCTTCTACCCCGGTGCGGTGGACATGGGCTGGATCGCGACTATCCTGCTCGGCATCGCCGGCTCGCTGGCGGCGGGCCTCGTCACCAGCCGGGGCCAGCGCGACTTCAGCCGCGCCGGCTGCCTTGCCTCGGTGATCGGCGCGATCGTGCTGATCTTCATCGGACGGGTGCTCGGCGTCGGCACCTGAGGCTGGCTCCGCCTTACGGTACCAGTACCGTGTCCTGCGCCTCGGGCAGTGTCCCGGGGTAATCCAGAGTATAGTGCAGCCCACGGCTCTCGTGCCGCCGGAGGGCGGAGCGAACGATAAGTTCCGCCGACTGCAGCAGGTTGCGCAGTTCGATGAGGTCGGTCGAGACGCGGAAGTGGCGGTAGTATTCCTCCACCTCCGTATTGAGCATCTGGATGCGGTGCATGGCGCGCTCCAGCCGCTTGGTGGTGCGCACTATGCCCACGTAGTTCCACATGAAGCGCCGGATTTCGGTCCAGTTCTGCTTGATCACCACTTCCTCGTCGGAATCGGTGACGCGGCTTTCGTCCCACGCGCGCACCGGCGGCGGCGCATCGAAGGCATCCCAGTGGTCGAGGATATGCGCGGCCGCCGCCTCGCCGAAGACGAAGCACTCGAGCAGTGAGTTGGACGCGAGGCGATTGGCCCCGTGCAGGCCGCTTTCGGTGCACTCGCCGGCTGCATAGAGGCCCGGCAGGTCGGTCTTGCCGTCGAGGTCGATCACGACGCCGCCACAGGTGTAATGCTGCGCGGGTACGACCGGGATCGGCTCCCTGGTCATGTCTATGCCGAGCGAGAGCAGCTTCTCGTAAATGTTCGGGAAGTGCTCCTTCACGAATTCGGGCGGCCGATGGCTGATATCGAGGTGCACGCAGTCGAGGCCGAAACGCTTGATCTGGTCGTCGATCGCGCGGGCCACGACATCTCGCGGCGCCAGTTCGGCGCGCTCATCGTAGTCCGGCATGAAGCGATGGCCGGTCACCGGATGTTTGAGGTGACCCCCTTCGCCCCGCACCGCCTCGGTGATGAGGAAGTTCTTGACCTCGAGATTGTAGAGACAGGTCGGGTGGAACTGCATCATCTCCATGTTGGAGACGCGCGCACCGGCGCGCCAGGCCATGGCGATGCCGTCACCCGTGGCGCCGCGCGGGGCGGTGGAGAACTGGTAGACGCGGCCCGCCCCGCCGGTCGCGAGGATCGTCGCATGAGCGGTATGCGCTTCCACATGGCCGGTTTCCTCATCGAGCGCATAGACACCCCAGACCCGGCCCGAGGCCGAGTAGCGCATCTCGTGCCGGCCGGTGATAAGATCGATGCAGGACCGGCCCGGGAGCAGGGTGATATTGGGATTGGCCTGCGCCGCTTTCAGCAGTGCCGTATGTACGGCCGAGCCGGTGGCGTCGTTGACATGGACGATTCGGCGATGGGAATGGCCGCCTTCGCGCGTGAGGTGGAGTGCGTTGCCTTTCATGTTGAACGGCACGCCGAGTTCCACCAGCCGGCCGATCGCGCTGGGCGCCTGCTCGATGACGTATTCGACCGTCTCGACCCGGTTCAGGCCGGCGCCGGCGATCATGGTATCGCGGATATGCTTCTCGAACGTGTCGCCGGCGTCGAGCACCGCGGCGATGCCCCCCTGCGCCCAGGCGGTCGAGCCGTCAGCAAGCGTGCCCTTGGCCAGGACGAGGACTTTCAGTTTCGCAGCGAGCGCGAGCGCCGCGGTCAGGCCGGCAGCGCCCGAGCCGATGACGATGACATCGTGGCGTGTCTGATCGCGGTCGGTCGGTTCCATTCCGCTTCCTTGCCGCGTGGCGAGGCTGTGGGCAAGGATTTGCGGGGGCGGGCAGGCGGAGGCGAAGAGACGCGGAGGATGTTGGATCGCGCCTTTGCGCGAAATCCTCCCCGTGCCTCCGCGTGATTGCTCATCAAGGAGGCGGCCGGGCTATCCACACCAGAGCAAATAGCCTTCCTTGCGAAGATCGCGGAATTCTGCGACGAAACTGCGATGGTACCTGCTGTTTTCGGCCTTTCCGGACTTACGCTCGGGCCGGAGGAGCGCGCCTTCTTCAAGGATGCGGATCCGGCCGGCTATATCCTGTTCGGCCGCAATATCGAAAACCGCGAGCAGCTTCGCGCACTGACCGACGCCCTGCGCACGATCCACGGGCGCGAGCGGCTGTTCATCTGCATCGACCAGGAAGGCGGCCGCGTCGCGCGGATGAAGCCGCCAGTCTGGCCGGCCTATCCGCCGGGCGAGGCTTTCGATCGGCTCTACGACGTCGCCCCCGCTTCGGCGATCGAGGCGGCGCGGGCCAATGCCGAGGCACTGGGGCTGGACCTTGCCGAAGCGGGCGTGACGGCAGACTGCCATCCTTCGCTCGATGTCCGGCAGCCAGGTGCGCACGATGTCATCGGCGACCGCGCTCTCGGATCGGAGCCGATGCGTGTCGCCGCTCTTGGCCGCGCTATCCTGGCGGGGTTGGGCCGTGCCGGCGTGGTCGGCTGCATCAAGCACATGCCCGGCCACGGGCGCGCCTTGGCCGACAGTCACAAGGAACTGCCGACGGTGAGCGTGTCCGAGGAGGAACTGGAGGCCGATCTCCAGCCCTTCCGTGCCCTGGCACATTCACCCGTGGGGATGACCGCGCATGTGCGCTACACCGCCTGGGACGCGGAAAACCCCGGCACGCTCTCGCCTTTCGTGATTGGCGAAGTGATCCGCAGGCGCATCGGTTTCGCCGGCCTGCTGCTCACCGACGACCTTGACATGGAAGCCTTGTCGGGCACCGTCCCGGAGCGCGCCGAGCGGGCGATTGCCGCCGGATGCGACATCGCACTCAACTGCTGGGCGAAGATGGACGACATGATCGGCATCGCCTCGCGCCTGCCGACGATGTTCGGGGAAACGGCAGGGCGGCTGGAGCGTGCGCTTGGCGCTATCGGAGAAGGCATGGCGACGGGTGATCAGGCCGCGCTCATCGCCAAACGCGACGCCCTGCTGGCGCAACGGGCAGCTTAGGCATGGACCTGGAACGAATCCCAGGAGACCCAGATCAAGAGCCGCTAGTCCTGAGCTTGTCGAAGGACGCCGGGACGGCGGGGGTTGGTGCTGATATTGCTTTTGGGGCAGAGAACATCGAATGGGGTGACCTCCCAACCGTCGAAACCCGCAAGGAAGCGCTTTATCTGGAAATCGACGGCTGGGAAGGCCCGCTGGACCTTCTGCTTGATCTTGCGCGGCGGCAAAAAGTCGATCTGCGCAAGATCTCCATTCTCGAACTCGTCGACCAGTACCTGACTTATATCGAGCAGGCCGGGGCGCTTCGGCTGGAACTGGCGGCGGACTACCTCGTGATGGCTGCGTGGCTCGCCTACCTCAAGTCGGCGCTGCTGCTGCCCAAGGAGGAGCAGGAGGACCCGAGCCCCGAGGAACTGGCGCTGCGCCTGCAACTGCGCCTCCAACGCCTGGGCGCCATGCGCGAGGCGGCGGCGCGGCTGATGGCGCGCGACCGGCTGGGACGCGACGTGTTCCCGCGCGGCGCGCCCGAAGGGCTGAGGACAGAGCGCAGGAACATGTGGCAGTGCTCGTGGTACGACCTCGTCCGCGCTTACGGCGACGTGAAGGTTCGCAGCGAACCCGTCGTCCACATGGTCCGCGAGCGCATGGTGATGACGCTCGACAGCGCGATCGCGCGGGTATCCTCGATGCTCGGCGTCACGCTCGACTGGATGGAACTGCGGGACTTCCTGCCGCCAGCGCGCGATTCGTGGGCTCATCCGCAGTTGCGCCGCTCGGCCCTCGCGTCGAGCTTCGTCGCCGCACTCGAACTCGCGCGTACCGGCAAGGCGGAACTCGCGCAGGAGGAGACATTCGGCCCCCTGCGGCTAAAGGCGGTGCGGCGGTGATCCTTCGACAATCCCGGGATGAGCCGGGCCCCGACGATCTCGTCCGCGCAGTAGAGGCGACGCTGTTCGCGGCCGAGGAGCCGATGACGGCGGAGGCCATTTCAGCCCATCTCGGCCAGGCCGACGTGCGTCCCGCACTGGCGGAACTGCAGCAGCATTATAAGGGCCGCGGCATCCGCCTGGTCGAGCGGGGCCGGCGCTGGCATTTCGAGACGGCCCCCGATCTCGCTCATCTGCTCCGCCGCGAGAAGGAGGAGCCGCGCCGGCTCTCGCGCGCGGCCACCGAGGTCCTGGCGATCGTCGCTTATCACGAGCCGGTCAGCCGCGCCGAGATCGAATCGATCCGAGGCGTACAGACGGCAAAAGGCACGCTCGACGTGCTCATGGAAGCCGGCTGGGTGCGTGCCGCCGGGCGGCGGGAAGTGCCGGGGCGTCCCGTCATCTACGCCACCACGCCCCAATTCCTTGCCCATTTCGGCCTGGGCTCCCGACGCGACCTGCCGGGGATCGACGATTTGAAGGCCGCGGGCCTCCTCGACCCGCTCGACGAGGGAATGTTCAGCCTGCAACTGGAAAGCGAGGAGGAGGAGGGCTAGAAGGCCCGCCAACTCTTTTGATCGGAGATTATCATGGGCGGTTTGAGCCTCTGGCATTGGCTCGTTGTCATCATCCTCGTCCTGCTGCTGTTCGGCCGCGGGCGAATCTCGGACATGATGGGCGACATCGGCAAAGGGCTGAAGAGCTTCAAGCAGGGCATGGCGGACGACGACGACAAGGCCAAGCCGGCCGAGCCGCGCCAGCTGCCGCGCGACCAGCAGCCGATCGACATCACGCCGGCCGCGCCGCCGCCCAGCGAGCCTTCGACGCCGGCTCAGCCGTCGCCGCGGGACGAAACG
>DATEJH010000079.1:0-47440 GCA_035278205.1 Novosphingobium sp. | reverse complement strand
CCGCCTGATCGAGCCGCGCGACCATGCCTGGCATTTCGGCGCCATGCTGATCGGCCGCGAGGCGTGGGACGCGGAGGAAGTGAAGAAGCACTGGCGCGCCTGGGCGATCAAGGCCTTCTTCGGCGCCTTCATGATCTCCATCCTGCCCGGCGGCTTCACCCGCGTGGTCGAGGCGGACTTCGGCCAGATCGCGCATGATCCGGTGGCGCTCGGCACGCTGCTGGTCGAGGCGCTTTTCCTTATCGACGTGCAGATCGGCACGGTCGGCTATCTTTTCACCTTCCGTCCGCTGGACGCGCATATCCGCAGCGGCAATCCGCTGCTGGCGGGCTGGGTCGCTGCATTGATCTGCTATCCGCCTTTCGTCTGGGGCACCATGGGACGGGCCGACGTGCTGGGATACGAGGTCAATACCGGCGGCTGGGCCTACTGGATGCAGGGACACGACCTGCTGTTGTGGTGCTGGGCGGGCCTGCTGGTCTTCCTCACCGCGATCTACGCCTGGGCGACTTTCGCATTCGGGCTGCGCTTTTCCAATCTCACGTACCGGGGCGTGCTGACGGGCGGGCCTTACCGCTTCACGCGTCACCCGGCATATCTTTCGAAGAACCTGTTCTGGTGGTGCTCGACCCTGCCCTTCCTGGTCACCAGCCATGCGCTGACGGACGCCGTGCGCAACACCGTCCTGCTCGGGATCGTCAGCGCCATCTACTATTGGCGCGCCAGGACCGAGGAGGCGCATCTGCTGGCCGATGACCTCAAATACCGGGAGTACCACGCGTGGATGGCCCAGAACGCGCTGATAACACGCGCCCTGGACCGCCTGCTCGGACGCCTGCACCCACGCCGGCCGCGCGTTCAGCCAGCCGAGTGAGACATTATTCTGCGTGAACCGTTCTCGTCCTCTACGGACGCTGCTCGTACATCTCGGCAGACCGCCAGCGTCGCGGCAAAGGGCGCCCCGGCGCCGGCCCGTGGAGGGGCACAAGCGGTTTACGTGACCTCGAGAGGGAGGACTGCTCCCGGCCTGCAGGCGGCGTCGAAGGGGGCGGTCATGCTCCACCGCCGGGTAGAAACCGGGCGGTGTAAAGAGCCCATCCCGCTGGGACTACGTCCTGCTGCGCAGGACCAGGTCTCGCGGCCCTCCCGTTTACGGAAAGGCGTTCTCGCGCTGCCTTGCCGCATGGCCCTGGCCCCTTCCGCAGGCGCGGGGGGCCTTTTTACGCCAAAGTCCCCCAGCGGCCCGTACGGGAGAGGATAAAAAAAGGGGCGGATTTCTCCGCCCCTTGCTTGATCCTGAAAGGATCCGCGAACGATCAGCTTACTTGTTGAACGTCGCGTACTGTTCGTTGCCGACGAAGCCGAACTTCGTCACCTTCGACGCCTTGATCACCTGCAGCACCCTGGCCGAGAGATCGTAGCTGGCCTGCGGTTCCGGCTGGAACTGCAATTCCGGCTCGGGATCGATTCGGGTGGTTTCCGCAAGAAGCCGCTGCAGCATCGCCCCGTCGATCTGATTGCCGTTCCACATGATCTTGTCGTCATAAGTGAGGACGATCTTGTTGCGGACCGGGTCGACCGGCGGAGGCGGCGTGTTCGGGGGAGTCGCCACCGGAAGGTCGATGTCGATCGAGTGCGTCGCAACCGGGATGGTGATGATGAACATGATGAGGAGCACGAGCATGACGTCGATCAACGGCGTCGTGTTCATCTCCATCATCGGCGAGCCATCATCCTTGCCGCCTGACATTGCCATGGAATGTTACTCCTGTTCCTGTCCCAACGTCACGCGTCCGGATCGACCGGGTTCGAGATGAAGCCGACGGTCGGATAGCCCGAGATCTGGACGTTGTAGATCGCACCGGCAATGCAACGCCACGGAGCGTTGACGTCGCCGCGGATATGGACCTGCGGGACGAGATCCGGATTCTTCATCAGAGCCTCCGGCCCTCCCTCGCGCTTGACGATGGCATCAAGGCGCTTGAAGGCGCGGTTGCGGAGTTCTTCCGAGGTGACCGGTGTGATGTTGTTGAAGTAGACGCGGCACTCGCCATTGCGCGACGCGCCCTCGTAACGGGGTTCGCCGGCGCTGCGTCCGGCAGTATCCGTCGTCGATACGGTCAGGAGCAGGTTTTCGACCTTGTCCTTCGATTCAACCGACACGATGATCGGAATGCGCAGCTTTTCGATCGTCTGGATCGCGACCGGAACCGCGATCAGAAAGATGATCAGAAGCACCAGCATGACGTCGACGAGCGGCGTCGTGTTGATGTCGGACATCGGTGTGTCGTCACCGCCTCCGCCCGTGGATATCGCCATAGTCTTATCCTAATCCTTGCGTTTTCCCTGGGGAGACGACGGCCGCGCATGCATCGCTCCGCCGTCCTTCTTCCCCAACGGACGCGGTCGGCAGCTCTGCTGCCGGCCCGCGCCCCTTGCGCATTACGGCTTGGCTGCAGCAGCCGTCGGCTTGGCAGCGGCGGCGGGCTTGGCCGGGGCGCTCGACATGGCCGGCTTGACCGTGCCCTTCGAGTTGATGTTCGCAAGGACATCGTTCGAGAAGCCGGTCAGCATCTCGGCGATGCGCTTGTTGCGGCTCTGCAGGTAGTTGTAGGCAAGCACGGCCGGCACGGCGACGAGCAGGCCGAGCGCGGTCATGATCAGAGCTTCACCGACCGGACCCGCGACCTTGTCGATCGAGGCCGAACCGGCGATGCCGATCGCGATCAGCGCGCGATAGATGCCGACGACGGTACCGAACAGACCGATGAACGGAGCGGTCGCGCCGACGGTGGCGAGGAATGGCAGGCCCGTGGCGAGGCGAGCGTTGATGGTCGCTTCCGAGCGGGCCAGCGAGCCGTGCAGCCAGTCGTGGGCTTCCAGCGAGTCTGTCATCTTGGCGTGCTGGTCTTCAGCGGCGAGACCGTCTTCGACGAGCTGGCGCCATGCGCTGTTCTTGTCGAGCTTGGTGGCGCCTTCGCGCAGGGTGGGCGCCTTCCAGAAAGTCGTGCGGATCGTGTTGAACTGGCGCAGGATCTTCGACTGTTCGAACCACTTCGTGAAGAGGATGTAGAACGAGCCGAACGACATGATGCCAAGAATGATCACGGTCGCGTAAGCAATGAAACCGCCTTGCTCGAGAGCTTCGGCAAAGCCGAACTTGTTCTGGGGCGCGGCTTCGCCGGCAGCGGCAAGGATATCAACGATAAGCATGCGATGTACCTCTCAAGAAGAATGCAGGGGCAGGACCTTATTCCAGGCCCCGCCTTTCAGGAGTTAGTTCAGTCTGTAGACGATCGCTGTCGACCAGGAGTCCGCGATCGGGTTGCCGGCGGAGTCCTGCGCCGGGTTGAAGCGGGCATAACGGGTCATGCCGTCACATGCCGCTTCGTCCAGATCCGGGCTTCCGCTGGAGCTGGTGACGGAGCACGAAGTCACGCGTCCGTCGGCGCCGATGGCGACGCGCACGCCGACGCGGCCTTCACGCTCTTCGCGAGCGGCGCGGGGGGGGTAGTTCGACTGAATACGTGCCGCCCAGCTGCCCTGGTTCTTCGGCGACGCGCCCTTGGCCTTTGATGGCGCGGGCGGCGGCGGCGGCGGCGGAGCCGCGGTCTGAATGACCACCGGCGGCGGCGGCGGCGGCGTGATCACAGTCTGCACCGGCGGGGGAGCCGGGGCGATGTTGATCGGCGGCGGCGGCGCCACGATGGGCGGCGGCGGTGCTTCCTCCTTGGGAGGTGGCGGCGGCTTCTCCTCCTTGGGTTTCTCTTCCTTGATGTCCACGGTGGTCACCTTGTTGATGACCTTCTTCGCCGCCTCATAGGCGAGGCCCGTGACTAGGGCATAGCCGACGAATACGTGGATCAGCGCGACAATGACAAGCGCGGTAACCTTGCTACCGCTCATTTGCTGGTCAGCGTAAGCCATTCAGACGCATCACTCCATTACCAAGCCCCGGACAAGTCCCCGGGGCGCCCACGACCTCCGCAGTTGCGAAGGGCATGACGAAACTCAATATACCCACCCTGACGGCTGATCAGTCCGCAAAACCGTAAACAGTGAACGGGCATGCGGACCGAGGGGCGTAGTTGTCTTTTTGCCCCGTTTTGCGAGCTTCCTTAGCGGCGATGCCCCCCCTACGCAACGACTTATCGCGGCGTAGGAAGTTAACGCTGGATTCAGGAGCGATCGGCGGAATGCCTTTCAGCGATTTTGAGGCTCCCGCCCTCGAGGTCTATAACATACCGCGATTCCACGGAGATTACCGCAATGTCGTCGCAATTTCACCGCTTCACGGCCCCTCTCGCGGCCCTTGCCCTCGCGCTTCAGGCGGCGCCGGCCTTCGCGCAGGAAACCGCGCCCGGGCCGGGCGGCCTTACTTATGCCGACCTCGCCGACCTCGCCGATTCGTCCGGCCTGGTGGTCCACGCGCGGGTGAGAAAGATGACCCGGGTCGAGGACAAGCGGGCGGCCGGGCTCAAGCCCGGAACGGGACGCTACTATATCCAGGCGATCACCCGGGCATTGCTCACCGGCAAGACGCCGGTCGGCGAATCGATCTCCTACCTCGTCGACCTGCCGCTCGATGCGCGCGGCAAGGCGCCCAAGCTCAAGAAGCAGGACGTTCTCCTCTTCGCGCGGGCCGTTCCCGGGCGTCCGGGCGAGGTCCAGCTCGTGTCGCCGCAGGCCCAGCAGCTCTGGAGCGAACAGACGGAAGCCCGGCTGCGCGGCGTGCTCCAGGCGCTGGTCGCGCCCGATGCACCGGCCCGCGTCACCGGCGTGCGCGAGTTGCTCAACGTCCCAGGCAACCTGTCGGGGCAGGGCGAGACCCAGATATTCCTGACGACCCGGGACGGCTCGGCCGCCTCGATCACGGTGCGCCATGAACCGGGCGCACCGCCGGCCTGGGGGGTCTCCTTCTCCGAACTCGTCGCCAACGTCGGCAATCCGCCGCAGCCGGACACGCTGGAATGGTATCGTCTGGCCTGCTTCCTGCCCAACTCCGTGCCGCCAAGCGCGAATGTTTCGGAAACCTACGGCGCACGCCGGCAGGCCGAGGCGGACTACCGCATGGTTCTGGGCGAGCTGGGCCCCTGCAAGCGCACTCTCGGCCCGGGCGGCTGATGCGCGAGAACGGGTCCGGGGTGCCGGGCTCGGGAAGGTACTGGCAATTCCCTGTCGGCTCGCCTAGTGCGCGCTCCCGAAAGGGAACTCCATGGTAGAACCGCTCAATGTCGCGCTTGCAGGTCTGGGTACCGTCGGTACCGGCGTCGTCCGTCTCATCGAGACCAATGCGGAGCTGATCGCCCGCCGTGCCGGCCGTCCGATTCGCATCGTCGCGGTGAGCGCGCGCGATCGCACCAAGGACCGCGGCGTCGACCTGTCGCGCTACACCTGGGAGGACGATCCCGCGGCGCTGGCCGAGCGCGCAGATGTCGACGTGGTGGTCGAGCTGGTGGGCGGTTCGGACGGGCCGGCCCTGGCGCTGGCGCGCAAGACGATCGCGGGCGGCAAGGGCCTCGTCACGGCCAACAAGGCGATGATTGCGCACCATGGCCTCGAGCTGGCTTCCGCCGCCGAGGAAGCCGGCGTGCCGCTCAAGTTCGAAGCGGCGGTCGCGGGCGGCATCCCGGTGATCAAGGGCCTCAGCGAAGGCGCGGCTGCCAATGAGATCGAACGTGTCTACGGCATTCTCAACGGCACCTGCAATTATATCCTTTCCACAATGGAAGACACCGGCCGGGACTTCGCCGATGTCCTCGAGGAAGCGCAGCGGCTGGGCTATGCCGAGGCCGATCCGACGTTCGACATCGAAGGGATCGACGCCGCGCACAAGCTGACCATCCTTGCCGCCATCGCTTTCGGGTCGCGGCTCCGCTTCGACGCGGTGGAGACCATGGGCGTGTCTTCGGTGAAGGCCGCCGACATCGAGCAGGCTCGCTCGCTCGGCTATGTCATCCGCCTGATCGGGATGGCCGAACTTGACCGTTCCAACGGCGTCACCGGGCTGTTCCAGCGCGTACGCCCGCACCTGGTGCCGATCGATCATCCTCTTGCCCACGTCGATGGGGCCACCAACGCCGTGGTCGCGGAGGGCAACTTCATGGGCCGGCTGCTGTTCCAGGGCGCCGGCGCCGGCGATGGGCCGACCGCGAGCGCGGTTGTCGCGGACATCATCGGCATTGCGCGAGGCGAAAAGGGTGCTGCATTCTCCATGCCCGCCAGCGAACTGGAGGCCATCGCGCAGGCACCGACCGGCCATCGCCTCGGCCGCTCCTATATCCGCTTCACCGTGCACGACCGCCCCGGCGTGCTTGCAGAGGTCACCGCGGCCATGCGCGATGCCGGGGTCTCGATCGAAAGCCTGATCCAGAAAGGCCGCGCGGAAGAGGGAAGCGAGGTAATCATCGCCGTCGTCACGCATGAAGGGCCGGAATCGGCGGTGACCGAGGCCATACGCATTCTCGACGGCTCCGACAGCCTGGCCGAGCCGCCGCTGGCGATGCAGATCATCGCGGGGTGACGGATGGCGGCGGAGTTGAGCGGCACGCTGAATTTTCGCCCGGAACCATAGATCAGCTCGGCCGGCGGGCCGTCGTCCCCGCCTTCACGCTTCGTATCGGAGGAGCATGACGGCGGGTGCAGAAAGGAGCCGTGCCTCCAGCGCGGCGACGGGCCGAGCCCCCATCGCTGGATTCCTTCCCTGAAAGGGAGGGGAAAGACGCGCGATCAACGGTGAACGCAGGCCCCGGTCAAATTGCACGCCGACGCGGGCTGCCGAAGGCCGGACGGAACGAGCGGCAACAAAAGCGAGCATTCGCCGTTTCAACCCGGTCGGGGTCCATTCCGTCCCCTCGCGGGTGGACACATGACGCTATGCCCCCGATGCCATTGCGACCCTCTGATGTCGTTGAAAGGACGCGAACAATCGATGTCGATCAGGCGAGTACTGCTCTGCCTCAGATGGGTGTTGGTTGCCGCATTTGTCTTGTGTCTGTTTGCTTTCGGAGTGCAGAGGGCGGCCGGCAGTCCGGAGAATCCCTTCAGCAAAGTCATTCTGGGCATGGCATACGTCCCCCAGTTTTTCATCGATACATGGAACAACCTGAGGCGCGACCCCTACGACGAGTCCAGGATCCCGGACGAGTTCGGCGGCAAGTACCGTTATTTCCCCGTCCCCAATCACACGACGCACCGGATCGAAGGCGTGGTCATGCGCAGGGGCGATTCCGGCAGCGCGCCCGAAGCCGGCTGGCGGCTCCTTTACGGCATATTCCAGATCGACGGCGAGCCGCGCTATGCCGTCCTTGCGCTCTCCCCGGGTTTCGCGATCGAGCACGTGTGGCTGATAAGCCAGAACGTCCTTAGCGAGAGCGGCAAGACGGTGGGCTCGGCCTATTTCCCCCACGGGATGGCCCTGCTGAGAGACGGCTCGATCGTCGCCGGCTTCGACGAGTTCTATCGCACCGTGCGGGTCAGCGCCTGCGGCAAGCGGATCTGGACTTCGCAGGCCAAGCTGAACCATGCGATCTATCCGGTCGATGGTGAGCGCTTCGTCTGGGGGGTCGGCGCGGACGACCATATCCAGAAGATCGACCTGCGGACCGGCCGGATGGTGCAGGACATCTCGATAGAGGACCTGCGGCGGGCGAACCCCGACCTGACCGTGCTGGAGATGCGCCGGATCGACGACAACGCCCTGGGCCAGAATGCCCGGGGCGATCCCGGCGATTATTTCCCGGACGCCTATCACGTCAACGACGCCGAGCCGCTGATGCCTCAGATGGCGGCGAAGTTTCCGCAGTTCCGCGCAGGCGACCTGCTGATAAGCCTGCGTTCGCTCAATCTCGTCGCCGTGCTCGATCCGAAGACGCGCCGGATTAAGTGGCTGACGAGCAGCTATACGCTCCGGCAGCATGACCCGGACTGGGAACCGGACGGCACCATCAGTGTTTTCGACAATCAGATGGGGCGCCATTTCAGCCGCGTCGTGGATTTCGACCCCGCGACCAACCGGTACAGGACGGTCGTGAACGGACGCCCCCTGAACTTCTATTCGCGAATCCGCGGCAAGCATCAGTTGCTCCGAGATGGCGGCGTTCTCATCTCGAGCGCTGAACAGGGCCGGCTTTTCGAGCTGGGCCCGGATGGCAGGATCTCCTCCGAGATCCTGATCCAGGACCCGAGGAACGCCGGCGTGAATTTCGTCTTTTCGGAAGGAATCCTGTTCCCTCCGGACGATCCGGTATTCGAGAAGGTCAACGCATGTTCAAGGTAGCCATTCTGTTCGCCGCGGCGGCCCTGCTGTCGGCTGCTCCCGCAGAGGCCTATGTAGGGCCAGGCTCCAGCCTCGGCGCGGTCGGGATTTTTCTGGGCCTGGTCGGAACCGTGATCCTGACCCTGCTGTCCTTCGTCTGGTACCCCTTCAAGCGCATGGCTCGGCGGTTCAGGCGCAAGGATCCGGCGGCCGGTAAGAACCCGGAGTGACCGGGCGATGGGCCCGGCGTCCTGGCTTTGGGTGATCGGCGCAAGCTGCCTCGCCGCAGAGCTGTTCGCCCGCCTGCCGTTCGAGCCGGTGGTGTCGCGAATGGCCCGCTGCGGGGCGCGCGCGGCCCGGATCGTTTCCTCGCGCCGGATTTCCGACCACTGGAAGGAAAAGGTCATGCCCAGCTACGCGATGCGCATGGGACGGCATACCCTGACGCTCGCGCTCTATTTCACGCTGTTGGCCGCGCTGGTGGGCGTGGTCCTGTTCGCGGCGGAGGCGATCGCGCCGGAAGCGGCGCGGCTCCTGACCAGCGCGGCTGGGCTGGCGGCCTCGTTCGTCGTCGCCATCATCTATTACCTGCTGAGACGCCGCCTTGTTCGAGCATGACTACACTGCGGCCGACCGGCTGCTGCACCGCCTTGCCCTCGGCGTTCCCACCGTTGCCGAACTGAGCTTCGATCTCGACCAGCGCGCGAGCGGGGCGGCCGCCCTCGTGCCGGAGGTCCGCGCCGGCGAGCATGTCTTCGTGACGGGGCTTGCCCGTTCCGGGACGACTGTCATGCTGCGCCATCTCCATCGCAGCGGCCCGTTTCGTTCGCTGACCTACCGCGACATGCCTTTCGTGCTGGCGCCGAACTTGTGGAAGCGGTTTTCAGCCCGCTGGCAGCGGCGCCAGGAAGAGCGCCTGCGCGCCCACGGCGACCGGATCATGGTGAGCGCCGACAGCCCGGAAGCTCTGGAGGAAGTCTTCTGGCGGATATTTAGCGGCTCGGACTATATCCGCCGCGACGCTCTCGTGCCCTACAGGCCGGACGGCGACGTCCTCGCCCGATTCCGGCGCTACGTCGCGGCCATCCTGGCACCGGGCGGGTCCGGGCAGCGCTACCTTTCGAAGAACAACAACAACATCCTGCGCCTGTCAGCACTGCGCGACGCATTCCCCAATGCGTTCGTCGTCATTCCTTTCCGGCATCCGGCGACGCAGGCTTCGTCGCTGTGGCGGCAGCACAAGCTCTTCAGCGGCATGCAGGAGGAATCACCGTTCGTGCGCTCCTACATGGACTGGCTGGGCCATCACGAGTTCGGGCAGGGGCATCGGCCGTTCCTGTTTGGCGGCGGTCCGCCCCGCGATCTCTCGCCGGAGCTTCCCGACTATTGGCTCGACACCTGGACCCGGGCGCATGAAGCGCTGACCGCGCAGGCCGACGAACGCAGCCTTTTCGTCTGCTACGAGGATCTATGTGCCGACCCCTCGGTGTGGAAGGGGCTGACGCGCAGGCTCGGACTGGCGGCGGCGAAGCCGGACTTCGCCATTTCCCGCGCCGCTCCTTCCGACCGGTTCGACCCGGCAAGGATGTGGCGGGCCGAAGAAGTCTACGCACGCCTGCGCCAGCCCGAATTCGTCGGAAGCGCCTGAGAGAGGCATATACCCGGACCTGAGAAGAGTTTATTGACCTCCTAATTCCGGAGCAGGTAAGCGCGCCGCATGCGTGATCCCGCGGCAATGACCCGCCTTTCATTCGATCGCCGCCGTTTCCTTGGCGGCGCAGGTATCCTGGCAGCTTCGCTCGGCACAGCCGGGCTGTTTCCCGCCTGGGCGCGCAGCGGGTCTTCGGGCCTGCCGGCCCCCGACGTGCTTTCGGGCGAGGAGATTGCGCTCACCATCGGCGAGAGCAGTTTCGCGACCGGCGGACGTTCGGCTCATGCGGTGCTGGTCAACGGCACGCTCCCGGCGCCGCTCATCCGCCTGCGCGAGGGGCAGAATGTGCGGATCGCGGTGACCAATCGCTTGCGCGAGCAGACATCGATCCACTGGCACGGCGTTCTGGTGCCCTTCCAGATGGACGGCGTTCCGGGCGTCAGCTTCCCCGGCATCGATCCGGGCGAGACCTTCACTTACGAGTTTCCCGTCGTCCAGTCGGGCACCTACTGGTACCACAGCCATTCCGGCATGCAGGAGGCGGTGGGACACTACGGGCCGCTGGTCATCGACCCCGCAGAGGGAACCCACGAGCCTTTCGATCGCGAACACGTGCTGGTGCTCGCCGACTGGAGCCCGATGCATCCGCACGAGCAGCTCCGCCGTCTCAAGCTGATGGGCGGGTATTTCAATCGGCAGAAGCAGACGCTCGCCGGCTTGCTCGCGGGCAAGGACCAGCCGCTCAAGGAACGGCTGGAATGGGCGGCCATGCGGATGGATCCGACCGACATCTCCGACGTGACGGGGACGACCTACAGCTTCCTCGTCAATGGCCACGGCACGCAGGAGAACTGGACCGGCCTTTTCGCGCCGGGCGAGCGGGTGCGGCTGCGGGTGATAAACGCCTCGGCCATGACCAACTTCAACTTCCGCGTCCCGGGTTTGCCGCTGACCGTGGTCGCCGCCGACGGCCTGCCGGTGCAGGCGGTCGAGACCGACGAGGTGCAGATCGCGATCGCCGAGACCTATGACTTCATCGTCACTCCGCGCGAGGAGCCGGCCTACGGCATCATTGCCGAGGCGCTTGACCGCTCCGGTCTGGTGCGCGCGACGCTGGCCCGGCAGGTCGGCCTTGCCGGGCCGATTCCGAAGCTTCGCGACCGCCCGCTGCTGAACATGCGGGACATGGGCATGGATATGTCGGGGATGGACATGGGCGAGGGCGGAGCCATCGACCTCAGCAAGCCCGCTAGCGAAAGCATGGGGGGGCATGCGATGTCGATGCGCGATCCCTCCGTGGCGCCGCAGGTGCCGCTGGGGCCGGGCGTCGCCACACTCTCGCCGATGCCCGCGGACCGCCTTGCCGACAAGCCGACCGGCCTGGAGAACGTCGGCCACCGCGTCCTCACTTACGCCGACCTGCGGGCGCGGGAGAAGAACCCCGATCCGCGCACGCCGAGCCGTCAGGTCGACGTCCACCTGACGGCCAACATGGAACGCTACATGTGGTCGATGGACGGCGTCTCGCTGTCCGAAGGGGCGCAGCCGATCCCGTTCCGGCTGAACGAACGGGTGCGCGTCAACCTCATCAACGACACGATGATGCCGCACCCCATCCACCTGCACGGCCATTTCTTCGAACTGGTGACGGGCGAGCCGGGGCACCGGCCGCGCAAGCACACGGTCAACGTGCTGCCGGGCGGCAAGGTCTCGTTCGATCTCACTGCCGACGGCGAGGGAGACTGGGCTTTCCACTGCCACATGCTGCATCACATGCATGCAGGGATGATGCGGATCGTCACGGTGCGCCGCGAGGAATCCGGCGCCTGATGCGCCGTCTCCTTCTTCTCGCGCTGGCCTGCAGCCTCGCCGGCCCTGCATTCGCGCAGGATGCGCATGATGGCCATGCCGATCACGCCGAAGCCCCGCCGGCCGACAACCAGGCGGATCCGTCGATGGATCATTCCGGCATGGAAGGCATGGATGCCACGGAGCCGATGCCGGACACGATGGACCACTCGATGCATATGGGACACGCGGCGGAACCCGAAAGGCCGGCCGACGACGACACCCCCGGCAATGCGCCGCCTCCGCCGATCCCGACCGACCGGGCGGCCAACGCCGTCTTTCCGCCTGACAGGATGGCACAGTCGCTGAAAGGCGTCCTCAGGGAAATGACCTTCCGTACCTTTGCGCTGCAAGTCGACCAGGCCGAATACCGCGTGCGGTCCGGCAAGGATGGCTACGGTTTCGAAGGCCAAGCCTGGTACGGCGGCGACATCGACCGCGCGGTCGTGGGGTTTCAGGGCGAGGGCAGTTTCGGCGAGAAGGCCGAGGATATCGAGATAGACGGCTACTGGCGCCACGCGCTTGACCCCTGGTTCAACCTGCAGCTTGGCGTGCGTCACGACTTCCGGCCGACGCCGGACAGGACTTACGCCATGGTCGGGATCCAGGGGCTGGCGCCCTACTGGTTCGAAGTTCAAGGCCAGATGTTCGTTTCCAGCAAGGGAGACGTGCACACCCGCGCGATGGGTTCCTATGACCAGCGCATCACCCAGCGGCTGATCCTAGAACCCGAAGTGGAGGCGGACTTCGCATTTCAGGAGGTGCCTGAGCTCGGCATCGGCGCGGGCTTCGAGAAAGTCGAGCTGTCGGCGCGGCTGCGCTACGAGGTCACGCGGATGTTCGCGCCATATGTGGGCGTGTTCTGGGAACGCAAGCTGGGCGGCACCGCCGACTACGCGCGGGCAGCGGGGGAGAAGGCTTCCGCCGTCTCCGCCCTGGCCGGCCTGCGCGTATGGTTCTGAGTGATCGCTCCGACAGCTCGCGGGATCACATCGTCGTCGTTTCGGCCTGGGGAAGGCCGGCCGTCTGGGCCTGCTGCTTGAGTTCCTTCTTGCGGGCCAGAAGCTGTTCACCCAACGCGTTGAGGTCGACATCGGTCGCCCGCGCCTGCTTGAACATGTTGTCCTTCTGCTTTTCCTCTTCCTTGACGTGGTGCTCGATCTGTTCCTGGAGGACTTGCACCTTGGCGTCGTAGAATTCCTCTTCGGCATCGTTCGTGGTGATCTCGTTGATCAGGACCTTGGCGCTGTCATGCTCGACATAGGCTTCGTCGAGCATGTCGTCCTCTATCTTGCCGCGCAGGGCGGGATAGAAGATCTCTTCCTCGATCATGGTGTGGATCTTCAGTTCGGTGCAGATCTCGTTCGCCAGCTTCACTTTCGCGCTCTTGCCGCTCGCCTTGGTGTATTTCTCGAAGAGCTCTTCCACTGCGCGGTGGTCCTGGGCGAGAATGTGAGTGGCGTCGGTATCGCGTTGCTCGGGCATCGGGTTTCTCCAGTTTGGGTGGTGACCGGAGAACCGTTTGCCGGTCGCCTTGGTTCCAGCTCCTGCGGCCGGCCGGGCGTTTGCCGGTTCTCATCGAAAAGCGGTCACGGCGCCGACCATCCTTTCCTACAGAGCCATATTCCTGTATAGAACATATCAGGAACATATGAGCGATTCGGAGTATGGCGGGAAGTGTCTTCAAGTTTGGGGAAAGTGCGGCAAGGCGGCTCGCACATTGCGTCGACCGTGCAGTTCCGGCGCTGCAAGGCGGGAAGCTGCATGAAATCCATGCCGATCGATACGATCAGGCGGCGGCCCTGGCTTTCGCCTTGTGCAGAAGCGGCAAGGGAAAGGCAGGGGCGGCTCTGCTCGCGCGGAGGCGAACGCGATCGCAGGCGGTTATCAATGGGGACGGGCTTGCCCTGCTGGGCTTCGATCCTGCCTGCCTGACGATCGTGGACGCAGATGGCGAGCTCGATCTCCTTCGCGCCGGGCTGGAAGCCGCGCGCTGTCCGGGAGTGGACCTGGTTCTTCTTGAAACGAAAGGCCGCTTCGCCGGGTATGATCTGACGGCAAGCCGGCGACTGGCTTTGGCGGCGGAGCGGTCGCGCTCCTGCGTGATCGTGCTGCGCCACGATGCGCAGCCCCGGCCCAGCGCGGCCTGGACCCGCTGGGACATCGCCAGCGCGCCTTCGCTTGCCCTTGAGGCCGATGCGCCGGGCCATCCCGCGATCGAGGCGCGGCTGCTGCGCTGGCAGGGCGGTCCGGCCGGCCGGCACTGGCGGCTGGAATGGGATATCGACCATGGAACTTTCAGGAATGCAGCAAGCCCCGCGCCGCTACCTGGCGCTCTGGTTTCCCTACCTCTCGTGCGAGAGAATGCGGGGACCGGTGGAACGGCCGGGCAACCCCGCGCCGCCTGATCCTCTCGTGCTGGTCACGCGGACAGGCAATGCCTTGCGCCTCGCGGCCGTGGAAGCCAGAGCGCAGGCGCTGGGGCTGGTGTCGGGCATGACTCTGGCCGATGCGCGCGCGCGTTGCCCTGCACTGGCCGTCCGTCCTGCCGATCCCGAGGCGGATGGGCGCGAGCTCGACCGGCTGGTGCGGGAAATGGTGCGCTTCACGCCCATGGTCTCTGCCGATCCGCCCGACGGCATCATTCTCGACATCACCGGCTGCGCGCACTTGCTGGGCGGAGAGAGCGAGCTGGCACGGCAGGCCGTGACGCTGGCCGGGCATACAACTCGCCATGCCTTTGCAGCCAATGCCCCCGCCGCGCGTGCCCTGGCGCGCCATGGCGCGCTTCGTGACGATGGGGGCGAGGATGTCCGGCCTCTCCCCGTTAATGCGCTGGAACTGGACGAGGATGCGCTGGCCGCCTTGCGCCGCGCGGGCCTGCGCACCCTCGGCGATCTCGCCCGGCGGCCGATGCGGACGCTGGCGGCCCGCTTCGGCGAGGAGACGGTCACGCGCTTGCGCCAGATCCTTGGGGAGGTTTCCAGCCCTCTGGTGCCGCATCGCGATCCGGCGCCGATCCGCGTGGGCGCGCGCTTTGCCGAACCGCTCCTCCGCACCGACGATGCGCTGGAAGTGATCGAGGACCTGCTGGCGCAGGCGGCGCGGGCAATGGAGGCGCGCAAGCTGGGCGGTCGGCGCTTCGCGGTCACCCTGCATCGCAGCGACAATGCCCGGCGCCGTCTCACGGTCGAAACCGGGCAGCCGGTGCGCGATCCGCAAGTCGTGCTGCGGCTGCTGCGCGAGCGGATTGAGACTCTGGCCGATCCGCTCGACCCCGGCTTCGGTTTCGATGCGATCGACCTCGCCGTGCTCCGCACGGAACCGCTGCATTCGCGCCAGATGGCGCTCGAAGGGCGGGAGGAAGAAAGGTCGGACGGCCTTTCCGCCTTGATGGATCGGCTGAGCGTCCGGCTTGGGGCAGAGAGCGTCCGCCGCCTGACGCCGTGCGACCGGCATCTGCCGGAAGGGAGCCAGGCGCTGGAGCCGGCGATGCAGGGGAAGGCTGTTGCCTGGCCTGCAGTGACAGACCGGATGCCGCGGCCGATCCTGCTGTTCGATCCGCCCCAGCCCGTGGAGGCCGTGGCCGGCGTGCCCGACGGTCCCCCGCAACGGTTCCGCTGGCAGGGACGGCTGCACGACGTGAGACTGGCGGAAGGGCCGGAGCGGATCGGGTCGGAATGGTGGCGCCTGCGCGAAGGGCATCTTGCGGGAAAAGGCGGTCTCACCCGCGACTATTACCGGGTCGAGGATGCCGAAGGGCGGCGTTACTGGATCTTCCGCCACGGCCTGTTTGACGAAAAGCCCGATCCCCGCTGGTACCTTCATGGGCTGTTCGCGTGATGGCTTTGGGCGGCGGCCGTAACCTGGTGAGTCCTCTCCCCGGAGAATTCACGTCGACAGAAAAATTCTCGTCGTCCCCGTGCAGCCGGGGAGCCCGCTTCTGGCGCCGTGGCAGGACGATAGGCCACAGCGGGGCCCCCGCCTGCGCGGGGGCGCCGAAGTTTCATCTCCGGAAACGCTCATGAAACGAACAGCATCATGAACGACACCCCCTTTTTCGCCGAGCCCGTCGCGGCCACGAACTTCAGCTTCCTGCGCGGGGCTTCGCATCCGGCCGAGATGGTGGCGCGGGCGCAGGCGCTGGGCATGGGAGGGATCGGCATTGCCGACCGCAACAGCGTGGCCGGCGTGGTACGCGCTTTCGACGCCTGGAAACGATCGGGCGGCCCCGCCAGCGGCTTTCGCCTGATCGTCGGCGCGCGGCTGGCCTTTGCCGACGGCACGCCCGACTTGGCGGTTTATCCCAGGACGCGCCATGGCTGGGGCCGGCTGACGCGGCTGCTCACGCTGGGCAACCGCCGGACCGTGAAAGGCGAGTGCGAACTGCGCCTGCCCGACCTCCTTGCTCATGCCGAGGACATGGCGCTGATCGCCATGGATGCAGATGCGGCCCTGCTCGGCACCTTGCGCGAAGCCTTCCCCTATCTCTGGCTTGCCGCCGCCATGCCCCGCGCCGGCCGGGACGCGCGACGGCTGGCGCACCGGATGGCGCTGGGGGGAGAGACCGGCGTGCCGCTGATCGCCACCAATGATGCGCTTTATGCGCGGCCCGAGGATCGGCCGCTGCAAGACGTGCTCACCTGCATCCGCGAAGGCCTCACGATCCAGGCCGCCGGCCGCCGCCTCGCCGCCAATGCCGAGCGTCACTTGAAGGATCCGGCGGAAATGGCGCGGCTCTTCGCCGCCTGCCCAAAGGCACTGGAAGCGACGGGGGACCTGCTTGCCTGCATCGATTTCCGGCTGGACGAACTGAGATATGAATACCCGCACGAACCGGTGCCGACGGGTTGGACGCCGCAGGGCTGGCTCGAGCATCTTGTGGCGGAAGGCGGGCGGGAGCGTTTCCCCGGCGGGCTGCCGGATGCCTACCGCTCGGTGCTGGACGAGGAATTCCGGCTGATCCGGAAGAAGAACTACGCCAGCTATTTCCTGACCGTGCACGATATCGTCCATTATGCACGCAGCCTCGATCCCCCGATCCTCTGTCAGGGGCGGGGAAGCGCGGCGAATTCGCTGGTCTGCTACCTGCTCGGGGTGACGCCGATCGATCCGGTGAAGGAAAGGCTCCTGTTCTCCCGCTTCCTTTCCGAGGAACGGGACGAGCCGCCCGATATCGACGTCGATTTCGAGCACGAGCGGCGCGAGGAAGTGATCCAGTACATCTACAGGCGCTATACGCGCGAGCGGGCGGGGATCGCCGCCACCGTCATCCGCTACCGCCAACGGAGCGCCATTCGCGAAACCGGCAAGGCGCTGGGATTGACCGAGGACGTGACCGCGAGGCTTTCCGGCACCGTCTGGGGCAGCTGGGGCGGCGAGGAACTGCCCGAAAGCCAGCTTGCCGAGGCCGGCTTCGATCCCGCCAACCCGCAGCTTGCCCGTCTGCGCGACATGGTGGGGCAATTACTGGAATTCCCGCGCCACCTTTCCCAGCACGTCGGCGGCTTCGTGCTGAGCGAAGGACCGCTGGAGGAACTGGTGCCGATCCAGAACGCGGCCATGCCCGATCGTACCTTCATTGAATGGGACAAGGACGATCTCGAAACTTTGGGCCTGATGAAAGTTGACGTGCTGGCGCTGGGAATGCTGACCGCGATCCGCAAGAGTTTCGACCTGATGCGCGATCACGGGATGGGCGGCTACACGCTCGCGACTGTCCCGCGTGAGGACCGGGCCACTTACGCGATGCTGAAGAAAGGCGACAGCATCGGCGCCTTCCAGGTCGAGAGCCGGGCGCAGATCGCGATGCTGCCGCGCATGAAGCCGGACTGCCTCTACGATCTTGTCATCCAGGTTGCGATCGTGCGGCCGGGGCCGATCCAGGGCGGCATGGTCCACCCCTACCTGCGCCGCCGCAACGGAGAGGAAACGGTCGAATATCCGGGGCCCGAAGGCGAGATATTCAGCGTCCTGGAGAAGACCCTCGGCGTGCCGCTGTTCCAGGAACAGGCGATGAAGCTTGCCATAGTCGCGGCCGGCTTTTCTCCCTCGGAAGCCGACGGCCTGCGCCGCGCGATGGCTACCTTCCGCCGCCAGGGCACGATGCCGTATTATCAGACCCGGCTGATCGAAGGCATGGCCGCGCGCGGCTATCCGCGTGATTTCGCCGAACGCTGCTTCGAGCAGATCAAGGGCTTCGGCGACTATGGCTTTCCCGAAAGCCACGCGCAGGCCTTTGCCTGGCTGGCCTACGTCTCGTCGTGGCTGAAATGCCATTATCCGGCGGTATTCACCTGCGCCCTGCTCAACAGCCAGCCCATGGGCTTCTACGCCCCCGCGCAATTGGTGCGCGATGCGCGCGAGCATGGCGTTAAAGTGCGCCCGATCGACGTGAACGCCAGCCTGTGGGACAACACTCTCGAGAGCGAACGGGTGTTGCGCCTCGGCCTACGTCAGATCAGCGGGTTTCGGGAGGGATGGGCGGAGGGCCTGAAGAAGGCGCGGCTTGAGGCTCCCATTGCCAGCCTGGAAGATGCCGTCCGCCGCGCCGGTTTGCCTTCGCGCGCGCTTCGCCTGCTGGCCGATGCCGACGCCTTCGGCTCGCTCGGCCACAGCCGGCGCGAGGCCGGGTGGGAAGCGCGGCGGGTTCCCGCTGTCCAGCTACCCCTGTTCGCGGCTCTGGAAGCGCCCGAACTCGGCCGGGAGCCCGATGCCGCCTTGCCGGCCCTGTCGCATGCCGAGGAAGTCGTGGCCGATTACCAGACGCAGCATCTCTCGCTCAAGGGGCATCCGATGCAATTCCTGCGCGATCACTTCGCCGGGCAGGGGGCTCTCGCTTGCGCTTCGGTCAATGCCGCGCGCGACGGTACGAAAGTGCGCGCGGCCGGCGTGGTGCTGACTCGTCAGCGGCCGGGAACGGGCCATGCTATCTTCATCACGATCGAGGACGAGACCGGGATCGTCAATGCCCTGCTATGGGCCCGTGATTTCGAACGGCAGCGCCGCCCGGTCATGGCCGCGCGGCTCATGGTGATCGACGGCACCGTCCAGCGCAGCAAGGAAGATGTCGTCCATCTGATGGTGAACCGCGTCACCGATGCCAGCGGGGTGCTTGGCCTACTGGCCGATGCGCCGCCGATCGACATCGATCCCGCCGCCGGGGATGAAGTTCGGCGCTCGTCCCATCCGCACCCCCCGGCCGCCCATCGCCACCCGCGCAACGTGCGCATTCTCCCCCGATCACGGGATTTTCACTAGTTCGGCACGCGGACGGACCGGTCCAGCGAGGATACGTCGCGCCTAAGCGGCCGAGAAACATACCTATTGAGGAGGTACTACCGATGCCTCCTTCGGTTCGCCGACGGTCGCCCCGTACTATGACCGAGGAAGCAGTGCCGTGACTCCGCGTCCGTGGAGAAGGCGCTGCGGGCTCGTTCCGGAGCGGAACTTTGCGGGGGGCGCGTGCAGAGGGAACGGAGATTACCAGACCGAAGACGCATTCACGTTCAACGAGCAGGCCGGCAATCCCATTGCCTTTTGCGGCTCGTCGACTTTGCAGCGGGAAGGACACTTGGCGCTTTCTGAAACCCGATTTTCTCCGAACCAGGAGCGGCGCGGCGGCCCGTCTTCCGCAGTGCCTGCCCTTGCCGCGGTGGCTCCGGGGCGGGGAGGCCTGCGAACCGACGTTCCGGTCATCCTGCTGGGAGGAAGCGAGAATACCCTTTCGATAACGCGCAATCTCGGGCGGCTAGGAATTCCGATCTACGTCAGCGGCGAGGCCGGCTGCCACGCGATGCGCTCGCGCCACTGCCGCAAGGCGTTTCCGGTGCCGAAGGCGCGTCACGTGGCGGATTTCTGGGCCGAACTGCTGCTGGGAACCGAACACCCGTGCTTCTCGGGCGCAATCGTGCTGGCTACCTGTGATGACTCGCTCGAGTTCGTGGCGCGTTATCAGTCAGAACTCGAAAGGCGGTACCTGCTGCAGCAGTTCCTACCGAACTTGCGAAGGGCGATGCTCGACAAGCAGGCGACGCTGGAACTGGCGCGCTCCGTCGGCGTGCCGACGCCCTCGTTCTGGCCGGTCGACAAGGATACCGACATCGACGAAATCTGCGCGCAGATCGCTTTGCCGGTCATCGTGAAGCCGCTCAATTCGCAGGCGTTCGCGCAGGAATTCGGACGGAAGCTCTTTATAATCCGCGACAGCATGCAGGAGGTAGAGGAGAAGGTTCGCCTCAGCCAGGAGCGCGGCCACGAAGTCATGGTCGTGGAAATGATTCCCGGCCCGGACAGCCTGCTTTCGAGCTACTACACGTTTCGCACGGCAACTGGTGAACGGCTGTTCGAATATACCAAAAGCATCATCCGGAGATGGCCGGTAAACCGCGGCGGCGCCTGCTTCCACCAGTCGGAATGGCTGCCCGAGACCGCCGATATGGGGCGCCGGCTGTTCGAAGGAATCGGCTGGCAGGGCATCGCCAATGTCGAATTCAAGCGCGACCTTCGCGACGGAAAGCTCAAGATCATCGAAGTCAACGGCAGGTTCACCGCCGCACATCGCCTGATAACCGAGGCCGGGGCGCCCATCGATCTTATCGTCTACTGCCATCTGACCGGCCAGGTACCCCCGTGTTTCGACAGCTATTCGCAATCCTTGCGGATGTGGTACCCGGCGCGCGACTTTCTCGCCTTCCTTCAGCTTCGCGGGCGGGGCGAACTCTCGTTCGGAGAGTGGCTCCGATCCGTCCTGGCAAGGCCCTTCGTGCTCCCTAATGCCAGCATCACCGATCCGTGGCCGGCGGTGAGGGCCTTCTGGATGACCTGCGGGCAGGTTGTGAGCCAACCCGCGCGAGTGCTGCGCCGGGCAATTCCCCAGGACAGCTGACCGCGGTCAACCCCGGGGCCGCGCCCGGCTCCCTAACCCTTAGGTAGTGACCCGTTTAATTCCTTCTGCCCCGCACCGGCAACCCATAGAATGCCAGCTATTCAAGGCCGTAGCCCGTGGGTTTCGGCGGTTTCAACATCAATCCAACAGGGGCATGACCATGATGCTCAACGAACAACCCGGTGCGGAACGCGTCCTGACTCAAGGCAAGACAGGAGCCAGCGAGAGCAGCGGCCCGGATCAGTCCAGCAGGAAGCCCAAGTCCTCCGAAATGACACCGGGGCCGGGATTCATGATCCGCACCGATTTCCCGCGCCTTCCCGACGAGCTTGTGAACGGTTTCGGCGAGTTCCCGACAACGGACGTCTCCGACGTTCTCAATCGTCTCTACGCCATGAACGGGGACATCCGGAACCGGATCAACGACCGGGAGCTTCTCGGGCCGGCCTGTACGGTCAAGGTCTATCCCGGCGACAATCTCATGGTTCACAAGGCGCTCGACATCGCGCGCCCGGGGGACGTGGTGGTCGTCGATTGCAGCGGCGCGATGTCGAACGCTGTGCTGGGCGACCTGGTGGCCAACAAGGCGAAGCATCGGGGCATCGCCGGCTTCATCATCGACGGTCTCATCCGCGATCTCGACGGGATCATCGAATCGGGCCTGCCGGTCTACGCCCGCGGCGTCACTCCGTTCGGCCCTCTCCATCGCGGGCCGGGAGAGATCAACACGCCGATCTCCTGCGGCGGAGTCGTCGTCAATCCCGGCGACGTCATCAAGGCCGATTCAACCGGAATTGCGGTGATACCACGCGATAACGCGGCCGAGATCCTCCAGCGCCTGCGCGACAACCGCGATCAGCTTGCCAGCTACGTGGCGAGCGTGAAGCGGGGTGTCTTCTCCAACGCCTGGGTGGACGAGCAACTGCGCGAAAACGGATGCGCGATCTGCAACTGACCCTGTTCCGCATGTCCCAGTCTGCCGAGCGTCATAGTGCCCAGCTTCAGCAATCCCTTCTGGCTCAGGAACCGCCGCCGCATCGCGGATGTGAGGGGCATTATCGAACGGCGACGGTTCGATGCGATCCGCCGGCGGTTCTACGACGAGTTGTGGCAGCGAGCCGCCCAGGCAATCGGCGCGACGGCCGAACGCCTGTCGAACGGCCTGGTCCAGATAAGCCGAGGCGGCTTTGCGACTTTCGTCAATCGGTCCGACGTGATGCTGGACAGCGCCATCGCCGCGCGGCTGCTGCTGGACAAGGCGCTCACTTACGACTGGCTGTCGGGCAAGGACCTGCGGGTGCCGCGCAGGGCCGCGTTCGGCATGACCAGCCTTGGCGTGGCCGAAGAGTTCCTGGTGCGGCAAGCGGGGCCGGTCGTCGTCAAACCCGCCGACGGAACCGGCTGCGGCCACGGCGTCACGACCGGCATCACCAGCCTTGCCGGACTTCACGCCGCCGCCTGCCACGCCGCAGCCTTTCATTCCCGCCTGCTGGTGGAGGAGCAACTGACGGGCTCGTCCTTCCGGCTCCTCTACCTGGACGGCGAGTTCATCGATGCGGTGCGCCGGGACTCGCCGGTGGTGGTCGGCGACGGCAGGTCGAGTATCCGGCATCTGGCGCTGCAGGAAAACGACAGCCGGCGGGAAGCCGCGCCCATCACCGCTCTCAGCCCGTTGATGATTGACCGGGAGAGCCGCAACACGCTCGCTACCCAGGGCAGGTCCCCCGGCTATGTCCCGGGCATCGGTGAGGTCGTGCAGGTCAAGCTGGCGGTCAATGAAAACGCCGCCGGCCAGAACCACGTCGTGCGGGAGCAGGTTCATCCGGAGATAATCGACATCGGCCGCAGGATCGTGCGCGATTTTCGTATCGGTCTCGCCGGGCTCGACGTGACCTCCCACGATATCGCAGCGCCGGTCAGCCAAGGCGAGACGATCTTCAACGAGATCAATGCCGGACCGGGCCTCCACCACCACTACCTGGTGGCGAACCCCGAATGCGGAGCGGATGTCGCCCCGGTAATCCTGGAGCACATGTTCACCACGCAGCGGGGTGTGCTCACGCTATGAAGGTAGCCGATACATCTCGCGCCGTGATTCTGCTTGGGGGCGGTGCAAGCACCTTGGGCGCGGCACGGAGCCTGGGGCAGGCCGGTATCCCCGTATTCGCCAGCGGCTCGCCGGGCTGCCGCGCGATGAAGTCGCGGTATTGCACGCGGGCCATGCCCGTTCCCGCCGGATTGAAGGCAAAGCAGCACTGGAAGAACGTGCTGCTTGCCTCTCCCGATCCGGCATTGGCGGGAAGCGTCATCATGGTGGGCTGCGACGAATCGCTCGAATTCGTCGAGGAAAACCATGAGGCCCTGAGCCGGTCCTACATAGTGGAGGACTTCGTTCCCGAACTGCGGCGGGCGATGCTCGACAAGCGCGCAACCCTCGAAATGGCGCGGGAGGCGGGCGTGCCGACGCCAAGTTTCTGGCCGATCCGAAAGGACGGAGACGTAGAGTCGATCCGGGATGAGCTGCGCTTTCCGGTGATGGTGAAGCCGCTCAATTCCTATCCTTTCATGGAGGACTTCGGGCGCAAGCTGTTCATCGTGGAGGAGAGCTTCGACGAAGTCGTCGAGAAGGTCGAACTGTGTCGGGCCCGAGGGCACGAGGTCATGGTCGTGGAGATGATCCCCGGCCCTGACGACCTGCTCTCCAGCTACTACACCTATCGTACGCCGCGGGGCGAGCGGCTTTACGACTATACCAAGAGCATCATTCGCCGCTGGCCCGTGAACCGGGGCGGTGCCTGTTTCCACCAGTCCGAATGGCTGCCCGAAACCGCCGAGATGGGCCGCCGGATGTTCGACGGCATCGGCTGGCAGGGAATAGGCAATGTCGAATTCAAACGCGACCTGCGGGACGGGCAGCTCAAGATCATCGAGGTCAACGGACGCCTTACCGCCGGCCATTCGCTGGTCACGCGCGGGGGGGCGCCGATCGACGTCATCATATACTGCCACCTCACTGGTCAGGAGGGTCCGGCGTTCGAGCGATATTCCCAGAACTTGAGGCTCTGGGACCCGATGCGCGATTTCCTCGCTTACCGGCAGCTCAGCAAGAAGGGCGAGCTCAATTTGCTCAATTGGCTGGGAAGTATCTTCGCGCAGAAGACGATCCTGCCGTTCTTCTCCTTCGACGATCCCAAGCCGGGATTGTGCGAGTTCTGGGGCATCGTCGCAAAGGTTTTCGGAAATCCGTCGCGCGTCCTCCAGAAAGCCGGGCGGGATGCGGATTGACCATCAGGTCCTGCGGGAAGCGATCGCTTCCCTGCTGCTCGCCGGCGGCGTCGACGAGATCCAGTGCCGGACGGTCGCAGCCAATCTTGCCTGGTGCGACATGGTCGGGAGGCGCAACCACGGGCTAGAGCGGCTGCCGATCCTCCTGCGGCGGGTCGGCACCGGCGCGATCAGGTGCCCCAGCCGGCCGCACTTCGAACAGATCGCGTCATCGAGCGCCCTGCTCTTTGCCGATCGCGGGTTCGGTCATCACGCGGCGGAGCTTGCGATCGCGAGAGCGTGCGATCTGGCATTCGAAACTGGGATCGGCATCGTCGGGGTTCGCGACAGCAACTTCTACGGCGCCGGCGCCTATTACGTGAACCTCGCCGCCGAGCGCGGCATGATCGGTCTTGCCTTGAGCAACTCCTTCCCCAAAGTCGCGCCGCCGGGCGGGACCGGGCCGGCGCTGGGCACCAATCCCTTCAGCTTCGGCGTGCCCAGGCGGAGCGGGCGGGCGATCATCGTCGACATGTCGACTGCTTCCGTCGCAGGTTCGACCATCAGGGAAGCCATTGCGAAAGGCGAGACGCTTGCCGACGGCATCGCCATCGACCGGTGCGGCAACCCCGTTCACGACCCGGCCGAGGTGGCAAAAGGAACCCTCCTGCCGGCCGCGGGGGGCAAGGGGCTGGGCCTCGCGGTTCTCGTCGAAGTGCTGAGCGCCGTGCTGACGGGCGCCGGCATCGGCGGCGAAGTCGGCTCGATGTACAAGGACATCGACAGGCCCGGGAACAACGGCCATTTCCTGCTCGCGCTGGACCCTTCCCGCTGGATGCCGCCGGCAGTCTTCCACGAACGAGTCGAACGCATGGCCAGCGTCATTCTTGACACCGGACCCGTCGGGCGCGTGCGGCTGCCGGGGGAACTGCGCTGGGCCCATTTCGAGGAGTCGCTCGCCAAGGGCGTTGAAATCGACGATGCGATGGCCGCGCAGACCGAGGCCCTGGCTCAAGATCTTGGCATTCAGTCGATCTGGCGTGGCTGTCATGCCGGCTAGGGCTCCTCTCAGGATCGCGGTCGCAGTGACTGATCCGGGTGTGACGCCTCACTGGATGCGCAGGCTGCTCGACGGAATTGTCCGGTCCGGCGAACTCGAACTGTGCGGCCTGGTGGCGCCGGTCGCACCGCCGCCGGCAGCGCCGGTCCATCCCTTCTACAGGATCTGGAACCGCATTGAGGCCAGGGTCGCTGCCAGGCCGCCCGAAAGGGAGTTTCCGGCACTGGCGAACGCTCTGGCCGGGCTTCCGGCCTATGGCCCGGGCGATGAGCGGGAGCTTGCGGCCCTGGGGCTGGATGTCGTGCTCGATCTGTCGGGGAACTGCGGGCGAACGCTCGGCGCGCAGCTTGCGAACGAGGGGGTCTGGTTTCCCGATTGCGTCGGGCCGCATGCGGGAACGGCCGGCTTGGACGCGATCATTGCCAGAGCGCCCAGCAGCAGCCTTGCGTTGCTTCGCAAAGTGGCGGGAAAGGGCAGCCCCGAACTGATCGCGAAAGGCGAACTGAACACGAAATTCATCGCCGCGCGCCATGAACTCTATGCGCAGGAGAAATCCGTCCCGCTGATCCTGAGGGAGCTGCGCCGGGCGCACCGCGGCGGGATCGTCGCCATGGAGGGAGAACCCCGATCGGCTTCGCCGGCACCCCCGGATCTGACGCGGACATATCACTATCTCAGGCGTATGCTGGGAGAGGCGGGAAGCCGTTCGGTCGACGGTTTACGTGCCCGCTGCGGCCAGCGCCCGGGCATGTTTTCCCTGAACACCGTTTCGGCCGATGTGCTGGATTTCGATCCGGCTCAGGCGATGCCCTGGATCCTGCCCGGCAACCGGTACCAGGCCGACCCGTTCCTGTGGGAGCATCTCGGCCGCACCTACTGCTTCTTCGAAACCTACGACTACGACACGCACAAGGGCAGCATCAGCGTCGGCGAACTGGCCGATCAGGGCCTCATCAACGTGCGCACGGCGCTTTCGACCGACTGCCATCTCTCCTTCCCGTTCCTCTTCGAACACGAAGGGCAATTGTTCATGATGCCCGAAAGCTGCGGCAACAAGCGGCTCGAGATCTGGCGATGCACGCAGTTTCCCGACCATTGGGAACTGCATTCAACGGCACTGGAGGGCTGTGTCGCTGCCGACTCCCACCTGGCAAGCATCGGCGAGGACTGGTGGCTCTTCACCAACATCTCGGACGACCCCTTCGGCGACATGAGTTCCGAGCTGCATCTTTTCCGCGTCGACGGCCCGGACCTTGCCAATCCCATTCCTCATCCGCTGAACCCGGTCGTGTTCGGCAGCCGTACCGCACGCAATGCCGGGCGCCTTATCGAACGCGGCGGCATTTTCTATCGCCCGTCGCAGGACAATTCGCACGGCGTCTACGGCTACGGCCTCAACATCATGCGGATCGATCACATCTCGCTGGAGGACTATTCCGAGACGCTTGTCCGGCGCATCGAACCCGACTTCCGCGAGGGCATCATCGGGTGCCATCATGTCGACACGCGCGGCGACCTTGTCGTCTTCGACACGAGGATGGCGCGGGGAGGCCGCGGATGACGGCCTGTGCGCCAGCACATCCGGAAGAAGGGCCGGCCATAGACCGCATCGTGGTGATTCACGATTTCGCGTCACCCGTCGGGGGGGCCGGCGTGCTGGCTCTGCGCGCCGCCCGCGAATACCGCGAGCTGGGCATGCCGGTGACGTATTTTTCCGGCCAATGCGATGAAGATGCCCCGGATCTGACCGGTGTCGAGCGGGTCGGGATTCAGGCCGCCGGATTGCTGCAGCTTTCTCCGATGAGCGCGATGGCCCAGGGTTTCCGCAATACGAGGGCGAAAGAGGCGTTGTCGGATTGGATCACCCGCAACGATACGCCGGGCACGGTCTATCATCTGCACAACTGGTCGCAAATACTGTCGCCGGCGGTGTTCGAGGCGCTTCGGCCGGTCGAGGAAAGGCTGGTCGTTACTTGCCACGATTTCTTCAACATATGCCCGAACGGCGGATTCGCGCACTTCGGCAAGTCCGAGCCGTGCCCGTTCCGGCCGCTTTCGGCATCATGCCTGCTAAGCCGCTGCGACCGGCGCAGCCACGTGCACAAGGCGTGGCGCGTCGCGCGCCAGGTCCAGCTCAACCGCTCCGCCCGCTTCGAGCGGAGTGCTGCGATCTTCACTTTCATCCATGACCGCATGAGGCGCAAATTCGTCGAGAGCGGGTTCGGCGCGGCAAACATGCTCACCATTCCCAATCCGGTCGATCCTTGGACAAGTGATCGCATATGTGCGGAACAGAACAGCGAATTCCTCTTTGTCGGGCGGATCGGGCCGGACAAGGGCGCCGATCTGGCGATCGAGGCGGCGGCCCGCGCGAAAGTGCCGATCACGCTCGTGGGTTCGCGTGACGCGCCGCTCGTGCTGTCGAGCGGGCTCGGCAGGATCACCTTCGCAGGCTGGTGCGACCGCCCTTCGATCGCCCGCATTGCCCAAAGTGCCCGTGCCCTCGTGGTGCCGAGCCGGGTGGTCGAGCCTTTCGGTCTGGTCATCCTGGAAGCGGCAATGAGCGGCCTGCCCGTGATCGTCTCCGACCGCGCCTATCTGGCCGATGATGTCGAAAGGCTTGGCTTCGGCCGGGCGTTCGACCCCTCCGACGTATCCGCGCTGACGGATCTGCTCGGCCTGTTTTCGCGCGATGACAGGCTGATCGAGAGCATGAGCCTGGCTGGCCATCGCTCGGCCGGCAGCCTGTGCAGCACGTCGCGCGACTGGGCCGGGCGCTTTGTCGATCTGTTTCGCTCGAGATTGTCGTGGCCGAACCATGCGGCGGAAATCCCGCGCGAGGCTGCGTTGTCCCAGCGGATGCGGATGGACTGAGGTGATGCCATGGAACTGACTTTCATCGGCTACGCGCAATTGCTGATCGGCCTCGCCATCATGGTGGCTGGCGGCTTGCGCCATGCGTTCCTGTTCCTGATGCTGTCGGGTCTGCTTGGCGGATCGGCCGCTATCGTTCTGCCTTCGCTGGGGGGGTCGTCGATTCCGCCGAGCCATTTTGCGCTGCTCTTCGTCTATTTCCGAATTCTTGCTCCTCGCGGCGGTTTTTTGGGAGAGATCGCCCCGGCGCTCCAGGCCAACCGATGGCTGGTGCTTTTCACTTTCTACGGCGTGGCCTCTGCCATCATAGCCCCGCGGCTCTTCGCCGGGCAGATGCATGTCTTTCCCATGCGTCCGGTCGCCATCAACAGCCTGTTCCAGACCATCCTGCTGAAACCGACTTCCCAGAATGTTACCGCCAGCGTCTACCTGGCGGGTGCCATGCTGATTGCGGTGGCCTCGTGGATTGCCTGCCGTGCGCCACGCGGCGCGCGTACACTCGTGTCCTCGACGTTGTGGATCACCTGGTTGCATGTCGCGACGGGACTCGCGGCTCTGGCAACAAGGGGCACGCCGGCGGACGCGGTGTTCGAGATCTTCCGGAACGGTGCCTATCTCCAGCTAGACGACGACGTCGCGGGCTTTGTCAGGATCAGGGGAGTCTTTCCCGAGGCATCGAGTTATGCCGCTTTCGGGTTCTGCCTGTTCGTCGCAAACGTGGAGCTCTGGTATCGGTCCGTCCGCTCGCGTGCTACCGGCCTCGCCGCGCTGGCGGTGGCAGCCGTCCTGTTTTTCAGCACTTCCTCTACGGCCTACGTCAGCCTGGGCGCTTACGTCCTGTTCTTCGTCCTGAGGGCGTTCCTGCTGCCGCGCGCCGCCGACCCCCGCAAGATTCGCACGGCCCTGGCGACCGCCGCCGGCTCTGCCCTCCTGTTCGCTCTCGTCATGGCGTCCATGCCATCCATGGGGGAGCGGACGCTGGACATGCTCGCGCAGATGACGGTTGAAAAATCCCACACCGATTCCGCCGCCCAAAGGCTGTTCTGGGCGGCGCAGGGCTGGAATGTCTTCGTGCAGTCCTATGGGCTGGGCGTCGGCGCCGGCAGTTTCCGCTCGTCGAGCTTGTTCCTCGCGATCCTCGGGTCGATGGGAGTGGTAGGGTTCTTCTCCTTCCTGCTATACCTCTTCGAGGTGTTCCAGCCGTGGAAGAGATCGAGCTGGGGGCGGACGCCTGATTCCGATGCAGCGCTGGGCGGCGCATTCGCGAGTGCGGCGCTGCTGAGCCTCATCCCGGCGGCGATGAACTCAGCAAACGCGCATCCCGGCACCAGCTTCGCGATATACGCCGGCGGCGCGCTGGCCCTGCGCGGATTGAGGGTGCGCGGGGGCGGACGGGCGGATGGGTATCCGCAGGCACCCGGGCCCGCGCTTTCAGTTCGCGTGGTCTGATGACGCCGAAGGTTGGTCGCAGCCGCCGGGCTTTCCCGGGGCGCGAGGCCGATAGACCCTGACATAGTCGACTTCGAGGACCGAGGGATCGGGCGTGTTCTCGATCGAATAGCCCGAACCCAGCGCCAGGTTGACCAATGGGTAAAGGGGCGTTTTGAGTTCCGGGGGAGTGGGCGCCTGCCACACGGGCTTGCGATCGAGATAGAAGGTCATCGTCTGCGGCTCTACCCGGACGCCGTAAGTGTGGAAGCCGCCGACCAGTGACTGGTCCGGAATACGGATCTTCTCGCCTTCGCTGCGGGTCTTCTCCTTCTCGGGCTTGGGATACCAGACATGCCAGGTGGCAACGTACCGGTCGGTCATGTGGCCGTAATATTCGACGACGTCGATTTCGATGCTGGGATTACTTTTGCCGGGCGGATCTTCGGGGCTCATCAGCCAGAATGCCGGCCATGTGCCGGGGCCCGGCGGCAGGCGCATGCGCGCTTCGAAATAGCCGTACTTCACGCCATGCGCCGCTCCGGACGCGTCCCCTGCCGCGATCAGGCCGGATCGCCAGCGGCCTGCCTCGTCGCGAAAGGCCGTGATGCGGAGCTTGCCGTCGCTGACCGCGAAGGGTCGCCCGTCCGGCCTTGGATTGGAAAAGACGGCATCGCCGAAATCCCCGTTCCAGGGCGTGTGCGCTGTCCAGCGTTTGCCTTTCAGTTCACGGCTCGCAATGCTGAGGTCGTCGAATTCGTCGGCAAAGGCCACTTCGTATCGGCAGATGTCGAGCTCCGCGTTCCGCATCCCCGCGTCTGCCGAACAGGCGCCAACGAGCGTGACGCACAGGGCGGCAGACCTGATCAAGGCCGAGCGCTGCGGAAGGGCGGGGGCGTGAAGGTATCGCCTGCTTGTCATGTCGCCGCTCCTTCCCGTGGACGCTTCCGGAACACGCCCGCCAGAATTCCGGCTATTTCCGATACAGGCCCGTCATGGCCGCCGCGCAGGCGCCAGATGGCGACGATGGTTCCGCAATAGGCCAGACCCGCCAGAGTGATCAGCAGCGGCAGCTGGAGCAGGGGCGTCTCTTTCAGTGTCGGCGGGAACGAGAGCTGCGTCAGCATCAGGACCCCGGACATGGCCACCAGACCCCACAAGGTCTCTGCATGCGATGCGACCTGCCGTGACACGGAGAGCCCGAGAAGCCTGCGGACGATCAGCATGCTGATGAGGACATTGGCAAGCGATCCCAATGCGCGCCCGATGGCCGCGCCCGCGAGCCCGCCGGAGATCAATCCCGCAATGATCAGCGGAATGCGGATGGACAGCCCTGCCAGTTGCCGGAGAAACAGGTACTTCGTCTGCCCCATGGCCATGCCCAGCGGCCTCACCACGTTGATAAACGTGTCGATGGCATAGGTGAGCGCCAGAATTTGCACGAAAGGTATGCTGGCTACCCATTTTTCTCCCAGGAGAAGCCTGACCGCCGGATCAGCCGTCAGCGCCAGGCCCACCGCTGCGGGAGCGGTGATCATCGCGGCGCTTGACTGCGCGCGCATGAACGAGGCGCGCAGGCGTTTCGGCTGCTCCGACAGGCAGCTCAGTCCGGCAAAAAGCGCATTGCGCATAGCGCCCGTCAGTTCGCGGGAGGGTATCACGGCGAGGTTGTCGGCCATCGAATAGAAGCCCAGTTGCGCCTTGGTGACGCCGAGGCCGGCGACCAGCTGGTCGAAGCGCCAGTTCAGCGTCTCGCAGAGCTGGTTGACGAACATCCAGCCCGAAAAGCCCCAGATATCGCGGAAGCGCGTCATCGAAAACCGCGGCCGGTAGCGCGGGAGGAAATGACTCCCTATCGATGCCGCCACGGCGCCGACCGCGTTGCCGATGATGATCGCCCAATACGACTTGAGCACGATTGCCAGGACAAGAGCCAGGATCAGGCCGAAGGATTTCTGGCCGATCTGGAACAGCACTGTTGGTGCGAAGCGCATTTCCCGCATCGCCATCGTCAGGCGGGGATTGTAGAATTCTGCGAAAGCGCCGGTGATCCCCGACACCATCAGGACAGGCACCAGCCGCGCATCGCCGTATGCCCGCGACAGCGGCCAGGCACAGGCGAGCATGGCCGCAAAGATAAGGAAGGACCGGATCAGCGACAGCGTCCAGACGGTGTCGAGATGCTCTCGGGTCGGTTCCCTGCACTGGATCAGCGCCGGCTGGATCGACGCCTCGGTCGCCGACATTGCGACGGTGAGCACGGCGGTTGCGATGGCGACTATGCCGAAGTCGGCCGGAGTCAGCAGGCGTGCGAGGATCAATATGCCGGCCGCGTTGAGCAAGGTGACGACGAGGCGTGCTCCGCCGAGCGAGAAGGCACCTTTTATGACACTTGATTTCAGGTTCATGACAGGATCCGGGCCGCCGCCAAGCGCACGACAGGGTCAAAGGGACTCGATGCGTTCCGGGTCGATCCTCCCTTTCAGGAGATCGCTGATCGCCAACAGGTTGCCCCTCAGACGGCCGTGGCGGTCGATGTCGGGCTCGGGCCAGAGGCTGCGGACCAGGTTCGAGACAATGTTCTGGAACAGCAGCTTCTGCCCGTGCCACGGGCGCATCGTTCCCTTGCGCCAGAGATAGACGATGTTCGCGATCTGCGAATATCCCAGGCGCTTGCCCGAGGTCTTGCCGCTGCGCGCGCCCATGTGGATTCCCGTCAGCCTGCTGGTGCGCAGCAAGGTGCCCCGCCAGCTGAGTTGATGCGTGAAATCGACATCTTCCTGCCAGCCATAGAGCGGCAGCTTCTCGTCGAATCTGAGGCCCTCGGCCGCGGATGAGCGGAACGCCATGTTGCAGCCGTATAGCGACAGGCACGGTTCGGATCTTGGTCTCGGGCGCTCCCCGCGCCGATCGATACGAGTGACGGCTTCCTCAAAAGTCAGCGGCACTGATTGGGACCCGTCGTCGACGAGAATGCCCGTCACGCCGACGACTTCGCTGCGTGTTTCGAAGATCTCTTCGAGGTTCTGCAGGAAATCATGCGCCGGAACGAAATCGTCATCGAAGAAGACGACTGCGTCGCTGTGGCCGTCGATCCGGTCGAGGGCGGCATTGCGCTGCTTGCACAGGCCTCGTGCGGACAGGATGATGTCCAGATCGGGCAGCGCGCCTTCCAGGCCCTCCACGTCGCGAGGCGATGCGCCAACAACGATCACGCGGTTGGCGGGCCGGGTCTGCGACGCGAGCCGTGTGATGACCTGCTTGAGAATGGCGGGGCGGCCGGTGGTCGCGATTACGACATGTATGCGCATCAGTCCTTCCATCATTCCCGCCGGCAAACTGCCCCCGCAATGTATTGCCGGCCCACAAAAAAACCGGATGAATGGTAGGTCGCTGCCCGTCCGATCGGAAGGAAGCTTTGGAATCACCCCGAAATGGTTAGAGCACTCCTTGCGCCGAGCGTCTGGCGTTCTCGTTGCCCGGCCAGGTGATCCGAAAGCCGGATCGAGCAGGCGAGCATCATCAGCGTGGGATTGGCGTGTCCGCCCGTGGGAAAGACCGACCCGCCGGCCAGATAGAGATTGCTGACACCGTGGACCCGGCAATCCGCATCGACAACGCCCGACGCGGGCTCGGAGGACATGCGGGTCGTGCCCATCGAATGCGCCATGTCGATCGCCGGTATTGCTTCCTCGGATCCCTTGGCGGCCCATGTTTCCAGCTGCGGCCTCGGCAGATCGGATGCCGCCAGCGCCGCCTCCGCAAGTTCCGCAATCCTGCGCAGCGTGCGTCGTTCCTGTGGCGATACACGCCAATGCACCTTGGCGATGGGCACTCCGAAACGGTCCGTCCTGTGGGACAGGGTAATCCGGTTGTCGCGGCTGGGGGCCTGTTCGGAAATGGCCTCCAGCGTGAGGCCGGTGAGCTTGTGGGGAAGTCCGCCTCGCTCGAATTCCCCCGCGACCATGTTCGGAGACCAGCGGATCGCGCCATTGACGATGCTGTCCTTGAGCACGCTCGGAACGACGGGCGACGAGAGCAGGGTCATTCCGAAGCCCTTGGCAATGAATCCTGACCCGCGCGCTATGGACGTCAGATCCCGCAGGACATTGCCGCTCTTGCGCTGAAGGAGCCGTTTCATCGCGTCCCACGGATCATCGGCGGCACGCTGCGGCGCGAAGTAGATCGCGGCATTCAGCAAGTGCTCGCGTTCCTGGACTTCAGGCGACAGCGCGAGGCCATGCATGAACATGTGCGACCGGCCGCCGTGCCGGACGCCATAGAAGCCGAAAAGTTGCGCCATGGAGGAGACATGCGGTTCCGGTATCGATCCGATACCGGCTCCCACGTGGTCGACCAGATAGCGGCCCACGTTGTCATGCCTGTTGCCGACGCCGGTGCCATGCACGTCATTCGATGCCAGCAGCAGCCGCGCGTTTTCGATGGCGCTTGCTGCCAGGATGAAAGTGCGGGCAGTCACCTTCGCACGTTTTCCCGAGATGCCGGAGAGGTCGAGCGACGAGACGTGCCGGCCGGAGTGGTCGAGGCCGATCCGGGTAACCGTCGCGTCGATCAGGACATGCACTCCCGCAGGCTTGTCGGCGACAAATTCCTTTCCCATCCGCATCACGTCCAGGCGATCCAGACGCGAGCGGGCGAATTGCCAGTAATACGACGCCAGATCGCCGGCCGCGAAGCACGTGGGCGGATCGGCCGGGCAAAGCTTCAGGGCCGCCAGGGCGCGTTTCAGGTAAGGGGCAAGCTCGGCTTTGTCGAACGGCCAACCCGAATGATCGACCCAGGCCCTCGCCCGGAAATCGATCTCATCGAAGATCGATGACTTGCCGGCCCAAGCCTGAGTCGATCCACCGAGTACCCGGCAACGGACACCGTAAGGCTGTCGCTCGGCCGACCAGAGCTCTGCCTGCTTGCCGTGGAAGCTCTCCCTTTTCATCTGATCGACGCTGGAAACGCAGGGCTCCGCCAGATCGACGGTGTTCAGCTGGTCGTGCTCGGGGTTCTCGTCGAGAAGGCCGCTTTCGAGCACGAGAACGTCCATGCCGGCGCTGGCGCATTCCCGTGCAATGGTGAGGCCGACGGCTCCGCCGCCGATGATGACCAGTTCCGCCGCGATGGCTGAATTGTCATCGAGTTCCGAGAGCCGGGTGAGTTTCACAAGATGGCGGCACTCGTGGCGGGGTCCGGGGCGGGGTCCGGGGACTTCCCCTTCAGCCTTTCCAGCAGCTTGTAGACGGATCTGTCGGGCGCGTCGGGCGCGAACAAGGCGCCGGCAACCATGCGCATAAGGGGTGCGGGCCAGGAAGTGCTCACGTGCAGCCTGCAACTGCGCCGCATGATGTCGAGCGTGCGGGCGCAGGTGGATGCATCGTAAGTGATCGGGCGATTGGTCCAGGCCCAGGGATTAAGCCTCGGATGCGGCGTCCGCTGGTTCAGGATCGGATCCCAGTTGGTGTAGACGTGCTTCGAATTGTCGTAGATCCTGTGGACTCCCGGGCGTGTGGAATATTGGATCGCTTCCCTCTCCGTATCGAAAATGACCGTCAGGGTTGCTTCGTTGCCGGGGTCGTTATGAGGGGAAACCTTCAGTCCGCCGGCCCGCTCCAGTACTCCGGCCGCCGCCTTGCGGTTCGACTTGAGCCTGGAAATGCTGCCGGGCAGGCGTGAGAGCTGCACGTCGAGCATCGCGCCCTGAACTTCCGTCACGCGCGAATGCGAGGCGAGAAACGCCGGTTCGTTTCCGGCCTCGTACCCGTCGCGTGCCCAGATGCCCAGGTCGTGAAAGTTCATCAGCCGCGAGTAGAGCCGCTCGTCATTGGTGACGACCGCTCCTCCCTCGCCAATGGTCATGTTTTTGTAATGATTGAAGCTGAACACGCCGATGTCGCCGAAAGTGCCGCATTTCCTGCCGCGGTAATCGACGCCCACCGCCTGGCACGCATCCTCCACGACCATCAGGCCATACCGCCTGGCGACGTCCATGATTGCTTCCATGTTGCACGGGGCATTGACCATGTGGACCGGCAGGATCGCCTTGGTATGGGGCGTGATCTTGCGCTCCGCATCCTCGGGATCCATCGTCAGCGTCTCATCGATGTCGACCAGCACCGGCACGGCGCCGGCCAGTGCAGGGGCGGCAGCCGAGGCAATCCAGGTGTAGGCGGGGACGAGGACCTCGTCCCCCGGGCCCACGCCGATCGCGACCATCGCGGCGTGCAGGCCCACCGTGCCGCTGGTCAGCGTCAGCGCCTTTTCCACGCCCATGTAGGACGCGAAGTTCTTCTCGAAGCGGCGGGTGTAGCCCCGTGGGCCTTCGAGGCGCAGCAGATTGCCGCCGCGAATTGCCTGTCCGGCCGCTATCCATTCTCTGAAACCCGGCTTGGCCATATTTCTGCAATGCGCTTTCCGAGGGGGGACGCCTCGCCGGGCAAACGCCCGGTTTGGCCTGCTGCGCAACAGAATAGGTCGAAAGTCGCAGGGCTCAGAACGCTGGGAAGTATATTACTCTTACGGGGGATTTGAGAATTCGCTGGCTAATTCAGGCACTTCGCGGCCTACTCCAATAGTGTAGCAGGCGGGGGAAATGGGGCGCTATAAGGGTCTCGGACCGCCGTTCGGCAGCGTGCTTCAGGCCCGATCGACGCCGTCTGAATCGCTTCCAAACTTTTTCGGCAGGTAAAGCGGCAAAGGATCAGAGGCTTAGCGGTTTTCCGCCACTTATCCACGAGATTTAGCCCATTTAACCTTTCCTCCATTCCGCCTGTAAATGGTACAAGAGGGCCTGTAAAAAAATACAGGCTCCTGTCTCGGGTAAGGGGCGTCGGCAATCACGCAGCTTGCATGCCGATATTGCAATCGCGAGACAGGAGACTGGAATTCGAAGTCGGGTCTGGGGAACCTGATATGTCCCGTAGGCGCCGCAATGATGATTGCGGCTAGATTGGCTTAGTTCTGATGACATCGTCCGATGATCGATCCACCAGGATAATGAGAGGGTTGCAGCGCTTGCTCGCAGATCAGAGCTCCACGAATTTCGTCGATTTCGTCGAAGTGGCGGAGTCCCTGATGGACGGCTACGCGAAGCTGATACGCAACGGCTCGCCGGCATCGACCGTTGCTCTCGCCATGCTGGGTGCGACGCTCAACATGTACGAAATGCTGGGAATGCGTGCGGAACTCCCCTCGCTCCTGCGCAGCGTGGCCGATCACATCGAGTCGGAGAATCGGACCAACTAGGTCGGCACCGTACACAAGCGGCCGGGAACGGTCAGACGGCCTGGGTGAATTCCAGGAATTTCTCATCGAAGCTCGCCGGAGAGAACCGTGTCGCCTGCTCGATCGCATGGCGCGGATCGAAGTCCTGCAGGAAATCTTCCATCCGTACCACAGCCTCGACCAGGGCCTCGGGCTCCTGGCTGTCGAAGTAGATTCCGGTCAGCCCGGGCTCGACGGTATCCAGCAGACCCCCTCGCGCATAGCCGACGACCGGACGCCCGGAAGCCATCGCTTCCACCGGCGTCAGCCCAAAATCCTCCTCAGCGGTCATGACCAGCGCCCGGGCGCGGGCATAGGCGCGCCGCAGGCTGGTGAAGTCGAGGCGGTCCACGATCCGCACGTTGGGTCTGGCGCGGGCCTTCAGCGCCTTTGCCATTCCGCCTGATCCGACCATCAGCAGCGGCAGTCCGTTGGCGTTGAAGGCGTCCACGGCCAGGTCCGGGCGCTTGTAGGGCACCATCTGGCCGACCCAGAGATAGTAGTCGTCGATCTCCGTGGAAGGCGTGAAACGGCTCGTATCGACCGGCGGATGAATGACCTGGGCCTCGCGCCGCCAGACCTTGTTGATCCGCTGGCGGATGAAGGTGGAGTTGGCGGCAAAGCGGTCGACCCGCGCGCTGGAACTGACGTCCCATTCGCGCAGCCGGTGGTACATGCCAGGCATCGCAAGGCGCGCCAGCCAGTTAGCCTCCTGCCGATAGCGGTGATACTGATCCCACAGATACCGCATGGGTGAGTGGCAATAGCAGACGTGGAGCGACGTCGGCGCGGTGATCACGCCTTTCGAGGGACCGGCTTCGCTGCTGATCACGAGATCGTAGCCGCACAGGTCGAGCTCTTCGAGGGCCATCGGCATCAGCGGGAGGTAGTACTGGTAGAGCCTGTTGGAGAACGGCAGGCGGTCGATGAAGCTGGTCGTGACTTTCGCCTGTCGTATCCTTTCCGAGACCGCCCGCGGGTTATAGACGTGAGTGAACACGTCCGCCCCGGGGTAGAGTTCGAGCATGCGCTCCAGCACGCGCTCGCCGCCGCGCATCGAAACCAGCCAGTAGTGCACGATCGCCACGCGCGGCTGCGAAAAGCGGGCCGCTGCCGCAGCGGTGGGCTGCCATATGCTGCGGCTGGCGACGACGTTCACGCGTAGTACTCGCTGAAGCGGTTGTAGTAGAAGGAAACGTCCTCGCGGTCGAAGTAGGCCTTCTTGCGCAGGTCCACCTGGTTGAGCGCGATACCGACCACGTTGACCAGGTCCCGGGGCAGACGGGCGCGCGCGGCCCGGATCGCGAAGCTCGAGGTCTTGCACCAATGAGCGGCAAGCACGACCGCGTCCGCCCGGCACGCTATCGAGCGCGCCGCGGCTATCGGCAGAATCGGCGGCAGGTCGAGAATGATCCGGTCGAAGTGCGGCCGCAATCTCTCGAGCAGGTCGATGAACGGTTGCCCGGTCAGCAGCTTGTCCGGCGTATCGGTGCTGGGACCGAGCGGCAGCACGCACAGCACGCGGTCGCGTGCCAGCTTGCTGAAGTCGATCTGCGACGTGCCGTTGAGGACCTCTATCAGGCCGGGCTGATCGGGACCGACATCAAGCAGCCTGCTGATGCCGCGCCGGCGGGGATCGCAGTCGATCAGGATCGTGCGCTCTCCGTCGGCCGCCAGCACGTGGGAAAGGCAGCAGGAAAGCACCGTCTTGCCTTCTCCGGGGAGCGCGGACGTGATGGCGATAACCTGCGCCCGGTGGGGCGTGGCCTGGTCTATCGCGGTGCTCAGCACGCGGAAGGACTCGGTGAAGGCCGATTTCGGATTGTCGCGTATCGCCGTGATCGCGTGAGGCTTTCCAGCGTGGACCGAAGCCAGCAGCGGCACGGAGGCGAGGCAGGTCTCCCCAAGGTCCCGTTCGACTTCCTGGGCGGTGGTGACTCCCTGGAACAGGGCGTCCGCGACGTAGGCCACAAGCACCCCGAGCCCGAGACCAATGACCAGCGAGAGGGCCAGGTTCAGCTGCAGGTTGGGCGAGACCGGCTCGGTCGGGTCGTTGGAGAGCGAGAGGATACGGGCCATGGGCCGGGCCGTTCCTTCGGCTGCGAGCAGTTGCTTGTAGCTGTTGAGGTATGTTTCGTAGATGCCCTGCGATGCCTGCGCTGCGCGTTCCAGTTCACTCAGGCCCACCATGGCCGCGTTGTTCGCGGCAAGCTTTTCCCGTGCGCCGGAAAGGCTGGCGCTTATCGATGCCAGACGATCCTCCGACACCTCCTTCTTCGCGCGCAGATTGGAGATCACGCGTCCGATTTCGGCCTGGATCTGCTGTCGGACCTGGGCAAGCTGGTTGCGCGTGCGGATCAACTGCGGATGATTGGGGCCGTATCGCGATTCCAGGCTGGCAACTTCCCCGGCCAGTTGCCCTTCCTGCGTTCGCAGCGACGAGACCACGGCGGATTCGAGTGCTTCGCCGACGTCGTCGCCCGACGAGCCGGAGCGCAACTGGCCCAGAGCGGTCTGGAGCCTGGCCGTGTCCTCGGCGGCCGCGGCTTTCGCCTTCGTCACTTCGAGGTTGTAATCGGATATCTCCTGCTCCGTAAGCGAAGCGCCCGAGGTGCTGAGCAGGTTGTTCGCTATGCGGTACTGCTGGAGAGCGGTGGTATCGGCCTGGGCCTGGTCCCGCAGCCTGACCAGCCGCTCTTCGACCTGCTTGCGGACCTGAAGGTTGCGCTCCTCCTCCTGGCGGGTTTGCCAGCCGGCGAACTGCCGCGCGTATTCGTTGACGATCGACTTCGCATCGCTCGGGAAAGCCGCGTCGTAGGAAATCGTGAGAGCGTAGCTGTTGCCGCTGCGCTGGGCGTCGACGTTTTCCTGCAGTTCATCGTATAGATCGCGTTGCTGTTCCCGCGTCATACCCTTGTCGATGTGCAGGGCCCGGGCGACGTTTTGCGCCATCTGCCGCGACCTGATGATCTCGACCTGGGTGTCGACCAGCTGGCTTGTCAGGGCGACGGGAGTGTCTGCCGTCTGGTCCGATGTCGGCGCGCTGGCGTTGCGATCCAGCAGCATGACGGTCGCTTCGGCGCGGTACACATCCTGCGAAAGCAGGCTCACGGCAATGCCGGCAAGCAGTGCGAGAGCCGCGCAAGCGAGAATGATTTTCAACCGGCGCCGGAAGAAGTTGATGCTTCCGCTGAGGTCGAGGCGGTCGGCAGCGGCCAGCGACCGTTCGCCGATGGTTGCGATGCCCGACGAACCGGCGCCCGCTCCGGCCGCGACAAGTTCTCGTGATCCGCTCATTGCCCTTCTCCTGGACGAGAGTCCGTTTCTGCGATTTCGATGGTGCGCTGCCCCGTCACAGCGCGATCCTCAGGCCGGCCGTTGCCGATGCACCGCTGTAGGAGCGGCCGCTCGCGCCGCCCGTCTGCTTGCGGTAGCCGGCGCCCACGACGGCTGCGATATTGTTGGTGAGGCGGTACTGGATGTTACCGTAGCCCGAGTACCGGCGATCGGTTCCGCTGAGTCCGCGATAGTCCTCGTCAGTGTAGGACACCCCGGCTTCGACCAGCACCCGTTCTCCCAGCGCCCGCTGCACGGTTACGCCGAAATTGCTGCGCACGATCGCCGGAATGTCGCTGAGGGGGCTGGCATCGACGACGCGTTCCCCGCTTGCCGTCAGGCGCCACTTGGGGGTCGGCGTCCACGTCGCCGCGAGCTTGTAGTTGAGGCCTTTGACCGGCTTGACGCCCGGCGCCTTGAAGTTCTGGCGCATGTAGCCGACGGCTGCCGTCAGATCGACCAGTCTCGTGACCTCGTAGCGGATCCCGGCAAGCGCCGAATAGCCGCTGGAGTCGCGCAGGATCGGTGCCTTGCGCACGTAATCCACCTGGTTGCCGCCGAGCTCGGCATAAAGGCGCATGACCGGCGAAAGGCGGTAGCTGGTCTTGAACGCCGCTTTCCTGATGGTGGCGTCGCGATGCCCCAGATCGACAGGGACCCCGTTGATGCTGTCGTCGAGATAATTGCGCTCCCGGATCGCACCGCTCAGACCCGCTTCCAGAATGCCGCCCGTGCGGGCTATGCTGGCTTCTACGTGGGTATCGTCGAAACGCACGGGATGATCGGTCAGGAACTGGTCCCCGGCGGTGCCGCGCTTTTCGATCGCGCGCGTATACCCGCCCCTGACCCGCACGTCGACGCGGTCGCCCAGGTCGAGGAGCGTTCGGCCGCCGACGTCGTATGTCTCGGAGTTCTCGGCCGAGGTGTCCGCATAGCGGCGAACGCCGGCTCCGCCGTAGACTTCGAACTCGTGACGGGGCAGGCGCGTGGCGAGCCGGAAGTCCGTATCGAGCATGGCTATGAAGTCGTCGGTGCGGTGCTGACCGACATTGTAGATGTTGGAATCGTACTGCCCCTCCAGCAAGGTCCGGTTGTACAGTACGACGCTGCCTGACAGCGGGATTCCACGCCCTTCTTCCGGCTCGAAGATCTCAGTCGGCGTTTCAACGCCTCTGGTCTGGGCAGCCGCCATGCGCGGTGTCGCAAGCAGCGCCACGAGCATCGCGATGCGGACGCCGAGGGCGGGGGGGCGCCCTCGGCGGCGGCCCGAAGCGACGTAGATGACGCTGTCGATTGTCCGTTCGTCCCTCTCCCCGCCCGAGAGCGCCAGGCGAAGGACCAGTCCGGCCAGGCGCTGCCTGTCCTGCGCCAGGGCAAGAATGCCGCGGAGCCGATGCCGCATATCGGCAAATGCCGGATAAACGCTCGGGCCGGGCTGGATCGGCTGGTCTCGAGGTAGTAAACGGTTGCCGATTATGGATAGTGTGATCGCCATGGCCAAGTTACCGACGGAGAAGCGTTCTACGCCGCGGGGCCCGCGTGTCGGTCCCGGGCGCAGCTTTGCCCGCGGGCTTGTGGTGGCAGTGCCGGCCGCGATCCTGCTTTGGGCTCTTTTCGTCTGGCTGGTTGCCTGACTTTTCCTCGCCATCACCAGGCACCTTTGCGGGCCAGGACCGCCGGGATCGTCGCCAGCATGATCTGGAAGTCGAACAGCAGCGATTTCCGCCGGGCATAGAGCCGGTCTGTCGCCACGCGCCGGCGATAGGAGACCTCGCTGCGGCCGGTGACCTGCCAAAGTCCCGTCAGGCCCGGCTTCACCCGGAGATAGGACAGCGCGTGCCTGCCGTAGTAGCGCAGTTCATCGAACACGACCGGACGCGGGCCGACGAGCGTCATCGAGCCCGCGAGCACGTTGAAGAGCTGCGGCAATTCATCAAGGCTGGACTTGCGCAGGAAATCGCCGAGCGGGGTCACTCTCGGGTCGTCCGTCAGCTTGAACGAGGCGTCCCACTCGCGGCGCATCCGCGGATTGTCGGCGAGTAGTCCGGCGAGCCGATGTTCGGCATCACGGTACATCGAGCGCAGCTTGTAGCATTTGAACAGCCGCCCGTTCCTGCCCACCCTGACATGGGCGAAGATCGGCGGACCCGGATCGCAGAGCGCGACGAGCGTGATGAGGAGCAGCAGGAGCGGCGCCAGGAGCACGATAAGGGCAAGCCCGCAGACGATGTCGCGCGCTCTGGCAAAGGGGCTTCCCGGATCACCCGAATCGTTGCCGATCCGTCGAAGGCCCTCGGTCCAGTCGGTGACCGGCACAAGCTCAGCGCGGGTGCTGGCGATCAGCGAGACCTCGGCAACGGCCATCGGCGCGCGGGCGAGGAATCCTGCGTCCGGCTTCAGCGGGCTTCGCGACAGGTCGGTTTGTGAACTATGCATCTCGCCCTAATCGATCAGTAGCTGACGGCGCCTGGCACGAGGCTCTGGGCGCACGGATGATGCTCAGACGATTTCCCAGAATCCCCGGCCATACAACCGGGCATCGGATGTATCGCCGCTCTACCCAATGTGGCTAAGGACTTCGTCCGAGAGATGCGCCAAGTTGTTCTAAATGGTCGTTTCGGACGGTTAATTTGAAGATTACGATCGTCCTACCTGCAGGAACGCCAATCATTGCGGGACAGTTCGATCGCGCAAGCGGGCAAAAGGAGGAATTCGCAGATGGGCATCGGGTATCGCACAAGTCGCGGGCGCCATATTCTGCTTCTGTCGGCAATCCTGCTCGGCTGCACGGCGGCGGCTGGACCGGCGCGGGCCGCCGCATCGCTTACGGTTGAGGAGTCCAACCGCGGAATCGCTGCAGGCTATCAGGTCGCCGCTGGCGACAAGCTGCGCATCACCGTGTTCGACGAGCCGACGCTGACCGGGGACTACGAGATCGGGGATGATGGCGCGGTCGCGTTTCCGCTCATCGAGCCGGTCAAGGCCAGCGGGCTGACGACCACTGAACTCGCCAATATGATCTCGAACGAGTTGTCCAAGGGCGGGTATGTGCTTGTACCAAGAGTGGCGATCGAGATTACCGAGCACCGGCCGTTCTACATCCTGGGCGAAGTCGCCAAGCCGGGCGAATACCCCTACAGCGGCGAACTCACGCTGAACCAGGCCGTCGCCAAGGCGGGCGGCTTCACGGCGCGTGCCAACAAGCGGGTCGTCAAGCTGCAGCGCCAGTCCTCTTCCGCTTCCACGCGAATCAAGCTGGACGGAACGCCGCTCAAGATCGCGCCGGGAGATACGATCATTGTTCAGGAGGCATTCTTCTAGCCTTCCGCCGGCCAAACCTGGCCCGTTTTCGGACGACGACTTACCTACTCCGGGCATACCCAAAAGTAGTTAGAAGTAAACTAAGGCTCAGGAAACATAGGCATTTCTTGGATACTGCGGGCTTCGTCGGCTCAATAAAACGTTAAGTGGATTAGCTGATAGTTGATTCCCGGGCCTCCTTGCAGCATCGTCCTGTGGATAAGGTATGGAGTCGCACTTCCGATGGTCCGGCCATCAAGCCGGCCGGTTTGATTACTCAGGTAATCGGGGGGATTTCCAAATGTACCGGGACGTGTGTCTTGTCAGCGAATCTGAAATAACCAGGGAAGGCCTTGGGAACATCCTCAAGTCCGAGGGCTTCACCGTCATCGGATCATTCGGGGCGGTCGGCGAACTCAAGCTGCCGGATTTCCAGACCGACTTGCTTTTCGTGCTGGACGGAATCGTTTCCGCCGACCAGCCGAAGTCGGTGAGGGAAGTGAAGGAGCGCTTCGATTGCGCCCCGATCGTGGTCCTGACCGAGCGGTTCGATTTCACCACGATGCTCGAGTGCTTCCACTCAGGTGCGCAGGGCTACATCGTACGTTCGATGAAGGCACAGCCCCTCACCACGTCCCTGCGCCTTGCCGCGCTGGGAGAGCGCGTGCTTCCGCCCGATCTCGTCGACATCTTCGAGCAGCAGACGTTCACCCCCATGCTTCGGACCCCCGAGCAATCGGACGAGGAGGTGAATCGCGCGCGCCTGTCCCCGCGTGAACTCGACGTGCTGTGCTGTCTGATGGCGGGCTATTCGAACAAGGTCATCGCGCGCGAGCTCAAGGTCTGCGAGGCGACGGTCAAGGTCCACGTCAAGGCCATCCTGCGCAAGCTCAACGTCCACAATCGCACGCAGGCCGCGATCTGGGCCAGCTCGCGGGGCATCTCGGACGTCGAGGCGCACGCCGCCTGAACTTTCTCTCGGCAAAGCTCGTTCGCAGGCCTTGTTGCCGCGAACCCGCTTTACCGATCGCGCATCAATCGGGAAAGCGCCTGGCGATCGCCGGGCAGGCATTGGGAGGCCTGCGAGCGTACGACGCGATCGCAGTCCCACAGCGCGACGTCCATGCCCGAAGCCGAATCGCGCACGAAGAGGAACAACGGCCGGTCCATCCGGCCAGGCGCCAGGTTGGTGTTCCTGTCGCGCTCAGCAGCATTGCCATAGGCGACAACGGCGCAGGAGGCCCGACCGGCGCAGGCGTCGAGCGCTTCGACGGCCCACCGACCGCTGGCCGAGCTTGGGTCCACGGCGATCAGATGCGCTCGCCCCGTAGCCGCTTGATTGCCGCTTGCAAGGGCGGTTTTGCCGACAGCGGCGGCAAAGGCCGCCGGTTCCGCCGCACCGCGCGGGCGCCGTGCCTCCTCGGTACCGGCGGATGCCAGAGCGTCCGGCTCCTTCCCCCAGCTCCGCTTGCCCATGAGTTGTCCCCTCCCGCCCGGCCAGCGATAGAAGATATGTACCCCGATCCGGCTTACCTGCTGCAGGGCACTGCTCCACCAGGGCGCGACATAATCCGCGTGGTAGTGCGTAGCTTGCCCGACCGCGACGTCGACGGCGCCGTCGAGCGCCTCCTGCGCCAGTTTCCGCGCCAGCTTCCATTCCCTTGCCGAAGGGAAGCGCCGCTGCATGGAGCCATCGCAGGTAAAGGTGAACTGGCACCCGGTCGCGCGCTCGCTGCCCTGGAATACGACGCCGCAGACGGAGTTGGGAAAACTCGGATGGCGCACCCGGTTGAGGACGACCTGGATCACTGACCGCTGGCCTTCGACATCGTTGCCCGCCTCATACCAGGAGGCCGCCGCCAGACAATCGAGGGCGCGTTCTCGGTCGCTGCCGCTGCCGCTGCCCTTGTAGAAGAAGGGTGAGGCCCGTCCCGGCGCCAGGACATAGACTGCCGAGGCGGAGGCCGGGTGCGCTGTCGCGCTCCAGCTTGCCGGACTGACGGATGGAGCAGGCGGGGCGGCGGAAGGGCGAGGCGGCGGGAAGCTCAGATGTGCTTCTTCGGGCGTCGGCTCGGGCCTGGCGCTGTGCGCGATCAGCAGGATGGTCACGAACAGGAAAGCCATGCCGGCAACCGCGTTCTTCGTCTCGCGATCGGCCATCAGCAGCTTCGCGTATTTCGCAGGCATCGCTGCCTTGCGGGAACGGGCAGGGCCACGGGTGAAGGGAAATCTCACGCAGAGAAGCATGCGGCCGATCTCCGGGGGGCGCCAGCATGCTTTGGGAGTAGGTGCGGGAGCGTTGGAAGTAATGCGGGGTGTAAGCCCGGCCTCGGAGACTCAAGCGTTCAGCGCCGCAGGAACCTTCTGGCCGCGGCACGGAAAAGCCGCTCATCCTGCGGCACTTCACCCAGCAGGGCCACGGTTCCGTCGGGCAGCCGGCGGGCCATCACCAGCGCAAATTCCTGTCCGGCCGGGTCGAGGCTGTCGAGAGGCCGGACAGCCGCCTTGCGCAGTTTCGCTTCCAGCCCGGCCGACGGAGGGCGTCCCTGCGGTTCGGACGGCCGGCGCAGTTGGCGCTCTGCCTTGACGACGCCTTTCAGCCCCCCTTCGAAATTCAGGAGGTAATCGGCGAAGCTGCCGGCGGGAAGACGAAGTCGCAGGGCATGCGACAGCGCCCGGGCATATTCGGCGAGACGCGCGCGGTCGTATCCGGCACCGAAGATCAGTTTCACCATCGGCGTCATCGGGGCGCGTACCTGTACCTTGAGCGCGGCGTCGGCCAGGATCTCCATGAAACGCTCCGGCGCATCCGCCGCCAGCAGCGCAAATTCGTGGGCCGCCCCGAGGGCCTGGTAGAGGGCAAGGTGCGAGCGTTCCTCGCTGCCGCTGGCCGCTTCTGCCCGCTTCCTTGCCGCCTGCAGTGAGAGAAGCAGATGATCGCCGGCAGCGGGCGTGACGGGTTGAACACGATCTTCGGTTTCTTCGAAAGCCGCCTGCGTTGGGCCGATCAGCGGGAGCGGCTCGGGCATGTGCCCGGCCGCAGGATTTCGGCTCGGGCGTCGCCAACGCGTGGTTGCAGCGACGAGGGGCGGCATCAGCGAGCGCGCCGCCCCTTTCCCCTGCCGCGCCCGGTCGTGCGACGGCTTCCCGGTGTCCGAGACGCAGACGAAGAGCACGGGCGGGGGAGGCGGCGCTTGCGCCAGGGATGGCATCTCGTCGGGATCGAGTTCCTGCTCGAGCAGGAGGACGCCGTCGTCCGGTTCGGGCCGCAGCACCGGCTCGCCGATGATCGGATCATCGAGATCGAACATGATGTCGACGTGGCAGGTTCCCGGCTTATCGCCGCTGAAAGGGAGCGCCAGTCCCTGGCAATCCCTGATCCAGCCCTGGCTGTCGGTGATCTGTTCGTCGAACTCGGCGGCCTGCCTGTCATTGATGGCGCGCCGTGAGATCCTGCGAAGCAGTTCCACGAGCGGGCTCTCGATCGGCACGTTGGGCCAGGCCCGGCCGGCAAGGCCGGCAAGCTGCGCCGCAAGGTCGCCGCCGAGAAAGGCTATCGTGGGCGTCGATACGGGTTCGTCCCATGCGATCCGGATGCAGTTGGGGGTCAGAAAACGGCCGTCGGACAAGTTTTCGTGCGGGACGGAAGGAAGATCGCTTCCGCCGCGCAGCTTCTCCCACCGGGCGTATGCCAGGGCCGCGATACTGTTGAAGTCGCGGGTTGCGGCCGCCGGCGCCTCACCGGTCGGTATGCCGTCCTGGAGTTCCTCAAGGGGATGGCAATCGGACAGGTCATGAGTCAGGTCCATGCAGTCGATCCTCGGCAGAGCGAAAGTGCGGCGCGGCACGACTCGTCGCTGACGGCCCCCGGCAATGCTCTCATTGCCCCCTTTGCCGTTCAAGTAAGCGCAAGGAGGTAATCCTTCCGTAGCAGGCGCCAATCCCGAGCGTCGGCGCGGTCCCAGGCGCGAACAAACGTGCCGACGAAGCGTTTCGGAACGACGATGCTGTCATTCGACTGGGAATCGCCATGAAAAGGTACGCCTATGGCTGGATCACAGCCGCTTTCTTTCTGGTCTCGATGTTCGGACACTGGCTGCTGGGCTGGTGGGCCTTCGTGGACGACGCCGGCCAGCACCATCAGGCGCCGGAGGTCTCTGCCTATCTCGTCGAGATGGGGCGCGACACTCTCGAAAACTGGCAGTCGGAGTTCCTGCAACTGCTCTGGCAGGTCGTCGGGCTGGCCTATTTCCTCTATGTGGG
>DATEJH010000078.1:0-60423 GCA_035278205.1 Novosphingobium sp. | reverse complement strand
CACCGCAGGCAAGCTCATGACAGGCCCTGCCTCAGGCCTGTTGCAGGACCGGCGCTCCCTTGCGAGCCCGCCGCGCCGGTCCGAGCCGCTTGCGATGGGCCGTGCCGGTCCGTGCTGCTGCCAACCCGGCCACTCGCACATTCCAGCAGCCCTCCCGCGCCCCGGTAATGGGCGTCCCAACGCCGGCCCGATTTCCTTCGCGTGCCTTTGCGTTCCTTCCCCGGCGTCAGCCCGCACTCGCCAGCGGGGGTCTTGTCGTGTCTGGATTCCTTTCACGGACGACAGCGTAAAGCACCCAACCCGCTGCAGCGTAGGCGGTGGCCGGCAAGTCTCGCGGCCCTTCCTCCTTCGACAAGCTCAGGATGCGGGAAGGGCGAAACTTGCGCCTTCAGGGTAACGGCTGGACCACCGGCTCCGATACGATACGGATGCCCGACTTCGTCCGCTCCTCAGCCGGGCCCGTTTCGGGCCGCTTGTCGTTTGCTCCATCGTCGTCGCTGTTCTGGGCAAGGTGGGCCTTGACCACTTCAGGAGTGGCGGGGCCGGCCGGATACTGGCATCGCCGCGCGGCGCCCAGTCCCTTGAGAAAACCGCGGCGGGCGAGACCGGCCTGGATCGCTGCCTGCACGGCGCGCTCCTGTGCGTTGGCTCCTGAAAGCTCCCGGATCAGGCCGCGGAAGGGGATTAAGGAACTGACCACCCATTTGGCGACTCTTCCCGGGCTGACCCGCTCGCGCGCCTCCTGGGGCAGGTCGAAATCCGGGCCCAGGATTGAATCCAGTTCCTGGACGGCGGCGGCAAGCTGCGGGCATTTGCCGAGACCGGAGAGATCGTAGGGGTTCTGGACCGCCGCGATCAGGGCAGGCGGGATTTCTTCCTTGGTGATGTTGAGGTCGGTGGTGGGCGTCTTGGCGATGTCCATCACGTCAGGCTCGTTCTCGGTGATGGGCCGGTCTACCGGACGCGCCTGCGCCTCGCCCGCCGCAAGGATGCCGGTGATGGCGATGACGAAACAGATTCTGTACATCAAGCCCTCCCCGGACTTCGCATTGTCCCTCATGCAGTGAACGTATCGCAGGCATCCTCGTTCCCGGTCTCGATGCCGCGCCTCAGCCACTGCATGCGCTCTGCACTGGTTCCATGCGTGAAGCTCTCCGGATTGGCCTGCCTGCCGGCCCTGCGCATCAACGTATCGTCGCCGATGGCACTGGCGGCGGTCATGCCTTCCTCCATGTCGCCGGGCTCGACGAGGTCCTTGTGCTTTCCGGCCCAGACTCCGGCATAGCAATCGGCCTGTAGTTCCATCTTCACCTGCAGGGCATTGGCCTGCGACGGGCTGTTCTGCTGCGCACGGCGGACCTGCCGGTCCAGGCCGAGCAGGTTCTGGACGTGGTGCCCGTACTCGTGGGCAATCACGTAGTAGCGCGCGAAATCGCCGCGCGCGCCGAGTTCCCGGTCGAGCTGGTCGTAGAATGAGGTGTCGATGTAGATGCCCTGATCAGCCGGGCAATAGAAGGGACCCATGGCGCTCTCGGCAGCGCCGCAGCCGGTCCGGGTGCCCCCGGCGAAGAAGTTGAGCGTCGGCTGCTCGAACGAAATGCTGGCCTGGCGGAACAGCGGCTCCCATGTGCGGTTGAGCGAATCGAGCGCGTTGCAGGACTCGATCGAATAGGCATTCGCCTCGCAGATGGCGGTGGTGTCGGTCGGTCCCGCCCCTTCGTTCGAAGTCGGCTGCTGCTGCACATCATTGAGCGTGCCCAGCATCTGCCCCGGATCGACGCCGAAGAAGAGTGCTGCCACCACCACGATCACCAGCGAACCGCAGCCGATGGTCCCGCCCCGGCCTCCGGGAAAGCCTCCGCCCCGCCGAACTCTGATGTTCGAGGGATCGAATCTGTTGAGCCGCATGAACCGGTCTCCTTCACGTTCGCACCCGCGCCCTGACGAAATGTCACTGAGCAGTCTTTACGGGAAGTTCAATCGATCTGGGCCGGCGAGGTTGCCATGCACTGAGGATTTCCGGCAACGCTCCAGCGGGCGTCCGCGAAAAATCTCGGCGAGCAAAGGGATGGGGCCAGATTTTCCAACCGGCCCCGAATTTCTGACGTATACAGGCCCGGCAATGAAATGGGGCATAGCAGCAGGGGCGGTCACGGCGGTCGGCGCGGCAATGCTCGGCCTGCTTTTCGGTTTTGCTAGCCCCGCCGCGGCCTCGGCTCCCCGCGCCGATCGTGAGATGGAGGCCAGGCTTCTGGCCCATATCAAGGTTCTGGCCAGCGACGATTTCGACGGGCGCGAGCCGGGTACCGAGGGCGAGGCGAAAACTCTGCGCTACCTTGCTCGGCAGTGGTTCAGGATCGGACTGGTGTCCGGCACCAATGATCCCGGGCATGAGTGGTTCGCACCCGTGACGCTGGTCGCGCGCGAGCCCGCCGGCTCGTCGGTCCGTTTCATGCGCAGGGGTGCCAGGACCGTTATTCCGCCTTCGCACATTCTCGTCCTCACCTCCGGCACCCGCAGCCTGGTCCGTGATGCGCCGCTGATTTTCGTCGGAAGAGCGCGGGGCCTGGATTTCACGCGCAACGAACTGGCAGGCCGTGTCGCAGTCGTTCTCGACGGAGAGGATCCTACCGGCGAGCGCCAGAACGAGCTTCTGACGATGGGCGCCTCGGCGGTCCTCACCGTGCTCGACGGCGGTCGCAGCATCGAGGAGGTGGCGGCAAGACGCAATCGTTCGGGCTATGCCCTGGCCGCCGATTCACTGGGCGGCGATCTGGAGGCATTCGTCACCCGTGACGGCGTGGCGCTTCTCCTGAAGGGCACCGGGCATTCGCTTGACGAACTGGAGGCGCTGGCGGCGCGCCCCGACTTCGCGCCAATCCCGCTCGATCTCACCGCCTCGATGGAAGCCTCCACGCGCGAGACGACGATCCGCACGCACAATCTCATCGGCAAGCTGCCGGGCCGCCATCCCGAAGCGGGAGCGGTCCTGTTCGTGGCGCACTGGGATCATTTCGGCGAATGCGGCGAGACGACGGCCGAGGACAGGATCTGCAACGGAGCAGTCGACAACGCCAGCGGCGTCGCCGCGCTCACGGAAGTGGCGCGCAGCCTGGCGCGCGGACCGCAGCTTGACCGCGACGTCTATTTCCTTGCGACCACGGCAGAGGAACTGGGCCTGCTCGGCGCTCACGCCTTTGCCGAGAATCCGCCGCTGCCGCTGACCAGCATCGTTGCGGCGTTCAACATCGATTCCATCGCGATCGCGCCAAGGGACACGCCGTTTGCCATTGTCGGCCGGGGAATGACTTCGCTGGACGGCCAGATCGCCAAAGTGGCCAAGGCAGAGGGCTTCAGGCTGCGCCATGACGACGAGGCGAACGAATACGTTAAGCGCCAGGACGGCTGGGCCTTGCTGCAGCACGATATCCCGGCCGTGATGGTCACCACGGCATACGGCGACATCAGCCGCATGCGCGCGTTCTACGAAGGCGACTATCACCGGCCCAGCGACGATCTGTCGCACCCGATCGAGCTCGGCGGCGCGGCGAAGGACGTGAAGATGCTCGTGGCTCTCGGCCGCCGGTTCGGTGATCCGCGCAAGGTTCCTGCGGCAGGCGGCGAAATGAGGCACTAGCCCAAACAGGCACCTTTGATTACATGGGCCGCCACGATTCTCCCCGCGAAGGCATGGTGGCACAGATGGAAATCCAGATCGGACTTACTTTCGACGACGTCCTGCTGCGTCCGGCCAAGTCCGACATCGTTCCGACGCAGGCCGATACGCGCACGTTCCTCACCCGCGAGATCGGGCTGAACATCCCGGTCATTTCCTCCGCGATGGACACTGTGACCGAGGCCGACATGGCGATCGTCATGGCCCAGCTCGGCGGCATCGGCGTGCTTCACCGCAACCTCACGATCGAGGAGCAGTGCGCCGCCGTCCGCACCGTCAAGCGGTATGAGAGCGGCATGGTCGTCAACCCGATCACGATCGCGCCCGACGCGACGCTCGGCGAAGCGCAGGCGATGATGACGGCAAACAGGATCAGCGGCATTCCGGTGGTGGAGGGCTCGGGCAAGCTGGTGGGCATTCTCACAAACCGTGACGTGCGCTTTGCCGACAATCCCGCGCAGCCGGTGCGCGAACTGATGACGCATGAAAATCTCGCCACGGTGAAGACCGGAGTCACGCAGGAAGAAGCCCGGCGCCTGCTGCACCAGCGCCGGATCGAAAAGCTGCTGGTGGTAGACGATTCCTTTCGCTGCGTCGGCCTCATCACCGTCAAGGACATCGAGAAGGCGGTGACTTATCCTCACTCGACCAAGGACGCCGCCGGCCGCCTGAGGGTGGCCGCGGCAACCACGGTTGGCGACAAAGGGTTCGAGCGTACCGAAGCTCTGCTGGCAGCCGACTGCGACGTGGTGGTCATCGATACGGCGCATGGCCATAACAAGGACGTCGCCGTTGCCGTCGAGCGGGTGAAGAAGCTGTCGAACTCGGCACAGGTCATCGCCGGCAATATCGCCACGGCAGAAGCGGCGCGCGCGCTGATCGACGCGGGGGCGGACTGCGTGAAAGTGGGCATCGGGCCAGGTTCGATCTGCACCACGCGCATCGTCGCCGGCGTCGGCGTGCCGCAGCTCACCGCGATCATGGAAGCCGCCGAGGAGGCAGACAAGTCCGGGGTTCCGATCATCGCCGACGGCGGCCTTCGCACTTCGGGTGATGCGGCCAAGGCACTGGCCGCCGGGGCTTCGAGCATCATGATCGGCTCGATGCTGGCCGGCACCGAGGAAGCGCCGGGCGAGACCTTCCTGTACCAGGGCCGCGCCTACAAGTCCTATCGCGGCATGGGCTCGGTCGGCGCCATGGGCCGCGGCTCGGCCGACCGCTATTTCCAGGGCGACATCAAGGACCAGATGAAGCTCGTGCCCGAGGGCATCGAAGGGCAGGTCGCCTACAAGGGCCCGGCGAAGGACGTGATCCACCAGCTCGTCGGCGGCATCAAGGCAGCAATGGGCTACACCGGCTCGCCCACCATAGAGGACCTGCGCCGCAATTCGCAGTTCATCCGCATCACCAATGCGGGCCTGCGCGAAAGTCACGTCCATGACGTGACGATCACGCGCGAGGCGCCGAACTATCCGACGCGGTAATCTCCCCTTCCGCCTGCGGGAAGGGGCGGGGGAGGGCCTGTAGCCAGTGCTGTCAACTCGGATCGGACAGACCCGCCCCAACCCCCTCCGGCCCGCGGGAGGGGCTTCATGACCCCTGCCGCCCGCGTCCAGGCCGCGATCGAGATCCTCGACCTCGTGATCGAGGCTGCTCGCTCGAACGGTCCGCCGGCCGATCGCCTGATTGGGGACTGGTTCCGTCCGCGCCGCTTTGCCGGCAGCAAGGACCGGCGCACCGTTCGCGAATTGGCCTATCGCGCGATCCGCGCCTGCGGCGAGGTGCCGGAAACCGGCAGAGCGGCCATGCTGCGTGTCGCCGAACTGGATCCGGAGATCGCCCGGTTGTTCGATGGTTCGCCGCATGCACCCGCGCCGGTCGGTGCGGGCGAGCCGGCGGCAAGCGGCGGCGTGGCTCCTGGGTGGCTCGTGGAGCGACTGGCGAGGAGCGGCGTTACGGAAGCAGAGGCCATCTCTCTGCTGGGCCGTGCTCCCCTCGACGTACGAGTGAATACGTTGAAGGCAGGACGCGTAACGCTTCCCGAGGGTGGCGAGCGGACGGTCGCTGCCAATGGCTGGCGTTATCCGCCCGATACCCGCATCGAGGATTCGGAAGCTTACCTCAAGGGCGCTGTCGAGGTGCAGGACACCGGCTCCCAACTTGCCTGCGAGGCCGTGGGCGCAAGACCGGGGGAAACGGTCATTGACCTTTGCGCCGGGGCAGGGGGCAAGACGCTGGCGCTGGCGGCGGCCATGGATGATCGCGGCATGCTGATTGCCTCCGATGCGGATCGCGCGCGCCTGTCGCGCCTTGCTCCCCGAGCCGAGCGAGCGGGGGCAACGGCGATGGAAACGGTGCTGCTCGACCCCGGCCGGGAGATGCGGGCGCTGGAGCGCTGGGGGGGAGCCGCCGACGCGGTCCTGGTCGATGCGCCTTGTTCGGGTACGGGCACCTGGCGTCGCAATCCCGAAGCCCGCTGGCGACTTACTCCCGCGCAACTGGGGCGCTACGTGCAGGTTCAGGCGCGGCTTCTCGACGTGGCCGCGAAGCTCGTCAGGCCGGGCGGCAGGCTCATCTTCGTGACGTGCTCGCTGCTGGACGAGGAGGGGGCCAGCCAGGCGCAGGCGTTTCTCGACCGCCACCAGGGCTGGCGTGCCGAGCCCCCGGCCCTTCCTGCGGGCAGCGAACGAGGTTGGGGCTTGCGCCTCTCTCCTTGGCACGACGGGACGGACGGGTTTTTCGTCGCACGTTTCGCTTGCCTGTGTTAGCGTGATCCTCATGATGAGGACGAAACCCTCGCCCAAGGACCTGTTGATGCGTTACACGCCCGCCGCAGTTGCTCTTTCCCTTGTTGTTGCCGTTTCATCCAGCGCCATCTTTTCCGCGCCGTCGGAAGCGCTCGATCCCCGCGCGGAACGGCTGATCAGCCAAGGCCGCGCAGCCGCCTCGGCCGGAAACCTGCAAGGTGCGATCGATGCGTACGAGGCGGCGCTGACGGTCGAGCCCGGCAATGTCTCCGTGCTCCTCGCCCTGGCCGATGCCACGCGCCGGACCGGAATGCAGGGCAAGGCGCTGCATTACTATCGCGTCGCCTTGGACGCCGATCCCCGCAACCTGGCTGCCATCGCCGGCGAAGGCGTCGCCCTTGCCGAGAAGGGCGCGACCGATAAGGCGAACCGCAATCTCGCCCGCCTGGAATCGCTTTGCGGAAAGAACTGCGCCGAGGCGCAGAAAGTCGCTACCGCGATCGCCAGGGGGCCCAGCCAGCGGGTGATGACGGCCGAGGCCGTGGCACCGAAGCCGGGCATCAGCGAGAACTGATTCAGGTCCTCCCCGTGCCGAGGGAGGATCTATCAAGTCAAATCAGCGCCCGGAACTCTTCCAGAACCGCACGATAGACCCGTTTCTTGAACGGCACGATCAGGTCTGGCAGAAGCTCGGGATTGACCCATCTCCACTCGCTGAACTCGGGCGGATGGTGAGCGCTGAGGTCGATGTCGGCATCGCTTCCGTCGAAGCGGGCGAGGAACCAGAATTGGCGCTGGCCGCGGTATTGCCCCTTCCACAGCTTGCCCATGAGTTCCTCGGGAAGGTCGTAAAGCAGTTCCTCACGGGTCTGGGCCAGAACCGTCACGTGCTCTTCGGCCACGCCGGTCTCTTCCCGCAGTTCGCGGTGGGCGGCGGCTCTGAGGTCCTCGCCCGGATCGATTCCGCCCTGGGGCATTTGCCACCAGTCGCCTTCCTTGTTGTCGATGCGCTTGCCGACGAAGACCTTGCCGTCGGCATTGACCAGCATGACACCCACGCAAGGGCGGTAGGGCAGGGACGAGAAGTCGTTCATCGGCAATTGCGGTTCCATGATTTATGGGAGGTGCGTCTGCCGAAGCGGGATGCTCTGATCGCCGGGACGCAACACATGAACCCGAGCATGACCCAAGCCAGTGCTCTTGACTAGCGCATTTTATCGTTCTCTTGCGGAAACGGCAGAATTGTCCGCCTGAGAGATTTTCTAAATTGCACCTGAGGCCAAGAAACCCCACGTGCACAAAATAGAGCAATTCCGGCGCCAAGCCGAAGAGGATAACAATGGCATCGATTATAGCCGAACAGGAAAATCCGGCGACCGTTCAGAGTGCGGCGCCTGAAGCGGTCGTCGTGCGCTTTGCCGGCGACTCAGGCGACGGCATGCAGCTCACCGGCGGTCAGTTCACGCTGTCGACCGCGCTGGCGGGCAATGACCTCGCGACCTTTCCCGACTTTCCCGCAGAGATTCGCGCTCCGCAGGGGACGCTGTTCGGCGTTTCGGCCTTCCAGATCAATTTCGGTTCGAGTGAGATCACCACGGCGGGCGACGCGCCGGACGTGCTCGTGGCCATGAACCCGGCCGCACTCAAGGTGAACGTACAGGCGCTCAAGCCCGGCGGTCTGGTGATCGCGGACACGGGCGAGTTCTCGAAGCGCAATCTCGAGAAGGCGAAGTACGAGACCAACCCGCTCGAGGACGGCAGCCTCGCGAAGTGGGACGTGCTTGCTTTCGACATTTCGGCGCGGACGCTGGAAGCAGTGAAGCCCTTCGGCCTTGGCAACAAGGAAGCGCTGCGCTGCAAGAACATGTGGACGCTGGGCCTGGCGCTGTGGATGTTCGACCGCGACCGTCAGCCGCTGGTCGACTGGCTCAAGGCCAAGTTCGCCAAGAACCAGGTGCTGGCTGATGCCAACATCGCGGCGCTCAATGCCGGGCACGCCTATGGCGAAACCGCCGAACTCGCGGGGCCTCTCAAGAAGCTGCACATCGATCCGGTGCCGTCCGAACCGGGCCTATACCGCACGATCACCGGCGCCGAAGCAGTTTCGCTCGGCCTGGTAGCCGGCGCGCAGCTTGCGGGCCTGCCGATGTTCTTCGGCGGCTATCCGATCACGCCGGCCTCGGCGATCCTTCACAATCTGGTGAAGATGAAGGAATTCGGCGTCACCACGTTCCAGGCTGAGGACGAGATCGCGGCCATCTGCTCGGCCATCGGGGCAAGCTATGCGGGCCAGCTCGGCGTCACCTCCTCGTCCGGCCCGGGCATCGCGCTCAAGGGCGAGGCTATGGGCCTGGCGATCATGACCGAACTGCCGCTGGTCATCGTCAACTCGCAGCGCGGCGGTCCCTCGACCGGTCTTCCCACCAAGACGGAGCAGTCGGACCTCTATCAGGCGGTCTACGGCCGCAACGGCGACGCGCCGCTGCCGGTCATTGCCGCCCGATCGCCTGCCGACGCCTTCGAATGCGCCATCGAGGCCTGCCGTATCGCCACGCAGTTCATGACCCCCGTCATGCTGCTGACCGACGGTTATATCGGCAATGCTTCCGAACCGTGGAAGGTGCCTGATCCGGCTTCCTACGAGCCGTTCCCCGTCACGTTCCTCGAGGAGAAGAACGATGGCGACAGGGTGCTGCCGTTCAAGCGCGACGATCGCGGGGTTCGTCCGTGGATCAAGCCAGGCACGCCCGGCCTGATGCATCGCATCGGCGGCATCGAGAAGGCGATCGACACCGGCAACATCGACTACGCCCCGCAAGTCCACCAGGCGCAGACCGACGCCCGCAAGGCGAAGGTGGACAAGGTGGCGAACGCCATTCCGGCGCAGGAGGTCTGCCTGGGCGAGACCACGGGCAAGCTCGCCGTGGTTGGCTGGGGCTCGACTTACGGTCCCATCCACCAGGCCGTGCGCCGCGCCCGCCGCAAGGGCCTGAGCGTCAGCCACATCCACGTCCGCCACATCTGGCCGCTGCCTGGCAATCTGGGGGATCTGCTCAAGGGCTTCGACAGCGTCCTCGTGCCTGAGATGAACACCGGCCAGTTCAAGACCGTGCTGCGCGATCAGTTCCTGATCGATGCCGTGCCGCTCAACAAGGTTTCCGGCCAGCCCTTCGCCATTTCCGAGATAGAGGACGCGATTGCGGCCTTCTTCGACGGTATTCCGGACAATGAAGGCGGCGAAGTACCAGTCAACGAGAGCCAGCTGCCGGCGCCCGAAATCGAGCAGCCGTGAGAGCTTAGGGCGGAGAGTTTACAATGAACGACATGACCCCCATCCAGACCACGCTCAAGGACTGGGAATCGGACCAGGAGGTCCGCTGGTGCCCCGGTTGCGGCGACTACGCGATCCTGAAGGCCGTGCAGCGCACGCTGCCGATGGTAAACGCGGATCCAAAGAACACCGTATTCGTCTCCGGTATCGGCTGCTCAAGCCGTTTCCCCTACTATGTGGAGAGCTACGGCTTTCACACCATCCACGGCCGCGCTCCGGCCTTCGCCACCGGCATCAAACTTGCCAACCCGGAACTCGATGTCTGGCTGGTGACGGGTGATGGCGACGGCATGTCGATCGGCGGCAATCACACGATGCATGTGCTGCGCCGCAACCTGAACTGCCAGATCATGCTGTTCAACAACGAGATCTACGGTCTCACCAAGGGCCAGTACTCGCCGACCAGCCGGGTGGGCACTCCTTCGCCGAGCAGCCCCATCGGTTCGGTCGACCGCCCCGCGCTGCCCTGTGCCTTCGCCCTCGGCTCAGGCGCGCGCTTCGTCGCGCGCGGCTACGACGTTTCGAAAGACCTGCCGGAAGTGCTCAAGGCCGCTTACGAACACCAGGGTGCGGCCTTCGTCGAGATCTTCCAGAACTGCATCGTTTATAACAAGGACCGTTTCGACGACTTCACGGCCAAGGGCGTCGCGGCGGAGAACCAGATCTGGTGCAAGGACGGCGAGCCGCTGCTCTTCGCCAACGGCACCAAGGGCCTGGCGCTCGACCTGGAGACGCTGACGTTGAAGGTGGTCGATGTCGTCGATGGCGACTGGCACGCCGTCGGCGTAGCGGTTCACAATGTGAAGAACCGCGGCTTGGCGCATATGCTGGTCGAAATGCCCTTCGGCCCGTTTCCGATGGCGCTCGGCGTGATCTACGACGATCCGCGTCCGACTTTCGAGAGCCAGATCGTTGCCGAACGCGGCAAGCTGATCGAAGGCAAGACCGCCGATCTCGGCAAGCTGCTTGCCAAGGGACAGACCTGGACCGTGGAGCCGCAGGCGAGCCATGGCCTGATGGAATGACCTGCCCAAGGTGAGCCGGTCCCTGTGGCCGGTCTCACCCACAGCATGTCCAAAGCGATCTGCAGGTCACGCCCAAAGAAAAACCCCCGCCGCTCGCGGGGGTTTTTCTTTTCGGGAGAAAGCGGTCAGGCCAGTTCGACCGCCACCGCGGTCGCTTCGCCGCCGCCGATGCACAGGCTCGCAACGCCCTTCCTCAGGCCCTTTGCCTTGAGTGCATTGATGAGCGTGACGATGATGCGCGTGCCCGAGGCGCCGATCGGGTGACCGAGCGCGGTCGCGCCGCCGTGGATGTTGACCTTCTCGCGTGGGATGCCAAGGTCGTGCATGGCAAACATGGCGACGCAGGCGAAGGCTTCGTTGACTTCAAAAAGGTCGACGTCGGAAAGCTGCCAGCCCACCTTGTCCATCAGCTTGGTGATCGCGCCGACGGGGGCGGTGGTGAACTTGGCGGGCTCATGCGCGTGTGCTGCGACGCCGACGACGGTGGCGACGGGCTTGAGTCCCTTTGCCTCGGCGACGCTTCTGCGACTCAGTACGACGGCGGCGGCACCATCCGAGATGGAGCTGGAACTGGCCGCTGTGATGGTGCCTTCCTTGGCGAAAGCCGCCTTGAGGCTGCGGATCTTGTCCGGGTTGCCCTTGCCGGGCTGCTCGTCGATGTCGACCACGACATCTCCCTTGCGGGTCTTGACGGTGACGGGAACGACCTCGTCCCTGAAGGCTCCGCTGGAAATGGCTTCTTGGGCGCGGCGCAGCGATTCGATCGAGTAATCATCCTGGGCCTCGCGCGTGAGCTGGTACTCGTCGGCCGTGCACTGCGCGAACGAGCCCATCGAGCCGCCCTCGTAGGCATCCTCCAGGCCGTCCAGGAACATATGATCGTAGGCCGTGTCATGCCCGGCTCGGGCGCCGCTGCGGTGCTTCTTCAGAAGGTACGGCGCATTGGTCATCGATTCCATGCCGCCGGCCACGACCACGTCCAGCGATCCGGCCGCGAGCGCCTCGGCGCCCATGATCACCGTCTGCATGCCCGAGCCGCAGACCTTGTTCACCGTGGTCGCCTGGACAGACTTGGGCAGCCCGGCCTTGATCGCCGCCTGGCGGGCAGGGGCCTGGCCCAGGCCCGCGGGCAGCACGCAGCCCATGTAGATGCGCTCGATGTCCTCACCCGAGATGCCGGCACGCTCGACCGCGGCCTTGACCGCCGTGGCGCCCAGATCGGTCGCCTGGACATCCGCGAAGACGCCCTGCAGGCCCCCCATCGGGGTGCGCGCATAAGAGAGGATGACGATCGGGTCGTTAGCCGAAATCTGGGCCATGGCATCAGCCTTTCTGAGATTTTGAACAGTGCCGGTGGTCTAATGTTGCAATGCGTCAAAAGCAATCGCCCTCGCAGCACGCGGCATCATCCGCCGGAGCGATCCCTTTGGCTTCTGATTTGTACATTAGCGTGACGAAGGAAAAGCCGCACGGATTGCTCGAACGTTTCTTTCGCGATGTGCCGCCTTCCTCGCCTCCGCCGGAGCGCTGCATCGGGGGCGGACCGCCAATCCGCAAGGTCACTGGCGGCGCGAGTCGGGCAGCGCCGGCGTGAAAGGCATGTACCGGCCGGCTCCGTTCAGCCGCCATGGGGGGAATCCGCGCCGGTATTTCAGGCAAGAACCCTCAGATTCGGCGAGACCTTGCTGCGATGCAATGAAGATGCCTGGATTTAATCGATCTGGACACCTTGCGATGGTGGGAGGGCTGGCCTAAGAGCGCGCCCAACGACCGGACCCGTCCAGGCGAGAGTCCGGCCCGGTACGAGGCCATGACCATTGACTGATCTGTCGCAATATCTGCCGATTCTCATTTTCCTCGTGATCGCGCTCGCGCTTTCGGCGGTGATCGTGTTCCTGCCGATGGGCGTTGCGCGCCTGACCGGAACGCACAAGCCGAACGCCGAGAAATTGAGCGAGTACGAATGCGGCTTTCCGGCGTTCGAGGACCCGCGCAGCCAGTTCGACGTGCGCTTTTACCTGATCGCGATCCTCTTCATCGTCTTCGATCTCGAAGCCGCGTTCCTGTTTCCCTGGGCGGTGTCGCTGAACATGACGGGCGGGGCGGGCTGGGTGACGATGATGGTGTTCCTGGGCGAACTTGCGGTCGGCCTCGCCTACGCATGGAAGAAGGGAGCTCTGGACTGGGAATGAGCACTCTCGTGAATTCGGCCGGACAGCCTCTGGCCTCTGCAAACGCCCAGAACGGAGCGGCCACGCCGCCCGATCAGGGATTTTTCAACGATCTCAACCAGGAAGTCTCGAACAAGGGCTTCCTTGTGACCTCGACCGAGGAGCTGTTCCAGTGGGCCCGCACCGGCTCGCTGTGGTGGATGACGTTCGGCCTCGCCTGCTGCGCGGTCGAGATGATCCACGTGAACATGCCGCGCTATGACATGGAGCGTTTCGGCGTTGCCCCTCGCGCGTCGCCGCGCCAGTCGGACGTGATGATCGTCGCGGGCACGCTCTGCAACAAGATGGCTCCGGCGCTTCGCAAGGTCTATGACCAGATGTCGGATCCCAAGTACGTCATCTCGATGGGCTCCTGCGCCAACGGTGGCGGCTATTATCACTACAGCTACAGCGTGGTGCGCGGCTGCGACCGTATCGTTCCGGTCGACATCTACGTCCCCGGCTGCCCGCCGACCGCCGAAGCGCTGCTTTATGGCGTGATGCAGCTTCAGCGTAAGATCCGCCGCGTGGGCACGGTCGAAAGGTGATGGCCAGCATGCCCCTACTCCATCCCGCCCCGAGGTTCGCGTCGAACGACGGCGTTGTCGAAGCGCTGTCGGCCGCGCTCGGACCGATGCTGCTGGCCTCCAAGGAAGAGCATGGCGAAATCGTGCTCACCGTCGCGCGGGACCAGATCGAGAACGCGCTGCGCCTGCTGCGCGACCAGCATCAGTACCAGCAGCTCATGGAGATCGCCGGGGTCGACTATCCGTCGCGCGCGGAGCGCTTCGAAGTCGTCTACATGCTGCTCTCGGTGACGAAGAACCATCGCGTGATGGTGAAGGTCAATGCGGCCGAGAATACTCCGGTGCCGACCGTCACCACTCTGTGGCCCAATGCCGGATGGCTGGAACGCGAGGTCTTCGACCTTTACGGCGCGATCTTCGCGGGCAACCAGGACCTGCGCCGCATCCTGACGGACTACGGCTTCGAAGGACATCCCTTCCGCAAGGACTTCCCGCTGACCGGCTATGTCGAGCTGCGCTATTCCGAGGAGGACAAGCGCGTCGTCTATGAGCCGGTGAAGCTGGCGCAGGACCTGCGCACGTTCGATTTCATGAGCCCATGGGAAGGCGCGGATTACGTGCTGCCGGGCGACGAGAAGGCGGGAATGCCTCCGGTCGAAGTGGCCAAGACCACCGAAAAAAAGGGCGATTCCGGTGCTGGCGAGCCTACCAACGGCAAGGCGGCCGAGAAGGTCTCGCCTCCGCCGCCGGCCGTGAACGACACCGGCAAGCCCGAACCGGGGGCGCCGAAGCCCACCGGAAGCCGGCCCGACGATGCGCCCACCGGCGGTGCGAACGCCAACGAAGGCACCGGCCCCGCGCCGGAAGGAAGCTGATCATGAGCATGCAGCTCGAACAGTCGCTAACCACGCAGGGCGACATCGTTTCCAACTATACGATCAACTTCGGCCCTCAGCATCCGGCCGCGCACGGCGTGCTGCGCATGGTCATGGAACTGGACGGCGAGGTGATCGAGCGGATCGACCCGCACGTCGGACTGCTTCATCGCGGTACCGAGAAGCTGATCGAGCACAAGACCTACCTCCAGGCGCTGCCTTACTTCGATCGCCTCGATTACTGCTCGCCGCTCTGCATGGAGCACAGCTACGTCCTTGCAATCGAGAAGCTGCTCAATCTCGAAGTGCCGTTGCGCGCCCAGTACCTGCGCGTGCTCTTCGCCGAGCTGACGCGCATCTCCAATCACATGCTCAACATCGGCAGCCATGTGATGGACGTGGGCGCGATGACGCCGAACCTGTGGCTGTTCGAGATCCGCGAGGACTGCCTCAACTTCTTCGAGCGCGCCTCGGGCGCGCGCATGCACTCGGCATGGTATCGTCCCGGCGGCGTTCACCAGGATGTGCCTCTCAAGCTGCTGACCGACATCGCCGACTGGCTCGACACGCGCCTGCCGACATTGTTCGAGGACGCCATGAGCCTCGTCATCGACAATCGCATCTTCAAGCAGCGCAACGTCGACATCGCCCGGGTGAGCAAGGAAGATGCGCTGGCCTGGGGTTTCTCCGGTCCGATGATCCGCGCCGCCGGCATCCCCTGGGACTTGCGCAAGAGCCAGCCCTACGACGTCTATGACCGCATGGACTTCGAGATCCCGGTCGGCACCAACTCGGACTGCTACGACCGCTTCATGGTCCGCGTCGAGGAAGTGCGCCAGTCGGCCAAGATCATGAAGCAGTGCCTGCGGGAAATGCCCGAAGGTCCGATCGCCTCGAACGACCGCAAGGTCGTGCCGCCCCTGCGCGGCGAGATGAAGAGCTCGATGGAAGCGTTGATCCATCACTTCAAGCTCTACACCGAAGGCTTCCACGTGCCGGCGGGCGAAGTCTACGTCGCTACTGAAAGTCCCAAGGGCGAGTTCGGCGTCTATCTCGTCTCGGACGGTTCCAACAAGCCCTACCGCTGCAAGATCCGTCCGACGGCGTTCAGCCACTTGCAGGCGATGGACTTCATGTCCCAGGGCCACATGCTGCCCGATGCGACTGCGATCCTGGGAGCCATCGATGTGGTGTTCGGGGAGTGTGACCGTTGAATAAGCTGGCAATCGCCGAGCAGATGATCGCGCACTACAACGCGCAGGATGCCGACGCCTATGTCGCGCTGATGACCGACGACGCCTGCGAGGCGAATTATCGCGGCGCCGTTGTTCGCGAGGGCAGGGAAGGCACCCGTAGCGGTCTTAAGGCCGCTTTTGCCAAGTGGCCCCAGAACAAGGCCGAGATCGTTTCGCGTGAAGTGACCGACAACTACGTCGTCTTCCGTGAGCACGTGACGCGCGGCCCCGCGACGGACGGTTCGGAACTGGTCGAACCGTTCGACGTGCTGGCCGTCTACAGCTTCGAAGGCGACAAATGCTCTCGGGTGGAGTTTATCCGGTGAAATTCAACACGCTTGACCTGACCCGCGTCTGGGCCGCGGTGACCGGCATTGCCCTGGCGCTCTGGTATTTCGGCGCGCTCTATCTCGCGGCGAAGCCCACGACGCTGTTGCCGATGCTCGTTTCGGCGATCGGCGGCTTCGAATTGTTTCTGTTCGGCCAGGACCAGTGGCTGAAGCGCAGGGGTAGGCATGGCTAAGTCGCGTTTCACCGTCCCCGCGTCAAATTTCCCCGTCATCCCCGCGGAAGCGGGAATCCCGCTTGCTTTCAACGCCCCACAGGAAAGCGGGACCCCCGCTTTGGCTAGGGCGACGATCCCGGAGGATCGCCGTGGCTGACCGCTACATCGAACCCGACACACCCGAACTGCGGGCGCGCTGGGGCAATTTCGCCTGGACGGCTGAGAACGCCGAAAAGGCCAAGGACATCATCGCGCGCTATCCGGCCGGCCGTCAGCGTTCGGCGGTGATGCCGCTGCTTGATCTCGCCCAGCGCCAGGTCGGAGCCGAACTGCACACGCAAGGCTGGCTGCCGATTCCAGTGATGGAATACGTCGCGGCCCATCTCGACATGCCGATCATCCGCGTGGTCGAGGTCGCGACGTTCTACACGATGTACAACATCGCCCCGATCGGCCGTTTCCACGTGCAGGTCTGCGGCACCACGCCGTGCATGCTGCGCGGCTCGGACGACATCCTCGCCGCCTGCAAGGCGCGCGGCATGAAGAAGGGCCACACCACCGAGGACGGCCTCTGGTCGCTGACCGAAGTCGAGTGCATGGGCAACTGCGCCTCGGCTCCGATGGTGCAGATCAACGACGACAACTATGAAGACCTGACGCCGGAGCGGCTGAACGTGGTGCTGGACGCGCTGGCTCGAGGCGAGACGCCCAAGGGTGGCACGCAGGAGCCGGGACGTCACACGGTTGAACCACTCGGCGGACCGACCACGCTCAAGGAAATGGTCACCGGGAACCACGATTACCGGGGGGAATGGTAAGCCATGCTTATTCCGCACCCACTTCCGTTCGTGTCGAGCGAAGTCGAGACACGCCGCGCAACGCCTCTCGACTTCGCTCGAGGCGAACGGGGAAGGATTGACCTGTGAGCTTGCAGGACAAGGACCGCATCTTCACCAATCTCTACGGCTATCAGCCGTGGAACCTTGCTGCCGCCCAGCAGCGCGGCGATTGGGACAATACCAGGGACCTCCTCGCCAAGGGCCGCGACCTCATCATCGAGGAAATCAAGGCCTCGGGCCTGCGCGGGCGCGGGGGGGCGGGTTTCCCCACCGGCATGAAATGGTCCTTCATGCCCAAGCAGGCGCCGCTCGACCACGCGGGCAATCCCAAGCCCAGCTTCCTCGTCATCAACGCTGACGAATCCGAGCCCGGTTCGTGCAAGGACCGCGAGATCATCCGCCACGATCCGCACAAGCTGCTGGAAGGCGCGCTGGTCGCGGGTTTTGCGATGGGAGCGAGGGCCGCCTACATCTACATCCGCGGCGAATATATCCGCGAGGCCGAAACGCTCTTCGCTGCGCGCGATGAAGCTTATGCCGCAGGCCTTCTGGGCAGGAACGCCTGCGGTTCGGGCTACGACTTCGACGTCTTCGTCCATCGGGGTGCCGGCGCCTACATCTGCGGCGAAGAGACCGCGATGATCGAGAGCCTTGAGGGCAAGAAGGGCCAGCCCCGCCTCAAGCCGCCGTTCCCGGCCGGTGCCGGCCTCTACGGCTGCCCGACCACGGTCAACAACGTAGAGTCCATCGCCGTTGCGCCGACGATCATGCGCCGCGGCGCCAACTGGTTCGCCAGCTTCGGACGCGAGAACAACAAGGGCACCAAGCTCTTCCAGATCAGCGGCCACGTCGAAAAGCCCTGCGTGGTCGAGGAAGAGATGTCGATCCCGTTCCGCGAACTGATCGAGCGTCATTGCGGAGGCATTCGCGGCGGGTGGGACAACCTGCTGGCCGTGATCCCCGGCGGCTCCTCGGTGCCGCTGGTGCCGGCCGACCAGTGCTTCGACATGCCGATGGACTTCGACGGCTGCAAGGCGGCCGGCTCGGGTCTTGGTACGGCGGCCGTGATCGTCATGGACAAGTCCACTGACATCGTGCGCGCCATCAGCCGTCTCTCGTACTTCTACAAGCACGAGTCCTGCGGCCAGTGCACCCCCTGCCGCGAAGGCACGGGCTGGATGTGGCGCGTGATGGAACGCCTGCGCACCGGCGATGCTGCGGTCGAGGAAATCGACATGCTGCAGCAGGTGACCAAGCAGGTCGAAGGCCACACCATCTGCGCCCTCGGCGACGCCGCCGCCTGGCCGATCCAGGGCCTGATCCGCCATTTTCGTCCCGAGCTGGAGCGCCGCATCGAGGAGCGCCACAGCTCGCTGCAACAGGCTGCCGAATAATGCCTAAAGTCACCGTAGACGGCGTCGAACTCGAAGTGCCAAACGGGGCCACCGTGCTGCAGGCCTGCGAGCTTGCCGGCAAGGAAATCCCGCGCTTCTGCTATCATGAGCGGCTGTCCATCGCCGGCAACTGCCGCATGTGTCTGGTCGAGGTGAAGCCCGGACCGCCCAAGCCGCAGGCCTCCTGCGCGCTTCCGGCTACCGAGGGCCAGGAAATCCGCACCGACAGTGAGATGGTCAAGACGGCGCGCGAAGGGGTGATGGAGTTCCTCCTCATCAACCATCCGCTCGATTGCCCGATCTGTGACCAGGGCGGCGAGTGCGACCTGCAGGACCAGGCCGTCGCCTATGGCCGCGGCGGCTCGCGCTATCACGAGAACAAGCGCGCGGTGACCGAGAAGTACATGGGCCCGCTGATCAAGACGATCATGACCCGCTGCATCCATTGCACTCGCTGCGTGCGTTTCTCCGAGGAGATCGCCGGCGTGGACGAGATCGGCGCGCTTTATCGTGGCGAGAATATGCAGATCACGACTTACCTCGAACATGCCGCCAGGCATGAGATGAGCGCCAACGTGATCGACCTCTGCCCGGTGGGCGCGCTCACCTCGCGCCCCTACGCCTTCGAGGCACGGCCTTGGGAGCTGAAGAAGACGCTCGGTATCGACGTGTCGGACGCGATCGGCGCCAACATCCGCATCGACAGCCGGGGCCGCGAGGTTCTGCGCGTGCTTCCTAGCGTCAATGATGACGTGAATGAGGAATGGATCAGCGACAAGGCGCGCTATCAGGTCGACGGACTGACGCGCCGCCGGCTCGACCGGCCGTACCTGCGCCGCGACGGCAAGCTTGTGCCCGCCACCTGGAACGAGGCCTTTGCAGCGGTCGCCTCGCTCAAGCCCGGCAAATCGATTGCCGCCGTCGCCGGCGATCTCGTCGACTGCGAGACGATGTTCGCGGCGAAAAAGCTGCTGGCCGCGCTGGGTTCGACGCTGCTGGAAGGTCGTCAGACCGGCATGGACTATGACACCTCCAACCTGGCGGCGGTGAATTTCAATTCGACGCTGGCGGGAATCGAGATGGCCGACGCCATGCTGATTGTCGGCAGCAATGTCCGCTGGGAAGCGCCGCTGGTGAACGTCCGCCTGCGCAAGGCGGTAAAGCGCGGCGCCAGGGTGTTCCTGATCGGGCCCGAGTGGGAGACCACGTTCGGCGGTGAATTCCTTGGCGAGGATCTCTCGGTGCTCGGCAACCTGCCAGGCCACGTGGCAGAGGCCTTCAAGGGCGCGGCCCGTCCGGCGATGATCGTCGGCGGAGCCGGGCTGGGCCGGGGAGGCCTTGAAGCGGCGCTGGCGCTGGCCGGCGAGTTCAAGCTGGCCCGGGAGCTGGATGACGGCACCAAGTGGAACGGCTTCAACGTCCTCCACATGGCGGCCTCACGCATGGGCGGACTGATGCTGGGCTACGCGCAAAAGGGCGGCATTGCGGACATCGTTGCGGCCAAGCCCAAGGTCCTGCTCTCGCTCGGCGCCGATGAGGTGGACTATACCCGGTTCGCCGATTCGATGATCGTCTATATCGGCCATCACGGCGACAAGGGCGCGCATGGTGCGGACGTCGTACTGCCCGCCGCTGCCTATACCGAGAAGGCCGGGACTTACGTCAATACCGAAGGCCGGGTGCAGATGGCGGACAAGGCCGTGTTCGCCCCCGGTGATGCACGGGAAGACTGGTCAATCCTGCGCGCGCTGGCCGATGCCTTCGGCGTCACGGTCGGTTTCGACAGCTTCGACGAACTGCGCGCTGCGATGATTTCGGAAGTTCCGGCTCTTGGCATCGAAGGTCTGGCCGACTACGGGAGCGATCTGCCTGCCCGCGGCGGCTCTGCCTCCGGCGTGATCGCCTATCCGATCAAGGACTTCTACATGACCAACCCCATCGCCCGTGCGAGCGCCGTCATGCAGCGCTGCTCGGCCGAACTGCTCCAGGGCGTGGAATTCGCGGAGGCTGCGGAATGATGCGCAAGCTTCCTGGTAGCTCCCAATCCGTCGTCCCCGCGAAGGCGGGGTCGACAAATGAAGGGAGGGCGCATCAGTGACCGCTTTCTTCGAATCCCTTGGCATGTCCTATCCTTGGGCGTGGTCCGTCGCGACGGTCTGCTGCATCCTGCTGATCGCGCTGCCGCTGCTGCTTGCCGTGGCGATGATGATTTATGTCGACCGCAAGATCTGGGCGGCCATGGCGCTGCGCCGCGGTCCCAACGTCGTCGGTCCGTTCGGTCTGCTCCAGTCCTTTGCCGACGGCATAAAGGTCTTCCTGCAGGAAACCATTGTCCCCAGCGCGGCGAACAAGGGTATCTTCCTGATCGCGCCAATCGTGACGTTCTCTGTCGCGCTACTGGCCTGGGCGGTTATCCCATTCAATTCCGGCGCTGTGCTGGCGGATATCAATGTCGGCCTGCTCTACGTACTCGCGATCAGTTCGCTGGGCGTTTACGGCACAGTGATGGCGGGCTGGGCTTCGAACTCGAAGTACCCGTTCTTCTCGGCCATGCGCGCCTCGGCGCAGATGATCTCCTATGAAGTCTCGATCGGCTTCATTCTGATCTGCGTCGTGCTCTGGGCGGGGACCTTTAACCTCAACGACATCGTCATGGCGCAGAAGGGCCATGGCCTCGGCATCGTCAACGGCTTCGGTTTCAACCTGCTGCTGTTCCCGATGTGGGTGATGTTCCTCATCTCCGGCATGGCCGAAACCCAGCGGGCGCCCTTCGACCTGACCGAAGCGGAAAGCGAGCTCGTCGCGGGTTACCAGACCGAATATTCGTCGATGTCCTTCGCCGCTTACTGGCTCGGCGAATATGCCAACGTGCTCCTTATGTGCGCGCTCAACGCGACGCTGTTCTGGGGCGGCTGGCTGCCCCCGCTGGACATCCCCGTGTTGTACCTCGTGCCAGGCTTCATCTGGTTCGTGCTCAAGGTGCTGTTCTTCTTTTTCGTATTCAGCTGGGTGAAGGCGACCGTGCCCCGGTATCGCTATGACCAGCTGATGCGCCTGGGCTGGAAGGTCTTCCTGCCCGTCTCGCTGCTGTTCGTCGTACTGGTGAGCGGCTACCTCATGGCTACCGGACACTTCGCATGACCGTCGGACAACTCATCAAGAGCTTCACGCTCTGGGAGTTCGTGAAGGCGCACTGGCTGACCTTGAAGTATTTCTTCAAGCCCAAGGCGACGATCAACTACCCGTTCGAGAAGAACCCGCTCTCGCCCCGCTTCCGCGGCGAGCATGCGCTGCGCCGTTACCCCAACGGCGAGGAGCGCTGCATCGCCTGCAAGCTGTGCGAGGCGATCTGTCCGGCGCAGGCGATCACGATCGAGGCCGCGCCGCGCGAGGACGGCTCCCGCCGTACCACGCGCTACGACATCGACATGACGAAGTGCATCTACTGCGGCTTCTGCCAGGAAGCCTGCCCGGTCGATGCCATCGTCGAGGGGCCGAACTTCGAATATGCGACCGAAACGCGCGAGGAATTGCTCTACGACAAGGCCAAGTTGTTGGCGAACGGGGACAAGTGGGAGCGGGCCATCGCCGCGAACCTTGAAGCCGATGCGCCGTACCGCTAGGGGGCGCGCAATGTTCGGGGCTTCCACGATTCACTATCTCGTCGTCGCGAATGTGACGGCAGGAGAGGGCTTGCCATCGTGATTCACGTTTTCGCCTTCTATCTCTTCGCGGTGCTGACCATCGGATCGGGCGCGGTTACGATCCTGTCGCGCAATCCGGTGCATTCGGTGCTCTGGCTGATCCTGGCGTTCTTCAACGCCGCGGGCCTGATGGTGCTCGCCGGCGCCGAGTTTATCGCGATGCTGCTGGTCATCGTCTATGTGGGCGCGGTCGCGGTACTGTTCCTGTTCGTTGTGATGATGCTCGACATCGACTTTGCCGAACTGCGCGCCGGCTTCATCAGGAATTTCCCCCTTGGTATTCTGGTCGCGCTGGTGCTGCTTGCCGAAATCATCTTCGGCGTCTTCGCGAGCAGCGCGGGTGTCCTGAAGCTCGGCACGCCGGACGGCGCAGCCGCAACGCCGGCCGGATTGACCAATATCGAGGCGATCGGCGCGCTGCTTTACGGGCGCTACCTCTTCCTGTTCGAGGCTGCCGGCGTGATCCTGCTGGTCGCGATGATCGGCGCCATTGTGCTGACCCTGCGCCAGCGTTCGGACGTTCGAGGCCAGAAAGTAAGCAAGCAGATCTCTCGTCGTCCGCAGGATGCGACGCGCAACGTCAAGCCCAAAGTCGGAGAGGGGGTGCAGCTGTGATCGGCATCGAACATTACGTCGTCGTCAGCTCGATCCTTTTCGTGCTCGGCGTGCTGGGCATTTTCCTGAACCGCAAGAATGTGATCGTCATTCTCATGGCGATCGAGCTGATACTGCTTGCGGTGAACATCAACCTCGTTGCCTTCAGCGCCTATCTGGGGGACTTGACAGGGCAGGTATTCGCCATGTTCGTCCTGACCGTGGCGGCAGGCGAGGCTGCAGTGGGGCTCGCAATTCTCGTGATCTATTACCGTGGCCGCGGATCCATCGCCGTCGACGACGTCAACCGGATGAAGGGATAAGGCCTTGCATCCCATCCTCTTTATTGTCTTCCTGCCGCTTCTGGCAGCGATCATCGCCGGGCTTGGCAACGTCGCGGCAAAGTCGGTCACCACCGGCGCGCTGTTCATCGCCTGCGCACTGTCCTGGCCCATCTTCATCGCCTTCGTCGCCGGCGGCGCCGAAGCGACGGTCGTTCCCGTCCTGAAATGGGTCCAGTCGGGCACTCTTGCGTTCGACTGGGCGCTGCGCGTCGATACGTTGACGGCAGTGATGCTCGTCGTGGTCACATCGGTCTCCGCCCTCGTGCACCTCTATTCGTGGGGGTACATGGAGGAGGATCCGGACCAGCCGCGTTTCTTCGCCTATCTGTCGCTGTTCACTTTCGCCATGCTCATGCTGGTGACGGCGGACAATCTGGTGCAGATGTTCTTCGGCTGGGAAGGGGTGGGTCTGGCCTCATACCTGCTGATCGGCTTCTGGTTCCGCAAGCCGAGCGCGAATGCCGCGGCGATCAAGGCCTTCGTCGTCAACCGGGTGGGCGACCTCGGTTTCATGCTCGGCATCTTCGGCACGTTCCTGGTTTTCGGCACGGTCTCGATTCCGGCGATCCTGGAGGCAGCGCCCGGCATGGCCGGATCGACGATCGGCTTCCTCGGTCATCGGTTCGACACGATGACGGTGCTGTGCATCCTCCTGTTCATCGGGGCCATGGGCAAGTCGGCGCAGCTTGGCCTGCACACCTGGCTGCCGGACGCAATGGAAGGTCCGACCCCCGTTTCGGCGCTGATCCATGCCGCGACCATGGTCACGGCGGGCGTCTTCATGGTGTGCCGGCTCTCGCCGATGTTCGAGACGAGCCCGGCCGCGATGGCTTTCGTCACCTTCATCGGCGGCGCCACCTGCTTCTTCGCGGCGACGATCGGCTGCACGCAGTGGGACATCAAGCGCGTCATCGCCTATTCGACCTGTTCGCAGCTCGGCTACATGTTCTTTGCGGCCGGTGTGGGCGCGTTCGGCGCCGCCATGTTCCACCTCTTCACGCATGCCTTCTTCAAGGCGCTGCTGTTCCTCGGCGCAGGCTCGGTGATCCACGCGATGCACCACGAGCAGGACATGCGGTTCTACGGCGACCTGCGCCGGCACATCCCCGTCACTTTCTGGGTGATGACGGCGGGTACTCTGGCGATCACCGGCGTGGGCGTGTTCGGCGTCGGCTTTGCCGGCTTCCACTCGAAGGATGCGATTCTCGAAGCCGCCTGGGCAAGCGGCACGCAGATCGGTAACTTCGCTTTCTGGATGGGCCTGCTCGCGGCGCTGATGACGAGCTTCTACTCCTGGCGCCTCGTGTTCCTCACCTTCTTCGGCAAGCCGCGCTGGGCCGGTTCGGAGCATATCCAGCACGCAGTCCATGGGGAGCATGAGCATCCCGACGAGGAGGCCGGCCACGGCAATCACGTCGAGAATCCGGAAGGCACGGCGGGATATCATCCTCACGAAAGCCCGCTCAACATGCTGATCCCGATCCTGATCCTCGCCGTGGGCGCGGTGGCAGCGGGGTTCGTGTTCCAACACGCCTTCATCAGCGAAGGCACGGGCGAGTTCTGGAAGGGATCGCTGGTCTTCCACGAGCACCTGATCCACGCCATGCACGCGGTGCCCGGTCTCATCAAATGGTCGCCGTTCATCGTCATGGCGCTAGGTCTTGTGACGGCTTGGTACGGCTACATCCGGAACACGCGCTTTCCGGCAATCGTCGCCGAGCAACTCGGACCGATCTATACCTTTGTTTATCGCAAATGGATGTTCGACGAGTTGTATCACTATGTTTTCGTGGTGCCCGCATTTTGGTTCGGTCGCCTGTTCTGGAAACAGGGGGACATCGGCCTGATCGACCGCTTCGGTCCGAACGGCGCGGCCTGGGCCGTCGCCAGGGGTTCGACTTACGCGCAGAAGGTCCAGTCCGGCTATCTCTACAGTTACGCGCTTGTCATGCTGCTGGGCCTTGTCGGCGCCATCAGCTGGGTGATCACGGGATGATCGCGACCAATGCAAGGGTGCCGTTCGTCGCGAGAGAAGTCGGGACAGGTTGCGGCCAGGGTTCTCGATTTCGCTCGAACCGAACGGGGAAGGTTGTTTTTGTGAAGATGGTGGAAGTGTGATGGGGAGCTTTCCGATCCTTTCCCTGATGCTGCTTGTGCCGCTTGCGGCAGGGGTGGCTTGCCTCTTCCTGGAAGCCAGGTCCGCACGCTGGGTGGCGCTGTTTGCAACGTTGGCGGATCTGGCGCTGGGTGTCGTGCTCTGGGGCAATTTCGACATTGGCGGAGCGCAGTGGCAGTTCACCGAGCGGGTGGAGATCTTCTCGGGCTTCTCCTATGCACTTGGCATCGACGGCATTGCGCTGTTGCTGATCATGCTCTCGGTCTTTCTCATGCCGATCTGCATTGGCGCGAGCTGGAATTCGATCGAGAAGCGCGTCGGCGAGTACATGGCGGCGTTCCTGCTGATGGAAACGCTGATGATCGGCGTCTTCGCGGCGCAGGACCTGTTCCTGTTCTACATCTTCTTCGAAGCCGGCCTGATCCCGATGTACCTCATCATCGGCATCTGGGGCGGGGCTGACCGCATCTACGCCAGTTACAAGTTCTTCCTCTACACGCTGCTCGGCTCGGTGCTGATGCTGATCGCGATGCTGTGGATGGCGAATACGGCCGGAACCACCGACATCCCGACGCTGATGGCCTACGATTTCGATCCGAAGGTCCAGAGCTGGCTGTGGCTTGCCTTCTTCGCGAGCTTTGCGGTGAAGATGCCGATGTGGCCGGTCCACACCTGGCTTCCCGACGCGCACGTGCAGGCGCCGACTGCGGGCTCGGTCATCCTTGCGGGTGTCCTGCTGAAGATGGGCGGCTACGGGTTCATTCGCTTCTCGTTGCCGATGTTTCCCGAGGCTTCGGCTTACTTCGGGCCGCTTATCTGGGGCCTGTCGATGGCGGCTGTCGTGCTGACCTCGCTGATCGCGCTCGTCCAGCACGACATGAAGAAGCTGATCGCCTATTCCTCGGTCGCGCACATGGCGATCGTGACCATTGGCCTCTTCGCGTTCAACCAGCAGGGCCTTGAAGGCTCGATGATGGTCATGCTGAGTCACGGCCTTGTCTCGGGCGCGCTGTTCCTCAGCGTTGGCATCATCTACGATCGCCTGCACACCCGCGAGATCGACCGATATGGCGGGCTCTCGATCAACATGCCGCGTTATGCGCTGTTCTTCATGCTTTTCACGATGGCCTCCGTGGGCCTTCCCGGCACCAGCGGGTTCGTCGGCGAGTTCCTGAGCCTTGCGGGCATCTACAAGGTGTCGACCTGGACAACGCTGGTCTGCGCCACCGGCATCATCCTGGGGGCGGCCTACATGCTTTATCTCTACCGCCGGGTCGCGTTTGGCGACCAGAAGAATGCCGATGCCGCCGCCATGCCGGACCTCGACGCCCGCGAACTGCTGATGGTGGTTCCGCTAGGCCTCGCGGTGCTTTGGATGGGCATCTATCCCGAGAGCTTCCTCGCGCCCATGCGCTCGGACATCGCCGCACTCGAGGCGCGGGTCGCCCGCGCGGCGCCGGAAGGGGACTCCCGGGTGGCAATCGGCAAGCAAAAGCCTGCGCACGAAACGTCTGCGCATGAGGGGGCACATTGATGGACTGGTCGCAGTCGCTGCGCCTGATCGCGCCGGAAGAAACGCTGAGCATTGCAGGTCTGGTTCTGCTTCTCGTCGCCGCATGGGGCGGAGACAGGGCGAGCAGGCTCATTTCGATTCTCAGCGCAGCCGCGCTCGTGGGGGCTGCCTTCATGGTCGCGCCTGCGCTTTGCCAAGGCGCGATGGGGCCGGATACATCTGCCTTCTTCGGGCAGTTCCGCGCCGACGCCTTCGCGTCCTATGCCAAGATCCTGATCTATCTCTCGGCGGCTGCGTCGCTGGTGATCGCGCCGGCCTTTTTCGCGCGCTTCAACGCGGTGCGGAGCGAATACCCGATCCTGATCCTCTTCGCCGCACTCGGCATGGGAATCATGGTCTCTGCGGGCGACCTGATCGCGCTTTACATCGGTCTGGAGATGAATTCGCTGGCAGCCTATGTCCTGGCGGCATTCCTGCGTTCGGACGACCGCTCGGCAGAAGCCGGGCTCAAGTACTTCGTGCTGGGCGCGCTGGCCTCGGGCATCCTGCTCTTCGGCATGAGCCTGATCTACGGCTTCACCGGAACTGTGTCGTTCGCGGGCATCAATGCGGCGCTGCACGGTGGCCTGTCCAACGGAGCGTTGTTCGGCGTTGTCTTCATTCTCGCTGGCCTCGCCTTCAAGGTCAGCGCGGTCCCGTTCCATATGTGGACGCCCGACGTTTATGAAGGCGCGCCGACGCCGGTCACGACCTTCTTCGCCACGGCGCCCAAGGTCGCCGCGCTGGGCCTGACAATGCGGGTCATGCTCGATGCCTTCGGTGAGCAGGCAGCTGCCTGGCAGCAGATCGTCGTGTTCATCTCGCTGGCCTCAATCGTGGTCGGTGCGCTGGGCGCCATTGGACAGACGAACATCAAGCGTCTGATGGCTTATTCGTCGATCAACAATGTGGGCTTCATCCTCATCGGCCTTGCCGTCGCGACCCCGCAAGGCGCTTCGGCCATGCTGGTCTACCTTGCGATCTATGTGGCCATGTCGCTCGGCGGCTTCGTCTCCATCCTGATGCTGAAGGATGAGCATGGCAATTTCGTCGAAGACATCCCGAGTCTGGCGGGGCTTTCGCGCACGCGTCCGGCACTGGCGCTGGGGCTGGCGATCATCATGTTCAGCCTGGCGGGCATCCCGCCGCTGTTCGGCTTCTGGGGCAAGTTCGTGGTCTTCCAGGCCGCGGTCCAGGCAAACTTCATCGCGCTCGCCGCGCTCGGTATCGCCGCCTCGGTGATCGGCGCGTTCTACTACATCAAGATTGTCAAGATCATGTACTTCGACGAGCCTGCCGACGTGGTGAAGGGCGCGAACGACATCTGGCACAAGATCATCCTGGTCGCCTGCACTGTGTTTATCTCCCCGCTCGGCTACTTGCTGACCAGGTGGCTCGGCAGCCTGGCGCACACGGCTTCGGCCGCGCTGTTCTTCGCCCGTTGATCCGTACCGTCGCAGAAACCGGCTCCACCAACGCGGATCTGGCGGCCCTGCTCGCGGGCGGGGAATACGTGCGCGAAGGGGATTGGCTCGTCGCAGACCGTCAGACGGCCGGCCGGGGGCGTTCGGGCCGCGTATGGAACGATGGGCTCGGCAATTTCATGGGCTCAACCGTGGTCCGGCCCGGGCCGGGTGATCCGGCCGCGGCCACTCTGGCGCTGATGAGCGGCCTGGCCGTTCACGAGGCTCTGGCGGGGTTCCTGGCCGAGCCGCTTGCGTTGCGCTTGAAATGGCCTAACGACCTGCTGCTGGACGGCGCCAAGCTGGCTGGCATTCTGCTGGAGGCAGTCGCCGGCGCGGTTATCGTCGGGATTGGCGTGAATCTGCGTGTTGCCCCCCCGGTGGAAGGCCGAGCCGTTGCGTCGCTCGCGGACAGGGGCATACTCGTTCCTCCCGAGGAATTTGCGGCGAAGCTGGCGGCGGCCTTCGAACTAGAGCTCAATCGCTGGCGCAGCTCCGGCCTTGCTCCCTTCCTGCGCCGCTGGCAGAATGCCGCACATCCCAAGGGAACGCGCCTAACGGTGCTTCCTCCGGGAGAGGAGGCGATCGAGGGCGCATTTGCCGGGCTGGCGGAGGATGGGAACCTTCTGCTCGACCTGGATGATGGATCGGTGCGGATGATCCACGCCGGCGACGTGCTTCTTGCCGTAACTTCGCGCTGAGGAACCAGAGTTCATGCTGCTCGCCATTGATGCCGGCAATACCAATGTCGTTTTCGCGCTGTTCGACGGGCGCGAGATCAAGGGCCGCTGGCGCATCGCCACCGATCCGCGCCGCACTGGCGATGAATATGCCGTCTGGCTGATGCAGTTGCTGGCGATCCGGGGCATCGAGCGCGAGAAAGTCGACACGATCATCATTTCAACCGTCGTGCCGCGCGCGCTGCACAACCTCGAGATCCTCTGCCGCCACTACTTCAACGTCGAGCCGCTGGTCGCGGGCGTCGGCAAGGCCGACTATGCGATCGATATCGACGTGGATGAGCCGCGCTCGCTGGGAGCCGACCGCGCGGTTAATGCCATTGCCGCGCATGCCAAGCATGGCGGTGACCTCATCATCGTGGATTTCGGCACTGCCACGACGTTGGACGTCGTTGATTTCCATGGGGCCTACAAGGGTGGCATCATAGCGCCGGGCATCAATCTTTCCCTCGATGCGCTGGTGGGGAACACGGCGAAACTGCCACGCATTGCCATAGAAGTGCCCACGAGCAAGAGTGTGATCGGCAGCAATACCGAGGACCAGATGCTGATCGGTGTGTTTTGGGGCTATGTCGCCATGATCGAGGGCCTGATCGCGCGGATGAAAGGAGAGATCGGCAGGCCGGCCAAGGTAATCGCAACCGGGGGCTTGGCCGTTCTGTTCAATGAGGCGACCGATCTGTTTGACGCGGTCGACCCCGACCTGACCATAGAAGGCCTCGCCATTCTCGCTGAAAGGGCTGTTTCCACGTGATTCCCGGTAACGAGCTTTTGTTCTGTGCCCTGGGCGGCTCCGGCGAGATCGGCATGAACGTCAATCTCTACGGCTGCCAGGGCAAGTGGCTGATGGTCGATCTTGGCATGACCTTTGGCATGAACGAATACCCGGGCGTCGATCTGGTCTTTGCCGATCTCGAATTCATCGAGAACGAGCGGGAGAACCTGCTCGGCGTGGTGCTGACGCACGCGCATGAAGATCACATCGGCGCCGTGCCTTATTTTGCCGAGGAACTGGGCGTTCCGTTCTACGCGACGCCGTTCACGGCAAGGTTGGTCGCCGCCAAGCTTGAGGAAGCGGGTATCCTCGACAAGGTCGAACTGATCGTCGTGGACGACTTCAGCCGCTTCGATATCGGTCCCTTTGGTGTGCGCTACGTTCCTCTGGCGCATTCGATAGCCGAGGGCAATGCGCTGCTGGTCGAGACGCCGTTCGGACGGATCTTCCACACTGGCGACTGGAAGCTCGACGAAGAACCGCTGATCGGCACGCCGACCACGGCCGAGGAGTTGACGGAGATCGGCGACGAAGGCGTCCTGGCACTTGTCTGCGATTCCACGAATGTCTTCAACCCCGAGGCTTCGGGTTCTGAGGGCGAGGTCTATCGCGGGCTCCTTGCGGAAGTGAAGCGCCACAGCGGCAGGCGCGTGCTGGTGACCACGTTCGCGTCCAACGTCGCGCGGCTGCAGACATTGGGCGAGGTCGCGCGCAAGACGAAGCGCAAGCTCTGCGTGGCCGGGCGGTCGCTGGAACGGATAATCGAGACCGGCAAGGCGTGCGGCTATCTCAAGGACCTGCCCGAGATCGTCGACCCGGAAGCAGCGATGGACCTGCCGCGCAGCGAAGTGCTGATCGTTGCGACGGGCGGGCAGGGCGAACCGCGCGCGGCCCTTGCCAGGATTTCGGAAGGGACGCACTCGATCAAGCTGGAAGCGGGCGACGTTGTCCTGTTCTCCAGCCGGCAAATTCCGGGCAATGAAATTGCCATCGGCAGAATACAGAACCGCCTCTCAGACCTCGGCGTCGTCATCGTGACTGACCGGCAGAGTCCGATTCATGTTTCCGGCCATCCCGGGCGGCCGGAACTGCAGGCGCTCTACGGCTGGCTGAGGCCGGAAGTTCTCGTGCCGGTTCATGGGGAAAACCGCCACATGCGTGAACAGGCGCGCCTCGGGCTTACCAGCGGAATTCCCAAGGCGGTGTTTCAGAAAAACGGGGACCTCGTGCGGCTTGCCCCCGGAACGCCAGGCAAATTCGGTGAGGTGCGCTCGGGACGGTTCGTGCTGGACGGTGATATCATCGCGCCGGCGGACGGCGAGGCCATGGTGATGCGTCGGCGCATTTCGTATAACGGCGTCGTGTCGGTAGCAGCCGACAGGCACGGCCATGTGGAGGTTTCGGCAGTCGGCTTGCCGCTTGACGAGGACTATGAAGCCTTCGTCGAGGAAGCTCGGCATGACGTCGCCGAAGCGCTGGCCAAGGCCAGGAAGGCGGAGCGGGCGGACCGGATGGAGGCTGCACGCCTGGCAGCACGCCGTGCAGCAACTCGCTGGTCCGGCAAGCGGCCGCAGGTTCAGGTCCTTCTGCTCGACAACGATCGGAATTGAGTCATGCGTTGGACGTCGATAGTGGCGGTCTACGGATTGCTCTGGGTGCTCAGCGCGTTCCTGGTAATGCCCTTCGGCTTGCGCACGCCCGACGAGGTGGATGGGCATCAGGTCGAGAAAGGGCACGCCACCAGTGCCCCGGTCAATTTCCGGCCGCGGCGTATAGCCGCGCGAGCAACAGTGCTCGCGGCGGTCCTTATGGCGTTGTTCTACCTCAACTACGTCAATGGCTGGATCGTGGCCGAGGATCTCAATTTCTTTGGCAAGCCGCCGGTCCAGGATCTCGGATACTGAGCGATCAGCTACGCAGCCGCTCGATGGCCTGCGCCAAGGCTACGTAGAGCTTGCCCATGTCGGAGGAGAGCAGCGTCACGCCAAGAGCGTTGCCGTCGCGCGTCGACAGGATCTGCCGCAGGATCGCCTCGAAATCGTGGATATAGCGACTGACGTGTTCGCGGAACGCTTCGTCCCGTTCGAAAATCTGCTGGATTGCCTTGGCCTGACCGGCGTCGAGCAGGCGCACCGCGCGACGTGTGAAGATGCCGCGATCTCCCCGCAGGTAGGCAGCCCAGGCGGTATCGGAGACGTCAGTCGACAAGGCGTTGGCAATGTCTATTGCGTTGGAATTTAGCGATTCGCTAATGAGGGCCACTCGCCGCGAGAAGTCATTGTCGACCTGCTCCTCAGCACGGCTGCGGGCGTGGGCGACACGATTCTCCAGGTTGCCGACGAGCTCGTCGACTTTGGCGAGTTGATCGCGCAACTGTATCGTGGCTTCGCGGGTAGCGCCCGCGGCATGAGCGACTGCTTGGTCGAGCTGACCTGAAACCTCGGCAACGCGCGTGCGCATGGCCCTGTCAATGGCCTCGGCGCTTTCCTGGCCGAGCTTTTCGGCAACCGCGGAAATGCGGGTCGTGCTTTGGACTTCGATCGCCTCGATGCTTTCGACGATCGTCGCGTCAAGCGCGTCTATGGCCTTGCGCAGTTCGCTGCCAGCCCGATCGGCAGCCTGGCTCGTCGCCTTGTCGATGCTTTCCAGTGTAGCGCGCAGCTCAGTGAGAAGTTCGCCATGGGCACTACCTCGGTCGGCAATCGCGGCATGGGCCGAAGAAAGTTTCTCCGTGAGCGATTGGAGATGCGCGCCGGAGCTGGAGATTTCGCCGGCGAGAGCCTCTCCGCCGCGGCTTGCCTCCCGCAGATGGCTGATGAGGAGGGCGATGCCCTGGTTCAGGCGGTCGAGGCGGCTCTCGCTGACGGATAGAGCTTCGGGCAAGGCGCTGTGGGCCTGCTTGGCACTTGCCTGGATCAGTTCGAGGAGCCTGATACTGCCTTCGGTCAGCTTTTCGATGTCGCCGTCGGTCGCCGTCAGGGTAGCGCGCGCGGCGGTGAGACGGTCGGTCAGGGCGGCAAGGCTTGCGGAAAGGACTTCCTCTCCCTGGACGCTGTTTTCGGCTATCGTGCGCAAGCGCGCTTCAAAGTCCGCGAGCTGGCTCATGATCGCGCGAGCCGTTTCGTGCAGCGCTTCCGTCTGGACGCGATGGCCGTCGAGACGCTCCTCGATCCCGCCGTCGATCTGGGCAAGAACCTCGCGGAAGCGCTCAATGGCGTCGCGCTCCTGTTCTTCCTGCCGGGCAAATCGGGCGGCACTTTCCTCAACCACGCGAGCAGAACGGTCGGCCAATGTGCGGTCGAGGCGTGCCGCATCGGCTTCGATGCCGGAAATCCGGTCGGAGAGGCCCTCCAGCGCCTTCCTCTGCGCATCGACGATTGCCTCAACGGCCGCCTCCTGCGCGGATTGCAGGTTTGTGAAGGTCGATCTCCAATCCTCGATGGCTCGTCTTTCGCCATCGCGAAGAGCCCGCGAGACGACGTCGCTCTCATCCCTCAGGGATGCAAGCCTGGCGCGCAGTGATGTCAGGCTTTCCGCTTCATGGGCGTCAAGCTGGACCCTAGTGCGTTCGATTTCGTCGCCGAGTGCCGCGGCACGCGTGCGGACCGCGGCAAGCGCTTCGATTTCGTGCTTGTCCAGCTCGGTCCGGAACTCCTCGCCACGCTCAACGAGGGCGGTGAAGCGCCTTTCAGCCAGATCTTCCAGCTTCTCACACTGAATGGCGAATTCGCCGAGCGTCGTCTCGACCGCTCCGCGGAGAGTCTGCACCTGACGCTCGCTGGCCGTCCCGAATTCGTTGAGTCGGTTGAAACCGCTGATCATGTCCTCGAGCTGGGCATGGGCGGCACGGCCGGCATTGCCGATGTTGTTGGTAACGTCCTTGGCCGAACTGGCGATGACCGGAAGCTGCCCGCGCAGCTTCTCCATGTTCTCGAGCGCCGCCTGACTGACCGTGCTGATCGATTCCACGCGTGAGCCGTTGTCGCGGATGAGGTCCTGCAGGCGTCCGGCATGTTCCGAAAGGCGTTCGGTCGCGATGCGTCCCAGTGCTTCAAGGTCGCGCGACTGCGACGCGATGAATTCACGCGCGAGGCTCAATTCGCGATTCACCGTGGTCAGGCGTTGTTCCAGGAGCGCGGATTCGGTCGAGAGCGTGCGCGCGATATCGCCGAAACGTTTGCCCTCGCGGGCGCTGTGGCGGAGTGCCAGGAGCCAGACGACGCCAACCAGCAGCACGGGCACGCACCATTCAGTCACCAGTTCCGGCACTGCGTCGAGGAGAACCCCCGCGCGCAATTGCGGCAGGCGTGCGGTCAGGAAGAAAGCAGTCCAGGCCAGGACCGCGGTCATGGCGAGCATCGGGAGTATCCAGGCGCTTGGCTTGCCTGCGGCGTCTGCCTCGTCCGATGCTATCCAGGCGTCGTCCCACTTCGCGTCACCGCTTTCGAGCACCTCGGTCTCGAACGCGGTTTCGTCCTGCGTCTGTTCCTGATCGTCGGCCTTGCCGTCGTTTCCGCCGGTGCCGAAGGCAATGATCCTGTTTTCCCCTGCCATTCGGGCAGGATACCATGATCGAGGGCGGGCGATAAACCCCAGTTTAACTCTTTCTGCGATATCTTGCGGATATGGCTTACGAAGCAGGTGCACTCGAAGCGACTCTTGCCGCGGCGGCAGGTGGAGATGCGGCGCTGTTCGAAGAATTGCGCGCAAGCTTCGTCGAGAGCGTCGCCCGCCAGATCGACCTGCTGGAGCGGGCGCGCTGCGATGGCAACTGGGTATTGTCTGCCATGCGCCTCAAAGGCCTTGCCGCCAGCTTTCACTCCCGCGTGCTTCACGACCTGGCGGACGAAGCTCTTGACGCTGCCCCGGGCGAGCCAACCGTCGTGCGGCGGCTCAAGACTTTCGTCTCGGAGTTTTCCGCCGCCTGATTTTCCGGCAACGCTTGGCACCGGGTACCCCTGTGGTAAATGGGCGCTGCTCGCTGGAGATTGAACACTGCGCATCGCGTTGCTCGCCATGACCGAACCCGCAGGAGCGGGGCAGGCGCTCCCCCGCTCGTTCCTGCGGGTTGGGGGGGCGAGTGTGGCTCAACACCAGCTTGGGTTGGCGCTGGCCCTTGATTGCCAGCGCGTGATCTGCCTCGCCCGTGGCACTTCGCCGGAGCTTATCGAAGTCCAGCACGCGGCGGAAGATGCAGGACTTCAGTTTCATATCGCGACCCACGCGCGTCAGCTTTCGGGACTCGTGACCGCGACCGACGAACTCCTGGTGGTTGGCGAGGGGCTTTTCGTCGACCCTGGCAACGTCATGCCACTGTTCGAGGGGCGAACGCCGGTCGTTCTCGTCCTGCCGGCGGAGGGCGCCCTCGCAGCGGGGTTTGAGCGGATCGATCTCAATCGTGCGGCAGCCGGACTGGTGCGGGTGCCAGGACAACTCGTTGAGCGGCTCCATGAGCTTCCGACCGATTGCGACATTTCCTCGGCGCTGACCCGGATCGCTCTGCAGTCCGGGGTGAAAATGCGGGAAGTGCCCCCGGCAGCCAGAGCCGGGACGGGATGGCGCCTGATCCGCAACGAGACCGAGGCGTACGCAGTTGAAAACGAGTGGCTGAACGAGCAGTTCAGCAACGGAAGAAGTTCGCCGGGGCGGGCCATCGCGCGATTTGCGACGATCACCTTCGGATCTTCGTTGCTTCACGCCGGCAACGCCAGCAATGCTGCCAGCGTGGCGGTGCTGGCGGTGCTGGTTCTCGCCGCGGGCCTGGGCTGGTTCGGAGTGGTATGGGCCGGCTTTCTATGCGCGGCGATCGCATGGCTGACGGTCGAAGCCGTTCGCCTGCTGCGCCTGGCCGAACGGCAGGCGATGGGACAATTGCCGCCGGCGATTACCCGGTCCGACGCCCTGGGCTGGCTGGTCGACGCTGCATTCGGAATGCTGAGTCTGGCCGGTATGCCCAGAATGCCGGGAGAAGCTTTCCTGTCGTGGATATTTCCCCCGGCCATGTTGCTGATGCTTCTCGTCCTGGTTCCGAGCTTGCTGGCGGGCACTGCCGCTACCTGGATTCGCGATCGCGCGTTGCTGGGCGCACTTCTGGCTTTGGCTGCCGCCTTGGGACAGCTAGAGATCATGATCGAACTGCTCGCTATCGGGCTTGTCCTTGCCGCCTTGTTCGTGCCCATGCGGCGTCAGGACTAACCCGACTTTAACCAAGGAAAGCGTAAAGAACGCCGATGATCGATCGCGCTGTTCATTCGGCTGACCGGCAAGGTCTCGAGACCGTTATAGGCCATGAGCTTGCGCGGGGCGACGCCGTGGCGGAATCGGCGCGCCCCGCCCTGCGCCAGCTTGTCTTAGCCGATGGTAGCCTGCCGGAGACCGAAGAGGTTGTTGCGCGCATCCGCGGGATGCTGGAAGGGATCGCGATCACTTTGGTCGACGCACTGCCTCAGCCTGCAGTCGTTGTCGGAGCGCTGACGCATACACTAATCGATACCCCTGCGCTGCTCTCGCACCTCCGGGCCGTGGCTCTCGAATGGCGGATTGCCGAAGAGCTTCAGATGCGCCTTGCGCTTGATCCGGTAGTTTCGCCGCTGCTGGAGGAGCTTGTGTCGCACGGTGATGCGGCACTGCGGGACCTTGCTAGGAAGTTCCTGGCGGCTCAGGCGCGCTGGTGCCATCTGCAAAGAACGATGAGACTTTCGCTCACCGAATTGCCGGACGAGCTTTTCCACGCTGTGATCCTGATTTTGCGTGCGCAGGCGGCTCAACATTCAGGTGCCGCCGAACGTGCGGCGCAAGCTGAGGCGGAGCTTCGGAGACGCCATGACGAAGCTGACAGGCGCATCGACCTGGCCAGCCGCCTTGTATCGAAACTCGGAGATGGCGCAAAGACCGCCTTGTCGCTGAACCGCGCCGGCACGGCGCTCTTCCTCACGGCCCTGGCGCTGGGCTCCGGCCAGGATCGCGAAGCGGTGGCGGTTTGGACCGAAGAGGCGCAGCTTTCCCGCCTTGCCCTGTCCCTGCGTTCAGCAGGTCTCTCATCTTCGGACGCCGAAAGGCAACTGCTGGCGTTGCATCCGGCAATGACATTGCCCCCGGGCTTCGGTGCTCTCGATGAGGCGCTGGCCTTGGCGCTTCTCAATTCCGGGTCTGGCGGGATCTGACGGTGCACGCGGGCGGAACCATTCTTGCGCGGGCGGCGAGCGATTCCGACGACCGCCTGCTGAGGGCCGAGGAGCCCCTTGCTGGTCTGCAACTGCGTTGTGGCGGCGAACTGCCGGGCGCGATCGCGATACCCGAACTCTTCGACCTCGTCAGCAAAGTGCGACGTCGCCGTTTCGGAATGTCAGGCATGATCTCCGCCTTCGACGGTGCCGAGGCCGTTACGGCTTGGGTCGAGGTAGAGCCGCGCGGCGGTGCGACTGACGGTTGCTACATCGTCGTGCGAAGCTGGCAGACCTCGCCCCCGGCTACCGAGGACACCGGCGCCGCCGAGCGACGCCGGACAGCCATCGACCATCACGTCGCAGAACTGACGGCTCAGCTCGATGTCTCGCAGCGCGTGCTTGCAGTGGTGTGCGACAGTCCGGAACTGTCCGGCGTGGCAAAGCGGATGTCGGACGGACTCGGCAGGCCGTGGACCGACTTTCTGCCGCCCGAGAATGTCACTCACGAACAGCCACTGCACTGGCGCCTCCTCGATGGAACGCGGGTGACCGTGCAGGGATCAGACCGGTCCTGGCGAGTTACGCTGGTTCCCCGAATGCAGCCGGGATTTGATCCTACCGGTTTCGAACTCCTGCTGATTTCCGAAGAGCCGCCAATGGGCCAAGTCGAAAACATGGACCAGATCGAGCCGCCTCTGCGCCGCAGTCTCGTCGGGCAGGACCTGTCACGGGTGCTGCGCCAGCCGATTTCGCGTATCATTGCCAATGCCGAGACGATTAAGACGCGGCTGGCCGGACCGCTTCCGGATGCCTACGCCGAATATGCCGGCGAAATCGCGAGCGCGGGCCAGCTTCTGCTCGATCTTCTGGGGGACCTTGCCGACCTGGAAGTGGTGGAGTCGGAGAATTTCTCGACGGCTCCCGATCGCATCGATCTTTCTGAAGTCGCGCGCCAGGCGGCCGGTATCCTCAATGTTCGCGCGCGCGAAAAGAACATTGTCATCGAAGCGCCGCAACCAAGCGAGCGTCTGCCTGCCATTGCCGAATTCCGACGCGTGCTGCAGGTTCTCCTGAACCTGATCGGCAATGCTATCCGCTATTCGCCGGAGAAGTCCCGCATCTGGATCCGCCTCGAGCCCGTGGGCGAAATGGTGCGCTTGATTGTCGCTGACCAGGGGCCGGGGCTCTCCAGCGAACAACAAGCGAAGGTTTTTGAAAAGTTCGAGCGGCTCGGTCGCAGTGGTGACGGCGGTTCAGGGCTGGGGCTCTATATATCGCGGTGTCTGGCACGAGCGATGGACGGAGAACTGACCGTCGAAAGCGCGCCGGGCCAGGGCGCCCGCTTCATTCTCGACGTGCCGGCAGATCCCGAGGCAGTCTAACTGCGGCCGTTGGTGCGCAGTGCCAGCCAGACCACGATGCAGCCTACGGCCGAGAGGATCGCACCGCGGATAGCCCAGGTCCGGTTGGCGAGCATGAAGCTGTCGGCCGGCCACATCACGACGCCGGTACCCTGGCCTACCCAGAGCAGTCCCATGGCGATCGCGAGGACGCCAAGAACAAACGCTATGATCTTGAGAAAAAGCATGATGCACTCCGCCTGCCCTTGAAGAGATATGGCGCAGTGACAGGGGATCACCAAGAAAAAAGCCCCCGCATGAACGAGGGCTCCTTCCTGCGCCGCAATCGCTTGCGGGCCGATATCATACTGTATGCTCAGCGTTGCGACAGCGGCACGTAGTCGCGCTGGGTCGGGCCGGTGTAGAGCTGGCGCGGGCGGCCGATCTTCTGGCCGGGATCAGAGATCATCTCGTTCCACTGCGCCACCCAGCCGACCGTGCGGGCAAGGGCGAAGAGAACCGTGAACATGGTCGTCGGGAATCCGATCGCCGAGAGGATGATGCCCGAATAGAAGTCGACATTGGGAAACAGTTTCTTCTCGACGAAGTAGGGGTCGCTGAGCGCGATCTCTTCCAGGCGCAAGGCGGTCTCGAAGAGCGGATCGGTGACCTTGAGCGCTTCGAAGACCTCCCGCACCGTCTTCTGCATGACCGTCGCGCGCGGATCGTAGTTCTTGTAGACGCGGTGGCCGAAGCCCATCAGGCGGAACGGATCGTTCTTGTCCTTCGCGCGTTCGATGTAGTGCGGAATCTTGTCGGGGGTGCCGATTTCCTTGAGCATGTTGAGCGCGGCTTCATTGGCGCCGCCGTGAGCCGGACCCCAGAGGCAGGCAATGCCCGCCGCGATGCAGGCGAAGGGATTTGCGCCAGAGGAGCCGGCAAGGCGGACGGTCGATGTCGACGCGTTCTGCTCGTGGTCGGCGTGGAGGATGAAGATGCGGTCCATCGCCCTTTCGACCGCCGGAATGACTTCGTAGGATTCGGCCGGGACACCGAACGTCATGCGCAGGAAGTTGCCGGTGTACGACAGATTGTTGTCGGGATACATGAACGGCTGACCGACTGCATACTTGTAGGCCATGGCCGCGATGGTCGGCATCTTGGCAATCAGGCGGTGCGAACTGATCTTGCGATGTTCGGGGTCCGAGATGTCGGTCGAGTCATGGTAGAAGGCCGAAAGCGCGCCGACTACGCCGCACATGATAGCCATGGGGTGAGCATCGCGGCGGAAGCCGCGGTAGAATGTCGCCAGTTGCTCGTGCAGCATGGTGTGGCGGCTGATGGTCGACTGGAATCTTCCGAGTTCTTCCTTGCCAGGCAGTTCGCCATTCAGCAGCAGATAGCTCACCTCCATGAACGAGGAGTGCTCTGCAAGTTGGCCGATCGGATAGCCACGGTGGAGCAGAACGCCCTCTTCGCCGTCGATGTAGGTTAGCGCGCTTTCGCAGCTCGCGGTTGAAGTGAAGCCGGGATCGAACGTGAACATCCCGGTCTGGCCGTAGAGTTTACGGATGTCGATGACGTCCGGACCGACACTTCCCTTGAGAATGGCGCATTCGAAATCCGCACCGCCTGCGGAGAGCTTTGCCTGATCACCCACCAGTTCTTACTCCTTATACCTGCGACCCGGCCGTCGCGTCAGCCTGCGCGGCAATCCGCGCCAGGCTTTCGTCCCGACCGAGCAGAACCAAAACGTCGAAAATTCCCGGAGAGGTCGTCTGACCGGTCAGGGCTGCCCGCAAGGGCTGTGCGAGTTTGCCGAGACCCAGTCCCAGTTCCCCGGCCATTGATTTGAGGTTGGCTTCCAATGCCTCCGCAGTCCAGCCAGTTTCCCCTGCGAGACGATCGTGGACAGCTGAAAGCAGCCCTCTCGCCTCGTCTGTCAGCAGAGCCTGAGCCTTCTCGCTGACGAGGAGCGGACGAGTCGCGAATAGGAATGCGGCGCCGTCCGCAAGTTCGTTGAGGTCCTTGGCCCGTACTTTGAGCACCGGCATGGCGCGTTCGAGCAGATCGCCTTCGGCCTGCCTCAAACCTTTGGCCGCGAGCCGGCGCTGGACCAGCGAAGCGAGCTGCTTATCATCAGCCTCGCGGAGATAATGTCCGTTGAGATTTTGCAGTTTGGCCAGGTCGAAACGTGCGGGCGACTTGCCAACATGGGCAATGTCGAACCATTCGACAGCCTGCTCCCGGGAGATGATCTCGTCGTCTCCGTGGCCCCATCCCAGGCGCAGGAGATAATTGAACAGAGTTTCCGGAAGTATTCCCAGTTCGTCGCGATATGCGTCTACTCCAAGCGCGCCGTGCCGCTTGGAAAGCTTGGCGCCATCCGGTCCATGGATAAGCGGGACATGGCCGTAAGCCGGAACGGGCCAGTTCATCCCATGTATGATAACGAGTTGGCGAAAGGCGTTGTTGAGATGATCGTCACCGCGAATAACGTGAGTGACGCCCATGTCGTGGTCGTCGACGACCACGGCCAGCATGTATGTAGGGGTCCCATCCGAGCGCAGGACGACGAAGTCGTCGATCTCCGAATTCTGTACCGTGACCTTACCCTGGACGAGATCGTCGATAGCCGTCTCACCCTCTCGGGGTGCCTTGATGCGCACGACATACTTTTTGTCGGCGGGCCAGGTCGAAGGATCGGCATCACGCCACTCGCTGTCGATCCGGAACGGGCGACGTTCTTCCTGCGCCTTCAGGCGGCGCTCGGCGAGTTCCTCTGGCGTCAGATAGCATCGATAAGCATGGCCGGAATCTAGCAGCTGGGCTGCTACGTCGGCATGCCGTGCGGAACGTGCGAACTGGAAAACCGGCTCCTCGTCCCCCGCCAGCCCGAGCCAGGTTAGCCCATCGAAGATAGCTCCTATCGCTGGCTCGGTCGAGCGGGCGCGGTCGGTATCCTCGATTCGCAGGAGGTACTTGCCGCCATGGTGACGCGCAAAAAGCCAATTGAACAACGCCGTACGAGCGCCGCCAATATGGAGGAAACCAGTTGGCGAGGGGGCAAAGCGCGTGACGACGGCGGTATCGCCGGCCGACCCGCCCGATGCACTGCCGCTTGCCATCGTAGTTACCTTCCTGTCCTATAAGCCATGGCAAGCCAAGCCACGGCATCTGATGAAAATTCGTCCCCGCGCGCGTCGGGTGGCGCTGCATTGCAGCATGGGCAATGGAACAGCGCGACCCACTTGTCGAGGGCTTTGGCCCTTGTCGAGCAATTTCTTTGCACGGCGGGATTCGATCGTGGACCATGGCTTGTGGTGGCGTTTGGAGCCGGGATTGCCGCGTGGTTCGGCCTGCCAAGCCCTGGTTACTGGATCTGGTTAATCGCGGCCTGTCTCGGCCTTGCGGGCATGATGAAATTGCCTTGGCGTGGTGGGGACCGTTTTCCTCATGTGATTCAGGCAGTTTTCGCAGTGTCGCTGCTGATTGCGGCAGGATGCCTGACGATCTGGGCACGATCGGCAACCATCGGCCAGGCGCCGATCGCCCGCCCGCTTTCCGGCTCATTCGCGGGCAAGGTGCTCAAAGTCGAGGAGCAACCAGCGCTTCGGCGGACAAGGCTGATCGTGGCAATGCGGGAACCTGTTTCGCAGCGGGCGATCAAGGCCCGCCTTAATGCGGCCGATGGCGTTCTCTCCAGAGACATCGCACCTGGTGCGGTGATTCGGTTCAAGGCCCGCCTGATGCCCCCGGCGCCCCCGATATTTCCCGGTGCCTACGACTTTGCCCGAACCGCCTGGTTTTCAGGTCTTTCCGCCAGCGGAACGGTGACGGGCGACGTGGATGTCATCTCGCAGGGCGAGAGACGGGATTGGCTCGCTGAGGCGCGTGCCAGCCTCTCGCGTCACATCCGAAGCCGTCTTGCCGGCTCGAATGCAGGGATCGCAGCTGCGCTGGCGACCGGCGATCAGGGCGGCATAGCCGAGAGCGACGCCGCAGCGATGCGTGATGCCGGGTTGGCGCACCTGCTCTCAATCAGCGGATTGCATGTGAGCGCGGTGATCGGCGCCGTCTATGTCCTTTCATTGCGCCTGTTGGCACTGGCGCCGGGGTTGGCGCTCCGTCTTCGCCTGCCGGTAGTCGCCGCCGGGTGCGGCGCACTGGCGGGCCTGGGCTACACTCTGCTGACCGGTTCGGAGGTTCCGACCGTCAGGTCTTGTATCGGCGCGCTGCTGGTGCTCGCGGCGCTTGCTCTGGGGCGGGAGCCGCTGTCGCTCAGAATGCTGGCGGTGGCGGCATTCGTCGTGCTGGTGCTTTGGCCGGAGGCACTTGCGGGGCCGAGTTTTCAGATGAGCTTCGCTGCAGTCCTGGCACTCGTGGCCCTGAGCACGGCCGGGCCGGTGCGCGAGTTCCTGGCACCGCGCGAGGAAAGCGTCGCGATCCGGCTCCTCAGGAACCTGACGATGCTCCTCTTGACGGGGATAGTGATCGAACTGGCTCTGATGCCGATCGGGTTCTTTCATTTCCATCGTGCCGGTATCTACGGCGCCATGGCAAACATCGTTGCTATCCCATTGACAACATTTGTTGTTATGCCACTCGTCGCCCTTTCGCTTCTGCTCGATATTCTGGGCCTCGGAGCGCCGCTTTGGTGGCTCGCCGGACAATCGATCGAACTGCTGTTGGATCTCGCCCGCTGGATCAGTTCGCGGCCGGGTGCGGTTTCGGTCCTGCCGGCGATGGGGACTGGTGCTTTTCTGCTGTTCGTGGCGGGAGGGCTCTGGATGGGCCTCTGGGGCGGACGGATACGGTTTCTGGGCTTCGCACCTGCGGGTGTCGGGGCCATTTGGCTCCTTACGCTGACTCCTCCCGATGTGCTGGTAACTGGTGACGGGCGCCACGTGGGCCTGATCGTTGACGGAGGCGCCGGCGTGATAACACTGCGCGATACACGCAGCGATTACGTCCGTGACAATCTTCTCGAACTCGCAGGGATGGAAGGGGAGCCTCAGACCCTCTCAGACTGGTCAGGCGCCCGGTGCAATCGCGACTTCTGTTCCGTCAAAATCGAACGCGAGGGGAAGGTATGGGACATGCTTATGACCCGAGGCCGCGATGCGGTGCCTGAACGGGCACTGGCTGCTGCTTGCGACAGGGCGGAAATCGTCATCGCCGATCGCTGGCTGCCGCGCAGTTGCCGTCCGCGCTGGCTCAAGGCCGACCGGCACATGCTTGAGAGCAGCGGCGGCATTGCGATCAGGTTGCTCAATCGGCAGGTCGAGACCGTTGCCGAAGGGCAGGGCGAACATGGCTGGTGGCGCCGTCGGGAACCGTCTGTCGACCCGGATCTGGCGAAAGGCAGTTCGCGAAATCAGTGATAGCGTCGCAGCAAGCCGGCGAGTTTGCCCTGAACCTCGACTTCGTCTGGCCCGTAAAGCTGCGGCTCGTAAGCGGCATTGGCAGGAATGAGCCGAACCATCCCGTTTTCACGCTGCAGGTACTTGAGCGTCGCTTCCTCGCCCCTCACCAGGGCGACCACGATTTCGCCATCACGTGCAGTGTTCGTGCGGCGGACAAGCGCGAAGTCGCCATCGAGAATGCCGGCCTCGATCATCGAATCTCCGGAAACTTCAAGGGCGTAGTGTTCACCTGCGCCCAGGAGCGCGGCGGGTACCGGCAAAGTGGCTTGCCCTTCAAGTGCCTCGATCGGTACGCCTGCGGCGATCCGGCCGTGCAGCGGGATTTCGATAACGTCGTTCGCGGGTTGCGGCGCGCGCTGCGGTGCGCGGATAGACGCGACCGCGTCGCTGCTCGTGGGGACAGTGCGGACGGCCGGATTGCTGGTCGCGTCTTCCGGCTGACGCAGGACCTCGAGAGCACGCGCCCGGTTGGGCAGGCGGCGGATGAACCCCCGTTCTTCGAGCGCAGAAATCAGGCGATGAACGCCCGATTTCGATTTGAGATCGAGCGCTTCCTTCATTTCCTCGAAGCTGGGCGAGATACCGCTCTCCTCAAGCCGAGCCTGAATGAACCGGAGCAATTCGTGCTGCTTGCGCGTCAACATCTTCGTTGCCTCTTCTTCTGCGTCCTCGAGCGATGTTCCGCCTGTGAACAATGAGAGAACAATTAAGCAACGAATTTCGGAACGTCAAGCAATACCGCCATTTTGGAGAAGGAACACGGTAACGCTTTCACCGGCTTGTGCCGCCGGAGCAGAGGAGGCCCGATCGATCAGGACGTTGCTCCCGGCAAGTGCCGCAAGCGCACCGCTGTCCTGGAGGCTCATCGGAACGACAATCTCTCCGTCCCAGAAGGCGCGCAGAAATTCACGCCGAGAGCCGTTGGCTTTAAGCGGCGCGCCAAGGCGTGTCGAAATCCGCATCGGCAGCGGCGCGCTTGCACCCAGCAGGGCTCGCAGCAGCGGCAGCACGAAGTGGTAGGCCGTCACCATGCTGGAGGCAGGGTTTCCCGGCAGGCCGATGATGATCTGCGGGCCTGACGCCCGCTCGCGCGTGGCGACGAGAAGGGGTTTGCCCGGCTTGATGGCCACTCGCCAGAAGTCGAGCTTGGCCCCCCATTCTTCCAGCGCAGGACGAACCAGATCGTGATCGCCTACAGAAGCGCCGCCGCTGGTGACGATAACGTCGCAGTCGGCTGCGCCGTTGAACGCGGAGATAAGCGCCTCAAGCGTATCTGCCACGGGCCCGATCCTGCGCGCTTCGACCGGCAGACTTCGAAATAGCGACCCGAGCATGGCGCCATTGCTGGCGGGAATCTGATGAGCCATGCAGGCTTCCGGATCGGCCGCGAGTTCATCGCCGCTGTCGATCACGGCCACCTTGGGCATGCGGCGCACGGGCATATGGCGGTGCCCGGCCGCGATCGCCAGGGCGCCGTGAGCCGGCCCGATTCTGACGCCCGCTTCCAGCACTTCGCTGCCCGCGCGAAAGTCCATTCCGCAGCGGCGAATATGCTTGTCGAACGGCGAGGGAGCTTCGCCGGTGAGAGAAATTCCATCGCCGTCGCGGGCGACATCTTCCTGCAGGATCACGGCTTTCGCACCCGAAGGCAGGACCGCCCCGGTGGATATGCGCACGGCTTCTCCCCGGCCGATCAAGCCGTCGAAGGGATGTCCGGCGGCGCTTTCGCCGATGACCTTCCAAGGGCCGACGAGATTGTCGGCATTTACCGCATAGCCATCCATCGCGGAAAGATCGGCCGCAGGCTGGGTCCGCCGGGCCGGGAGCGGTTCGGAAAGGTAGCGGCCGATGGCGCTTTCGACATCGACGCGCTCGATCGGCAGGGGCTCGGCGAGGGCGAGGAGACGTGCCTGCGCTTCCTCCAGGGGGATCGGCGGGACCTTCGCCATCAGCCGGGATCCTGCGCGCGCCATGTGCCGGACTTGCCGCCACGCTTCTCGATCAGGCGAATCTCGCCGATGACCATGCTTTTGTCGAGCGCCTTGGCCATGTCGTAGATTGTCAGGAGTGCAACGGAAACCGCTGTAATAGCTTCCATTTCGACGCCGGTCTTTCCGGTGAGGCCTGCCGTCGCGGTGGCGCGGATCGCGTCCTGCTCGAAACTGAAATCGACATTGATCGCATCGATCATGAGCGGATGGCACATCGGTATCAGGTCAGCGGTCTTCTTCCCCGCCATGATTCCAGCGATGCGCGCCGTTCCGAGTACGTCGCCTTTCGGCGCATTGCCGGCGCGGATGGCAGCGAGCGCCTGGGGCGACATGGTGATCCGGCCCGAGGCGATTGCGAGGCGCCGGGTCTCGGCCTTGGTGCCGACATCCACCATCCGGGCGGTGCCTTCCGAATCGATGTGAGTGAGGCTCTTGTTCATTTCAGCAGCCGAAAGTCTGACGAGGTTTGCACGATTTACACAGTCCTGAAGCGGATGTTTCCGCGGGGGCCGACCCAACCGGAACCCGCGGCGAGAAAGGAGGCTCGGATAAGGACCATGGGGAGCTAGTGACAGATTTGAAGCAAGTAGGACACCCCTATGCGCGCTGTCCTCTATCCCCGCCCGTGATGGCCTGCTCGATCGCCAGGCGCGCAGCCGCCACCGTGTCCTCGGCTGAAAGACCGAAGCGGTCGCGATAATAATTCCGGGTGGTCGCGATGACGTGATAGGGGATATATTCGCGCGTCCCGCAGATCGGTGAGGCGCACGGCATTCGCTTCGCCCTGTGATGACTCAGCCGTGAAGTAATTCGCGCGTCGCCGCTTCCACGTCGGCCTGGCGCATCAGGCTTTCCCCCACCAGGAAGGTGCGGGCACCGCATGCCGAGAGGCGTTGCAGGTCGGCGTGGGTATTGAGGCCGCTTTCACTCACCAGCAACGCGCCCTCCGGAGCGATCGGAGCGAGACGTTCGGTCGTGGCGATGTCGGTGACGAAGTGCTTGAGGTCGCGGTTGTTGACCCCGATGAGGCGCGACCTGAGCCGGGCGGCGCGTTCCATTTCCGCTTCGTCGTGCACTTCGACGAGGCAGTCCATACCGCGCTCCAGTGCTGCGGCTTCGATTTCCGCCATGAGCAAGTCGTCGACGGAGGCAACGATGATCAGGATGGCATCGGCGCCGATCGCGCGCGCCTCCGCGACCTGCCAGGGGTCGATCATGAAGTCCTTGCGGATGACCGGCAGCGAAACCGCCGCGCGCGCATCCATCAGGTAGTCCTCGTGGCCCTGGAAATAAGTGGCATCCGTCAGCACCGAGAGGCAGGCGGCACCGCCTTTTTCATAAGCGATCGCATGTTCGGCCGGGCGGAAGTCTGCGCGGATCAGGCCCTTGGAGGGGCTGGCCTTCTTGATCTCTGCGATCAACGCGAAGCCCTCTGCGGCCTTACGGCGAAGCGCTGCCTCGAAGCCGCGCGGAGCAGTCTGACCGGCAGCGCGGGCGTCGAGGTCGTTCACTGTGGCCACGGCCTTGCGTGCGGCCACCTCCTGACGCTTGGTTTCGCAGATTTCGGTGAGCTTGTTGGACATTCCCGGGGCCTATCTGAGCGCTGCCATCCAGCAGTTGAGCAGGGCATTGGCAAGGCCCTTGTCGATCGCCTCGGCAGCTTCTTCGGCGCCTTCCTGCCAGTCCTCCACTTCTCCGGCGACGATGAGCGCGCCGGCGGCGTTGAACAGTACGGCGTCCCGGTAGGGCCCCGGTTCACCCATGAGCAGGCGGCGCAAGGCCCCGGCATTGTACGCGGGATCGCCGCCGTGGATGGCATCGATCGGCGCGGCCGGCAGACCCGCGTCATGGGGGGACACCCGGCGCATCGCAAGCTCGTCGCCTGTCACTTCGGCCACTTCGTTGCCGCCGGCGAGACTCAGTTCGTCAAGGCCCTCGTCACCGGAAACAACGAGCGAATGCTCGGAACCCAGGCGCATGATCGCCTCGGCATAGATCGGTACATAGGCCGGCCGGGCGATGCCGACGAGTTGGCGCCTGACCTGTGCGGGATTGGCGAGCGGGCCCATGAGGTTGAAAATCGTACGTCGGCCGAGCGCCTTGCGGAGCGGCATGAGCCTGCCCATCGTCGGGTGGTGGCGCGCCGCAAAAAGAAAACAGATGCCGAGATCGGCAAGCGTTTCCTCGGCCGTCTCGACAGCACGATCCAGATTGAGGCCGAGGGCCTCGAGCGTGTCGGCCGCCCCCGCCTTGGAACTGGCGGCGCGGTTGCCGTGCTTGGCGACAGGCACGCCGCAGGCTGCGACCACCAGTGACACCGCCGTCGAGACATTGAGCGTGTGATATCCATCGCCGCCGGTGCCGCAGACGTCGATGGCGTTTTCCGGAGCGTCGATGGGGATCATGCGAGCCCGCATGGCCCGGGCCGCGCCAGCAATCTCGCTGGCGTTTTCCCCTCGATCGGAGAGCGAAATCAGGAATTTTGCAATCGCTTCTTCAGGCACTTTGCCATCGAGAATGGCGCCGAACGCCGCTTCGGCCTCAGCTTCCTCGATCGGATGCAGCGGGTCAGGCAGATTCATGCCGGGAACTTCGCCTCAACGCCGCAGAACCTGAGAAAATTCGCGAGCATGGCATGACCATGTTCGGTGGCGATGCTTTCGGGATGGAACTGGACGCCATGGATCGGCAGCGTCTCGTGATGAAAGCCCATCACATGCCCGTCGTCCGAACGGGCATTGACCTTCAGCGCGGCGGGGATGTCCTCGACAATCAGCGAGTGATAACGCGTGGCGGTGAAGGGGGAGGGGATGCCTTCGAACACGCCGGTATTGTCATGCGTCACCGGTGAAGTCTTCCCGTGCATCAGGCCGCCACGCACCACCTTGGCGCCGAAATACTGGCCTATCGCCTGATGGCCGAGGCAAACGCCGAGGAGCGGCTTTCCCGCCTCGGCGGCCGCACCGACGAGGTCAAGGCTGATCCCTGCCTCGTTCGGCGTGCAGGGGCCCGGCGAAATCAGGTAGCCCCTGGCGCCGCTGGAAATCGCCTGCCCGGCCGAAAGCGCATCGTTGCGCACGACTTCGACCTCTGCCCCCAGCTCCATCAGGTAATGGACGAGGTTCCAGGTGAAGCTGTCATAATTGTCGATGACGAGGATCATGCGCCCGCCTTTGCGCGTTTCTCGACGACGATCAAGGGGCCCAGCGGAGGACCGCCATCTACACGGCCCTTGTGCGGGTCCCACAACGAGGAGACACTGCCGTCGAGAAACAGCGCGTTGGGGCACTTGAGATCGTCCCGGAAGTAGCGGGCGAGCTTGCCGAAGGAGATCGGCTCATCCGAGATGACGAAATGCGCGCGGCCCCGTCGGTCGACACCTACGCCATTGCGCAGCTTGAGCGATTGGCCGTTGCGGTCGATCATCGGGTGCAGCTTTCCGGCGATCACCAGCATCGGGCCGGACTGGGTGCCGAAGTCGGGTCGCCTGGAGACGTGCTCCGTGAAATCCTCGCTGGTGCGCACGGCCCAGCGACCGTTCGCATCGCCGTAGAAGACACCGTTCGGCAGCATATGGAAGTTGCCGTAGCCCTTGTTGCGGTTGAGCGTGTGAAGGCGCTTGCCGTCTTCCACGTAATAGCCGATCGGCTGCCCGGCCTCGTCGAACATTCCGCCGTTCATTGCGAAGGCGACTTCATGGCTCTTCTGCGGCCGGCTGACCGCGAGCTGCGAAAGGCTGCGGTAAGGCGCGCCGCCGTTAGGCCCGAGCACCATGTGTATCGTGTGGCGCCCCGGAACGGCCGTGCAGTGTGTGAGCCCGGCGCCTTCGAAAGCGGCGCTTTCGCAGGGAGGGGGAGGCGGCTCCCCGGCCTGCTGCCTCGCATCCCCGGAGGAGCAGGCGGCGAGAAGCAGCAGGGCAGCAAAAGCCGCCGTCGAGCGGATCACTGCCCGAAACCCGGCTCTCCCGCGACACGCACCGCTTCACGCGCGGCGGCAAAGAGCGCCCCGCTCTTGGCCTCGCATTCGCGCTGCTCATAGGCCGGGTCGCTGTCTGCGACGATGCCGGCGCCCGCCTGGACATGGAGCACGCCGTCCTTGAGCACGCCGGTGCGAAGGACGATGCACGAGTCGACCGAGCCGTCTGGCGCGAAATAACCCACGCCGCCGGCGTAGGCGCCGCGCGTTTCCGGCTCGAGTTCGGCTATGATCTCGCAGGCGCGGACCTTGGGCGCTCCCGAGACGGTTCCGGCGGGAAAGCCGGCGAAGAGGGCGTCTATCGCGTCGTGTCTGACCGTGTCGAGCTTGCCCGCCACGTTCGAGACAATGTGCATGACATGGCTGTAGCGCTCGATCGTGTAGCTGTCGGTCACTTCCACGGTGCCCGCGGCGGCGACGCGGCCGACATCGTTGCGGCCGAGGTCCAGCAGCATCAGGTGCTCGGCCCGTTCCTTGGGGTCGGCAAGCAGGCTGGCCTCGTTGGCCCTGTCCTCCGCCGGGGTTCCGCCGCGCGGACGGGTGCCGGCGATCGGGCGGATGGTCACTTCGCCGTCGCGCACGCGCACCAGGATCTCGGGACTCGACCCGACCAGCGCGAAGCCGGGCAGGTCGAGGAAGTAAAGGAAAGGCGACGGGTTTACGCGGCGCAGGGCACGATAGAGCGCCACCGGCGGCAGCGTGAATTCGCAAGTGAATCGCTGTGCCAGCACGACCTGGAAAATGTCGCCGGCCTCTATGTAGTCCTTGGCCCTGAGGACCATCGCCTTATAGTCTTCCGCGTCCATGACCGGACTTGCCTTGGGTTCGGGCAGGTCGGCCCGGACCAGAGACGCCGGCACCGGTGCGGCGAGGCCGCGCAGGGTCTCGTCTATGCGCTCGGACGCAGCCTCGACGACTTGTGCGGGCGGGCCAGCGTCGGGCCAGAGCGGCGCGATGCAGAACATCTCATCGCCCAGGCGGTCGAACACGAGGATCAGCGAAGGGCGCACGAAGAGCATGTCGGGCACGTCGAGAGGGCTCTGCGGCGCGCGCGGGAGCTTCTCGACCAGGCCGATGGTCTCATAGCCGAAATAGCCGACAAGACAGGCAAGTGCCTTGGGCAGCTCGGCCGGAACCTCTATATGGCACGCTTGGACCAGATTGCGCAGTTCCGAAAGGCTGTCGCCGGGCATCGCCTCGAAGCTTTCGCGGTTCGACTGCCACTTGCGGTTGATCTCGCAAGCGGCGCCGCTAGCACGGAAAACGAGGTCCGGATCGAGGCCGATCAGGCTGTACCGCCCTCGCGTTTCGCCGCCCTCCACCGATTCCAGCAGGAAGTCGCCGCGCCCTTCCTCAAAGAGCTTCAGCGCCGCTGCGACAGGCGTTTCCGTATCCACGACCAGCTTGCGCCAGAGCAGGGCCGGCTCGCCCTGCGACAACCGTGTCAACACCGCTGCCCGATCCGCTTCCTGCTTCATTGCCGTCAGCCCCCGCGGTTACTCGGCGTTTCCGGTGCCGGCCAATTGATCGCGAACGGCCTTGATCGCCTTCTCGTGCTTTTCGACGCCGACGTCCTTGCGGATGGCCTTGCCCAGCGCGTCGGCGTAGGCCTGCCCGAGCTGGGATCCGAGCTCCTTCTGCGCATTGGCGACGAGTGCCGGGGAATCGACCTTCGCCGGCTGGATCTTGCTCAGCGTGACCACGAACCAGCCTCGCTCCTGCTCGGCGGCCTGCACCTTCACGGTGTTTTCGGCCATGTGGAACATCAGCGAGATCGGCGGCGGCACTTGCCGTCCGCTGCGTATCGCCTCGGTAAGCGTCGGACGTGACATGGTGACCGGCTGGATCGGCGGCAGCGTCTTGCCGAGGTCTGCCACGGCCTTGTTCAGCGGCGTGCCTTTGCGTACCAGGGCCTGCACCCTGAGCGCCGCGGCCTTGGCGGCCTGCGAGCCCTGATCCAGCGCCCAAGCCTGCTTCACATCGTCGCGGATTTCGTTCAGCGGTGCCGGGGCCGAGGGCATGATATCGGTCACGTCGTAGACCATGAAGGTCTTGCCGCGCTCCACCTCGGCGACCTGCGGTTCCTCCTGCTCCATCGAGAAGGCGTTCTTCAGCACGGGGCTAAGCACTTCCGGCGCCTTTTCGCCGGGCTTCAGGTAAAGCTGTCCGTCGGCGGTGAGGGGTTCGGTTGTCTTAACTTCCGCACCCAGTGACTTGGCTACCTCGGCCAGGCCGGCGCCATTGCCGAACTGGTCCTCGATGCTCGAGAGCGTGTCGGTGAATGCCGCTCGGCGTTTTTCCTGCACGATCTGGGCCGCGAGTTCGTCCCTGGCTTCGGCCAGAGTGCGCTCAGGCTTCTTCTGGTCTTCATCGATGCGGATGACATGCCAGCCGAGCGGGCTCTTCGCCGGCGTCGCAATCTTGCCAGCCTGCGCCGCGAAGACCGCATCGGCCACGGCGGACGAGAACTGCTCGCTCAATTCCTGCTTGCTGAAGAACTCGAGCATGGCTGCCGACAGGCCTTTTTCAGTGGCGGCGCTTTCGAGCGACTTGCCGCCGCTCACTTCGGCTGCGATCGCCTTTGCGGCGGGTTCGGTGGGAACGATAACCTGCGTGATGCGACGCTTGTCCTGAGCCGCGTAGTGCGCCCGGTTCGCGTCATAGCGCGCCTTGATCTCGGCATCCGTAGGCGCCGTCGGGGCCTTGATGGCATCTTCGCCGAAAGTGGCGTAGCGGATTACCCGGCGTTCGGGCCTGATGAATTCGTTGGCGTGGCTCTTGTAGAATGCCTGCAGGTCGGCATCGGCAGGGTCCCTGCCGGGCAGGAATGCCATCGACGGGAAAGGCGCAATGGCGCCGGTACGCGTTTCTCCCAGGAGCGCCGCATAGCGCCGGGCCGGGTACTCCGGCATGATCGCGCCATATTGGGCCGGTGCCAGCAGCTGCTGCGTGACGAGGCCCTGGGCAATATCCTCGCGCAGGACTTTTTCGGAGATGCCCTGCTGGGCGAGCGCCTGGCGGAAGGTCGCCTGGTTGAACTTGCCGTCCACGCCCATGAAACCGGGAATTTGCGCGATCTCGCTGTCGATCAGGCGATCGCCGGCGACCACGCCATGTTTCCGGCCGAACACGAAGACTGCGGTGCGATCGATCAGATCCCCGAGAACCTGCTCGACCCCGCCCTGCGCGACCATCAGTTTCATGGTCGCCGTGGGCTGTTCGCGCTTGACCCTTTCGAGCGCGGCGTTTGCCGACTGCGCAAGCTGCGTGGCGTCGATGTCCTCGTTTCCGACCGTCGCCACGCTCGATCCGCTGCCGATGCCCGACGCGGTGCGCAGGCTTGCGATGTCGCCGCTGGCGAAGGCAAGCGCGATGACCGCGAGCAGGATCAAGGCGATGAGCGCGCCGACCTTTGAATGGAGCAGTTTTCGGAAGATGGTGAGCATGGACTGGGCCGATCAGCGATTGCGAACGCGAAAGCAAGATTTCGCACGAAACGGGCGCAGGCTTTAGGGGGCCTGACGCGTTCCTGCAATGCCGACTCGCACGCGATTTGTGCTGAATCACACAGGAAAGTTATACCTGAACAAAGGATGCACCCGTTTTGACAAGGCGGGCCTCCCTGTCCTAGCTGCGCGGCGCAAGCGAGACCCCGATTCTCCTGGTGGCGAATCCGGGTTTTCGCGCCGGATGAATCAAGGGTTGGAAATGGCTGGACTGCCTTACATCGTCGGAAACTGGAAAATGAACGGCACGCGGGCGATGCTGAACGAGGCGCGTGCGATAGACCGCGCGGCGGCGCGCTTCCCCAAGGTGCAGGTCGCGCTCGCCCCGCCATCGACGCTCATTTACCGCATGCGCGATACGGTTGATCTCATCGGCGTCGGCGGTCAGGACTGTCACGCGCAGGAAAGCGGCGCTTTCACCGGTGATGTCTCGGCACCCATGATCAAGGATGCTGGGGCAGACTTCACGATCGTGGGCCATTCGGAGCGGCGCACGCTTCACGGTGAGAGCGATGCCGACGTCCAGGTGAAAGCCGAGGCGGCGCTGAACGCCGGCCTCGCGGTAATTCTCTGCGTGGGAGAGACTGAGGCGCAGCGTGACGCCGGCAATGCGGAAGCGGTTGTGGGCGCCCAGCTGGACGGCTCGTGCCCGAGGGGCGAGGGCGCTCCCGAGAAGCTGTCGGTGGCATATGAACCGGTCTGGGCGATCGGCACCGGCCGCGTTCCTTCGGTGGGAGACGTGGCGGCCATGCACAAGTCGATCCGTGACAAGCTGGTTGCGATCTATGGAGAGGGCGGTGCGGATGTGCGCATTCTCTATGGCGGTTCGGTCAAGGCGGACAATGCGGGCGAGCTTCTTGCCGTTGCGGAGGTCGGCGGAGCACTGGTTGGCGGTGCCAGCCTGACGGCCGAGAGCTTCCTGGCGATAGTGGGCGCCGCCGCTTCGCTGGCGGCTGACTGACGCGCACGGCTGCGAATGCCGGCTCACGGCTTGCGCGGGGGCGGCGATGCGCCTATCTGCGCGGACATGTGATGCGGGCGTGATGCTCCCCAGAAGGCTGATACCGAAATGTTCCTTTTCCTGACCGTGCTCCAGGCGCTCATTGCAACTGCACTCGTCGGTGTTGTCCTGATGCAGAAGTCGGAAGGCGGGGGCCTGGGCGTGGGCGGCAGTCCCTCGGGCCTTATGTCGGCGCGTGGTGCTGCGAATTTCCTGACCCGGGCGACCGCGATTCTGGCGGGCCTTTTCGTGTTGCTCAGCATCATTCTCGCGGCGCTCGCGGTCGATGTCACGACGGGTCGCGAAATCGACACTTCGCTTGACCGCAATGCTGCGCCTGCCGCTCCCGCCCAGCCCGCAGATCCGCTTGCTGGCGGGGCAAACCCCGGCTCCGCTCCGGTTCAGGGTACTGCGCCGACGCCGGCAAGCGATCCGCTCTCGGGTGCTCCCAAGCAGTAGAGAGCGGCATCTCATCGTAACCGGAATACCGTCTGGCCCCGCCAGGCGGTATTTTCCATGTATTGACCTGTGGATTCGGGCTCAGGGCGCTTGCCCATGGGCCCCCATGCAAGTTAAGGCTCGACACCCATGGCGCGGCATATTTTCATCACCGGCGGCGTGGTCTCCTCGCTTGGCAAGGGCCTCATGGCAGCGAGCTTGGCAGCTCTGCTCCAGGCGCGCGGGTTTCGTGTGCGGATCCGCAAGTTCGACCCTTACCTGAACGTCGATCCAGGTACCATGAGCCCGTACCAGCACGGCGAAGTCTACGTTACAGACGACGGAGCGGAGACTGACCTGGATCTGGGCCATTATGAACGCTTCACCGGCGTTTCGGCGCATCAGGGCGACAATATCACCTCCGGTCGCATCTACCGCGACATCATCGCCAAGGAGCGTCGCGGCGATTACCTCGGTGCAACGGTTCAGGTGATCCCGCACGTCACTGACGCGATCAAGGATTTTGCGGTCGCAGAGACGGACGATCTCGATTTCGTCCTGTGCGAGATCGGCGGCACCGTCGGCGATATCGAAGGCTTGCCGTTCGTCGAGGCCATGCGCCAGCTCCGCAACGAACTTGGGCGTGAGCAGACCTGCTTCGTGCATGTCACGCTCGTGCCCTACATCGCTGCGGCGGGCGAGCTGAAAACCAAGCCGACGCAGCACTCGGTTCGCGAACTGACTGGCCTTGGCATCCAGCCCGATATCCTGCTTTGCCGCTGCGACCGGCCGCTGCCCGAGAGCGAGCGGGCCAAGATCGCGCTGTTCTGCAACGTGCGGCGTGAGGCGGTGATCCCGGCGCTGGATGCGCCGAACATCTACGCGGTGCCGCTGCAATATCACCGGGAAGGCCTTGACGCCGAAGTCCTGCATCACTTCGGGCTGACTTCGCCCAAGCCGGACATGGCGCGTTGGGCCGACATCACGGATCGCTACGAGCATCCCGAGGGCGAAGTGACGATCGGCGTCGTGGGCAAGTACGTCGGTCTACCCGACGCCTACAAGTCGCTCAACGAAGCCCTGGTGCACGGCGGCATGGCCAACCGGGTCAAGGTCAACATCAAGTGGATTGATGCCGAGTTGTTTGAAAAGAACGATTCCGAAATCGCGGCCGAGCTTGAGCCGATGCACGGCGTTCTCGTGCCGGGCGGTTTCGGGGAGCGGGGAACCGAAGGCAAGATCGCTTCGGTCCGGTTCGCCCGCGAGCGCGGCGTTCCCTTTTTCGGCATATGCCTCGGCATGCAGATGGCCTGCATCGAAGGAGCGCGCACGGCAGGCATCGCCAAGGCGAGTTCGACCGAATTTGGCCCGACCGAAGAACCGGTGGTGGGCATCATCACCGAATGGATGGGCAAGGCCGGTCTCGAGAAGCGCGCCGCAGGCGGCGACCTTGGCGGCACAATGCGCGTTGGCGCGTACCCGGCAGAACTTTCGCCGAACAGCCATGTCGCCGCGATCTACGGCTCGAATTCGATCAGCGAGCGCCACCGCCACCGCTACGAGGTCAACGCGGCCTATCGCGAAAAGCTTGAATCCGATGGCCTGATATTCTCCGGCATGTCGCCGGACGGATTGCTGCCCGAAATCGTCGAGCGTCCTGATCATCCCTGGTTCGTGGGCGTCCAGTTCCATCCCGAGCTCAAGTCGAGGCCCTTCGAGCCGCATCCGCTGTTTGCCGCCTTCATTGCCGCCGCACTGCGCCAGGCCCGTCTCGTCTGATCCGGAGCAGCCTAGCTTTCCGCTCGAATTACGCGCGCTCGCTATCGCAATCTTCTATGCGCTGGGGACTGGGATAGGCGGGGTTCTCGCGCCTTGGTTCCTCGGCCTGCTGATCGAGACCGGTTCGCGCGAACAGGTCCTGATCGGCTATCTCTTCGCCGCAGCACTTATGCTGCTGGCGGCGTTCCTCGCTGCGCGGCTATGCGTCGTGAGGACTGACGGGAAAGGGGCGGCCCGGTGTCCCCGGCCGCCCCAAACGGATGTCAATTCAGCAAACGAAGCCGGTCAGGCGGCGGCGCTGTCTTTATCGGAGGCGTTCTCCACGACAGCAAGCGTGTTGCCGCCGATCGCGATCTTCTTCGGCTTCATGGCCTCGGGCACTTCGCGTACGAGATCGATCACGAGGAGACCGTCGGCGAGGTCGGCGCTTTCGACGCGCACGTAGTCGGCCAGTTCGAAGCGGCGCTCGAACCCGCGCTGGGCAATGCCGACGTGGAGGTATTCGCCTTCGATGGTTTCGTCAGGCTTGTTGCCCTTCACGATCAGCAGGTTGGCCTTGGCGGTGATGTCGATGTCGGCCGGCTTGAACCCGGCGACGGCGAGCGTGATGCGATAGGCATCCTCGCCGCGACGCTCGATGTTGAACGGGGGATACTTGTCGCCGGCATTGGCGCGGCTCTGGTTTTCGATCATGTCGAAGAGACGATCGAAGCCGACCATGGTGCGGCGATAAGGCGAAAAATCAATGCGGTTCATGACAAAAATCCTCCAATGAGCAATCTTCGTTTCAACTGGGCCCGGGAACCCGGCGCCCTTTCAGCGAGTCATCCCCAGCGAGGGCCATGACTCGCTGCAATAGATATGGTAGCGGCCCACGCTTTCAAGGCCATAGCGCCGCATTCCCAGGAGGTTCCCGCATGAGCCAACCCAAGGTCGAGATCTACACCAAGTGGGGCTGCCCCTATTGCGTCGCGGCCAAGTCGCTGCTCGACCGCAAGGGCGTGTCCTACGAGGAGTACGACGTGACTATGGGCGGTCCGAAGCGCGCGGAGATGCTGGAGCGTGTTCCCGGCGCGCGAACCGTGCCGCAGATCCTGATTGCGGACACTCCCTACGGCGGTTTCGACGATATCAATGCGCTTGAACGGCAGGGCAAGCTCGACCCCATTCTCGGCCTGTGAACTGGAGCGGCAGGCCATGATCCGGGCAGCCCTGTTCCAGATGACGAGCGGCATCGATCCTGCGGCGAATGCCGCCGCCATCGTTGCCGCCGCCGCCGAAGCCAAGACCGGCGGGGCGGCCATGCTGTTCACGCCCGAGATGTCCGGCATGCTCGACCGCCAGCGTTCGCGCGCGGCCAAGACGATCCGGACCGAACGGGAGGATGTCGTGCTCGCAGCCGCCCGCGATGCCGCGGCGCGCGACGGCATCTGGGTTCACCTCGGCTCGCTAGCGGTGGTGCGTGAAGACGGGCGGTGGGCCAATCGTGCTTTCGTGATCGACGAGCGGGGCGAAATTCGAGCACGCTATGACAAGCTGCATATGTTCGACGTCGATCTGGCAACGGGCGAAACCTGGCGGGAATCCAGCGCATATGTCGCCGGAGACGATGTGGTGACGGTGGAAACACCGCTCGGGCGGCTCGGCCTCTCCATCTGCTATGACATCCGCTTTCCGGCGCTTTACGAAGCCTTGGGCAGAGCTCGCTGCGACGTCATCGCCATTCCGGCAGCATTCACCGTCCCGACCGGCAAGGCGCACTGGCATGTCCTGCAACGCGCCCGCGCGATCGAGGCAAGTGCTTACGTCCTGTCCGCGGCCCAAGCCGGCAGGCACGAGGACGGTCGCGAAACGTACGGCCACTCGCTCGCGATCGACCCCTGGGGCGATGTCCTGCTCGATATGGGCGGAGAATCGCCGGGCGTCGGCTTTGTCGAGCTCGACTCCGCACGCATCGCGGAAGTTCGCGCGCAGCTGCCAAGCCTTGCCAATCGTCGCGCAATCGCCAAATAGGTTGGCATCATGATTGTTTACGATCTCGAATGCCGTTCTGGGCTGCATCGCTTCGAGGGCTGGTTCAAGTCCTCGGACGATTTCGCGCATCAGCAGGAAAGGGGACTTGTCATCTGCCCGCAATGCGGTTCGGCTGAAGTCGGCAAGGCCATACAGGCGCCGCGCCTGACGCGAAAAGGCAACCAGTTTTCGGCGCCGGAACGTCGGCAGCCGGACAGCTCCGCCGAAGCGCCCTCCGCGCCCGTGGCGAACGCCCCGCTTCCGGCCGAAGCCGTGGAGATGATCAGAAAGCTTGCGCAAATGCAGGCGGAAGCGCTCAAATCTTCGCGCTACGTGGGCGAGAATTTTGCGGAAGACGCTCGTGCCATGCATTATGGCGATCGCGACACGGAGACGATCCACGGTGAAGCTACGATTGCCGAGGCGCAGGAACTTGCCGAGGAAGGCATTGCCGTGATGCCGCTGCCTTTCCCCGTCACGCCGCCCGAACAGGCAAACTGAGCGCTACCGATTGCCAACCCCGACAGGTCAAGCTAGGACGCCCCCCGCGTGCGCCCGTAGCTCAGCAGGATAGAGCATCAGATTCCTAATCTGAGGGCCACAGGTTCGAATCCTGTCGGGCGCACCACGCCGGCCCAGCTGTGCTTCGTCTTCGCCAAGCGCGTCGCGATGTTAATCGCGGCGCCCGGCCCCGGGGCTTCTTTCAAAGCTGCGCCGAGACCATCAGGCGATCGCTGCCGGCTTCATAACGGACGTCGAACCCTGCCGCTCTCAATTGCGCGAAGCTCACGTATTCCGAAGCTGCCGAGGAGTTCGCCAGGCGCTGGAATGCCTCAGGTGCCATCTGGTCCTGAACCGGCTGCAGGAGGTCGGCGAGCTTGACGGAGAGATCTCCGCTCATGCCGATCCGCACGGACAGGTTGCCGCTCGGCATGCCTTCAAGGCTCAGTCCCGCAACATGCAGGATGTAGTCGCCAACGATGCGGTCCGGAACCTTGGACACCTTCAACAGATACGTCGTGCGTCCGGCAGGCTTGGCGTTGGCGATGACACTGGCAGCCGAGCGCGCGAGATCGTCGGAGTTCGACTTTGCCCTGCCAAGCTTGGCCAGGTCGAACTCCTGCACTTCCTTCGAGGCGGAGAGCAAGGCCAACGGCTGAGCATCTGCCGCTGGCCGGGCGGAAGCGGCGGTTGCCTGCGGTCCGGAGTTGCCGACGAAAGACTGTGTCTCTGGCAGCGTTGGCGATTTCGCGGCTGAAACGGAATTAAGCGTCGCGTGCGGCGGCATGGCGCCTGCGGCGCTCAACCCGCTCTTGGCCGGCGGCAGAGCGAAGCGGACCGCGTCCAGCGGCGCTTTGGGATCGACTCGCTTGGAGGTGGAAGCCGCGTGGTTCATGAGCGCGGTTCGGCCGGCCCCGGCTTGGCCGTGAACACTTCCGGCCCTCGTTGGCAATGAGACCAGGTTCGCGAGTGGGGCGGGGTGCCCGAGCGATCGCGTCGAAGGCGGCAGCCGATCGATGTTGGCGCGTGCATTCGCTTCAACAGATGGCAGGCCTGCCGGCGCGAAGGTCTGGGCAAGGTTCATGGCAGTTGCCCCGGCTCCCCGCCCCGCGACAATCGCGGTGTCATGAAACTTCGCTGTTACGGACGTTTCCGACAGGAAAGCTGGCGCGGAAAGGCGCGGCGGCCTGACTTCTAGTCTCCCCGCCCATTCACCGACGGTCGCGTTTCCCAAAGTAATCGTGGGATAAGTGATAGTCAGTCCGGCAATGCCCGAGGCAAGCGCCAGAGCAAAATAACGCGCATCCGACCCGCCGGCATGCGGTCGGTCAAAATCAATTCGCATCGCCGTGTGCATGACCACCCCCTTGCGATCGATCGCGGCTCCCCGTCGACTGGAGGGGAGCAGTATCTCTCAAAAGACGAAAATTGACAGAACTAATTTTTCCGCCGGTCAATTCGGATAGGTCGCGTGACTTGGCGGTCGCCGCCAAAACTAATAGAAGCTGTGAAAATCCGGCCATAGACCGATTGGGCGCGCTCTTTTCCCCGGCAACAAGTGATCGATGGAATGTGCGAGGATCGGACACTTTCCAATTAACGTTAGTTAACATGCTTGTCAGTCCCCGACGGGCGT
>DATEJH010000077.1:0-5890 GCA_035278205.1 Novosphingobium sp. | reverse complement strand
GAGACGAGCCTTGTTGTCCTTCCGGATTTTTCCCCGGCCCCGCAGGCGGGAGCGGAAGCTGTGGGTCAACCTGCTTTGCGCTCTGATGGTGTTCGCGCCGAACACCGCTTCTGCCGAACGCGTGCGCGATCTCGGCCAGTTCCAGGGCGTGCGCTCGAACCAGCTGACCGGCTACGGCATCGTCGTCGGCCTGCCCGGCACCGGCGACGACAACCTCGAATACCTGACCCAGGCGATGAAGGGTGTCTCGGGCCGCATGGGCCTGCAGCTCCCGCCCGGCGTCTCGCCCGGCCTCAAGAACGCGGCCGCGGTGATGATCACTGCCGACCTGCCCGCTTTTTCCAAGCCAGGCCAGCGCATCGACGTCACCGTCTCGACTATCGGCAAGGCCAAGTCCCTGCGCGGCGGGGCCCTCATCATGACCCCACTCTACGGCGCGGACGGGCAGGTCTACGCCATGGCGCAGGGCAATCTTGCCGTGGGCGGGCTCGGCGTTTCCGCCAAGGACGGGTCGAACCTCACCGTCAACATCCCCACGGTCGGCCGCATTGCCGACGGCGCCACGGTCGAGCGCGCGGTCGCCACCGGCTTCGACAGCGGACTCATGCTGCGCTGGAACCTGTTCGACGCCGACTTCCTGACCGCCGCGCGGGTGCGCGATGCGATCAACCGCCGCATGCCGGGCACCGCCTCGGTCGAGGACGGCGTGACCCTCGCCCTGCGCCTGCCGCCCGATCCGAACACCCGCGCCAGCATGATGGCCGCGATCGAGATGATAAACGTCGAGCCGGCCGAAACCGCCGCGCGCGTCATCGTCAACAGCCGCACCGGCACTGTCGTCATCAACAGCGCAGTGCGCCTCTCTCCCGCAGCGATCAGCCACGGCAAGCTGACGGTGCGCATCGACGAGGACCCGACTGTGGTGCAGCCGGCGCCGTTCAGCCGAGGCCGCACCGCGACCGAGCAGAGCAGCGATATCTCGACCGACGAGGAAAAGCGTTCGGTCGCCCTGTTCAAGCCCGGCGCCTCGCTCTCTTCGGTGATCGACGCGCTCAACATGCTGGGCGTGACCCCTTCCGACCTCGTGGCGATCCTCGAGGCGCTCAAACAGGCCGGCGCGCTCAAGGCGGAGATGGTGGTGATATGAGCGTCATCCTCCCCACCCTCCCCGGCCTCGCCGCGAAGCCGCAGGCGACCGATCGCGAAAAGCTGCACGCGACCGCCAAGCAGTTCGAGGCGATCTTCGTGCGCCAGATGCTTGCTGCCGCACGCAAGACCGACTTCGGCGGCGGCGACGTGTTCGGCAGCCAGGCCATGGACACGTTCCGCCAGCTCCAGGACGAGCACTTCGCCGATGTCACCGCGCAGAGCGGCACGCTTGGCCTTTCCACCATCATCGAGGCGCAGATGGCCCGCTATCTGCCCGCCGAAACGACGACCGCCGCCGCGAGCGGCGAGGCGAAAGGATAAGCCATGGGCGCCGATCTCATGTCGATCGCCAAGTCCGGCGCCGCGGCCTCGCGCGCCGCTCTGGACCTGACGGCGCAGAACATCGCCAATGCCTCGTCCGACGGCTATGTCCGGCGCACACTCAGCGTGTCCGAGCTTTCCGCCAACTCGGGCATGGCGGCGCCGACCGCGCTCAACCTCGCCGGCGTGCGGATCACCGGCGTTACCCGCAATGCCGACGTGTTCCGCCAGGCGGAGGTGCGCCGCACGGGTGCCGACGCCTCCCGCGCCTCGGCCGAAGTCAAGGGACTGGAGAACATCGAGTCCGCGGTCGAACAGACCGGCGTCTACGATTCCATCGTCGCGTTCGAGGCGAGCCTGCAGCAGCTCGTTTCCGATCCCACGGACGGGTCGCTGCGCGCCGCCGTGCTCGAGCAGGGCCGGACCATGGCGCAGACCTTCAACGTCGCCGCCTCGAGCCTCGACGCCGTGGGTGACGGACTGCGCTTCGAGGCGCGGGACGGGGCGGACGAAGTCAACCGCATCGCCGGCGAGCTGGCCCGCGTGAACCTTCGCCTTGCACGCGCTTCCGATGCATCGAGCGACCAGACCACCCTGCTCGACCAGCGCGATTCCCTGCTGGAACAGATCAGCAAGTACGCCAACGTCACGACCGTCTACAATCAGGACCAGACCGTCAGCGTCACCATCGGCGGAACCGCGGGGCAGACCCTGGTCAGCGGCGGCACTGCCGCGACGCTCGGGATGACCGAGGCGGCGGACGGCACGATTTCCTTCACGCTCGACGACAATCCCGCCTCGATCAGCTCTGGCGCGCTGGCCGGACAGAGCCAGGCGCTCGTCCAGCTTGCCGACACGCGCACGCAGCTTGACGGTCTTGCCAGGAACATCGTCGACGTGGTCAACGCGGCGCAGGCCAACGGGGTCGACCTCGATGGCAATGCCGGCCAGCCGCTGTTCGCGGGCACCGACGCCGCGAGCATGGCGATGGCCGCGGCCAACGGCAACGCCATTGCCACCGCGCCCGCCGGAGCGGCCGCCAACAGCCGCGACGGCTCGAACCTGGGCGCACTGCGCAGCGCCCTGGACGCGGCCGACCCGGCCGGGGCGATGGACACGCTGCTGTTCACCATCTCGAGCGCCGTCGCCGGCCGCACCGTCACTCGCGACGCGCTGCAGTCGATCGCCAGCACGGCGAAAGTCGCGCTGCAGGCCCAGGCGGGCGTCGACCTCGACGAGGAGGCGGTCAGCCTCGTGCGCTACCAGCAGGCATTCCAGGCCAACGGCCGCGTGATGCAGGTCGCCGGCGACATCTTCGACGCGATCCTCGGCATCAGGTGAGGCTGACATGGCGATAGTTTCCACCAGCACCAGCGCCTTCTTCGAGCGGTCCCGCACGGATATGAAGGGGCTGCGCGCGCAGGCCGAAAGCCTGCAGAGCCAGCTTTCCAGCGGGCAGAAGCTGTCGCGCTCGTCGGACGATCCGGTAGCGGCCTCGCGGCTGCGGGCACTGTCGCGGCTGGGCACGCTGTCGGGCATCGACACCGCCAACTCGCAGCGCGCCAATGCCGACCTGACGCTGGCCGATGCCGCTCTCAGCGACATGTCCGAGGTCGTGATCCGCGCGCAGGAACTGGCGACTCAGGCCGCCAACGGAACCCTCACCACCGACCAGCGCACGGCGATCGGCAAGGAACTGGACGCGGTCTACGGCTCGCTGGTCTCGCTGGCCAATTCGCGCGATTCGAACGGGCACGCCCTGTTCGGCGGCGAAAGCGCGGGCGATGCCTATGCGCTCGATGGCTCGGGGAATGCCAGCTACATCGGCACTGCAAGCTCCGGCGACCTGCCGCTGGGGCCGGGCCAATCGCTCACCCGCTCGCTGACGGGGCCGGAGTTCCTCAACTTCACCGCGGACGGCACGCCCACCGACCTCCTCTCGGTCGTCAGGAATCTTTCCGCCGCATTGCAGGGCGGTTCGGCCGATCCGGCGGGCGCCGCCAACGACGCGCTCAAGTCGCTGAACGCGGGGCTGGACACGCTCACCACGGCGCAGACGGTGGTCGGCGCGCGCCTTTCGTGGATCGAGCTGACCACGGACCGGCGCACCGACCTTTCCGAACTGCGCTCCACCGAGGAGGCCGACCTCGGCGCCACCGACATCGCCTCGTCCATCGCCACCCTGCAGCAGACGCTGCTGGTGCTCGAGGCGAGCCAGTCGAGCTTCAGCAAGCTTTCCGGCCTCTCGCTCTTCAACCAGCTGCGCTGACCGACACGTCCCGCCCCGCCCAGGGGCCTGCCTAATCTTCCAGGGGAAACTGAACCATGTTTGCAATCGTCGGCGTCGTGATCCTGCTGATCATGGTATTCGGCGGCTTCGCCATCACCGGCGGCGCCCTGGGCCCGGTCATGGAAGCGATCCCGCACGAGATGCTGATCATCGGCGGCGCTGCCGTCGGCGCTATCGTCACCGGCAACTCGATGCACCAGCTCAAGGCGCTGGGCACCGGTCTCGGCAAGGTTTTCAAGGGGCCACGCCACAACAAGCAGGACCATGTCGACGCGATCATCCTGACGACGCGGCTGATGAAGATCCTGCGCACCGAAGGGCCGGTGGCGCTGGAAAGCCATGTCAACGACCCGAAGTCCTCCCCGAACTTCGCCGAGTTCCCCCGCCTGCTTGCCAACAAGGCGCTGACCGACCTGATCTGCGACACGCTGACGCTGATCGTCGTCTCCTCCGGCTCGCTCGAGGTGCATGCCGTGGAGGACGTGATGGACAACGCGATGAAGACGCACTTCCACGACCTGCACGAACCGCAGCACGCGCTGCAGAATCTCGCCGACGCGCTGCCTGCGCTCGGCATCGTTGCCGCCGTGCTCGGGGTGGTGAAGACCATGGGCTCGATCGACCAGCCGCCTTCGGTGCTGGGCGCGATGATCGGCTCGGCGCTGGTGGGCACGTTCATGGGCGTGCTGCTGGCCTACGGCATCGTCGCGCCGATGGCCGGCCGGCTCAAGCAGATCAACGGCGAGGACGAGCAGATCTTCCACGCGGTCAAGCAGGTGGTCATCGCCAGCCTGCACGGCTGGCCGCAGCCGCTGGTCGTCGAATCGGCGCGCTCGGGCCTGGGCCATTCGTTCCGCCCCGGCCTCTCCGAACTGCTCGACGCCATGAGAGGACGCTGACATGGCCGCCGCCAAGCGAGGCAAGAACGAGCCGCCGCCGCCGATCATCGTCAAGAAGATCACGCTCGTCGACGGCGGCCACCACGGCGGCGCCTGGAAGGTCGCTTATGCCGACTTCGTGACGGCGATGATGGCCTTCTTCCTGCTGCTGTGGATTCTCGGCGCCACCACCGAAAAGCAGCGCAAGGGCATTGCCGACTATTTCACGCCCACGCTGGTCAAGACCAAGGAATCCTCGGCCGGGTCCGCGAACGGCCTGCTGGGCGGCTCTTCGCTGACCGATGCCGACAATTATCCCCACGCCATGGGCCAGACCGGCACCAAGACCATGACGATCCCGCGCGATGCCACCGGCGGGCCGAAGGAAGGCGGCAGCAAGATCAAGCACTCTGCGCGCGCCAAGGCGGCGGTCGACGAAAAGCTCAAGTCGACCGAGCGCCTGCGCCGCCTCGCCAAGCAGGTCCGCCTGGTCGACACCATCGAAGGCGTGCGCATCGACCTTGTCGACGATGCCGATTTCTCGATGTTCCGCCTCGGCACCACCGTGCTGACGCCCGACGCGGTAGAGCTCATCGGCGCGATCGCCGACGCGGTCGGCCCCGATCAGGGCCGGCTCACCATTCGCGGCCATACCGACGCCCTGCCTTACAAGGCGGATACTTACGGCAATAACTGGTCGCTTTCGGCCGGGCGCGCCGAGGCCACCCGCCAGGCGCTCATGCGCGAAGGCATCGCCGAGGACCGCTTCAAGCGGATCGAGGGCGTCGCCGACAAGGAACTGCTGATCCCCGCCGATCCGCAGGACCCGCGCAACCGCCGCATATCCATCACGCTCCTGGACTGAGCCCCCCGGCTCAGTCCCCGGCGGGAGCGGATCGGACCGGAACCGATCTCCAATCTCCCGGTCCAAGGCGAAGGCCCATGCCTTCACCGCCGCTCCCGCCACTTCCCGAAAAGCCCGCGTCCGACCCTGCCGGCCTATGTTGCCGCGGGGTGGGCGCTTTACGCTGCCCTCGTCATCGCGAGGAGGCGAAGCCGGCGCAGCAATCCGGCGCCGGCGCCCGCCAGGACGAGGCGGGTGGGAACTTTCGACACGGCAGGACCCCCGCTGGCGAATGCGGGATAACGCCGGAAAGGGAGAGACACGGGCAGGCGGTGCGGCCGGCGTGTGGTGCCTGAGACGACAGGCTGGCGCTTCTTCGCTGCGAACGGCTGGCGAGGGAAGGGTCTC
>DATEJH010000076.1:0-70611 GCA_035278205.1 Novosphingobium sp. | reverse complement strand
CCTGGGAAGGCGGACCACATAGGCCCGCCTTCTTGCGAGTTCCGCGAAGCTATGCCGTGGCGCTCAGGATCTCCCAGAGACTGTCTTCCGAAACCGGAATGCGTCGGATCCGGCAAAGCTTCCGACCGCTGCCCCATAACTCGGCAGACCGGTCCGGAGCTTCCCTGTGGGCGTAGATGAGTGCTGCAGCAGCATCGACAGCGTCGAACTCCACGACCTTGCGCGGCTCAACGCCTTCATTGGCAAACACTAGCGTGTAATGCGTCACAACACCCCCTCGGGCAGGCTCGATCGACCTTTGCGCCCTATTTAGAGACTCGTTTCCGCGACGCCGATCTTGCAGCGCGTTGTGTCGCCTGGCAACCACAAAATGTCCCAAATCGAAACGCGGGATTGCTGCCTGGGATCCGCTAGATTCCGGCGTACCAGGCATAGGCGCCCTGATCCTCCCAATACCCGCCCTTGCCGCCGTAAAGGCCATCGAGCGATGCGCGGGCCTCGATGCGATTGACGAACTTGGCGTGCTTGTAGCCAAGCTGCCTTTCGACCCTCAGGCGCAGCGGGGCGCCATGCTTTTCCTCAAGCGGGCGGCCGTTCATCTGCCAGGCAAGGATCGTCTGCGGGTGGAAGGCGTCGACCAGATCGATCGATTCGTAATAGGGATTGCCGTGGAGAACGTCCGCGCAGTGGAGAACGATGTAGCGCGCCTTGGGCTTCAGCCCCGCAAGGTCGAGCACGTGGGCAAGCCGTGGTCCCTTCCACTGGCCGATCGCGCTCCAGCCCTCGACACAGTCATGGCGGGTGATCTGGCTGCGCTGCGGCAACCGCGTGAGTGCGGCCAGGGGAAGGTCCAGAGGCCGCTCGACGAGGCCGTCGACCCGCAGCGACCAGTTCGCAAAGCCCTGCGCAAGCTGCGCCTGATACGCCGCATCGGCAACTGTGCTGCTGCCGTTGGCCCGGAACACCGGCGACATCTCGCTTGCCGCGAACTCGCGCGCCAGGGCACCGCGTCCGAGCACCCGCTGCGTTGCCCGGTGCAGGTCCTCCCCGCTTTCCAGCACCGAGCGGAACGCCCGGTTGTCGAACAGCCGGTCGCAACCGCTCAGAAGCAGCCCGCCCGCCCCGACGGCCCCGGCACGGACCAGATCGCGCCGAGAGAGGATCAGCTTGCCCGTCATTCGTTCCTCTCGTTCGGAAGCCGGTACCTGCCGGTGATCATCGAGCGCACCTCGTTCAGCGGTCCGGCCAGAAGGACCATGGCGATATGGACGATGAAGAACGCGACCAGCAGGAAGGCGCAGATGAAATGCACCGAGCGTGCCGACTGCCGGCCGCCGAACACCTCGGTAAGGACCGGCGCCCAGGCGTCGGTGCCGGGCGACATGGCAAGGCCCGTCGCGATCATCAGCGGCAGCAGCACGAAGAGCACGCCGGCATAGGCGAGCTTCTGCAATACGTTGTATTTCAGCGCCGCCGCCCCGGTCGGAAAACGCAGGCGGGCGTGCTCGGTCACATCGTGCCACACGTGCCTCGGGCTCCACTCGGCCCGGCTGATGTGGATGTCGCGGCGCAAATGCCCGTTGAACAGGGACCAGACGAGATAGAACAGCAGCCCCAGCGCCAGGATCCAGGCGAAAGCCATGTGCCAGATGCGCGCGAAGGCAAGGCTGTAGCGCGAAGGAATCGTGGCCCAGGAAGGAAAGGCATAGCTCCGTTCGCGCCCCTCACCGTCCTTCCAAAGGCCGAGCACGCCCGTCGTGTCGATGCGATGCGACCCAAGCTGCAGGAAGCCGCTCTGCGCGCCCGTCCGGGTATTCTGCAAGGAACCGATCTTGAGCCAGGGCTGGTCGAAATTGGCGCCATACTCCCCCCAGTAGAGGCGGGGATGGGCATTGAAGATCATCAGCCCGCTCATCAGCATGACCAGCAGCGTCACCGCATTGATCCAGTGCCACAAGCGCGTGGAAAGGCGGTGGCGCCGCACCAGTTCTCCGCCGCGGGCAGAGGCAGCCCGATTGCTCATTCCCCCTCCTGTGATGTGCATTCAGGATTATTGTCCTACCAGATGGGCGCGCATCTGGCGACGGTGCGGCAGTTCGCGCATTCCATTCCGGGGGGACCGTTCCCATCTTGACGGATGCCAGGCCGGGTCGCCGCTACCACGGTGGAGCAGACATGACCGAAACCCGCATCGAACACGATACCATGGGCCAGATCGCGGTTCCCGCAGACCGTCTCTGGGGTGCGCAGACGCAGCGCTCATTCCAGAACTTCCGCATCGGCGGGGAGCGCATGCCGATAGCGGTCGTCCATGCCATGGCGCAGATCAAGCGCGCCGCCGCGCGGGTCAACCAGCGCCTCGGCAAGCTGGACGCGAAGCTGGCAGATGCGATCGCGGCGGCGGCCGACGAAGTCATCGCCGGCAAGCTCGACGATCATTTCCCGCTGGTGGTCTGGCAGACCGGCTCGGGCACGCAGAGCAACATGAACGTCAACGAGGTGATCGCCAACCGCGCCAACCAGATGCTCGGCGGCAAGCCCGGCGAGCAGAAGCCGGTGCATCCCAACGATCACGTTAATCGCAGCCAGTCCTCCAACGACACATTCCCAAGCGCCATCCACATCGCCGTCGGCGCTGCGCTGACGAGGAAGCTTCTGCCACAACTCTCCGCCATGGCCGAAGTGCTGGAGGACAAGGCGGCGAGGTGGGCCGGAATCGTCAAGATCGGCCGGACCCACACCCAGGACGCGACTCCGCTTACCCTCGGGCAGGAGTTCTCCGGCTACGCGGCGCAGGTGCGCGGCGGCATCGGCCGGATCGAAGCGACGCTGCCGGGCGTCTGCCAGATCGCGCAGGGCGGTACCGCGGTCGGCACCGGCCTCAATGCGCCGGCCGGCTTTGCCGAGGCGATTGCTGCCGAGCTGGCGGAAACGACGGGGCTGCCGCTGACCACCGCGCCCAACAAGTTCGAGGCGCTCGCGGCGCAGGATGCGCTCGTCTTCATGCATGGTGCGCTCAACGCCCTGGCCGCCTCGCTCTACAAGGTCGCCAACGATATCCGCCTGCTCGGTTCGGGCCCGCGCGCCGGGCTTGGCGAACTGGCGCTGCCCGCCAACGAGCCGGGCTCCTCCATCATGCCGGGCAAGGTCAACCCTACCCAGTGCGAAGCCATGACCCAGGTCTGCGCACAGGTCTTCGGCAATCACGTGACGCTCACTTTCGCGGACAGCCAGGGCCAGTTCGAGCTGAACGTCTATCGCCCAGTCATGGCCTACAACGCCCTGCAGTCGATCACTCTGCTCGCCGATGCGGCGCAGAGTTTCCGCGAGCACCTGCTCGACGGCCTCGAACCGCGGGAGGACAATATCGCGGCCGGTGTCGAACGGTCCCTGATGCTGGTCACGGCGCTGGCGCCGCACATCGGCTACGAGGCCGCGGCGAAGATCGCCAAGCAGGCGCAGGAAAGCGGCCGCACCCTGCGCGAAGTGGCTATCGGCGGCGGTGCCGTTTCTGAGGAGGACTTCGACCGGATCGTCCGCCCGGAGACCATGATCGGGCCCGGGTGAACCACGCGCCGTATTGAGACAGGCACTGCCACGCACTATGAGCGCGCGACACCACGCGGGACTGCCGGCCACGCCATGAACACCGAAAAGCGCCTGCTGGCCTCGATCCACGACGTCGGGCCGCGCTTCGAACCGCAGGTCGAACAGCTCGTCGATCTGCTTGGCCGGCGCCTGGGCGAGTTGCAGTTCGCCATGCTGGTCGTCCCCGACCACTGGGGCAGCGCGCCGCTGCGCGGGGACAAGAGCTTTCAGGCGAAGCTGCGCGCATGGTCTGACGCCGGCGTCGAGATGTTCGTCCACGGCTGGTTCCACCGCGATTCCGCCCGGCACAGCGGCACCGCCGGGTTCAAGGCGCGGCATATGACCGCCGGCGAAGGCGAATTCCTGGGCCTGGATGAAGCGGCCGCGCTGCGCCTCATGCAGGACGGCAAGGCTCTGGTCGAAGACGTGATCGGGCGCGAAACGGCGGGCTTCATCGCTCCCGCCTGGCTTTATGGGGAAGGCGCGCGCGCGGCACTGCGGCGCGCCGGTTTCGCGCTGGCCGAGGATCACTGGAAGGTCTGGGAGGCCGGAAGCGATGCGGTGCTCGCCAGCGGCCCCGTAATTACCTGGGCGAGCCGCAGCCGGACGCGAACCGCCTCCTCCCTGGCTTTCGCCGCGTTGGCCCGGCAGGTGCTTCCTTTCGCGACGACAGTGCGAATCGCGGTTCACCCCGGCGACGTCAGCAAGCCTTCGCTGGTCGCCAGCATCGATGCGACCCTGTGCCGCTTCGTCCGCAGTCATCGGCCGGCGCGCTATTCCGAACTCCGGGACCGAGCCGTTCCTCACCTGTGATATATCGAAGCCGCCGCTGCTGCTGATACCGCCCGTCATATTGTGGTCGCGAGCATGACGGTTCCGCAACTGTCACAACTCCGAAACGTGCCCTGCATAGGAGCGCCCGCGATGCGAAATTTTTTCCGCCGGCTGCGGAGAACGTCGACTGGCGGCGTCAGGGGGTACATGCACGGATCTCTGAGGATTGCAGTTCCCATCCACAGCCTGGAGCCGGGCGGAGTGGAACGCGTGGCACTGGGCCTTGCCAGCGAATGGGAACGCGCGGGCCACCGGGTGACGATCGTGCTCGGCCGCTCGGGAAGCGCCAATCTCTGCAGCGCACCGCCGCTCGATTACTGGCAGATCCCCACCCGCCTCTCGACCGCGTCGTGGGAGACGCCATGGATGGTCCACTGCCTCTACAGCTATCTGGTGGGCAATCGGGCGGACGTGCTGTTCTGTCCCGGAAACACTTACGCCGTGGTCGCCGCCGCAGTGCGGCTGCTGCTGGGCGAGCACGCGCCGCCGATGGTGCTCAAGGTCAGCAATGCCCTCAACCGCCCCGACATGCCCCGGCTGATGCGCCGCGGATATGGGGCCTGGCTTCGCGTCCAGGGCGGGCTGTTTGATCGCCTTGTCGGTCTGTCGGAGCCGATGCAGCGCGAGATTCGGGAGACGATGCTGGCCCGCCCGAACCAGATCGCCGCGATTCCCAATCCAATCCTGACCCGCAAGCGGCTGCACCAGCTCGCACGAATCGAGTGCCGGCCGGCCTCGGTCTGGGGCACGCGCTATCTCACTGCGGGCCGCCTCGTGCCGCAGAAGAACTATGCAATGCTGCTGCGCGCCTTCGCCAGAGCGGCGCGGCCCGCGGACACCCTGACGATAGCCGGCGAAGGTCCCGAACGGGCGGTGCTGGAACGCCTGACCGGCCAGCTCGGCATAAGCGGGCAGGTCGCATTCGCGGGGCATCTCGCCAGCATAGACCCCCTTCTCAGGCAGGCGGACGTCTTCGTCCTGAGTTCGGATTACGAAGGCCTTCCCGGCGTCGTGGTCGAAGCGCTCGCCTCAGGGCTTCCGATCCTTGCCACCGATTGTTGCGTCAGCATGGCCTGTCTGCTCGACCATGGACGCACCGGGCTGCTCGTTCCCGTGCGCTGCGAGCAAAGCTTTGCCGGTGGGCTCGCTGCGGTCCGTCAATTCCGCACGGATGCGCGCAGGGCGCGCGAAATCGCCGCCGGCTATGAACTTGAAAGCGCCGCTGCCCGTTATCTCGACATGATGGTCGATCTCACCCGTCAGTGCGAACGCGAACGCCGGCACCAACTCGCCTTGAGCTGCCTCTCATCGCAGCCGTTCGGCCAGCGCTTTCATTGAGCAACGCCCACTTTTCGGAGAATTTCGTGTCCGAACCCGCTGCAGCCCTGGCGACCGACGCGCCCGCGATCGAACTGACGCCGCAGGACCGCAAGTCCAATCGCGGTCGCAACGCGATATTTTCGGTGGTGCTGTCACTGGCGGTGATCGCCGTCGTCGTTCACGAGATGGGACGGATCGATCTCGACCATGTGCTCGGCCTGATCCCCTCCACGCCGGGCTTCTGGCTGGTCTTTGCCGCGTCCTATTTCGTCACGCCGGCCAGCGAGTGGCTGATATTCAACCGCCTCTGGTCCATCCCCGCGGACGGCTTTCTCGCGCTGCTGCGCAAGAAGGTCTACAACGAACTGCTGCTGGGGTACCTGGGCGAAGCCTATTTCTACACCTGGGCCCGGCGCCGTGTCCCGCTCGACGCGGCACCTTTCGGCGCCGTCAAGGACGTGGCGATTCTCTCGGCGATGACCGGCAACGGCGTCACCATGGCGCTGCTTGCCGTGATGCTGCCCGTGCTGGGCTCAAGCCAGCTCGGTCTCGACACGCACGTGCTGGTGTTGTCGCTCGGCGTGATCCTGACTATTTCCGTGGCGGCAATGATCTGGCGGCGGCGCGTCTTCAGCCTGCCGCGCGGCGAGCTGGCGATGATCACGCAGATGCACCTGCTGCGTATCGTGCTCTCGGCCGTGCTTTCGGCGGTCCTGTGGCACCTCGTGCTGCCGGCGGTCCCGCTGTCCTGGTGGATGTATCTGGCGACCCTGCGCCTGCTCGTCTCCCGCCTGCCCCTGATTCCCAACAAGGACCTGCTCTTCGCCGGCGTCGCCGTCGTCGCGCTTGGCCATGAACGCGACATCGGCGCGCTGATGGCGCTGATGGCAGGGCTGATGCTGGCTTCGCACCTGCTGCTTGGCAGCGTGCTGGCCATCAATGACCTGGCAAACCCGGAGAAGCGTACATGACCGCTGCTTTGCCGCCTGCCCTGCCGCTGCTCGCCGCCGCCGCGATCCGTTCGACGCCGGATCTCGGCAAGGCGGAGGGGCGCTGCCGGCCGGGAGAAAACGGCCCCTCTTTCATCGTCGAGGTGCAGGGCCTGAAGGACCGCGAGGGCAAGCTCAAGCTCGAGGTCTATCCCGCCAACGACAAGGATTTCCTGGCGGACGACAACATACTCGTCAACCAGGGCAAGACATTCCGCCGCGTCGAGGAAGCAGTGCCGACCACGGGCACGCCGCGCCTCTGCGTACGCCTGCCGGGCCCCGGCACATATGCGGTCAGCCTGCTTCACGACCGAAACCAGGACCGCAAGTTCGAATGGCGTACCGACGGCATTGGCTTTGCCGGCAATCCAAAGCTCGGCTGGGGCAAGCCCAGGGCCCGCAAGGCCAGCGCTGCGGCGGGCAACGGCCCCACGGCCATCACCATCGTGCTCAACTACCAGCGGGGGCTCGGGATGGCTCCATTGGACCGGAATCGACCGGAAGGAAGCTGACGCGATGAAGATAGTCGATGTCTGCGCGTTCTACTCCCCCCTTGGCGGCGGGGTACGGACCTATGTCGAGCAGAAGCTGCGGATCGGCCCCCGGCTCGGGCATGAAATCGTCATCATCGCGCCTGGCGATGAGGATGCGGTGATCGAACATGGCCCTGACGCGCGCATCGTCCTGCTGCAGAGCCCGCGTTTCCCGCTCGATCGCAAGTACTGGTATTTCGCCGACGAGGAACGGCTTCACGGGGCGCTCGATGCCGAGGCGCCCGACTTCGTCGAAGCGACCTCGCCCTGGCGCACCGCCAGGCTGGTGGCGGACTGGGCGGGGTCGGCGCCGCGCAGCCTGGTCATGCATGCCGATCCGCTGTCCGCATACGCCTACCGCTGGTTCGGCGAAGTATTCTCGCGCCGGACGATCGACTGGCAGTTCTCGGTATTCTGGGACCACCTGCGCCGCCACAGCCGCCGCTTCGAACACGTGGTCTGTGCCAATACCGATCTCGCGCGCCGCCTGAGCGAGGGCGGCATTGCCAATACAGTCGCGATCCCGATGGGCGTGGAGCCGGGCTGCTTCTCGCCCGAGCACCGTGATCCGGCGTTGCGGGCGAGCCTGCTTGCCGCCTGCGACCTGCCGGAAAGCGCGACGCTCCTGCTTGCAGTCGGCCGCCTGGCCCCCGAAAAACGCTGGCCCATGGTTATCGACGCCGTCAACGCCGCGAGCCATGCGACGCCAGTGGGGCTCGTCATGCTGGGCGAGGGGCGCGAGCAGCGCGCGGTCCTGAAACACATCGCCGGCAACCCCCATGTACGGCTCTTCGCGCCCGAGAGGAACCGGGCGGCTTTCGCACGCATAGTCGCAAGCGTCGATGCCCTGATCCACGGTTGCGAGGCGGAAACATTCTGCATGGCGGCAGCAGAGGCGCGGGCCAGCGGCATCCCGGTCATCGTCCCGGACATCGGCGGCGCGGCCGATCATGCCTCTCAAGGCGCCGGGCTGACCTACGAGGCCGGCAATGCAGCCGAGGCGGCCGAGGCGATTCGCGAGATCGCCCTTGCCCGCCCCCGCCCCGTATCAATCGCGCGCACGATGGAAGAGCACTTCCGAGACCTCTTCGCCGCTTACGCCGCCACCGCGGCAAGGACGCGCGTGGCGGCGTGAACACAGGGCCTCCGGGCGTTGTCTCCATAGGGCAGCGATCGCATCGCGTCGACATGGCGCCGCCCCCGAATCGTGCAGCCACAGGAGGCGTTGGGCGCGGCAGCGAGTGTCGACAGTTTGGCCTAGTTGAAGGGGTGACATTGTGCTAAGCAGGCGCGGCTGACGTCGAATTCTGCGACGGGTTTCGGCAATATTGGCTTCAGGCGCCGGAATTTTTTCGGGCCCACCACTTGCGACGATTTCCTTTCACTTGACGATTTGACGCACGGCCGGTCGTGCAATCATGCGCGCCGGATATCATTGTTTCTTGAAAGGAAACAGACATGCCCGTCGGCACTGTAAAATTCTTCAACACGGAAAAAGGCTACGGCTTCATTGCCCCGGACGGCGGCGGGCCGGACAGCTTTGTCCACATCTCCGCCGTTCAGAATGCCGGCATGCATTCGCTCGAGAAGGACCAGCGCGTGTCCTACGAGGTGGAAGTGGGCCGCAACGGCAAGGCATCGGCTGTCAATCTCCAGCAGGCCTGACCCGGGATTTTCAGGAGCAGGCGGCGCGCCTGCTCCTGCCTTTCCGTGATTTGCGGTTGGAGATTACGCATGAGCTTGAGCCGTGAATTTTGCGACGCGCGCGCCCAGGAAGCGGCCGAGGCTGCGGCCGGCGCGACGCTTACCAACGTGCGCGACCGGGAACTGCGATCGGAAGCCGCCTGGCGCGCCATGTCGGATCGCATTCGCCGCACCGAACTCGCCCGTCAGGCCAAGGAGGCGGAACGCGTGGCCCACGGAGCGCCATCGTCCGGGACGTTCAACTGAAATGCGGCAGCGTGCCGCGGTCTCCCGCCGTCAGGCCACGACCGGTTCCAGCATGCGGATCGCCCCGGTATCGGCATCGATCTCGGCCATGATGCCCACCGGCATGCTCATTTGCGCGGCGATGTGGCCGAACTCCGCGCCCTGGAATGCCGGTACGCCGAGCGAGGAAAACTGCCGGTCGAGCACTTCGTAGATGGTGAAACTGGAATAGCCGCTGTCGGAGTTGGTGCAGTCGGTGCACTGACCGAAGACGATGCCCGCCACTTTGCCGAGAACGCCGGCGAGCGCGAGCTGGGTGAGCATGCGGTCGATCCGGTATTCCGCCTCGTTGGTTTCCTCCAGAAACAGGATCGCGCCGGTGAAGTCCGGCAGATAGGGCGTTCCCACGAGCGCCGAAAGCACCGTCAGATTGCCGCCGATAAGCCGCCCCCGCGCCTTGCCGCCCCGGAAGGTCCGCACTCTGCCGCCGCGCCGGCCAAGGGCGGCACCGGCGGTTGGAGTGATCGTGTAGGTCGGCGTGGCGCCCTCGAAGGCGAGTGCGTGGAATGATTGCCACGCGGCCGCCGGCCACGAAGCGGAGGCATTGGGCCCGTGGATGCTCGGCACGCCGGTTCGCGCGGCAAAAGCGAGGTGAAGCGCGGTATTGTCGCTGAAGCCGGCGAAAAGCTTGCAGCTCCGGGCGATCTTCGCGAAATCGAGATGAGGCAGCAGCCGGGCGCCGCCCCAGCCGCCGCGCACCGCCATGAGGGCGCGGACCGAATCGTCGGCGAACATCGCCATGAGATCGCCCGCACGGTCTCGGTCGGAGCCGGCGAGATAGCCCTCGCGGTCGAGGAGGTGCGGCGCGGGCCGGGGTTCGAGGCCCATCGCGCGCACGGTGTCCATGATCTCCTCGAGCCCGAAGCGGTCGCCAACGAATCCGGCCGGCGCTACCAGCCCGAGCACGTCGCCCTCCCGCAGGCGCGGGGCCTTGCGTGACGCGGGGGGAGCGGCTGAGATCGCCGGAACCGCAAGCGACGCGGCGGCAAGCCCGAATCCGGCAATCGCGCCCCGGCGCGTCACATCGAAGATCGTCATGGGTGGAAGCGTAGCGCCTGAACGAAGGCCGCGCGAGTCCCTGTTAAGTGTCAGGGATTTGCGGGCTACGCGGCTTCGCTCTCGACGGACGGGGATCAAGTCGCCATGTGAGCAGGATGACAGACGAAGAAGAAAAGAAGATCGGCGAACGCCGCTTCTACAAGGCCGAACAGGAAGCATCCTTTGCCGACCAGCAGGCAGGAACGCTCCAGACCCAGCATCCGGCATACCGACTCGCCTTCCAGGACGATGAATTCCTGCTGCGCGACGAGCTGCGGCCGGTCCGCTTCCAGCTGGAACTGCTCAAACCCGAAATGCTGCTGGAAGAGGCGAACATCGGCTCCACCCTGGTGTTCTACGGCTCGGCGCGCATCCCCCCGCCGGAACAGTGCGAGGCGTTCCTTGCCCTTGCCGAGACTGATGAGGACAGGAAAGTCGCCGAGCGCCTGGCCGCCAAGGCGAAGTATTATGAGGAGGCACGCAAGCTGGCCCGCCTCGCCAGCCAATGCGCAGTGGTCGAGAAGGGCATGCGCCAGTTCGTCGTCTGTTCGGGCGGCGGCCCGTCGATCATGGAAGCCGCCAATCGCGGCGCGGCTGACGTCGGCGCCGAATCGCTGGGGCTCAACATCGTCCTGCCGCACGAACAGGCTCCCAATCCCTACGTGACGCCGCGCCTCTCGTTCCAGTTCCACTATTTTGCGCTCAGGAAAATGCACTTCCTGCTGCGCGCCCGGGCCGTCGCCGTCTTCCCGGGCGGTTTCGGCACTCTGGACGAGTTCCTCGAACTGCTGACGCTGATCCAGACCGGCAAGATGAAACCGATCCCGGTCCTGCTCTACGGCCGCGAGTTCTGGGACCGGATCATCAATTTCGAGGCGCTGGCCGAGGAAGGCACGATCAACCGCGGCGACCTAAACCTGTTCCACTGGTGCGAGACCGGGGACGAAGGCTGGGACAGGATCCGCGAGTTCTATGGCCTTGATTGCGGGTGAACGATTCCCTGAAGTGCTCCCCTGAGGGGAAGGGGAACATCCGTCGCCTCATCGTTCAGCAGAGGATCACCGCACCGCCTGGTGTCCCATCGGCCCGTGCCCGCTGCCGAAACCCGGCGCGTTGATCAGCGCGGCGCGGACGAAATCGCGCGCATCCCCGACGGCATCCTCAAGCGGGCTGCCCTTGCCCAGCAGGGTCGCTATGGCGCTGGAAAGGGTACACCCCGTGCCGTGGTTGTGGCGCGTGGCTATCCGCGGAGCTGCCCAGATCACCGGATCGCGGCCGGGCACCACGAGACGATCCTCTACTGTCTCTCCTTCCGCGTCGCCGCCCTTGGCGAGATAAGCTATCCCGCGAGAAGCCATGGCATCATCACCCCCCAGCGCCGCCAGTTCGGGGACGTTGGGAGTTGTCAGGGTGGCCAGCGCCATGAGTCGTTCGAAAGCCGCGATCGTTTCGTCATCCGCCAGCACCGAACCGCTGGTCGCGATCATGACCGGATCGAACACCACCGGCACGCCGAGCGGCGCGAGCCTGTCCGCCACCAGTTCGGCGATCGCGGCCGAGCCGAGCATGCCGATCTTCACCGCGTCGGCGCCGATGTCGGACAGACAGCAATCGATCTGCGCGCCCACCATTGCCGGCGAAAGCACCTTGGCCGCCTGTACGCCCAGCGTGTTCTGCGCGGTGATCGCGGTTATCGCGGTCATGGCATAACCGCCGAGCATCGTGATCGTCTTCACGTCGGCCTGGATGCCGGCGCCGCCCGAGCTGTCGGAGCCGGCGATCGAGAGAATGCGGGGAGGCTTCATGGATGACACGTCAGGTTGCGCAAACATTCTTCGACAAGCTCTGGATGAGCGGGGTGGGCCTATGAAATTCCTACCCGCTCATCCAGAGCTTGTCGAAGGATGAACCAGGCGCAATCTCAACCCCTGAACCGCCGCTCCGTAGAGGGCGGATGCGCGGCCTGGTGCTTCTTTGCCCGTGTCGGCCGATCGGTCAGTTCGCCGCCGCAGTTGGGGCACATGTCGTCCAGCGCCTCGGCGCATTCGGCGCAGAAGGTGCATTCGAAGCTGCAGATGAACGCGCCCGGCGCTTCGGCCGGCAGGTCCGTTCCGCAGCGTTCGCAATCCGGGCGCATTTCCAGCATCAGGCGCAGGCCTGTTCGACGGCGCGGCAGATCGAGGCGACCGCTGCCTCGACCTCTCCGGCATCGTCGCCCTCGGCCATGACGCGGATCACCGGCTCGGTGCCCGAGGGGCGGATAACCAGCCGGCCCCTGCCGTTCAGCGAAGCCTCGGCGTCGGCGATCGCCGCCTTGACGCTGCTTGCCTCCAGCGGCTTGCCCCCCGTGAAACGCACGTTGCGCAGCAGTTGCGGCACCGGATCGAAAAGGTGGAGCAATTCGCTCGCGCGCTTGCCTGACTGGACCAGCGCCGCCAGGACCTGCAGCGCCGCAACCGTTCCGTCGCCGGTGGTCGCATGATCGAGCAGGATCATGTGGCCGGACTGCTCGCCCCCGACGTTGTAGCCGCCCTCGCGCATCTTCTCGAGCACATAGCGGTCGCCGACCTTGGTGCGCACGAGGTCCAGCCCCCGCCCTTTCAGCAGCCGCTCCAGGCCAAGGTTCGACATCACCGTCGCCACGACGCCGCCGCCCCTGAGCCGCCCCTGCTCCGCCCATTGCGTGCCGATCAGCGCCATGATCTGGTCGCCATCCACGATCTGGCCCTTCTCATCCACAACGATGAGCCGGTCCGCATCCCCATCCAGCGCGATGCCGATGTCCGCGCCCGAAGAGACGACCGTCTCCTGCAGCAGCGCGGGATGAGTCGAGCCGCAGCGCGCATTGATGTTCTTCCCGTTGGGGCTGACGCCGACCGAGACGATCTCCGCCCCCAGTTCCCAGAACGCCGCGGGCGCAACCTGGTACGCGGCGCCGTTGGCGCAATCGATGGCGATCTTGAGGCCGTCGAGGCGCACCGCCTCGGGCAGCGAGCGCTTGACGGCGTGGATGTAGCGTCCCGGAGCGTCGTCGACACGCCGGGCCCGGCCGATCTCCTCCGAAGGTGCTAGCTCTGCGTCCTGCGCCAACAGAGCCTCGATCGCCACCTCGTCCTCATCCGAAAGCTTGAACCCGTCCGGGCCGAACAGCTTGATGCCGTTGTCCTCGTAGCCATTGTGGCTGGCCGAAATCATCACGCCGACGTCGGCGCGCAGTTCGCGCGTCAGGAGGGCGACGGCCGGGGTGGGCATCGGGCCGAGCAGGACCACGTCCATGCCGACGCTGGTGAAGCCTGCCACCATCGCATTCTCGAACATATAGCCTGAAAGGCGGGTGTCCTTGCCGACGACGACGCGGTGCCGGTGTGGGCCGCGCAGGAAGTGCGTGCCGGCGGCCTGGCCGACTCGCATGGCGATGGCGGCGGTCATCGCGCCCTGGTTCGTGCGGCCGCGGATGCCGTCGGTGCCGAAAAACTGCTTGCTCATGTCAGGATCACAATCCGGAAAGTTTGCCGGCAAATTGCCATGTCCGGCAGCTTCGTTAATGTCTCTTGGTCGTCAAGGCCAGCCATTGGTGTAGATCTGAGCAACACCGTACACACGCCCCCGCGCATGCCCGAGATCCGCGTCCCCGGCGTGCTGACGCTTGGCGGCCTCGTCGCCGGGCTCCTGCTGGGCGTGGCCGCGGCGGACAGCCCGGCCATGGAGAGCCTGCTCGGCCTAGCCGGGCCCGTCGGCGACTTGTGGCTGAAGGCCCTGAAGATGACGATCCTGCCGCTTGTGGCCGGACTCCTCTTCACCGGTATCGTCCAGACCGCGGCGGCGGCGCAGGCGGGCGCCATGGCGAGGCGGACGATCGGCTTCATCGCCGGGGTCCTGGCCTTGAGCGCGCTGGTCGGCGCGACCCTGATGCCGCTGCTGCTCTCGCTGAGCCCTCCTCCGGCGGGCGTCGCTGCGCCCGCATCCGAAATTGCGGCGCGCGTGCCCGGCTTCGGCGATTTCCTGCTTTCCCTGCTGCCGAGCAACGTCGTCACCGCCGCCGTGAACGACGCCCTGCTGCCGGTCATCATCTTCGTGGCGCTGCTTGCCATGGCCTCTCTGCGGCTGGACGAAGCGCCGCGTCGGCAGCTCGCCCTGCTTTTCGAGGCGCTGGCGGCGGCGATGATGATCGTGATAGGCTGGGTGCTGAAAGCCGCACCCCTGGGCGTTTTCGCCCTCGGCGTGGGCCTTGCCGCGCGTAGCGGAACGGCGGCGGTCGGCGCGCTTGCGCACTACATTGTCCTGGTGAGCATGTGCGGCGCGGTCCTCCTCATCCTCGCCTACGCGCTCGCAGTTCTCGTGGGTCGCAGGCGCCTGGGCGCTTTCGCCATGGCAGTGCTGCCGGCGCAGGCCGTCGCCGTCTCGACCCAGTCGTCGCTGGCGAGCCTGCCGGCCATGCTCGCCTCATGCCGCAAGCTGGGCATCGCAAGCACCACCGCCGAGTTCGTCCTGCCGCTGGCGGTGACCATATTTCGTGCGACGAGCCCGGCGATGAACATGGGCGTAGTCGTCTATGCCGCGCATCTCTCCGGAGTGGGCCTGCACCCCGGCGCCATTGCCGCGGGCGCCTTCGTCGCCTTCGTCACCACTTTCGGCTCGGTCTCACTGCCCGGCACGGTAAGCTTCATCGCATCGACCGCGCCGATCGCGGCAGCCATGGGGGTGCCTCTCTGGCCGCTCGGCGTGCTCGTCGCGGTGGAGATGCTGCCCGATATCATGCGCACTGTCGGCAACGTCACCATGGACGTCGCCATGACAGCCAGCGTGGAGGGGAGCCGGAACAACGCGCGGGTTCTGGCGGGGGAGGAAATCCCGAGCTAGAGTGAATCGCATCAAATCAGAAGCTTCTCCGTTCGCGCCGGGGGCAGTGCAGATGGAGGCGCTGTGCCTTGGCCTTTGCCGCAGTACGCGATCTTGCTCCCGAACCGGTCTCGACCTAGAGGGCGCGCAAAATCCCACTTTTGCAGGACACCACCGTCATGACCGATTCCGTCCAGATCCGCCGCGCACTGCTTTCGGTGTCCGACAAGACCGGCCTGGCCGAACTCGGCAAGGTGCTCGCCGAACGCGGCGTCGAGCTCATCTCCACCGGCGGCACTGCCAAGGCCCTGCGCGATGCCGGCCTCACAGTGAAGGATATTTCCGAGATCACCGGCTTTCCCGAGATGATGGACGGCCGCGTCAAGACGCTGCACCCGAAAGTCCACGGCGGCCTGCTGGCGGTGCGCGACAATCCCGAGCATGCGAAAGCCATGGCCGACCATGAGATCGGCGCGATCGACCTCGTCGTCGTCAACCTCTACCCGTTCGAGGCTACGGTGGCCAAGGGTGCGGATCGCGACACGATCATCGAGAACATCGACATTGGCGGCCCTTCCATGGTGCGCTCGGCGGCCAAGAACCACGCCGATGTCACCATCGTCACTGATCCGGCCGACTACGAGGGGCTGCTGGTCGAGCTGGAAGCGACCGACGGTTGCACCACCTTCGCTTTCCGCAAGCTGATGGCCGCACGCGCCTTTGCCCGGACCGCCGCCTATGATTCGATGATCTCGCAGTGGTTCGCCTTCGCCGACCAGCAGCAGACCTTCCCAGAGATGCTGGCGATCAACGGCCGCCTCGTCACGCAGCTGCGCTACGGCGAGAACCCGCACCAGCAGGCCGCGCTCTACAGCCCGGTCGGGCCTTTCACCAGCGGCCTCGCACAGGGCGAGCAGGTGCAGGGCAAGGAGCTGTCCTACAACAACTACAACGATGCCGACGCCGCCTTCGAGCTCGCCGCCGAGTTTCGCGGACAGAAGCCGGCGGTGGTGATCGTCAAGCATGCGAACCCCTGCGGCGTCGCCCAGGCCGACACCCTGCTCCAGGCCTGGGAAGGGGCCCTGGCCTGTGACGACGTCTCCGCGTTCGGCGGTATCGTCGCCGTCAATACCAGGCTCGACGGCCCCACGGCCGAGGCGATCTGCAGCATCTTCACCGAGGTCGTCGTCGCCCCCGACGCCGACGATGAGGCCCGCGCCGTTTTCGCGAAGAAGAAGAACCTGCGCCTGCTGCTGACCGGCGACCTGCCCGATCCGCGCCGACCGGGACTGACGGTCAAGCCGATCACCGGCGGGCTGCTCGTCCAGAATCGCGACAACGGCGCGATCGGATTCGACGACCTCAAGGTCGTCACCAGGCGTGAACCCACCGACCAGGAACTGAAGGACTGCCTCTTCGCCTGGACCGTCGCGCGCCACGTCAAGTCGAACGCCATCGTCTATGCCAGGGGCGGAGTGACGGCCGGCATCGGCGCGGGCCAGATGAACCGCCGCGACTCTTCGCGCATCGCCGCGATGAAGGCCGCTGAAGCCGCCGAGAAATTCGGCTGGGATCAGCCGCGCACCGTGGGATCGGCAGTCGCCTCCGACGCCTTCTTCCCCTTCCCCGACGGCCTGCTCGCCGCGGCAGAGGCCGGCGCGACCGCGGTGATCCAGCCCGGCGGCTCCATCCGCGACGACGAAGTGATCAAGGCCGCCGACGAGGCGGGGCTGGCGATGGTCTTCACCGGCATGCGCCACTTCAAGCACTGATTCGTGGCGCAGGGCGGGGGAACGGGGCTGCTGTGGCTGGGGCCGGCGCTGGCGCTGGCCTTCCTCGCCGGGCTGGCTACCGCCGCCGTGCTCGTGCGGATGGGCAAAGTGCACGGGACCCGGCGCGTGCTCGCCGCCGCGGCCCTGCCTTTCGGCTGCGTGGCGGCGCCGCTGCTGCTTCTGTCAATCCTCGCCTTCGCCGGCTGGCTGCTCAGTCCGGGCTGAGCTTCCAAAAAGTGAATGGGCCAGAGTCTGCCCTGTTCAGCAAGGAATTATGAACCGGATTCCATTCGCGTCGTACGGTGGGGCGCTTCTGCATCAGGACGATTCAATCAACTCGTCGCAGCCATGACGCCGCCGGTCGCACCTCTGGGTAAACGCGCAGAATATTCACTGGACCGAAAGCACTTTGGCCCCATTTGGGCGCGATCGAAATCAAGCTGGCGAGCACCGCTCAGGACCATGGGACTTTTCAAGGCCGACTTCTACCGCTTCTTCGCTCTCGGTTTCGCCGGGGGCGCCCTGCTGGTGTTCGGCGCCATGAATCATGAGCCCCGGCATTCGATTTCCGATAGCATCGTCCCGCCGGCCCAGGCAGCGCCCGCGCACTGAGGCTTCGACCCGCCTCCGGGTAATTGCTTCCCGGCGCCGCGGGCCCCATATTGCCGTGATGGCCAGCCAGCACTCACATCAGGAACACTCGGGAGCGAGCCTTCTCAAGGAAGCGCAGACCGCGCTTCTCAAGGCCGGCGAACAGTGGACCGAAATGCGCGCGGACGTCTTTGCCGCGCTCGCCGAGCACGACCGTCCCGCCTCCGCCTACGATCTTGCCGAGAACGTTTCCGCCCTTCGGGGCAAGCGCGTGGCACCCAACAGCGTCTATCGCATCCTCGACCTCTTTGTGCGCACCAACCTTGCGCGCCGGGTGGAAAGCGCGAACGCCTACATCGCCAACAGCCATCCGGGCTGCCGACACGACTGCATTTTCCTGATCTGCGACTCGTGCGGACAGGCGGTGCATATCGATGACGACCGGCTGACCGGTTCCCTCATCGCTGCCGCGCGCGAGGTCGGCTTCGCCGACGTGCGGCCGGTCGTCGAACTGCGCGGAACTTGCGGCGCCTGCAGTTGATCGTCGCCCGGCGCACGGGTTGATGCGCTTCAAGTCCTTCCTATTCTTGCGAACTGATCGTGCTTGCGGCAGGAGCGGCCATTCGACTCAGGCGCGCAATACGTGTAGACGAGGCCCATGACCGCCAACCCGGCAACCCCGCTTCTCGACACTGTCGATACTCCCGTTGACCTGCGCAGGCTGAAGCCCGCGCAGCTTCGCCAGCTTGCCGACGAGCTGCGGGCGGAGACGATCTCGGCCGTCGGGCAGACCGGAGGGCACCTGGGCTCGGGGCTCGGCGTCGTCGAACTGACGGTGGCGATCCACTACGTCTTCAATACGCCCGAAGACCGCCTGATCTGGGATGTCGGGCACCAGGCGTACCCGCACAAGATCCTCACCGGCCGGCGCGGCCGCATCCGCACGCTGCGCCAGGGCGGCGGCCTTTCCGGCTTCACCAAGCGCAGCGAGAGCGAATACGACCCCTTCGGCGCCGCCCATAGCTCCACCTCCATCTCGGCGGCGCTGGGCTTTGCCATCGCCAACAAGCTGAAAGGTCGGCCCGGACGCGGCATCGCGGTGATCGGCGACGGGGCGATGAGCGCCGGCATGGCCTACGAGGCGATGAACAACGCGCGCGATGCGGGCAACCGCCTGATCGTGATCCTCAACGACAACGACATGTCGATCGCGCCGCCGGTGGGCGGGCTTTCCGCCTATCTTGCCAAGCTCGTCTCCTCGCGCCCCTTCCTCTCCCTGCGCGACCTTGCCAAGCGGATCTCGCGGCACCTGCCCGAGCCGCTGCACAAGGCCGCCAAGAAGACCGACGAGTTCGCGCGCGGCATGGCCATGGGCGGCACCCTGTTCGAGGAGCTGGGCTTCTACTACGTCGGTCCCGTCGACGGCCACAACCTCGACCAACTCATCCCGGTCCTGGAAAACGTGCGTGACGCCGCCGAGGGACCGTGCCTGATCCACGTCGTGACCAAGAAGGGCAAGGGCTATGCCCCGGCCGAGCAGTCGGCGGACAAATACCACGGCGTGCAGAAGTTCAACGTTGTCACCGGGGAGCAGGCAAAGACGCCTGCCGGCCCGCCCAGCTACACCAGCGTCTTCGCCAAGGCCCTGATCGCGGAGGCCGAGAAGGACCAGTCGATCTGCGCGATCACCGCCGCCATGCCGTCGGGCACCGGGCTCGACCGGTTCGAGGCGCTCTTCCCCGACCGCAGCTTCGACGTCGGTATTGCCGAGCAGCATGCGGTGACCTTTGCGGCGGGCCTCGCCGCCCAGGGCATGCGCCCGTTCTGCGCGATCTACTCCACCTTCCTCCAGCGCGCCTTCGACCAGGTGGTGCATGACGTGGCGATCCAGAACCTGCCGGTCCGCTTCGCGATCGACCGCGCCGGGCTGGTCGGCGCCGATGGGGCCACTCACGCCGGGTCCTTCGACGTCACTTACCTGGCGACGCTGCCCAACATGGTCGTCATGGCGGCGGCCGACGAGGCGGAACTGGTCCACATGGTCCACACCGCCGCACGGTATGACGCCGGACCGATCGCCTTCCGCTATCCCCGCGGCAACGGCACGGGCGCCCCGCTTCCCGAGACGCCCGAACTGCTGGAGATCGGCAAGGGCCGGATCGTCAGGCAGGGCAGCAAGGTGGCGCTCCTTTCACTCGGCACCCGGCTGGCCGAGGCGCTGAAAGCGGCCGACACGCTTGAAGCCAAGGGTCTTTCCACCACCGTCGCCGACCTGCGCTTCGCCAAGCCTCTCGATACGGACATGATCCGCAAGCTGATGCTGAGCCACGAAGTCGTCGTGACGATCGAGGAAGGCGCGATCGGCGGCCTCGGCGCCCACGTCCTCACCATGGCCAGTGACGAGGGCTTGACCGATGCCGGCCTGAAAATCCGCACCATGCGCCTGCCTGACGTATTCCAGGACCAGGACAAGCCCGAGTCGCAATACGACGAGGCCGGCCTCAACGCGCCGCAGATCGTCGACACCGTGCTAAAGGCCCTGCGCCACAACAGCGCGGGTGTGAACGAGGCGCGGGCCTGAGTTCAGCCTGTCCGGGGCGAAAACGGACCGGCTTCAATATTCGTGACCCCCGCGGGAGGCGGAGGCCAGCCTCAACTCAGCGGGGCTTCAGTTCCGGGTGCATCCCGCCCTCCTGCGCCTCCAGCCCGACTTCGTCACGGCCGGCCAGCTCATCGCCATCGTTCAGCGTGTCGAGGTGCATCCAGCGCTTCACGACCGGCGAGAGCAGCAGGACGACCATGGCGATGCCGATCGTCACCCAGCCGATCCTGCTGTAGATCTCCAGCGTCAGCGCCTTCGACATCTCGCCGCTTTCGCCGCCGGTCGCCTGGCCGATCTTGCCGGCGACGAAATTGCCGACCGCGGTCATGTAGAACCAGGCACCCATGATGAAGCTGCCGAGGTGCAACGGCGCCAGGCGCGTCATAGCCGAAAGCCCCACGGGCGAGAGGCAGAGTTCGCCGGTGGTGTGCAGCAGATAGATCAGGAACACGAAGAAGACCGGCGTCATCACCGCCGGATCGCCGGTGCCGGCGCCCCAGACGAAGACCAGGAAGCCCAGCCCGACCTGGATCAGCGCAAGACCGAACTTGGCGGGAGCGGAAGGCTCCACGCCCTTTCTGCCGAGGAACGCCCAGAGCCCCGCGAAGACCGGCCCGAACAGCACTATGTAGATGGGGTTGATCGACTGGAACAGGCTCGTCGGTACCCCGCCGCGATCGACGTACTTGTCGGTATAAAGGCTCAAGGAGCCGCCCGCCTGCTCGAACAGGCCCCAGAAGATGGGGTTCAGCGCGATCAGGAACAGGATGGCGAAGATGCGTTCGCGCGCCTCCTTGGGCAGCTTGAAGGCTTCGTAGAGCGTATAGGCGAGCATGGCCACGCCGCTGACGATCAGCAGGTTCTGGATCACGCCGACGAACTGGATCAGCAGCCAGATCACCGCCACCGCGGCCGCGCCGATGCCGTAGAGCGTCATTTCGCGCTTCCTGGGAAGTGCTAGCGGCGGCTCGCCCTTGCCTCTCAGCGCCGGCCTGCCGACGACGAAGATGATGAGGCCCAGCACCATGCCGATACCGGCAAGGCCGAAGCCCCAGGACCAGCCGATTGTCTCGCCCAGGTAGCCGACGAGGATCGTGCCGAGCGCCGCGCCGGTGTTCACGCCCATGTAGAAGATCGTGTAGGCGGCATCGCGCCTGGTATCGCGCATCGAATAGAGCTGGCCGACGATCACCGAGATGTTCGCCTTCAGGAAGCCGGACCCGACGATGATCAGCGACAGTGCCAGCCAGAATATGTTGATCGCCGGGTCCGCCTGCTTGACCGTGGGATCGGTCACCCCCTGCATGCCCTCCCAGGCCATGAACAAGTGGCCCAGAGCCAGCACGATGCCGCCGAACAGCACCGCCTTGCGCTGGCCGAGCCAGCGGTCGGCGATGTAGCCGCCCAGCACCGGAGTGATGTAGACGAGGCTGGTGTAGCCGCCGTAGATCAGCGAAGCTCCGCCGTCGGTGAACAGCCAGAACTTGGTCAGATAGAGGATCAGCAGCGCGCGCATGCCGTAGTAGGAGAAACGCTCCCACATCTCGGCATAGAACAGCACGTAGAGCCCGCGGGGGTGGCCGACGAATTCCTCGCTCTTGCGCGTCGCGATGATGCCGCCGATGGCCAGAACGGCAAAGAGGGCGAGCGCGGCAACGGCCGCGATCCAGTCGCCCTCGTTCCAGATAGCGATGTCCTTCATGCGGCCCTTGTTGCCCTTTCGTCATTGGCGAGAAGCTATGAAAGGGGCGAAGGTTAGCGATCAAAAACCCGCTGTAAATGGGGCGGCAGCTGCGGCGGACCGTGCTGCAATGCGGCATTCGCGGTCCCTGCAGGCTAATCCGGGTTGGCCATTGCGCGAAACCGCGCAGAGTGGCATTTTCTGCATCTGCGACTGGTAAACCCCACGTAATTTTATGATTCGGGGAGCAGTCGCCGGGGACGCATTTTTCGGGGGAAAAGGGATGATAAGGTCGGAATTGCTGCAGGCCTTGGCGAGGGACAACCCCGAATTGCGCGCCGAGGACGTGGAACGCGCACTCGACACCTTCTTCGACGAGATCGCGCAGCGGCTGAGCGACGGCGGCCGCGTCGAACTGCGCGGCTTCGGCGCCTTCTCCACCCGCCACCGCGAGAGCCGCAAGGGCCGCAATCCCCGCACCGGAGAAGGCGTGGACGTTCCGGAAAAGCGCGTTCCCTACTTCAAGCCGGGCAAGGAAATGCGCGCCCGCCTCAATACCGATTGATCCGCGCCGTTGCGGTGCGGGCGACAACCCGTCCCGCGCCGCATGGCAGTTGCCGGAAGCCCTGCGATCTGCCAGATCGCGTGCACCGATGGGCATGTCACCAGCCCTTGGGCGGACGTGGCGGAATGGTAGACGCAGCGGACTTAAAATCCGCTTGGGTATCCCAGTGCGGGTTCGAGTCCCGCCGTCCGCACCAGAAATGAGGCTTTTGCCACGGCGTGGATTCCGGGGTTTACGGATAGGTAACCGAACCGGGCATATTGTTCCTAACCGTAAATGGCGAAACGCAATTTTCGCAGGAGCGGTCTCGCAACGAGCAGGTACCAATGGGGGGTGCACTCGCATGCAAAATCCGGAGTTTCTGTCCGGTGACAATGCAGGCCAGGCCGACGACTTCGCCGAGAAGCGCGTCCAGCCCAGGTTTGCCCTTCTTTTGCGCAGCGCCAAGCTGGTCAGTTCCTGCGGGGAATTTCTGTGCATCGTGCGCGACGTTTCCGAAAGCGGCGCCAAGCTGCGTATCTTCCACCCGGTCGTCGCCGGGGAGGAGCTTGCGCTGGAGATCGCCAGCGGAGAGCGCTTCGGGGTCGAGAAAGTGTGGGAAAGGGAAGGCGAGGCTGGCTTTCGTTTCACCGACGCCATAGACGTCATGCGCTTCGTCGCCGAAGCGGGACCTTTCCCGAAGCGGCCCGTACGCGTCAGACTGAATCACCCGGCCACGCTGAGCTATGGAGACTTCGTCGCCGCCGGCATGATACGCGACCTCTCGCGCCAGGGCGCCAAGGTAGAGACGGAACAGCGGCTCGCCATCGGCCAGACCCTGCGCCTGCAAGGCGACTACCTGCCCGAATTCGAAGCCACCGTATGCTGGCGCCGGCATCCTCACTACGGCCTCGTGTTCCGCCAGCTCATGAGCATGGAGGAACTCGCCCTGCGCGTGCACGAAGTGCAGACGCAGGACCGCGACGCGGCGTGACAAGACCCGCTCACCCTGAGGCTGGCGAAGGGCGGAGAACCAAGCGGAGCATCAGCGTTCTCTGACGAGCTCAGGACGTGCGGGATTGGTGCTGTTTTTCCGCCAGGGAATTCGATCTCAGGCAGGGCGGAACTTCATCGCCGCGCCATTCATGCAGTAGCGTTTGCCGGTCGGCTTCGGCCCGTCGTCGAAGACGTGGCCGAGGTGCCCGCCGCAGCGGGCGCAATGCACTTCGGTGCGCGGGTAGCCGAGCTTGAAGTCGGTGGAGGAGCCGACAGCGCCTGGCAGCGGCTTCCAGAAGCTCGGCCAGCCGGTGCCGCTGTCGAACTTGGTCGCAGAGGAAAAAAGCGGATTGCCGTCGGCGGCGCAGAGGAACGTGCCCCTGCGGTGCTCGTCGTTGAGCGGCGAGGAGAAAGGCCGCTCGGTGCCCGCCTGGCGCAGGATGCGGAATTGCTCGCCTGTCAGCCGCCGGCGCCACTCCGCGTCGCTGTAGCTGACGGGATATCCCTTGGCTTGCGCATCCCCGCCGCCGCAGGCGGCAAGGATCGGCATGGCCGCGCCCGCTCCGAGCCAGGCGAGAAGCTGGCGGCGAGTGCTGTTGGCGGGCATGGGGCCTCTCCTTTTTGCCGGAGCGCAAAATACGGACCATTCCCGTTCGTGTCGAGCGAGTCGCAAGCGAAGAACGCCGGCTCAGCCGCGCGACAACAGCGCCCGCAAGCCTCTTTTCGACTTGCCCGGCCCAGCCTTCATCACCCGCGTACGGAACAGCCTGGCACCGAAGCGGACCAGCAGCAGCACCCACAGCGCCTGCCACGCGAAAGCAAGGAGATGCGGCGTCAGCTCCGGCTCCAGCGCGGCGCGGGCCAGCATCGCGAACGGCGAGCTGAGGGGGAACAGTACCGCCGCGAACTCAAGCGCGGAACCGGGCTGGGTCATCGCGATGCTGGCGAAGAAAAACACCAGAAGCTGCATCATCGTCACCGGCATCGACAAGGTTTGCACTTCTCGCACGGTCGTCGCCATCGAGCCGATCGACAGGAACAGCGAGCCGAGCAGGAGGTAGGCCATGGCAAAGTAGCCCACGCCGAGCGCGAAGAGCATCGGCCAGCCGACAGCCGGCTCGGGAATGCGGGGGACAGCCGTGCCCGCGGCAAGCCAGAACCCCAGGCCCACGGTGCCCCAGACGGTGATGCCGACGAACGACACGCCCAGCATGGCGAAGAGCTTGCCGAAGAACACCGAATCCATCGGGATCGCGGCCGCCAGCACTTCGATGATCTTGTTGCCTTTCTCCTCGACGAGGTTCGACAGGACCATGCCGGCCAGCATCATCGTCAGCAGGAACAGCAGCGTCTGCGCGCCCTGGGCGGTCTTCAGCCGGTCGTTGCGGTCCACGGCAGTGCCGGCGGCGGTTGTCGCGAGACTCACCTCGGGTAACGCCAGCTTGCGCCCCGAAGCGGCCTCGCCGGCGATCAGGGCGACCGGCGCCCGCCATTTTTCGATCTGCTGCCGGGGTCCGGTCAGGACCGGCCGCTGCGGAGTGCCCGAGAGAATTGCCGTCACGACCCCGCTGTTTCGTCCGAGCATCGCGCGCGGATCGGAGGCCTCGCCCGGGCCTGGATGCTGGAGCACGACGACGCGGGGCACGAGATAGCCGAGACTGGCGGCCAGGCGCCCTCTTGCCTGGACCACGGCCTCCGCTTCGGCCTTGCGCATGAGGATGCCCAAGGCCGGCTCCTCCGTCGTCAATTGCACGCGTTCCGCCACGCTGCCCGCCAGCAGACCGACCACGACCGGAAACAGCGGCCCGAGCAGGAAGAATAAGAATGCGCGGCTGAACAGGATGGCCACGAAATCCCGCCGTGCGACGACCCAGGCCGCGGCGGCGATCGAAAGGCGGCCGGTCCGCCGGCTCATCGGCCGATCTCCTCGGGCGTTGCGTCGTGGAGCGCGCGGGCGGCTGCCTCCCCGGCGATGGCGACGAAAGCGTCGTGAAGTCCCGCCCTTTCGATCGAAAGCGAGAGAATGCCGGCCTCTCCCTCTATGAGTGCGCGCAGCAGCGGCTCGATACCGGCGTCGGGCAGCGAAAACAGCCAGAATTCGCCTTCGCGCCGCGCGTCCGCCGGCAATGCGGCACGCCATGGGCCCTCGTGCGCCCGCGTCTCCAGCCGGACCTGCGCCGGAATGCGGTCGCGCGCGACGTCTACCGGCCCGGCGAAAGGCACTTTCCCGCCGGCGATGATCGCCACTTCGTCGCACAGGCGCTCGGCATGTGCGATGACGTGAGTGGAGAAGATCACCGTCGCTCCCTCCCCGGCAAGACCGCGCATCATGGCCTCCAGCCGCCCCTGGTTGATTGCGTCGAGGCCGGAGAAGGGCTCGTCGAAGATTACCAGCCGCGGGCGGTGAACCAGCGTGCCGAGGATCTGCACCTGCTGCGCCATGCCTTTCGAGAGCTGGCGGATATGCCGGTCGGCGGCGCGGCCAAGCCCGTGCTGTTCCAGCAGTTCCCGTGCGCGGCGGCGGCCTTCCGCGAGAGGCAGCCCCCGCAGCGCGCCGAGAAAGGCGATCGCCTCGACCGCTTTCATGGTCGGATAAAGGCCTCGCTCCTCGGGCAGGTAGCCGATGGCGCGGGCCATGTCGTGCGGCCGCTCGGCGCCAAGGATACGGCGATAGCCATCGTCGGGATCGATGATGCCCAGCAGCATGCGCAGCGTCGTCGTCTTGCCCGCGCCGTTGGGCCCCAGGATGCCGTAGACCGCGCCTTCGGGTACGGAGAGATCGACGCCGTCGACAGCGGTGACGCCGTCGAACCGCTTAATAAGGCCGCGTGCCTCGATGGCGAGGCGCTGCGGGGCATCCGGGCCCTTGTCATTGCCCGTCAACTGCCGATCTCCTAATGCGATATTCATTCTCGCTCCGTGGCAGCGATCGCTTGTCCACGAGAGCAGTGAACAGGAGCATCCGCAAGCTTGGCTAACTCCGCTTCGGTTAACATAGAGCAAGGCCGATTCGTGAAGGACATCGAAGCGCAGGCCCGCGCCCTGGGCTTCTGCGCCTTCGGCGTGGCTCCCGCAAGCGAGGATCGCGCCGTGGCCGAGCGGCTGGACGCCTGGCTCGACGCGGGGATGCACGGTTCCATGGCCTGGATGAAGGAAAGGGCGCTCCATCGCCGCTCGCCGCAAGGCCTCTGGCCCGAGGCGCGCAGCGTGATCGCGCTGGGCATGAGCTATGCTCCCGCGGCCGATCCCCTGGCACTCGCCGAGAAGGCCGAGATCGCCCGCATCTCGGTCTATGCGCAAGGGGCGGACTATCACGATACGGTGAAGAAGGCGCTCAAGCACCTCGCCCGCTGGATCGTGGCCGAGGCGGAGAGGCGGGGGCTCGGCGCGGCCGGCGTCAAGGTCTTCACCGATACCGCCCCCGTCATGGAAAAGCCGCTCGCCGCCGCGGCCGGGCTGGGGTGGCAGGGCAAGCACACCAACATGGTCAGCCGCGAGCACGGCTCATGGCTGTTCCTGGGCGAGATCTATACCACGCTGGATCTGGAGCCGTCCGCCCCGGCGCCCGACCGCTGCGGATCATGCCGCGCCTGCCAGGACGCGTGCCCGACGGGCGCGTTCCCCGCGCCCTACCGGCTCGATGCAAGGCGCTGCATCAGCTATCTGACGATCGAGCACAAGGGCCCGATCCCGGAAGATCTTCGCGCGGCGCTCGGCAACCGCATCTACGGCTGCGACGACTGCCTTGCCGCCTGCCCGTGGAACAAGTTCGCCGCGCGGGCGCACGCCCATCGCAATTTCCTGCCGCGCGGCGAACTGGCCGCGCCAGGAATCGCCGACCTGCTGACGCTGGACGATGCGGGTTTCCGCAAGCTGTTCTCGGGCAGCCCGATCAAGCGCATCGGGCGCGACCGGTTCGTGCGCAACTGCCTCTACGCGGCGGGGAACAGCGGGCGGCGGGAATTGCTGGCGCAGGTCGAGCCTTTGCTCGCTGACCCCCATCCGACAGTGGCGGAAGCGGCGGAATGGGCGAGGGGCAGGCTTTCAGCCTGAACCACCCTCCCGTTCGTGTCGAGCGAACGGAGATGGTCAGCCTTGCTGCTTACATCAGTTCCTTGAGCGGCACGTCCTTGTCCGCCAGCTTGTCGAGGTCCGGCGCGATGCCGGCCTCTACCAGCTTGCGGCCCTGCACGTAGTCCTTGACCATGTTCACACAGTCGAGCGCGAGGACCTTGCCCTCTTTGAGGTAGACCACCGAGAATGAACGCTCGTCCGGGTCGCCGCGAACGATCGTCTTGTCGAAGCCGACGTTGAGGCCGGCCGTCTGCAGCCGCAGGTCGTACTGGTTGGACCAGAACCAGGGGAAGGCCTTGTAAGGCTTTTCGTCGCCGCAGAGGGCCTTTGCGACGCAGGTTGCCATGTCGTTGGCGTTCTGCACCGATTCGACGCGCATGACCGTCCCGCCGGCATAGTCGGAAGCGAAGGCGGCGCAGTCGCCGATGGCATAGACGTCGGGCAGCGAGGTGCGGCAGTATTCGTCGATGTCGACGCCATTGGCCCCGGCAGCGCCGGCCGCGATCAAGGGTCCCACGGCGGGCACGATGCCGATTCCGACGATTACCGCCTCGGCCGGAATCACTTCGCCGTCGGCAAGCTTGACCCCGCTGACCTTGTTGCCGTCGCCCTCCAGGCAATCGACGGTGACGCCGGTGCGCAGATCGACGCCGTGGCCGATGTGCTCCTTCTGGTAGAAGGCTGAAAGATCCTCGCCGGCGACGCGCGCCAACACGCGCGGCAGAGCTTCGAGCAGCGTGACGTTGAGCCCCAACTTGGACAGCACTGCCGCCGCTTCGAGCCCGATATAACCGCCGCCGATGACGACGATGTTCCTCGTCCCGGCATCTACTTCGGCCATCAGCGTGTCGCAGTCCTCGCGAGTGCGCACCGCGTGGACGCCGGCCAGCTCGGCGCCCGAGCACGAAAGCCGGCGCGGATCGCCGCCAGTGGCCCAGACGAGCTTGCCGTAGCCGTAAGTCTCGCCGTTGGAAAGCGTGAGCTCATGCGCCTTGGGATCGACCTTGGTCACTTCCGTGCCGAGCTTGAAAGTCACGTCCTTTTCGGCCCAGAACGTCGGCGGCCGGATGTAGAGGCGATCGAAGGTCTTCTCGCGCGCGAAATATTCCTTCGAGAGCGGCGGGCGCTCATAGGGATATTCCGGCTCGCGGCCGATGACGGTGATAGTCCCCTCGAAGCCGTTCTGGCGAAGCGCGATGGCGCACTGCGCCCCGCCATGCCCTGCTCCCACGATAACGACGTCTGCTTTGCTCATGGGCGCCCCCGTTCCCGCAATTTTAGCGCCGCGTCAATGCCACGCTGTGAAATGGTGCATCCGTGATCTGCATCAATTCGCGCCCGCAGCGGTCGTGCCGATCGGCGCAAGCGCCTGCATGGTCAGCTCCAGCGAGGCGATCTGCGCCTTGGGGTCGAAAGCGGCCCCGGCAATGATCAACTCGTCGGCGCGGGTCCGCTCCAGGAATGACTCGACGGAGCGGCGCACCGTGTCGGGCGAACCGATCGCGCTGACCGAGCGGACCTGCTCGAGCATGGCGCGCGCCGATGCCGGCAGACTGTCGCGATAGCCGCGGACCGGCGGCCTGAGCTTGCCGGGATTGCCGGCGCGCAGCGCGACGAAGCTCTGGTCGGTCGAAGAGGCGAGATAGATCGCCTCCTCGTCGCTCTCTGCCGCCAGCACATTCATCGCGGCCATGAAGTGCGGCCTATCGAGCGTGTCGGAAGGCTGAAATCGCTCGCGGTAGATGCGTGCGGCATCGTCAAGCGCGGCCGGCGCGAAGTGCGAGGCGAAGGCGTAAGGCAGGCCGAGCATGGCCGCGAGATGGGCCCCGAAAAGGCTGGAGCCGAGAATCCACATCTCCACGTCCGCGCCATCGGCCTGTGGCGAAGCGACCCCGCCCACCGCCTGTCCCGCGAAACGGGCCCGCAGCTCGACCACGTCCTGCGGGAAATGTTCGGCCGCCGCCATCAGGTTCTTGCGCAGGGCATTGCCCAGGCGCCCGTCCGCGCCCGCCGCCCGGCCGAGGCCGAGATCGACGCGCCCCGGAAACAGTGCCGCGAGGGTGCCGAACTGCTCGGCGATCACGTAAGGCGTATGATTGGGCAGCATGATGCCGCCGGCGCCGATCCGGATCGTGGAGGTGGCGTTGCCGACATGGGCCAGCACCACCGATGCCGCGCCGCCGGCAATCCCTTCCATGCCGTGGTGCTCGGCCACCCAGAAGCGGTTGTATCCGGCCGCTTCGGCCGCGCGCGCGTTGTCCGTGGTGACCGCCAGGGCATCGGCAACGGTGGCGCCTTCGCGGACGGTGACGAGATCGAGGACGGAAAGCGGGATCACGGCTTCGCTCCTTTCGGCCCCAACTGGTCGAGATAGGCCTTTGCCTTGCCGGCCGTGTCACTTTCGGGCGCCATGGCGACGACCGATTCGAAGCTGCGGCGGGCGGCCCCGTCGTCGCCCGCGAGAGCCGCGATCACGCCCGCCTCCAGCCCCACCTCAGGGTCGCGCGGCGCGAGCTTCGCCGCCTGCTCGATCTGCGCCTGCGCCTCGATCAGCTTGTTCTGCCGCCGCGAGAGCGTGGCCGAGAGCAGCCAGGCCTGCGCGTCGTCGGGCTTGGCCGCGCGCGCTTCGGCAAGGGCGGCGGCAGCCTCGTCGGGCCGGTTCACGGCGACGAGCGCGCGCGCGCGGTCGAGCGCGATCGAGGCGATCAGTTCCTTGTCGCCCGCTGTTTTCGCCTCGCTCGCTGCGGGACCCAGCAGCATCAGCGCCTGCGCGCCCTGTCCCTGCGCCAGCGCGGCATTGCCGGCCATGGCGCCGAGCCGGGCGCGGCTCTGGTGATCGCCGGCATCGGTCGCATCGCGCGCATCGACGAAGGCCTGCTGCGCCTCGGGCCAGCGATCGAGATCGCTGAGCGCAACACCGAGGCACAGCCCCGCCCGCACCCGCTCGCGGCCGACGGCGCGGTCAAGGGCATTGCGCGCCACTTCGACGGTTCGCTCGGGGCTGTTCTCGGCGGCAGTCATGCAGCCGGCGCCGCGGGGCACGTTCGGTGCCTCGACCGTCTGGGCGGCACGCCTGCGCGCCTCGTCCTCCTTCTTCTCGATGATCTCGAGCGGCAGCTGCGAGGCGGGCGCGCCATAGCCGGTCGTAGGGCCGACCTGGGCCAGCATCAGAGGGGCGAGAACAAGCGGGATCATCGGCGGCAGCTCCGGTCAGTCCGCCATGGCCGCGAGATCGCCCAGCGTGCGCAGAAGCAGCGCGATGTCGCCCTCGCGCGAGAGGCGGTGGTCGCCGTCCTTGATGAGGTGGACCTGCACATCGGCTGAACGCAGCGCCTCGGCCAGCCTGAGCGAAATCTCCCACGGCACGTCCGGATCGCATTGGCCGTGAAGGAGGCGCACCGGAACGTCGACGGCGATCTCCCCGCCAAGCACCCGGCTCGCCTGACCGTCGGCCCAGAAGCCGGGATGAGTCGGGGTCGGCTCGGGGCCATAGGGATTGTCCTTCAGCACCGTCTCGCCCGCCGCGAGCCGCGCCTTGTCCTCCCCGGACGTGCCCCACTCGGTGAAGTCCGGCGCCGCCGCTAGGCCGATCAGCCCGGCACAGCGGCCCTGCGGCAGCGCAAGCGCGGCGAGCAGCATCAGCCAGCCGCCCATCGACGACCCGATCAGGAGAACCGGCCCTTGGCACAGCGAATCGATCAGGGTGACGACTTCGTCCCTCCAGCGGGTCAGCGTGCCTTGCGAAAACGCGCCCCCGCTCTCGCCGCAGCCGGAATAGTCGAGCAGCAGGCAGGCGCGGCCGTCTTCCCGTGCCCAGTCGAACACCGCGGCGGCCTTGCTGCCGGCCATGTCGGACATGTAACCCGGCAGGAAGACGATCGTCGGCCCTGCTCCAGGCGCATGGCGGTAAGCGATGGAACGCCCATCGGGCATCGCGTGGAAGCAGGTTTCGGTCATGCCGGGATAGTGGGGGCCGGCATGGCCGAGGGCAAGGCGCTGTATCGATATATTCTCGCCGCCGGGACGATGCCGGACCTTCCGCCGCGCGCGGCCTTGTGCCATGGCGCAGCGGCTCAGGAGCGAAAGACGAGACACAATGTCCGAGATGTTCAAGATCAGCCTTCCCGACGGTTCCGTCCGCGAGATGCCGCGGGGCTCGACCCCTGCCGACGTCGCCGCCGCGATCGGCCCCGGCCTCGCCAAGGCGGCTCTGGCTGCCCGGGTGGACGGAGAGCTGGTCGACCTGACCCGGCCTTTCACCGGCGATGCCGATCTGGCGCTGGTCACTTCGCGCGACGAGGCGGAGGCGCTCGGCCTTGCGCGGCACGACTATGCCCATGTCCTTGCTGAAGCGGTGCAGGCGCTGTTCCCGGGCACTCAGATCACGTTCGGCCCCTCGACCGAGGATGGCTTCTACTACGACTTCGCGCCCAGGGAGCGGCCCTTCACCGAAGAGGATCTGCCCGCGATCGAGGAGGAGATGCGCCGGATCATCGCCGCCGACAAACCGCTGCGGCGCGAGGTCTGGAACCGCGAGCAGCTCATCAGCCGGTGGAAGCAGCAGGGCGAGACCTTCAAGGCGGAATGGGCGGCCGAACTCCCGGAGGGTGAGGACCTGACCGTCTACTGGTCGGGCGAGGACTGGCTGGACATGTGCCGGGGCCCGCACCTGCCCTCGACCGGCAAGCTCGACCCGCAGGCATTCAAGCTTACCCGCGTCTCAGGCGCTTATTGGCGCGGCGACCAGAAGAACGCGATGCTGAGCCGCATCTACGGCACCGGATGGCTCAACAGGAAGCAGCTCAACGAGCACCTGACGCGCCTGGAGGAAGCCGCCAAGCGCGACCACCGCAAGCTCGGCCAGGAGATGGACCTGTTCCACCTTCAGGCCGAGGCGCACGGATCGGTGTTCTGGCATCCCAAGGGTTATGTGATCTGGCGCGAGCTGGAGGCCTACATGCGCCGCGCGATCGACGGCGCCGGCTATCGCGAGGTCAAGACCCCGCAGGTGATGGACGCGCGGCAGTGGGAGCAGTCCGGCCACTGGGGCAAGTACCGCGAGAACATGTTCGTCATCCCCGACGAAGTGCCCAGCGTGGAGGATGAAGGCCCGCTCGTCTCCAACGACGCCGAGTGGATGGCGCTCAAGCCGATGAACTGCCCGGCGCATATCCTGATCTTCAAGCAGGGCATCAAGTCCTACCGCGACCTGCCCTTGCGCATCTACGAGAACGGCTGCTGCCACCGCAACGAGCCGCACGGCGCGCTGCACGGGCTGATGCGCGTGCGCCAGTTCACGCAGGACGACGCGCATATCTTCTGCCGCGAGGACCAGATCGTGTCCGAAGTGCAGTCCTTCTGCGAACTGGCGGACCGCATCTACAAGGACTTCGGCTTCACTTACGCGATCAAGCTGGCCCTGCGCCCCGACAAGCGCTTCGGCACCGACGAGCAGTGGGACCAGGCCGAGCAGGAACTGCGTGACGCAGTCGCCGCCGCCGGGCTGAACACGCCGGAGTACGGCTGGGAGGAACTGCCCGGCGAGGGCGCGTTCTATGCCCCCAAGCTGGAATGGCACCTGACTGACGCGATCGGCCGTACCTGGCAGGTGGGCACGATCCAGTCCGACCGCGTGCTGCCCGAGCGGCTCGATGCCAGCTATGTCGGCGAGGACGGCGAGAAGCACCGCCCGGTCATGCTGCACCGGGCGATCTTCGGCTCGTACGAACGCTTCATCGGCATCCTGATCGAGCATTTCGCCGGCAGGCTGCCGGTCTGGCTCGCCCCGGTGCAGGCGGTTGTCGCGACGATCGTTTCGGATGCCGACGGCTATGCGCAGGAAGTGGCGCGACAGCTCAAGGCAGCGGGCGTTCGGGTCGAGACCGACCTCAGGAACGAGAAGATCAATTACAAGGTGCGCGAACACTCGCTGAAGAAAGTCCCGCACCTGCTCGTCGTCGGCAAGCGGGAGGCGGAGGAGAGCACCGTCGCCGTGCGCACGCTGGGCGCCGAGCAGCAGAAGGTGATGGGGTTGGACGAGGCGCTGGCGATGCTGAAGGGCGGGGCGACGGCGCCGGATCTGCGGTGATGGGGTGTGGGAGGAGCGGCGGTGTTTGTCGACAGCGGACCGCCCGTCCACGGCCAAGGCGAGGCATTTACCAGGTTCGTCCCGGCCGGCGTCATGATTCGGCCATGCAGGTGCCGCGGCCTGCGTCTCGCAAGGCCCCGTTTGCGGGCCATAAACTAACGCGATGTTTAGGTTTTTTGTTTCAGACGATGGTTTAATCAACTTTTAGCAGCTCTTCCCGAAAATGCCCTGTGGATCACGCCTATACGGGGGCATGGATGTTACGGGCAATTTGGGACGGCGCGCGAAAGCTCTGTTCGAACCTGAGCGGCAATGTCGCCGTGATCGTTGCTGTTGGCATGCCCGCGCTGATCGGCGCGGCCGGCCTGGCGATCGATGTCGCGCAATGGTACACGTGGAAACGGGAGGTGCAGCATTCGGTCGACCAGGCTGCGCTCGGCGGTGCCTGGGCATTGTCCAACCCGGATTCCAAAGACAACTACCAGACCCGCGCCAAGCAGGAATTCGACGCCAACCAGGCCATCACCAAGGACTTCACGTCCCCGCCGACGATAACGCTCGCCGGCTATGCCGGCGGCACCGACAACAGCGTGCTCGTTACCGCCACGGCGTCCAAACAGCTGCCTTTCAGCGGCTTTCTCATGGGCAGCGCGGTGCAGATCCTGGTCAAGGCCCAGGCAAGCTTTGCCCCGGGAGGCAATTACCATGCATGCCTGACCGCGACTTCCGAGACCGGCACCGGGCTCGATATCGGCGGCAATGCGGACGTGCGGGCACAGTGCGGGCTGGCAGCCCTGTCATGCGACGACAACGCCATCCAGATCGATGGTTCGGCGAAGGTCCTGACCGATTCCATCGCAACCTGCGGAACAGCCGACGTACCTGACGAAAACCAGGACGTAGTGACCGAGAAGGTCACCGTCCTCAAGGACCCGCTCGCGGGCTTAAACCCGCCGGACAATCCCACGAAGGGAGATGACTATTCCTGCAAGGGCGTGGGCAAGGGCGCCAAGGCGACGACGCAGGCCACCATCTCCGCCGGAACCTACACCGGAGGCATAACGATCAAGTGCACAACGGTGCTGAACCCGGGCATCTACGTGATCGACGGAGGCGTCCTGGACCTGACGGCCAATTACAATGTGACCGGTACCAACGTGATGTTCGTGCTCAAGAACGGCGCAAAGATCAAATTCGGCGGCAATGGCAACGACAACAAGGTCACGCTTTCGCCGATGCAGGAATCGGACTTCGCAGGCGGTGCGTATGCGGCAAATGCTTCGGATTACGCCGGCATACTGGTGTTCGAGGATCGCAACAATAATCCCGCGAACCCGGGGCACGAGCTGAACGGCAACTCCAAGTCACTGATCGAAGGACAGATCTATCTTCCCTCGGGAGAGATGACCGTGCTCGGCACCGCCAAGGTCGCGGCCCAATGCCTGCAGATCACCGCCACCAAGATCCACATCAAGGGCAATGCGTTCCTCGAAACGCTCTGCCCGACCGACGAGACCAATGCAGTGGGCTCGTCAGACGCAAAAATAAGGCTGGTGGCATGACCTTCGTCCGAGCGATTCGCGGCCTCCGCCGTTCGCTGGCCGCCGACACGCGCGGCACGGCGCTGATCGAGCTGGCCATGGTTGCCCCTGTGCTGGTGCTTTTCTCGATCGGGGGCTTCGAAGTCAGTCGGATGGTTTCCCGTCAGAACGAACTTCAAAGCGCGGTTTCCGACGTGGAATCGATCGTGCTTGCCGCGAATGCGGGGGCATCGACCGATACTCCCACGGTGAAGGACATCCTGAAGTCGACCCTGTCCCTGAGCGACGATCAGGTGGAGGTCACAAAATACTATCGCTGCGATACCAGCACGACCCTCGTCACCTCGACGGACAGTTGCGGCGAAGATGCGGTGATCTCCAGCTACGTCAAGATCACCCTCCGCGACGTTTACACCCCGATATGGAGCCGGATCGGCGTGACAGGGGACTTCAACTATAACGTTTCTCGTATGATTCAGCTCTCATGAGGAAGCTTCTCCCTCTCCTCCATCGCCTGGGCGAAAGGCGCGGCAGTGCCGTGGTCGAATTCGCGATTCTCGCACCGACGTTCATCGCCATGCTGATGGGCATCTTCTGGGTCGGCATCCAGATGCAGCAGTACAACGCACTGCGGTCGATCGCGGCCGACGTCAATCGCTACGCCGTGGTCGAATATCAGAAAGAGAACAAGCTTGACGAAGGACAGATAGAGGATGTTGCCAGGGCCATCGCGGTAAAGGTGCCCTACCAACTGACGGGCGAAAGCTTCGATGCGGAAGTGACGCTGGGAACCAGTACGGTCAGCGGAGCAAAGAAGTTCATTCTCAACATGGGCTACAATCCGCCCAATTTCCTGGATTACCTGGGCATCAATGCCACCGACATGAATTTCAGCCAGGACATCTACGTTCCGGCATGATCCCTTCCCACGTCCGCCACGGTACCATCCCTTGGCGGGCCTGAGGCTCCCCTCCGGTTCTGCCCCGGCATTTTCCCCTCCATCACACGGCATAACCCCTAATAGTCCCGCGAAGCCCGACTGTGCCGTGATAGAAAAAGTGCCTCGTGGCGCAAAGGCATTCCGGCCGCTTGCAGGAGGGGGCAGTATGGGCGATGTGATCGGGGACGTTCTTGCGATCGTCTCCCGTATTCCGCAGGTAATATTTACATGGGGCACCTTCTTCGTCGCCGCACTCCTGCTGTTTCTTCATAATTATCTGGGGAAACAAGGTCTTTCATGGCGCAACTTCATCGGCTGCTGCCTTCCCTTCAATCCCCTGAAGTCGAAGAGCTTCCATGCCGACGTGAAGATCTACGTCATTCGAAAGCTGACGGACAGTTTCTTCCTGGCGCCAGGCGCAGCCACGCTCGCCTTGGTGTCCGCGCAGGTTTCCGGTTATTCCTACACGCTGCAGGGGCGAATTCCATCCGCAGGCACAAGCCACGCGGGAGGAATGGCAGCAATACTGCTCTGCGGCATGGTCCTGTTCGTCGTAACCGAGTTTTCCTACTTCCTGTGGCATTTCCTGGAACACAAGGTTCCGTTCCTCTGGGAAATGCACAAGGTGCACCACTCGGCGGACGTCCTGAACCCTCTCACCAATCAACGCGCACATTCCGTCCAGATGATCTTCAGGTACTCGCTCGCCGGCGCGATGAACGGAATTCCCGCGGGCATCTTCATGTCCACGCTCGGTTTCAGTTTTGCCGAAATCCTCGTGCTTCTGGCGATGTCCAACAAGCTGGCGACGATCCTGACGCTCGACCCGCTGCGGCATTCCCACTTTCCCGTAGGTTTCGGCCCGCTCGACCGGATTTTCATCAGCCCGCACATGCACCAGATCCATCACAGCAAGGAACAGGTGCACTGGGACAGGAACTTCGGCACCAACCTGTCGGTGTTCGACTGGATGTTCGGCACTGCCTACAAACCGGCAAAGAGCGAAGTGCCGACAAGCGGCATCTACGGATACAGCGAGGATGCCCTGCAGCAATTCAATACGCTGCACGGAACCTACATCGCGCCCCTGAGGGAGAGTTTCCGCTGCATCGCGGCGATGTTCAGGCCGAACCTGCGCACACCCGCGGAGTGAACGCGCCCCTGCGGCGGATCAGAACGGCAGCGGCGTCCTGGCAAGGATCAGCGCCAGCGCACAGGCGCTGACGACCGCAACGCGCAGCAACTCGGGCTGCCACGGCTTGGCAGTGCGGGTTGCGCTCTGGGCAAGGACGACGACATGGGCCATGCCACGGAACTTGCGCTCCGAAGGTTGCCAAATCGTTAAGATCGGGCCCGCGGGCCGGGCGCACCGCTCAGGGCCGACGGAGCGATACAGGACCTGCCCTCGGGGCCGAAGTCCTCCAGCAGGACAAAGTCAGACGCCCGCAGGCATCTGCTGGCTGGCGCAGTGGAAGGAGCCGCCCCCTGCCAGCACCGCATCAGCCAGAATCCCCACCGTATCCCGGTCCGGAAACAACTCGGCGATGGCGGCAATGCCGTCGTCGTCGTGCGGCGTGCCGTAGATCGGGACGACGACGAGCTTCGAGGTGACGGCGAAGTTCATGTAGCTCGCCGGTTCGATCCGCCCGTCTGTCTCGACGCGGCCCGGCGAGGGCACTTCGCGCACCTTGATGCCCATCGCCTCGGCACGCGCGCCGGCATCGGCGTAGATATCCGCGTTGGGATCGTCCCGCCCGGTCGCGCGGGGCAGCGCCAGCTCGCCGGGGGCCACGAACCGGGCCAGATTGTCGACATGACCGTCGGTATGGTCGTTGATCAGCCCCTCCCCCAGCCACAGCACGCGGTCATAGCCGAGATCGCGCCGCAGCCGCATCTCAAGATCGCCGCGCGTAAGCGCGGGGTTGCGGTTGGGGTTGAGCAGGCACTGCTCGGTCGTGGCGGCAAGGCCGGTGCCGTCGCTGTCGAGCGCGCCGCCTTCGAGTATCCAGTCCGCGGTCTCGACGGCAAGGCCGGCATCACGGGCCAGTTCCGCCCCGATCTCCTGATCGCCGTCCATCAGGTACTTGCCGCCCCAGCCATTGAAGCCGAAGCGCATGGCCCTGCGGCCTCCCGCCTCGTCCAAGACCACAAGCGGCCCTGTATCGCGCAGCCAGATGTCGCCATAGCGCCGGATCTCCAGCTTCACCCTTGACGAGCACAACGCCGCGGCGCGCGCCGCGTTGCCCTCGTCACGCACCAGCAGGCGCACCTCCTGCCCGGAATCCGCGACCGCGCTGGCGAAGCGCGCAATCTGCTCCTGCGCGCGGCCCAGGAACCCCGGCCATTCGACCGGGTCATGCGGAAAGCCGATCCAGATCCAGTCCTGCTGATGCCACTCGGGCGGCAGGCGGAAACTTGACTCAGCAGCCGCCCGCCGGCGTGCAGGACTTGTCGCGGGCCACCCGAAACTCGTCGCCGGGGCGCCAGTTCGGCCAGCTATCCGAGTCCGCCAGCGTGCGGCCAAGCGTGTAATAGAGGTCAACATCCTCGACGATTCCGTCCCAGTTCCAGGTTTCCGAGTATTCATCGCTCGGGGCGTGATAGTGCTTGTCGGTATATTCCTGCGAGATCTTCTCGCCGGCTGCCTTGCCGCCTTCGAACAAGTCCGTGCTGCGCGAGATGTCGAACATCGGCACGCCGCGCTTGGCCATGCTGAAATGGTCGGAGCGGTAGTAGAACCCGCGCTCCGAATGTTCTTCCGGCACTTCGCTCAGCCCCTTGGCGGCCAGGGCGCTGCGGAAGATCGCGGCAAGGTCCGACTTGTCGCCGCCGGTCATCGAATAGCTGCGGGCGCGGCCGCCCGGCATCAGCGCGTCCATGTTGACGCCGCCGACGGTGCGGTCGAGCGGGTAGATCGGATTGGCAGCATAGAATTCAGAGCCCAGCAGGCCCGATTCCTCCAGCGTCACGGCCAGGAAGACCTGGCTGCGCGCAGGGGCCCCCGCCTCGACATTGGCCCTGGCGATCGCGGCGAGCGCGGCAACGCCCGTCGCGTTGTCGACCGCGCCGTTGCAGATGTCGTCGCCGGTCGCATCGGGCGTGCAGCGGCCAAGGTGATCCCAGTGCGCCGAGTAAAGCACATATTCGTCAGGCCGCGCCTCGCCCGGTAGAAGGCCGACGACATTGTGCGAGGTCGAACGGCGGATCGCATTGTCGAACCCGAAGCTGGCCCTGAGCCCGAGCGGCACCGGCCTGAAGCCCTTCTGCTGCGCCGCGGCCGTAAGGGCGGCCAGGTCCTTGCCGGCGGCTTTCAGGATCGCTTCCGCGACCGGCTTCTGGATCCAGCCGTTGGCCGCCGTCTGGTCCGCGCCGTCGTTCGGCGTCTGCACGTAATACTGCGCGCCCGTCCAGCTCGAGTTGACGACATTCCAGCCATAGCCCGCCGGGAACGTGTCGTGGACGATCAGCGCGGCGGCGGCGCCCTGCCTGGCTGCTTCCTCGAACTTGTAGGTCCACCGGCCGTAATAAGTCATGCGGCGGCCCTTGAACGGTCCCTCCTCAGTCTCGTTGGCATAGTCGGCGTCGTTGACGAGGATAAGGGCCGTCTTGCCCTTCATGTCGATGCCTGCGTAATCGTTCCAGCCCAGTTCCGGGGCGTTGATGCCATAGCCGACGAAGACCAGCTCGCTGCCGCTGACCGCCGTCTTGGGCACGACGCGGTAGCTGGCAGCGACATAGTCCGGCCCGTACTTGTAGGACAGCGGCGTGCCCTTGCCGCCGGTCACCGTGAGCGGTGAGGGATTGCCCGCGGTGATCTCGACCGTGGGTACTTCCTGCAGCCATTGGCCCTTGTTGCCCGGCTGCAGGCCCGCGGCCTTGAACTGACTGACGATATAGTCGAGCACCTTGGGCTCTGCCGCGGTGCTCGGCGCGCGGCCTTCGAATGCGTCAGAGGACAGCGCCTTCACCATCGCCTTCATTGTCTCGACCGGGATGTCGGGAGCGGTTGCCTCGGCGCTCTCTTCAGGCGGCGGCGGCAGCGCCGTTCCCTTCGGCATCTCGGGGCCGGCGTAAGTCGAGCTGCAGGCACTCAGCGCCATGACGGCGATAATGAGGACTGGCTGTTTCAAGGCTGCAACCTCTGGGATGGCCTGGGGACAGCGCACAGGTGCCAGACCGGGGCGCGATGTACAAGCCGCGGCACTTGCCCTTGCGCCGGGCAGCGGGCAGGGATGACGCATGACCGCCGACTGGACTGGAGCCATTGCCCGGGCCCGAGCCCATGCCCCTTACCTGGCTGGAGCGCTGGACCGCCTTCCGGAACTGGCCGAGATGCTCGCCGCCGGCGAGGGCGCGGCGGCTCTCGCCTGGGCCAAGGCGGCCGGCGAGGGAGCGGGAGAGACCGGCAGTGCACTGCGGCGCGAAAAGCAGGCGCTCGCCCTGGCGCTCGCGATCGGCGACCTTGCCGGCGCCTTCCCGTTGCTGCAGGTGACCGGCGAGCTTTCGGCCTTCGCCGACCGGGCGCTCGACGCCGCCATCGCAGAGGGCATCCGCCGCCGCGTGCCCGATGCCCAGCCGGCGGGCTTCCTCGCCTTGGCCCTCGGCAAGCATGGCGCGGGCGAGCTCAACTACAGCTCGGACATCGATCCGATCCTGCTGTTCGACCCGGCCACGCTGCCCCGGCGCGAGCGCGACGATCCCGGCGAGGCGGCGCAGCGGGTCGCCCGCGCCGTGGTGGAGACGCTCGCCAAGGTCACGCGCGAGGGATACGTGTTCCGCGTCGACCTGCGGCTGCGTCCGGCGTCCGAAGTCAGCCCGCTGGCGATCTCCATCGACGCCGCTCTGACGCACTACGAATCCTCGGCGCTGGCGTGGGAGCGCGCCGCCTTCATTCGCGCCCGGGCCTGCGCCGGCAACATTGCCGCGGGCGAGGCCTTCCTCGCCGCGATCCGCCCTTTCGTCTGGCGCAGGAGCCTCGATTTCGGGGCGATTGCGGAGATCGGCCGCCTGACGGCACAGATCCGCGCCAACGCCAGGGGGGCACCGGCCGTGGGGCCCGGCTTCGACCTCAAGAAAGGGCGCGGCGGCATTCGCGAGATCGAATTCTATGCCCAGACTCATCAGCTGATCCATGGCGGACGCAATCCGGACCTGCGCCTGCGCGGTACGCGCGCGACGCTTGACGCGCTTGCGGCCGCGGGCCTCGTCGCGGCCGAGGATGCCCGCCTGCTCGGGGAAAGCTATGACCGGCTGCGCACGATCGAGCACCGGCTGCAGATGGTGCAGGACCAGCAGACCCACAGCCTCCCGGTCAAGCCCGACGCCCTTGATGAAGTGGCGCGCCTCGACGGGCTTGCGAACGGCAAGGCGCTGGTCGAGGAGCTGGCGGCGATCACCGAAGCGGTCGGCGAGCGTTACGACCGGCTGATCATGGCCAATGCCCCGCCCGGCCACGCCGCAAGCGTTCCTGTGCCGCGCCAGGAATCGCTGGCCGAGCAGCTCGAAAAACTGGGCTTCGCCGATCCCGCCGGGCTCGTCGAACGGATCGGGGGCTGGCAGTCGGGCGGCATGCGCGCCTTGCGCAGCGATGCCGCGCGCGCCGCGTTCGAGGCGATCCGCAGCGACCTGCTGGCGGCGCTCGCGGCCGCTCCCGAGCCGGAGCGCGCGCTGCTGCGCTGGGAGCAGCTGCTCAACAACCTGCCGTCCGCGATCAACCTGTTCCGCCTGCTGGAAGCACGGCCGGCCCTGCTTCAGCTTCTGGCGCGGATTCTCTCGCTCGCCCCGCCGCTCGCCGACGCGCTGGCGCGCCGGGCCGACCTGCTCGACCCGCTGATCGACGCCAGCGCCTTCGAGCTGCCCGGCAACGTGGCGAGCCTGATCGCAGAGTTCTCCCGCTCCGAACCGGGCGACGATTACGAGCGCGTACTCGACCGGGTACGGCGCAAGGTGGGCGAGAAGCGCTTTGCCCTCGGCGCGCAGCTGATTGAGGGCGCCAATGATCCGATCGCCATCGGCCACGGTCTGGCGCGCATCGCCGAAGCTGCGAACCACGTGCTGACCGCCGCGGCGATCGGGGAATTCCGGCGCGTCCACGGGTGCGTGCCGGAAAGCGAACTGCTCGTGCTCGGCCTCGGCCGCATGGGCGGGGGCGTGCTGACTCATGCCTCCGACCTCGACCTCGTCTATCTCTTCTCGGGCGATTTCGCGCGCGAGTCCGATGGCCGGCGCCCGCTCGGCGCGACGCTCTACTACAATCGCCTGAGCCAGCGCGTGATTGCCGCCTTATCGGTCCCGACCGCCGAGGGCGCGCTTTACGAAGTGGACACGCGGCTGCGCCCCTCGGGCGAACAGGGGCCGCCGGCGGCAAGCCTCGACAGCTTCGCCCGCTACCAGGAAGAGCAGGCCTGGACCTGGGAGCACATGGCGCTGTGCCGGGCACGGCCGCTGTTCGGTTCGGCCGAGGGACGCGCCGGGCTGGCGGCGATCGTCCACAAGGCCCTGACGCGCAAGCGCAAGCCGGCCAAGCTGCGCAAGGACGTGCTCGAGATGCGCGGCACGATGGCGCAGCACAAGCCGCCCAGGGGCCGGCTCGACGTCAAGCTGCTGCGCGGCGGTCTCGTCGATCTTGAATTCCTCGTCCATTTCACGCAGCTGCGTGAGGGCAGAGGGCTGGACCCGGATCTTCGCGAGGCGCTGCGCCTCCTGACCGAAGCGGGCCTGCTGCCGCCCGATCTGCTCGAGGCGCATGACGTGCTGACCCGCTTCCTCGTTGCTGCCCGCCTCCTGGCGCCGGATTCCGAGATTCCCGTGCAAGCGGCCTGCATGGCGCTTGTCCGCGCTTGCGGCTATGGCGGCTGGGACGAACTCGAGACGGCCCTCGGCCAGGCACGCGGCCATGTCGCGCGCGCCTGGGAGGCGGCTTTCGGCGAAACACTGGAGACTGACTGATGAGCAACCGTTCCGGCGTCGGCGACGCCTTCCCCGACATCGTGCTGGAAACGCCGGAAGGCGGCAGCGTCAAGGCGTCCGACTTCGCGGGACGAAAGCTCGTCGTGTTCTTCTATCCCAAGGACGACACTCCCGGCTGCACGACCGAGAACATCGAGTTCAGCGCCGCCAGGGCGGAATTCGACAAGGCCGGCGTCGCGCTGCTGGGCGTCAGCAAGGATTCGCCGACGCGCCACCGGAACTTCATCGCCAAGCACGACCTCAAGGTACCGCTCGCCACCGATGCGGCGGAGAACGGCCTGTCGGACGGGCTCGGCATCTGGACCGAGAAGCAGAACTATGGCCGCACCTACATGGGCATGGTCCGCACCACTTACCTGATCGGCCCGGACGGTAAGATCGCGAAGGTCTGGGACAAGGTGAAGGTCAAGGGCCACGTCGAGGCCGTGCTGGAGGCCGCGAAGGCGCTCTGATGACCGCAAGTGTCGCGCATGCGATCCGCTCGGCGCTGCTGGAGCGCGATGCCCGCGCCAAGGCCATGGCCGCGCGCAAGGCCGCGCGCGACTGGCGGCTGGGGCGGCTCGCTTTCTCGTTCGACGTCGGGATGCCGGATGTTCCCGGCCGGCCCGAGACGCCGGAACTGTTGCCGCCGGCGATGATGCCCAAGCGCGGCAAGGGCGGCTCGGAGCGCGGCCGCATCGCGCTCTGGCACTCGCTCGCGCACATCGAGTTCGTCGCCATCGATCTTGCGCTCGACATGGCCGGCCGCTTCGGCGGGGCGATGGGCGAGGCGTTCGTCGGCGACTTTCTTTCGGTCGCGGCCGACGAAGCCATGCATTTCGCGCTGATCGACCGCCATCTGCATGAACTCGGCAGCGGCTACGGCGCGCTGCCCGCACACAACGGCCTGTGGAACGCCGCTTACGACACTCGCCACGATGTAGCGGCGCGGCTGGCCGTAGTGCCGATGGTACTCGAAGCGCGCGGGCTTGACGTCACGCCGACCACGCTCGAACGGGTCCGCGCCGCCGGCGACGAACGGGGCGCGAGGATCCTCGAACGAATCATTGACGACGAAATCAGGCATGTCCGTTTCGGCGCAAAACACTTCGCCGCCGTCGCCGAACGGATGAACGCGGCCGTCGATGAACTGTGGAAATCGCTGGTTTCCCGGCACTTTCGGGGCACATTGAAACCGCCGTTCAACGACTCGGCGCGCTTTGCAGCCGGTTTATCGCGGGATCTTTATGCGGGGGTTGCTTGAGCCGTATAGCTCTGCGTAACCTTCAACTCGCGAGACGGCGGGGGGTTCCGACCATCTCATGATTCATTGCGACCGGGCTGTTGCCTGGCCCGGGTCGACAAGTACAAGCGTCGTGTCCTCAGCGGACGTCGGCGGATAAATAAGGTATTACGAGTGGTCGTAACCCAGTTTTTCGCCAAGTTCCGCACAGCGGCCGCCATTGTGGCTGCGGGCGGTTCCCTGATCGCAGCGCATCCCGCCATGGCGAACAGCAGCGCCGCAGCCGCCGACATCGCGGCGCCGCTTCGCGCCGCTCAAGCCGCGGGCCAGTCGGTCAGCGGCGCCGAGGATGAGCAGTTCCGGCAGATCTTCAACTCCTGGCAGAACTACGAGGAAACCGGCCTCGCGGTTTCCAAGGCCAAGCCGACCGTCGGCACCGGCGGCATCGCCTCGGTCTCCATCCCTTCGCGCAATCCGCTGGAAGTCGATGTGATGACCAGCGGCTTCGGCATGCGCGAGCATCCCGTTCTCGGCGGCCGCCGCGCCCACACCGGCGTAGATCTGGCCGCCGCGGTCGGCACCCCGGTCCATGCCACTGCCGATGGCGTCGTCAGCAAGGCCGCTTGGTTCGGCGGCTACGGCCTGTTCGTCTCGCTGGAGCATGGCGGCGATCTGCAGACCCGCTACGGCCACATGTCGCGCCTGAACGTCGCCGAGGGTCAGACCGTGCACAAGGGTGATGTGATCGGCTACGTCGGCACCACCGGCCGGTCGACCGGCCCGCACCTGCATTACGAAGTCCGCGTCGATGGCGCCGCCGTCAACCCGGTCCCCTACATGGCGGGCCGGCGCATGGCGGAAGCCACCGATCAGGACGCCACGGGCGGCTGATACGAAATTCGAGATCGCCAACCCTGTGCGGCGACGCAAAAGGCGAGGCACTTCCAGGGTTGGAGAGGAGGAAAAGGCGGTCAGAAGACCGCCTTTTCTGATTCCGGAGGCTTGGCCAACGGCGGCGCGATGCGGGAATTTCGCACGGAGACCCGAAAACCGCGCCATTTGCGAGGCTTGACATTTAGTACCATTTAGGTTATATGCTGCAGCTGTCAGTACCAACTGACGCACGGCGGGTGCGCAGGAGCAGTAGGCCACTGCCCGTATGTCACCTGCACCAGCGGCCGGCGACCCCGCAGACAGGGCCGCTGCGCATGCGCGGACATGGCTTTGCCTTCGCCCCGGGACGAGACCTCAGCGTCCTTGGGGAAGGGTTGGCGGCAGGGGAGCGAGCCCGCCCCGCCGGCGCCGCGTCCGCCAGGGCCGAGCTGGCGAGACCCTTCGCTCTCCAGCCGTTCGCAACGAAGAAGCGCCAGCCTGTCGTCTCAGGCACCACACGCCGGCCGCACCGCCTGCCCGTGTCTCTCCCTTCCCGGCGTTATCCCGCATTCGCCAGCGGGGGCCTTGCCGTGTCCCAATTTCCCGCCCCGCCGCGCGGGGTCCCCTCCCCGTTTCCGGGAGGCAGATCGCGAAAAAGGGGCGGCCCGTCACGAGGCGGGGCCGCCCGGAGTTGGGGAGAAGCGGTCTGCACCGAGCGAGGTGCGAGACCGGCAAGGGAGTTTCTCGCCGAAACGAAGCGCCGCAACATTGATCGCAGTCAAATTTGCGAAAAGCCCGCTCCCACCGGACCGGGCTTTCCATTCCTCAACGCACCGCTACCTCAATCGCCATGCTTCCGCTCGCGCCGCGGCTCGACCATGCCCGGCGCGATGAAGCCGATCGGCGCGACTTCCATGGCGCGCTTTTTCAGTTCGCCTTTCATGCGGGCGTATTCGGCTTCCATTTCCTCGGTCACGGTGGCCCGGCTGTCTTCGAGGGCTTCCTCGAAGTCGGCGGCCGAGACGGAGGCGACGTCGGGGCCGTGCTTGCGGATGGCGATCAGGCCGGCGCGGCGGACGATGTCCTCCAGGTCGGCGCCGGTGAAGCGCTCGGTTCGCTGGGCGATCTCGGGGAGCGAAACGTCCTCGGCAAGCGGCATCTTCGCGGTGTGGATGCCCAGGATGTGCTCGCGTCCGGCCTCGTCCGGGGTGCCGACATAGACCAGTTCGTCGAAGCGGCCGGGGCGCAGCAGGGCCGGGTCGACGAGGGCGGGGCGGTTGGTGGCGCCGATCAGGACGACCGACTGCAGTTCCTCCATCCCGTCCATCTCGGCGAGGATCGTGTTGACCACTCTGGCGGTGACCTGCGGCTCGCCGAGGCCGCCGCCCGAGCCGCGGGCGGGCACCAGGCTGTCGATCTCGTCGATGAAGATCACGCAGGGCGCGACCTGCCGGGCACGGGCGAAGAGCCGTGCGATCTGCTGCTCGCTCTCGCCGTACCACTTGCTGAGCAGGTCGGATGACTTGATCGAGATGAAGTTCGCCTCCGCCTCCTTGGCGACGGCCTTGGCCAGCAGCGTCTTGCCGGTGCCGGGCGGGCCGTAGAGCAGGAACCCCTTTGCCGGGCGGATGCCGAGCTTGTGGAACGCCTCCGGGTTCTTCAACGGCAGTTCGACGCCTTCCTTCAGCCGCAACTGCGCCTCGTCGAGCCCGCCGATGTCCGCCCAGCCCACGTTCGGCACCTGGACCATGACTTCGCGCATGGCCGATGGCTGGACGCGCTTGAGGGCGGCGAGGAAATCGTCGCGGAGCACCGAGAGGCTTTCGAGCACTTCGGGCGGGATCGTGCGCGCTTCCAGGTCGAGCATGGGCATGATCCGTCGCACCGCCTCGATCGCCGCCTCGCGGGTGAGGGCGGCAAGGTCGGCACCGACGAAGCCATGAGTGGTGCGGGCGAGTTCCTTGAGGTCGACGCCTTCGCCCAGCGGCATGCCGCGGGTGTGGATCGCAAGGATTTCCCGCCGGCCGCTCTCGTCCGGGACGCCGATCACGATCTCGCGGTCGAAGCGGCCGGGGCGGCGCAGCGCTTCGTCGATCGCATCGGGCCGGTTGGTGGCGGCGATGACGACGACATGGGCGCGGCTGTTGAGGCCGTCCATGAGGGTCAGGAGCTGGGCGACCAGCCGCTTTTCCGCCTCGCCGTGCACTTGCGCGCGCTTGGGCGCGATCGAATCGATCTCGTCGATGAAGATGATCGCGGGTGCGGCCTTTGTGGCCTCATCGAAGACGTCGCGCAGCGCCTTTTCGCTCTCGCCATAGCCGGAGCCCATGATCTCCGGGCCGTTGATCGAGAAGAAGTTCGCTTCGCTTTCATTGGCGACGGCCTGGGCGAGGCGGGTCTTGCCGGTTCCCGGCGGCCCGTGGAGCAGGACGCCCTTGGGCGGCGCAACGCCCAGGCGGGTGAACAGCTCGGGATAGCGCAGCGGCAGCTCCACCATCTCGCGAAGCTGGCGAATGGTGTCGCTCATGCCCCCGACGTCGTCGTAGTTGACGCCGCCGCGCAGGGCCGCCGCTTCCTCGAAGACCTCGCGCAGTTCCACTTCGGTGTTCTCGTCGATGTGGACGATGCCGCGCGGGGTGGTGGAGACGACGTTGAGGCGGATCTGCGTCAGCGAATAGGCCGGCGCGTTGAACATGCGGCGAAGCTGCGGCGGGATGTCCGCCACCTGCTGCTGCCCGACGGTGGCGACAAGGTCCCCCTGCACCATCGGGCGGCCGAAAAAATTGCGCTTCAGCGCGGCGGAGGGGCCCTGCAGGCGCATGTCCTTCTGCGCCGGGGCGAAGACCACGCGCTGGGCGGGCCGCGATTCGGCCTTGCGGACGGTGACGTGGTCGCCCGAGCCGACCTCGGCATTGCCGCGCTGCAGGCCGTCGAGGCGGATGACCTCGAGCCCTTCGTCCTCGGGATAGGCCAGCACCGCGCGGGCGACGGTGACCGCCTTGCCGGTGATCTCGATCACGTCGCCTTCCATGGCGCCGAGCGCGGACAGGGAGGCACGCGACATGCGCGCGATGCCCTGGCCGCTTTCTTCCTGCCGGGCGGCGGCCACCTGCAGCCTGATCGTCCGGTCTTCCACCTGGGGTTCCGCCTCGGCCATGCGCGTCCTTTCCTTATTCCCCTTGCACGGCGAGCGTGCCTCGACACCGGGATCGGTCCAGGGGTCTTCCCGAGCTAGGTATGGAGCGCGGGGATTTCAAACGAACGGAGCGGACGCCGATCGGTTCGCGTGAAATTTTTGCGGTCAGGCGAGGCGGGCCAGTCCGGGACGATATCGGAGCCGGTCCAAAAAAAGGCCCGGTCGTTGCCGACCGGGCCGTGGAAGTTTTGGGAGAGGATGCCTGAAAGGCAGTTCCTTTATGGGAGCGACTCGGCTTTTGTGCAAGTGCGAAATGGCCGTGAAGAGGTGCAAATTATGCAATTGTGGTTGCATTCTGCTTAACCATTCGACAGAAGTGTCTGGTTTTCTGGCAAAAAGATGGTCGCTTTTATCATGAGTGAATTTTCAGCCGAGCGCCGCCGTCAAGGGAATTGGCTAGGCAAGGCTGTTTCCTGCTGCGATGCGAAATTCGGTAAGCAGGGTTAGGATGCTTCGCCCCCCACGCGCGCGCCGACGCGCGGCGGCTTCGGGACAAACAGCTCCGATGCCGCCGGCCGGACTCCCGCTCTGCAAACGGCCCGTCAGTGCACGAGCAGAAGTGCCGGCGCCTTGGCCTCGTTCAGGAAATAGGCAGTCACCCCGCCGAACAGGAATTCCCGCATGCGGCTCTTGCCGTAAGCGCCCATCACCAGGAGCTCAGCATGGTTCTGCGCGACGGCCGCCGCCAGCGTTTCTTCCGTCGAATTGCGCCGCTGGTGCTCCTCCAGCTCGGCGTGGATGCCGTGGCGCGAGAGATAGCGCAGCGCCTCGGTGGCGGGAAAGCCGCCCGGCTTTTCGGCGACAGCGACGACCTTGATCATCTGGCAGCTCCCCAGCAGCGGCACTGAGGCGCGCAGCGCGGCGGCCGATTGCTCGCCGCCGTCCCAGGCGATGCAGGCGCGCCGGATCGGAAGCTCGAGTGCCCTGTCGTCGGGAAGAACGAGCACCGGTGCGCGGCAGGTGAGCGCCAGGTCGCCGGCAAGGCCGCTCGAGCGCGAGACGACGACCAGGTCGGCAAGGCGCGCCGCCCCGGCAAGCGCGGTGATCGGATCGTCCTCGCTGCGAAGCACGTCGAAGGGCACGTCGTCGCGTTTCAGGCGTTCCTCGATCTCCCTCGCGGCGTCGTCGTCCGCGGAGCGCGCCTGCTCCAGTGCGTCGGAAATGATGTAGCTGCCGCCCATCGGGTCCATGGCGATGTACCGCGTGGCCGGCGTGTCGACGAGAACTGTCAGGTGCCCGCCCCAGCGGCGCGCAAGCTCCAGCGCCACATCGATTCGGGCATCGTTGCCCGGCTTACGGTCCGCATTGACGAGAATTGAGCGCATGTCCCTGTCTCCCTCTGATGTCTCGAACCTTAGGGGGAAGGTACGCCCCTGCCATGACAAAGATCAAACGCTATTCGGGGGAGTAACCGTCGATCTGCAGCTTGCCCGCCCTCCCGAACAGGTCGAGGATCACCGGATCGCGCTCGCGGGTGCGGACCGCGGCTTCGAAATGGACCTTGTGGCGGGGGCGGGGCAGGATCTCGACGAGCGACCCGCGGCGCAGTTGCTGGCGTATCATGGTCTCGGGCAGCACCGCCGCGCCTTCGCCCCCGGCGATGATCTCGATCAGCGTGCGCACGTTGTTGCAGGTGTGCAGGGCACGGGCGCGGATGCCGTGGCCGTCGAGTGTTTCCAGCGTGACCCGGTGGATCGGCGAATGGTCGGGCAGCGACCAGACCGGCAGAGCCCGCGCGAAGCCGCCGGCCGCCGCCACGGCCGGGCCTGCCGCCCATATGAGATCGACCGAGCCGATCGGCGCGGTGCGGATGCCGGGGCTCGCCACCGGGCCGGCCAGGAAGACGATGTCGCGCGTGCCGGAAAGCAGCTGCTGCAGGAGCCGCGCGGTGAGGTCGAGCTCGATTTCCATCGTCACCCCCCGCCTTTCGCGCTCGATCGCCTGGATGAAGGCGGGCAGGCAGCTCGCCGCCGCAATCTCGCCCGAGCCGATGCGCACCGCCCCGGTCGCGCCGGCAAAATCGCTCGCTTCCAGCAGGACCTGCTCGAGCCCGCGGCGCAGCGGCTCGCAGGCCTGGACCAGGCGCCGCCCGCGCGCGGTGAGAACCATGCGCCGCCCGTCGCGCTGGAACAGCGAGAGGCCAAGCTGCTCCTCGATTTCGCGCACGCGGGCCGAGATGGCGGGCTGCGTGGTGTTGAGCCGCTGCGCCGCCGCGGCGAAAGTGCCGAGGCGGTCGATCCACATGAGCGTTTCGAGATGATAGAGCGCGATGCGTTTCATAAAAGCTGCGTATCGGAATGCATAAAAAACAATCGCTATTCGTAATGGGCGCAGCCGTCTAGATGGCGATGCACCGGAATCCGCGCCAGCTCCGCTCACCCAGAGCTTGTCGAAGGGTATTGGGGCTGGTGCACCTGGCAGCGTGCTTCGACAGGCTCAGGGTGAGCGGAGTTGGTGCAGATCAAACGCGCGCTGCTTAGAGTGCCGCGAACGCGAGAGGAGATCCGATGAACAAACTCTACGCCAATGCCTCGGCGGCGCTTGACGGGCTGCTGAGGGACGGCATGCTGATCGCCGCCGGCGGCTTCGGTCTTTGCGGCATTCCCGAACGCCTGCTCGATGCGGTGCGCGATTCGGGCGTGAAGGACCTGACCTTCGCTTCCAACAATGCCGGCATCGACAATGAAGGCATCGGCAAGCTCCTGCGCACGAAGCAGGTGAGGAAGATGATCTCCTCCTACGTCGGCGAGAACAAGGAGTTCGAGCGCCAGTACCTCTCTGGCGAACTCGAAGTCGAATTCTGCCCCCAGGGCACCCTGGCCGAACGCATGCGCGCAGGCGGCGCGGGCATTCCCGGCTTCTACACGAAAACCGGCGTCGGCACGCTGGTGGCCGAAGGCAAGGAGACCAAGGTCTTCGACGGTGAGGAGTACGTCCTCGAACGCGGCATCTTCGCCGACCTCAGCCTCGTCAAGGCCTGGAAGGCCGACGAGACAGGCAACGTCGTGTTCCGCAAGACCGCGCGCAACTTCAACGTCCCTGCCGCGACCTGCGGCAAGGTCTGCGTGGTCGAGGTGGAGGAGATCGTGCCCACCGGCTCGCTCGACCCCGACTGCATCCACCTGCCCGGCGTCTTCGTCCAGCGCCTCGTGCTGGGCGCGCCTTACGACAAGAAGATCGAATTCACGACCACCCGCGAGAGGGAGAACGCCTGATGTCCCAAGATACCAACAAAGGGTGGACCCGCGATGAAATGGCCGCCCGCGCTGCAAAGGAACTGCGCGACGGCTTTTACGTCAACCTCGGCATCGGCATCCCGACGCTGGTGGCGAACCATGTGCCCGAGGGGGTGACCGTCACCCTCCAGTCCGAGAACGGCATGCTCGGCATCGGGCCGTTCCCCTACGCCGAGGAGGTCGATCCCGACCTCATCAATGCCGGCAAGCAGACGGTCAGCGAACTGCCGCAGACCGCCTATTTTGACAGCGCAACGAGTTTCGGCATGATCCGCGGCGGGCATATCGACCTTGCCGTGCTCGGCGCGATGGAAGTGGCCGAGAACGGCGATATCGCCAACTGGATGATCCCGGGCAAGATGATCAAGGGCATGGGCGGCGCGATGGACCTCGTCGCCGGGGTCAAGAAGATCATCGTCGTCATGGAGCACACTTCCAAGAACGGCGATCCCAAGTTCATCCCCGCATGCACCCTGCCGCTCACCGGCCGGAACGTGGTGGACATGATCGTCACTGACCTCGCCGTGTTCCAGCGGCGGGATCACAGCTCTCCGTTCCGGCTGATTGAACTGGCGCCCGGCGTGACGACGGAGGAAGTCGCGAGCAAGACCACGGCGCATTACGTGAGTTGATCGCAGAGCAGGGACCCGGTCCGGGCTGTCGATAATACATTGCAACCTCGTCGCCCCCGCAAAAGCGGGGGTCCCGCTGCCTTCCGATCGTGGCGCATGACCAGAAGCGGGGTCCCCGCCGCCGCGGGGACGACGGGGATTTAACAGTATCGAAGCGTCCAATCCAACATCGCGCCATGTGACTTGCAGCGGTCACGCCGGGGCCGCATAACCCCCGAGCGAACCAATCCACGGGAGAATCCCAGATGACCGATCTCGCCGCAATTCCGCTGACCCGCATCGACGGTGCGAGCGACAGTCTCGCCAACCACAGGGGCAACGTCCTGCTGGTGGTCAACGTCGCTTCCAAGTGCGGGCTGACGCCGCAGTACGAAGGTCTGGAGAAGCTCTACGAAGAGTACAGGGACAAGGGCTTCGAGGTCCTGGGTTTCCCCGCCAACGACTTCGGCGCACAGGAGCCGGGCACGCATGAGGAGATCGCGGAATTCTGCTCGCTCAACTACGGCGTCTCGTTTCCGCTCTTCGCCAAGGCCGACGTCACCGGCGCCGGCAAGCAGCCGCTCTACGCCGCCTTGACCCAAGCAAGGCCCGAAAAGACCGGCCCGGCCGAGGAATTCCGCGAGCGCCTCAAGGGCTTCGGCATGACGCCGACCGAGGACCCGGAAGTGCTGTGGAACTTCGAGAAGTTCCTGATCGGGCGCGACGGCAGCGTCGCCGCCCGCTTTGCTCCGGCGGTCGAACCGCAGGCGCCCGAACTGGTGGGCGCGATCGAGGCCGAACTGGCGAAGTAGCACGAGCGCCTCAACTACAGGAAAACGTCAGACACAATTCACGCCGTCGTCCCCGCGAAAGCGGGGACCCGCTTCTGGCGTCGTGGCTCATTCCTCCCCCGTCGCCACCGGACGGGCCGGGTCGCTGATCCATTCGCTCCATGAGCCGGGATAGAGCCGGGCGCCGCGCAGGCCGGCGATCTCCATGGCGAGCGCATTGTGGCAGGCGGTCACGCCCGAGCCGCATTGCAGGACGGCCGGTTTTCCCTGCAGCAATGCATTGAACTCGGCGGCGAGTTCCCCGGCGGGAAGGAACCGGCCCTCGCTGTCGAGATTGTCGCGGAAGAAGCGGTTGCGGGCGCCGGGGATATGGCCGGACACCGGGTCGAGCGGATTGGGATCGCCGCGGAACCGCGCGGGGTCGCGCGCGTCCAGCACCTGCGCTGCGCCGTGGCCGATATCCGCCAGCACCTCCGCGGCAGAAACGGGCGCGCCGGCCAGCGGCTCGGCGGCGGTGAAATCGCCCGGCTGCGGCTGCGGCGGGACACCGGTCTCAAGCGGCAGGCCGGCAGCGGTCCACGCGGCCTTTCCGCCGTCGAGCACCGCGGCCTCCCGGTGGCCTATCCAGCGCAGCAGCCACCAGGCGCGCGCGGCGCCGGCCCCGCCGTTGGAGCCGTAAGCAACCACCTGCTGGCCCCGCTTCAGGCCAAGGCGGCGCAACCAGGCCGCGAAAGTCTCCCGATCGGGCAGGGGATGGCGGCCGTTCGTGCCGTCCGGCCTGCCGGCAAGGTCTTCGTCGAGGTGGGCGTATCGGGCGCCGGGCAGGTGCCCCGCCGCATAGACCTGCCGCCCCTTCTCGGGCGCGGTGAGATCGAATTCGCAATCGAGCAGGAGCACGCCGGCGCCGCTTTGCAGCAGACCGCGCAGCTCTTCGACCGAGATCAGGGTTTCGTATGCCATGGTTGCCTCAGCCCATCAGTGCTTCGATCTGGTCGATCGTCTGTCCGAACTCCGCGATCAGTTCGCGGTAGGGCTCGGGCCTCGTCATGTCGAGGTCGGCGCGCTTGAGGATCTCGATCGGGTAGTCGGACCCGCCCGCGCGCAGCACGTCCAGATAGCGCTCGCGCTCGGCCGCGCCGCCCTTGAGGATCGAATGGGCGAACCAGGTGCCGGCCGTGATCGACGTAGCGTACTGGTAGACGTAGAAGAAGTAATAGAAGTGGCCGATATATGCCCATTCGATGCCGTAAGCGTCATCGATGACGAACTCGGGGCCATGATAGCGCCTGAGCAGGTCGAGATAGACTTTCGAGAAAGTCTCGCCCGACAGGCCTTCCCCTGCTTCGGCCATCTCGTGGATCTTCAGTTCGAACTCGGCGAACATGGTCTGGCGGAAATAGGTGCCGCGCAGACCTTCCAGCCGCATGCCGAGGTAGAAGATCTTCTCCTCCTTCGTCTTCGCGCGCTCCAGCATGTAGTGCGTGAGGAGGACTTCGTTGCAGGTCGAGGCGATCTCGGCGGTGAAGATGGGGTAATCGGACGTCTCGAACGGCTGCGCCTTGCTCGCCAGCAGCGTGTGCATGGCGTGGCCCCATTCGTGCGCGAACGTCGACAGCCCTTCGTAGTTCTCGCCCAGGTTGAGCAGCAGGTAGGGGTGAACGTCATAGACGGCGCCGTTCATGTAGGCGCCGGAGCGTTTGCCGGGGCGGGGCAGCGGGTCCATCCACTTCGCCGCCGTCGCATCGCCCAGCTGCTTCACGTAGCCGGGCCCGAGCGGCCTGAGCGCCTCGAGCGTGATGTTCCGCATGTCCGCAACCGTGAACTTGCGGTCCAACGAGACCAGCGGCGGGTATATGTCGTAATAATGGATGTCGGGCAGGCGGAGGATCCTGCGGCGAAGCTGGAAATAGCGGTGGAGCTGCGGCAGGCCCGCGCCGGTTTCCGAAACGAGCGTGCGATAGACGGCCTCGGGCACGTTGTTGCCCGAAAGGGCCATCGCCAGCGAATTGGGATACTTGCGCATCTGCGCCTCGAAGACGTCGCCCTTGAGCTTGGTCGCGAGAGTGGTGCCCAGCGTATTGCGGTACTCGCCGTACTTGGCCCAGAAGGCATCGAACACCTTCCTGCGATCCTCGCGATCGGGCGCGTCGCGGGTGAGCGTGTAGCCCTGATCGTCGAGCCGCTGGCTGCGCCCGTCCGACAGGGTGACCGTCGGCCACGGAATGTCGGCGGCGACGAGCTGGCCGCGGATCGCCTGCGGTCCGGCCAGCGGCGCGGAGGCGGCGGCCAGGATCTCCTCCCCTCGGGCATCCAGGGTGTGCGGCGCCTGGCGCAGGGTGTTGCGCAAGTGGAAAGCGAAGCGGCGCTTCAGCGCATCGTTGGCGGCGATGAAGCTTTCGACCCTGTCCCTGCCGATCGCGAGCACTTCAGGGGATTCCCACGAGGTCGCCTGGCCCAGCGCGGTGAACATGTCCTGCGCCTGGCTCTCGCGTTCCTGGTTTGCGGAAATGCGGATGTCCTCGTCGGCCTTGAGCGAGGCGTAGACGTGGACGCGAAGCGCCGCCAGCATCGTGGCGGAGATATCCTCCAGCGCCTTTGCCATGGCATCGGCGCTCTGGCCCAGCGTGCCCTTGTAGGCGGCAAGGCGGGGCAGGGCGCCCAGAACCGCCTTGCGCGCGGCGTCCCAGGCCTCGAAAGAAGGGAACAGCTCTGAAAGATCCCAGGCCGCTGCCTGCGCCGAGGCGGCTTCGGCGGCGTCGGCAGAGCCGGAAAGGAGCGACGCGAGCGGAGAAGCGAAAGGCAGCGCGGCCGCAAGGCCAACTGCGCCGCGGCGGTCGAGTTCGAGCATGTGTCCGTGTCCCTGATGCCCGTGCGGGCGGATCGATGGGACGAGGCTAACGCTTTGGCGTTCCGGCGCAAGGGCGGTGTAAAATGCCCTCCCGCAAGCGGGAGGGCCGTGAGACTTGATGAGCCGCAGGCGAAACTAGCCGCAGCGGGGGGCTTTTACGCCTTCACCCCAGCGCCTTCTTCAGATCCTCGACCAGGTCCGTCCGCTCCCAGGGGAACAGATCGCCTTCGGGCTGGCGGCCGAAGTGGCCGTAGGCGGCGGTCTTCGAATAGATCGGCTTGTTGAGGCCGAGGCCGACGCGGATGCCGCGCGGGGTCAGGCTGCCCAGGCGCTCCTTCGCCACCCTGGTGATCGCCCGTTCCAGCTCCTCTTCGGAGACTTCGCCGGTGTCGTGCAGGTTGACGTAGAGCGAGAGCGGCTCCGATACGCCGATCGCATAGGAGACCTGGATCGTGCAGCGCCGGGCGAGACCCGCCGCGACCACGTTCTTGGCGAGGTAGCGGGTGACGTAGGCGGCCGAGCGGTCGACCTTGGTCGGGTCCTTGCCCGAGAAGGCGCCGCCGCCGTGCGGCGCCGCACCGCCGTAAGTGTCGACGATGATCTTGCGCCCGGTGAGGCCGGCGTCGCCGTCAGGGCCGCCGATCTCGAACTTGCCGGTCGGGTTGATGTGCCAGACCGTCTCGTCGGTGACGAAACCGGCGGGCAGGACCTCGCGCACGACCTTCTTCACATAGGCCTTGAGCTCGGCTTCCCTCTCGCCCTCGTGATAGCCGGGCTTGTGCTGGGTGGAGACGACGATCGCGGTCGCGGCAACCGGCCGGCCGTCCTTGAAGCGCAGGGTGACCTGGCTCTTGGCGTCCGGCTCCAGGAACGGCGCCGCCCCCGACTTGCGGTCGGCGGCAAGGCGCTCAAGGATCTTGTGGCTGTAGTCGAGCGTCGCCGGCATGAGGTCGGGCGTCTCGTCGCAGGCATAGCCGAACATGATGCCCTGGTCGCCCGCGCCTTCGTCCTTGTTGCCGGTCGAATCGACGCCCTGGGCGATGTCGGCGCTCTGCGGGTGGAGGTGGTTCTCGAAAGTCAGGTCGGCCCAGTGGAAGCCCTCCTGCTCATAGCCGATGCGGCGTACCGTCTCGCGCACGACGCGCTGGATTTCCTCCTGCGCGCCTTCGGCCCAGTGGCCGTCGGCGTCGATCATGCCGCGGCCGCGCACTTCGCCGGCCAGCACGACGCGCTGGGTTGTCGTCAGGGTTTCGCAGGCGACGCGCGCTTCGGGATCCCGCGAGAGGAACAGATCGACGATGGCGTCGGAGATCTGGTCGGAAACCTTGTCGGGATGGCCTTCCGAGACGCTCTCGGAAGTGAAGACGTAGTCACTGCGCATTGTCGGACACCATATAAAGAAATCTTTATGTGGCCTGCCGTCTACTCCGCGCGGCGGCTCAGTGCAACCGTGGAAAGCGCGATCAGCATCAGGAACGCGGCGAGCGCGAGCGGCAGGAGATTGCCGAAGCGGGCGAACGGCGTCGGCTCGTGCGCGGGAGGGATCCGGCCGTCGAGGCGCCCGGCCTGGTGCCAGGGAATGTACCGGCGCACGATTCCGTCGGCATCGACCACGGCGCTGATGCCGGTCGTCGTCGAGCGCAGTACCGGTAGCCCTTCCTCGATCGCCCGTAGCCGCGCCTGCGCGAGGTGCTGCGGCGGCCCCCAGGTGCCGAACCAGCCGTCGTTGGAGGGGTTGAAGATGTAGTCCGGCCGGTTGCGCGGATCGGCGACCTGGCCGCTGAACGTGATCTCGTAGCAGATCTGGATCCCGGCCTCGCCATAGCTGCCGAAGTCGTAGGTGCGCGGCCCCGGCCCCGGCCAGAAGTCGAGCGAGCCGGCAACCAGGCGCCGGGCCCCTAGCGGCTCCAGCAGCCAGCGCAGCGCCAAGTATTCGCCGTAGGGCACCAGATGTGCCTTGGAATAGCTCGCGAGAATGCGTCCCCGCCCGTCGAAGGCGGTCACCGAATTGCGCGCGGCGACCTCGTCACCGTTCTGCATCACCAGATCGACGGCACCGGTCAGCAGCAGGCCGTAGGAGCCGATGACGCGGCCGATCCGCCGTCGTGCCGCCAGCGGGTCACCGTCGTAGGTGTACATGAAATAGAGGTACTGCGGATATCCGTCGCGCAGGTAGTCGCCCAGGCCCGACTCCGGCCAGAACACGACCCGCTTGTCGCCGGGCTGTTTCGGCAGGGAGAGCCCGGCGAGCCTGACGAAGTTCGCCTCGAACTGGCGCGGATCGTCGATCACCTCCTGCCGCAGGTCGGGCTGGACGAGGGTATAGCGGATCTGCCCTTCCTCGCGGCCGGCCCAGCGGTCTGGAACGGTCATGACGAGCACCAGCGCCGCCGCCAGGGCAAGCGCCGGCACGGCCCAGGCCCAGCGGCCGATACCGCTGCGCTCCGCGCCGAGCCGGACGAAGAGGCCTGGCAGGCAGGCCAGCAGCGCCAGCACGCCGGAAAGCCCGTATGTTCCGATCCATGGCGTCAGCATGGCGAGGCCCCGGCTGTCGAACTGGCCCAGCAGGGCGGCGCCCAGCGGGTTCCAGGCAAAGCCGGTGAAGACCCAGGCGCGCATCCATTCCGTGACGATCCAGGCCGCCGGGAAAGCGAACGCGACTGCGGCGAATGTTCGCGCCGCCGCTGGACCGGGGCGGCCGCCACGGGCGAACCGCAGCGCCGTCCAGGCGCCAAGGGCGGCAAGGGCAGGATAGACGGCAAGGTAGAGCGACAGCAGGAAGACGGCGATGCCCCCCAGCCAGGGCGGCATCTGCGCCTGGTAAGTGAAAGCGGTCGCGATCCAGTTGTTGCCGAGCGTGAAGTGGCCGAGGCCGAAGCACCAGCCGATCAGGAAAGCCCGCCGGCCGCTGCCGCAGCGCACGACCAGTTCGACCAGGCAGGCAATCCCGAGCAGGGTCAGCGGCCATAGCGAAAGCGGCTGGAAACCGCAGGCCGCGGCCGCGCCGGCAACTATGGCGGCAAGGACGGCGGAAAGTCGGGAGAACCGGCCGAAGGTCGCCGATGCGGTGCTCAGGGCCGGAGCTTGCCTAAGGGAATCCATTGGCGCCGGTATGTAAGGCAGCCCGGGCGCGAAGCAAGCGGAGTTGCGGGCAGCCAGGACGCTTGTCATGCCGGCGGATCACGCCCGGTGCGAGCCCTCCTCCCTTTCGGAGGAGGGGGAAGCGGGTGAGAGCGGCTCCCCAGAAGGAGAGCGCGAGCTCACTCCACCGTTTCGAGCGTTTCGCCGCCCATCCCGTCATCCGACGGGCTGGCCTTGCGGGTACGGCGGCGCTTGGGTTTTTCCTCGGCGCCTTCGGCCGTCTCGTCTTCGGCCTTCTTGGCGCGCGCGCGGCGCTTCGGCTTGTCTTCCGCCTTGGCCGAGATCGCCGGCGGCAGTGCGGCGGGGTCGAAATTGCCGGACGGCGCCTGCGTATCCTCGTTCAAGGCCGGAGCGGGTTCGTTTGCCGATGCCGCCGCGTTGCCCCTGGGATCGTCGCTCTCTTCCCGGTTGCGGCGCGGCTTGCGCTGCTTCAGCCCGGCGCGCGGCCCGCGGTTGTCGCGCACGAAGGGATTTTCCGCCGGCTCATAGACCGAGCGCTCGCCGGCGGATGCGCTTTCATCGGCGGCCTCGACAGCCTCGCCGCGCTCCTCGACATTGCCGCGCGGGGCGCGGTCATCGCGAGAAGCCCGATCCTCGCGCGGGGCGCGATCCTGATAGGAACGGTCCTGATAAGAGCGGTCCTGGTAGGAACGGGCGCCTTCGAACTCCGTATCGTCGTCCGAACCGGCGTCGTTGTCGTAATCGAACGAACGATCGTCGCGGCGCGGCTGGCGGGCCTCTTCCTGGCGCTGCCTCTGGTCGGCGATGACGCGGAAGTAGTGATCGGCGAACTGGAGGTAATATTCCTCCTGCACGCGATCGCCGTTGAGGTGCGCGTCGTGAGCCAGTTTCTTGTATTTTTCCAGCAGCTGCGGCGCGTTGCCCCGGGCCCTGCTGTCGATACGGTTCGTTTGCTGACCGCCCTGTTGACGGTTGCCGCCGCGGCCACGCCTGCGGTTATTACCACGATTGTTATTCAAGGATAATTTTCCTCAAAACCCCTTGGCTGCCGACCGGATGTTCCCCGTCGGCCACCTTGCGTCGCATGATCACGGATCGTCACGAGTGCCGTGATTTCCCATCTGCCGTGCCGAGGCGCCCCCACGCAGCACCGTCTGCAAATGATGGAAGTGAGCAGGCATGGGAAATATCATCCATGATCTGCTCGTTACCATGCTTAGGGACTCTGATGCCCGATTCCAAGGGGAATCTTCAGCCGGTTAACGAAAATGAGAGGACGCGGGGGCGTCCGGCGAGGTCGCGATGGAGCACGCCTTCGAGCCCCGCCGCTTCGCCGATCGCACCGACCGCCTGGGCCTGGGCGTGCCCGATCTCCACCAGCGCGGCGCCGCCGGGAGCGAGCAGGGCGGGCAGCTGCGGCACGAGTATGCGGTAGTCGTCGAGCCCCTCGGGCCCCGCGAAAAGCGCGCCCGCCGGTTCGAAGGCGCGGACCGAGGCGTCGAGCCTCGCGGCTTCCTCCACGTAAGGCGGGTTGGCGAGGATCAGGTCGAAAGGCCCGTCGAGGCGTCCGGCCCAGCCGGGCTCGCGCCAGTCGGCCTCGATCATCGCGGCGCGTCCGGCAAGGCCCAGCGCCTCGGCGTTGGCGCGCGCGATGGCGACCGCTCCGGGCGAGCGGTCGATGCCGAGGCCGCGCGCCTCGGGAATCTTTGAAAGCACCGCCAGCAGCAGCGCCCCCGAACCTGTGCCGCAATCGAGCACGCGGCGGGCATCGGGGCGGGCGGCGAGGGCGGCTTCGACCAGGACCTCGCTGTCCCCGCGCGGAATCAGGACTTCGGGAGAGACGCGGAAGGGAAGGCCGAAGAACTCCTGGCGGCCGGTGATGTAGGCGACCGGCTCCCGCGCGGCGCGGCGCTCCACCATCCCGGCAAAGGCCGCTGGCGCGGGATCGTTCATGTGGCGCAGCAGCAGTTCGGACCGGGTCGTGCCGAGGGCCTGGGCCATCAGCACCTCGGCATCGAGGCGCGCGGTGTCGCTGGTCTCTGCGAGGCGCTTCGCGGCTTCGCGGATGGCAATGGATACGGAACGGGCTTTCTTTTCGGGGCTGTCACTCATCCATGGCCGCCAGCCGCTTGGCCTCGTCCTCGGCGATGAGCGCGTCGACCAGCTCGGCAAGGCCCGGCCCTTCGAGCACTTCCGGCAGGCGGTGCAAAGTCAGGTTGATGCGGTGGTCGGTGACGCGCCCTTGCGGGAAATTGTAGGTGCGGATCCGTTCGGAGCGGTCGCCGGAGCCGACCATGGCCTTGCGCGCTTCGGCCTCGGCGCCTTGCGCTTCGTCGCGCATCTTCTCGTAGAGGCGGGCGCGCAGGACCTGCATCGCCTTGGCCTTGTTCTTGTGCTGGCTGCGCTCGTCCTGGCAGATCACCACGAGACCGCTGGGCAGGTGGGTGATGCGCACGGCCGAATCGGTGGTGTTGACGTGCTGCCCGCCGGCGCCGCTCGCCCGGTAGATGTCGATCTTGAGGTCCCTGTCCTCGATCTGGACGTCGACTTCGCTGGGTTCCGGCAGCACCGCGACGGTCGCCGCCGAAGTGTGGATGCGCCCGCCGGATTCGGTGACGGGCACGCGCTGGACGCGGTGGACGCCGCTCTCGAACTTGAGCCGGGCGAAGACGCCGGCGCCCGAGACATTGGCGACCACTTCCTTGAAGCCGCCGATGTCGCTGGCGTTGGCCGAGATCATCTCGACCTTCCAGCCCTGCTCGGCGGCATAGCGTTCGTACATGCGGTAAAGATCGGCGGCGAACAGCGTGGCTTCGTCGCCGCCGGTGCCGGCGCGGATCTCGAGCATGGCCGGGCGCTGGTCGGCGGCATCGCGCGGCAGCATGGCGACGGCGAGGCGGTGTTCGGCCTGCGGCAGTTCGGCCTTGATGCGGGCGGCTTCCTCTTCGGCGAGGGCGCGCATGTCCGGGTCGGGATCGTCGAGCTGCTGCAGGCTCGCGAGTTCGCCGCGCATCGAGACGACTTCGGCGGCGGCGCGCGCCACCGGCTCCAGCTCGGCATAATCGCGGCTCGCGGCGACGAAGGCATCGCCCTCGAGCGTGCCCGATGCCAGGCGCGCCTCAAGCTCGGCAAAGCGCGCGGCGATCTGGGCAAGGCGCTGGTCGGAGATGGTGCTCACAAACCGCTCCCGCCTTCATTCGTCATCCCCGCGAAGGCGGGGACCCCGCTTGTTCGCGCCACTTTGAAAGAAAGCGGGACCCCCGCCTTTGAGGGGGCGACGAAGGAACGAAGGATCAAGAGAAATCCCATCGGCTCTTAAACAGACCTTCAGCCTCGGCTTCGCGCGCGAGGGACGGGAAAGTGACCAGCCAATTCTGAGTGTTCCTGCCATCGCGCACGTCGAAGGAAATCAGAATGGCAGGTTCAGCTTTGCGCGCCTTGTCGTATCTCTTGCGAGGGCTTCCGCTTGCGAACAGCTCGGTGACGAATCCCGCGCGTCGAAACTCCGCAACGCATTCAGCCGCGTCCTGTTCGCGGGCGGTATTCTCCGCAGCCACAGCGATTTCGAGCCTGGCGGAGCCCGCCTCCCCCACCAGCATCGCCAGCCGCTCGATCCCTGCCGCCCAGCCCACGGCCGGGGTATGCGGCCCGCCCAGCGCCTCGATCAGGCCGTCGTAGCGACCGCCGCCCAGCACTGTGCCTTGCGCGCCCAGACGGTCTGTCACGAATTCGAAAGCAGTGTGCCTGTAGTAGTCCAGGCCGCGCACAAGGGACGGGGCGCGGACGAAGTCCACCGAGGCCGCCCCGAGCCCTTGTGTCACCGCGCCGAAGAAGTCCTGCGCTTCGCCTGACAGATAGTCGTCGATCTTCGGCGCGCCGGCGGCGAGCGGCTTGTCGCGCGGATCCTTGGAATCGAGGATGCGCAAGGGATTGCGCTCCAGGCGGTCCTGCGAATCCTCGCTGAGCGAAGCCTTGTGGCCGCGGAAATATTCCACCAGTGCGGCGCGCCAGGCCTCGCGGCTCTCGGCATCGCCCAGGGTGTTGAGCTGCAGCGTCACCCCCTCGGCAATGCCGAGTTCCTTCAGAAGCTGGTCGGCCATGACCAGCAGCTCGACGTCGGCCATCGGCTCGGCCGCGCCGATCACTTCGGCGTCGAGCTGGTGGAATTGGCGATAGCGGCCCTTCTGCGGGCGTTCGTAGCGGAACAGGGGCCCGTGCGTGGCGACCTTGAGCGGCGCGTATTGCTGCCAGCCGTCGGTGAGGTAGGCCCGCGCGATGCCGGCGGTGAACTCCGGGCGCAGCGTCAGCGATTCGCCGCCGCGGTCCTCGAAGGAATACATCTCCTTGGAGACGACGTCGGTGGTCTCGCCCAGCGAGCGGGAGAATACCGCCGTCTTCTCGAACACCGGCATCTCCACGCGGCGGAAGCGGTAGAGCCTGCGCACGCGCTCGAAAGTCTCGACGACGTGCGCGAACGCCTCGGCATCAGGGCCGAAGATATCCTGCGTTCCGCGAATGGCCTGTGGTGTGCTGCTCATCGCGCGCGCTTAGCCGGATTGGCGGCGCGGGGGAAGATGGGGCGGCTGACGGGAGAATTCCCACGCATGCGCCTTTGCGCCTTTGCGAGACTTTCCCCGGCCGCGCCTTCGCATGGCTCACCTTCGCGAGCCGGGGAGCAAACGGCTCTGCCGGTTGCGCTTCGGTGTGCGGGTTGCCACACCATCGATCCATGAAGACTTTTCCTGCGGTTACAGCGCTCCTTGCCGCCCTGTCCCTGCCGGCCGTCCCGGCGTTTGCCGCCGAGCCCATGCGGCCGGAGATGGCCAGCCCCTCGGTTCCCGATGCCGTGGACGCGCCCTGGCCGGGCGGCACGATCCAGCTCGACATCGACGCCAGCGACGTGACGCGCGCGGCGTACAAGGTGACCGAGACGATCCCTCTCGCCCCGGGCACGCGGCGGCTGACGCTGCTGTTCCCGCAGTGGCTGCCCGGCAGCCATGCCCCGCGCGGGCCGCTGGCGGAGTTGGTCGACCTGCATTTCACCGCCGACGGCAGGCCGGTCTCCTGGCGGCGCGATCCGCTAGAGGTCTATGCCTTTCATCTCGACCTGCCGGAGAACGCGCGTCAGGTGGTCGCCCGCTTCATCCACACCTCGCCGTTGCAGGCGTCCGAAGGGCGGGTCACCGTCACGCCGGAAATGCTCAACCTGCAGTGGGAGAAGATGAGCCTCTATCCCGCCGGTCACTACGTCCGCCGCATCCGCATCCGCCCCAGCGTGGTGCTGCCCAAGGGCTGGACGCCGGGCACCTCGCTTGACGGCCAGTCCCGCAGCGGCGACCGCTGTACCTGGGCCGAAACGGACTACGAGGAGCTGGTGGATTCGCCGATCTTCGCCGGTGCCTACTACCGCAGGTTCGATCTGGGCCACTCCGTCTCGCTCGACGCCGTGGCCGATGCGCCCGAGCTTCTGGAGCTGGCGCCGGACAATCTCGCGAAGCTGCGCCAGCTTTCCGATCAGGCGCTCTACCTCTTCGGCAGGCCGGCCTTCGAGCACTACGATTTCCTCGCCGCGCTGTCGGGCAGGATCGGCGGCATCGGCCTCGAGCATCTGGAATCGAGCGAGAACCAGCTTGAGCCTCGCAGCTTCGTCGACTGGAAAGGGCAGGACTGGGACCGCAACGTCCTGGCGCACGAGTTCGCGCATAGCTGGAACGGCAAGTACCGCCGTCCGGAGGGGCTCGCGACCCCGGACTACCGCACGCCGATGCAGGACGACCTTTTGTGGGTCTACGAAGGCCAGACGCAGTTCTGGGGAATGGTGCTGGCGGCGCGTTCCGGAGTGCAGGAGAAGGCCACCGTGCTGGGTGCGATCGCCCGCGCCGCCGCCTCGCTGGCGGCCTCGCCGGGGCGCGGCTGGCGTTCGCTGGAGGACACCACGTTCGATCCGGTCTTCTCGGCACGCAAGCCGAAGCCCTATGCTTCGCTGGCGCGGGGGGAAGACTACTATTGGGAAGGCGCCATGGTCTGGCTGGAGGCCGACCAGGTGATTCGCGAAGCCACCGGCGGCCGGAAAGGCCTGGACGATTTCGCGAGGACCTTCTTTTCCTATCGCGAGGGCACGCGCCCGGTCCTCTCTTATACCTTCGACGACGTCGTCGCGGCGCTGAACGAGGCCTGTCCTTATGACTGGGCGGCGTTCCTCAGCGAACGGATCAACAAGCCGGGCAGGTCGGCGCCTTACGCCGGGATAGAGAAGGCCGGCTACAAGGTGGTGTTCAAGGATGAGCCGAACCCCTACGACAAGGCGGTCGGCGAGAAGTACGGCAGTCTTAATCTCGTCCATTCGCTTGGGGTGACAGTGGACAAGGACGGCACTGTCGGCAGCGTCGTCTGGGACAGCCCCGCTTTCGATGCGGGGATCGTGACGGGTGCGAAGATCATCGCCGTGGACGGCACCGTCTATTCGCCCGACGCGATGACCAAGGCCGTCAAGGCCGCCAAAGCCCGCAAGGAACCGTTGCAGTTCGTGGTGCAGCGCGGCGAAAAGGTGATGAATCTCGCGGTGGACTATCATGGCGGTATGCGTTGGCCATGGCTCGAAACAGCCACCCCGGGCAAAGTTAACGGCCTCGATCGCCTGCTGTCGCCTCGCCGCGATTAACTCCGCCCCCGACTATTAGGCTGTTGCGGCGCAGCAGGGGCGCGGCTAAGCCGCGCGCCGTTGGTCATCCGGCCCGGCCGGGCCGGTTCTGCACAAAAAGGAACACCATGCGCATCGACATGATTCCCGTCGGCGAGAATCCGCCGGAAAACCTCAACGTGATCATCGAGGTTCCGACCGCCGGCGAGCCGGTCAAGTACGAGTTCGACAAGGCTTCGGGCGCTCTCTACGTCGATCGCATCCTGCATACGCCGATGCGTTATCCCGCCAATTACGGTTTCGTGCCGCACACGCTCTCGCCCGACGGCGATCCGCTTGACGCGCTGGTCGTCGCACGCTCGCCCTTCGTTCCGGGCTGCGTCGTGCGCGCGCGGCCGATCGCGGTCCTCAATCTGGAGGACGAGCACGGCGGCGACGAGAAGCTGATCTGCGTCCCTGACGACGCGACCTTCCCCTACTATTCCAACGTGAAGGAGAAGGAGGATCTGCCTGAGATCGTCTTCAGCCAGATTGAGCACTTCTTTACCCACTACAAGGATCTCGAGACCGAGAAGTGGGTCAGGGTCGGGACGTGGGGCAATGCCGCAGAAGCGCGGAAAATCGTGCTTGAGGCGATTGAGCGCTATAATGCGCCTACGCGCTGAGTGACTTACCGAGTCGTATAACAGCACGAGTTCCACTCCCCCATGTGGAACGGGGGCCGGCGGTGAAAATCGCCGGCCTCTTGGCATTATAAAACCTGAATTTTTTTACAGGTAGGTCCGGCATCCCCGCTGTCGGCGGTTCGAGCGGGGCAATTCGCCGTTAGCTGACGGCGTCCCGGCTATCGACACTCAAACCTGTCTGAAGGCGCGGCCGAAAGCCTCTCCCACGCCGCCGCGCGCGGGTTTTCGATGTCATCCTGCTGGCCCGGACGGCGTACCGGGGACGGTTTGATGGAGTACTCCGGTCGAGACCTGTCCTCGTCGCACCGCGACCAGTTCCAGCCGCGCATCCGGCGCCGAACTGTGCTATGACGGGCCCTTCGCGGAACGACCGCGACTCCGGCATTGACCACGGGGAGATGCGCAATGGTCTACTGGGAACTGAAGGGCCGGGAACTGGCCAACTGCAATTGCGAATATGGCTGCAACTGCCAGTTCGGCGGCTTGCCGGACAAGGGGCACTGCCAGGCGGTGTTCGGCATGGCGATCGACGAGGGCCGGCACGGGGACACCGACCTGTCGGGTCTCAGGATCGCCGCGGTGTTCCGCTGGCCGGGCGCGATCCATGAAGGCAAGGGCGAATGCGTGGCGTTCGTCGATGAACGCGCCAGCGAGGCGCAGCGCAGTTCGCTGCTGACGATCATGACCGGCGGCGACACGGACCCCTTCGCCACCGTCTTCGCGGTCTTCGCCTCCACCATCGAGAAGATGCACGAGCCGCGCTTCCTGCCCATCGACTTCGATGTCGACGTTGACGGCCGGACCGGGCGGCTGCGCATCGAAGGGCATGTCGAGGCCGAGGCCGAGCCCATCCGCAGCCCGGTCGACGGCTCAGAAATCCGGGCCCGGATCAACCTGCCCGACGGCTTCGAGTACGAGATCGCCGAGGTCGGACGCGGCCGCAGCCGGTCGACCTTCCCGATGGAACTCGACCACGGCTTCAGCTACGCCCAGTTCGCGAACCTGCACCTCGGCAGCCACGGGATCGTACGCGCTTGATGACAAGGACGGTCGAGGCGACGCTGGCGCGGCATCGCGCCGTGACCATCGCCATGCTTGCGCTGCTGACCCTGCTCGCCTGGGCCTGGCTGGCGACGGGGGCGGGCACGGGCATGGCGCCCGGGCTTGCGTTGCCGCCGCTGACGCCCGCCGCCCCTCCTGCTGCCCCTCCTGCTGCCCCTCCTGCTGCCATGCCGGGTATGGAGATGCCGGGCATGGAGATGCCCGCGACGCCGCAGGCCGCGTGGTCCGTCCTGCATTTCATGCTGAGCTTCTCGATGTGGTGGGTGATGATGGTGGCGATGATGCTGCCTTCGGCCGCGCCGATGATCCTGCTCCACGTCCGCGCCGCCACCGGCGTCGGCGCGCCGCCGGCCACGGGCAGCTTCCTCGCCGGATACCTGCTGGTGTGGGGACTGTTCTCCCTGGCCGCGGCGGCGCTGCAGATGCTGCTCCAGCAAGCGGGCCTCATGGCCGGTATGGACATGGCATCGGCCGGCCGGCCGTTGACGGCAGCCCTGCTCATCGCGGCGGGGCTCTACCAGCTCTCGCCGCTCAAGGACACCTGCCTCAGCCTTTGCCGCAGCCCGGCCCGGTTCCTCACTCGCTATTACGAGCCGGGAAGCGCGGGAGCCCTGCGCATGGGCGTGATCCACGGCGCCTTCTGCGCGGGATGCTGCTGGCTGCTGATGGCGCTCCTGTTCGTGGGCGGGGTGATGAACCTCGCCTGGATCGCCTTCCTGACGCTTCTGGTCGCGGCCGAGAAGCTGCTGCCGGGCGGGCACAGGATCGCGGTCGTTTCGGGGGTCCTGTGCCTGGTATGGGGCGGCTGGCTGGTGATATCCTAGAGCGGGAATCGCAAATTCAGATGTCCGGACGGCTGCGGCTCATATCGCCTGCGCCGCCGCCTCGCACTTCTCGTTGGTCTGCTTGCCGCCGCCGCCCAGCAGGGTGACGGCAAGGAAGCCCGCGACGACGAGAATGGCGAAGGCGGCGGTCACCTTGCCCAGGTGCTTGTCGATCACCGCCTTGATCGGCGCGCCGAACATGCGGAACAGCACGCCCACGATCATGAAGCTGATCGAGCGCGAGATCACCGAGGCGCCGATGAAGACCAGCAGGTTCATGCCGATGAACCCGGCCGTGATCGTCAGCAGCTTGAAGGGAATCGGCGTCGCGCCCTTCACGATGATGATCTCCGCCCCGTATTCCCGCAGGTAGCAGGCTGCCTTGGGAAAGCTTTTTGCCAGGCCGAGGGCGTGCAGCATGGCCTGCCCGAAGGCCTCGTAGGCGAAATGCCCGATGGCATAGCCCAGCAGCCCGCCGGTGACCGAGGCGAGGGTCGCGATCAGTGCGAAGCGGATCGCCTTCTTCGGTTCGGCCAGGCACATCAGGCCCAGCAGCGGGTGCGGCGGCACCGGGAAGAAGCTGGCCTCGATGAAGGAGAACGCGGCCAGCCACCACTCGGCACGGCGATGTGCCGCCTTGGCCATGGTCCAGTCGTAGAGGCGGCGCAGCATCGGGTTCTCCGGGCACGGTTCAAAACCAACCCCGCTCGTCCTGAGCTTGTCGAAAGGACGCCGACGTGGCGTTCGCGTCCACACACTTCGACAAGCTCAGGGTGAGCGGGGTGGCATTCGGGTGGATGCTCTAAAGGCGCCGCCACCTTGCGGCAAGAGAGAACCTTTTGGGTTATATTCTCCTTGACAGCGAACCGAAAGAAGAGTACAAAACAGGAACAAGAGGCGAAACCGATTCGCCGCCCCATCACCACCGGAGAATTTCCCATGGCGGACAAGAGCCTGTCCCGCCGGCGCGCGCCGGCGGGCGAAAGCGCCGCGTTCCAGCGGCAATGGCGCAGCGCCTTCCTGGCTGAGCTCGCTGCCACGTCCAACGTCGCCGCTTCGGCGCGCGCCGCGGGTATCAGCGCCTCTCGCGCCTACGAATTGCGGCGGCAGGATCCGCAGTTCTGCCGCGAATGGCAGGAAGCGCTCTGCGAGGGATACGATCACCTCGAGATGAGCCTGCTCCGCCGCTTGCGCGAGGGCGAGGTCAGGCCCGCCGCCGGCGCCAGACGCGGCGCCCGGGTGTTCGACAATGCGACGGCGCTGCGCCTGCTCACGCTCCACCGCGATTCGGTCACCCGGCAGCGCGCAGTTCACGAGAACCGCAATGCCCAGGCCATTCTTGCGGAAATCGACGCGCGGATCGAGCGCGTGCGCCAGCGCCGGCTCAAGGCGGAAGCCGTTGCGGCCGCGAGGCAGGCGGCCGATGCCGGAAACTGATCTGCTTGCCGAACTGGCGCGCCTCTCTCCCACGCAGCGCCGCAGGCATCTTGCCCGCTACCCCCGGGAGGACCAGTCGGAAATGCTGACGCACTGGCCGCTCTGGGCGCGTAGCGAGCAGCTTCCGCCGCCGGGCGACTGGCGGACCTGGCTGATCATGGCCGGGCGCGGCTTTGGCAAGACGCGTGCCGGGGCCGAATGGGTGCGCCTGATCGCCGATGCCGATCCATCGGCGCGGATCGCGCTGGTCGGCGCTACCCTGGCCGAGGCGCGCGCCGTGATGGTCGAGGGGGAAAGCGGCGTGCTGGCGGCCAGCCCGCTGCGCCGCCGGCCCGAGTTCGAGCCTTCGCTGCGCCGCCTGCTCTGGCCGAACGGGGCGCAGGCGATGCTCTATTCGGCGGGCGAGCCGGAAACCCTGCGCGGCCCGCAGCACAGCCACGCCTGGTGCGACGAGATCGCCAAGTGGGACAACGCCGGCGGCAGGGCGTGCCGTGCCTGGGACAACCTCCTGCTTGGCCTGCGCCTCGGCGGCCACCCGCGCCTCCTCGCGACGACGACGCCGCGCGCGGTGCCGCTGGTCCGGCGGCTTCTCGCGGAAGGGGCGGACGACGTGGCGGTGACGCGCGGCCGGACCGAGGACAACAGCGACAACCTGCCCGCGCGATACTTGCGCGACATGCGCCGGACCTTCGGCAATTCGCTCCTGGCGCGCCAGGAACTCGACGGCGAGCTCATCGCCGATGTCGAGGGGGCGCTGTGGACCCGCGCCCTGATCGAGGCATGCCGCGAAGCGGCGGCGCCGGCGGCCGCGCGCGTGGTCATCGGCGTCGATCCGCCCGCCTCGGATGGCGGCGACGCCTGCGGCATCATGGTCGCCGGGCTTTGCGAAGGGGGGATCGCTCACATTCTCGCCGATGCCTCGGTTGAAAAAACCAGTCCCGAACGCTGGGCCCGGGCGGTGGCGCGGGCGGCTTCGGCCTGGAGCGCCGACCGGGTCATCGCCGAAGCCAACCAGGGCGGGGCGATGGTCGCCAGCGTCCTGCGTGCGGCGGACGTGTCGCTGCCACTCCGGCTGGTCCACGCCAGCCGCGGCAAGGCGGCCCGCGCCGAGCCCGTCGCCGCGCTCTACGAGGCGGGGCGGGTGCGCCATGCGGG